>DATFAA010000126.1:0-2719 GCA_035255045.1 Rhodocyclaceae bacterium | reverse complement strand
CAGCACCCGCACCCTGCGGGCCGACTTTTCCCAGACGGTGGTCGGCAAGGCCGGCCGCAAGCCCCAGCAGTCCTCGGGCACCCTGGCCATTTCCCGGCCCGGCAAGCTGCGCTGGGAAATCCAGAAACCCTATCCCCAGCTCATGGTGGGGGACGGGGACAAGTTCTGGATCTACGACCCGGAGCTGAAGCAGGTGACGGTGCGCAAGATGGGCCAGGCCATCGGCAGCACGCCGGCGGCGCTGCTCTCGGGCAGCACCGACCTGGAGAAGAACTTCGCCCTCAAGGAGGGCGGCGAGGTGGAGGGCCTGAACTGGGTCGAAGCCCTGCCCAAATCCTCCGACAGCGGCTTCGAGAAAGTGCGCCTGGGCTTCGCCGGCAACGAGCTGAAGGCCATGGAGCTCCTCGACAACTTCGGCCAGACCACCCAGGTGCGCTTCTCCCGCATCGAGCGCAACCCGGCCCTGCCGGCGACCCTGTTCAAGTTCACGCCGCCGGCCGGGGCGGATGTGGTCGGGGAATAGGCCTCAGGCCTGGAAGAAGCCCTCCAGGCGTTCGAATACGGCGTGGTCGGCGCCGTGGCGGCGCACCGCCTGGACGTCCTCCAGCTTCTCCAGCTGCCGGACCATCTGGGACAAGCGCTGATCCTCGTTCACCAGCAGCCAGATGCGGCTGCGCCGGCCGTCCCCCACCGGCATGCAGAGGATGCCCTCGACATTGAAGGCCCGCCGGGAGAAGAGGCCCACCACGTGGGACATGACTCCCGGGTGGTTATTGACGTCGATTTCCAGCACGGCGCGGCGCAGCGCCAGGATCTCGTTGCGGTTGGTGGCGTTCATGGCGTCAGTTCCCGATCATTTCACGGTTGGCGGCCCCGGGCGGGACCATGGGGAAGACCATCTGGTTGGCGTCGATGCTGGCGTGGATGAGCCAGGGGCCCGGGGCATTGATGGCTTCCAGCAGGGCGGCACAGGGATTGGCGTGGTGGTCAAGGTCCACGGCCTTGAGCCCGCAGGCTTGGGCGAGCCTGGTGAAGTCCGGGGTGGCATGGAAGCGGGAGGCGTAGATGCGCTCGCCATAGAAAAGGGTCTGCTGCTGGTGCACCAGCCCCAGGGAGGCGTTGTCCATGAGCACAATCTTGACGTTGCACCCTTCCTCGGCAGCGGTCACCAGCTCCTGGATGTTCATGAGGATGGAGCCGTCGCCGGTGAAGCAGACCACGGTCCGCTCCGGTTCGGCCAGGGCGGCGCCGATGGCGGCCGGCAGGCCGAAGCCCATGGTCCCCAGGCCGCCGGAGGTGAGCCACTGGCGCGGCCGGCGCAGGGGATAGGCCTGGGCCACCCACATCTGGTGCTGGCCGACGTCGGTGGCGATGATGGCCTGGTCGTCCAGGCAGGCGGCGATGCAGCGGATGAGGCCGAAATGGCTCAAGGGGTCCTCGATGTCCGCCAGCTGCAGGGGGAACTGGGCCTTCAGGGCGTCGACGCGCTTCAGCCAGTGCCGGCGGTCGGCCGGCTGCACCGCCGGCAGCAGGGCGGTAATGACCTTCTGCACGTCGCCGGTGATGCCCACCTGGGCGGTCTTGATCTTGCCCAGTTCGGCCGGGTCGATGTCGATGTGGATGATCTTGGCCTGGGGGCAGAACTGGGCCACCTTGCCGGTGGCCCGGTCGTCGAAGCGGGCGCCGACGGCGATCAGGAGATCGCATTCGTCCAGGGCCAGGTTGGTGTAGCGGGCGGCGTGCATGCCGAGCATGCCCAGGGACAGGGGATGGTCCACCGGCAGGGCGCCCAGGCCCATGAGGGTCATGACCGTCGGCAGGGAGGCCTTCTCGGCGAGCTGCAGCGCCACCCCGGCGGCGCCGGAATGGATCACCCCGCCGCCCAGGTAGAGGATGGGGCGGGCCGCGGCGTTGATCATGGCTGCCGCTTCCGCCAGCAAATCGGCTTCCACCGCTGGCGCCGGCAGAGGCGCGCCGGAGGCCGGCCAGTCGGCGATGTCGATGGCCTGGTTCTGGACGTCCTTGGGAATATCCACCAGCACTGGCCCCGGCCGGCCGGAGGCGGCGATCTCGAAGGCCCGGGGAATTACTTCCAGCAGCTCCTCGGCGCAGGAGACAAGGAAATTGTGCTTGGTGACGGGCACCGACAGGCCGTAGGTGTCCACTTCCTGGAAGGCGTCGGTGCCGATCATCGCCCGGGGCACCTGGCCCGTGATGGCCACGAGGGGGATGGAATCGAGCTTGGCGTCGGCCAGGGCGGTCAGCAGGTTGGTGGCGCCGGGACCGGAGGAGGCGAGGCAGACGGCCGGCTGGCCGCTCACCCGGGCCATGCCCTGGGCCATGAAGCCGGCGCCCTGCTCGTGGCGGGCGAGGACGTGGCGGATTTGGGAGGAGCCGGCGAGGGCATCGTAGATGGGCAGAATGGCGCCGCCGGGGATGCCGGCCACGGTGCGAATGCCCTGCCGCTCCAGCAGTCGCACCACAATCTGCGCACCAGTAAGGGTTTCGGTCATTGGAATCTCCTTGCTTGCCGGATGGCCGGGGAGGCTCCAAAAACAAAACCCCCGCCGGTTGCGCCGGCGGGGGTTGAGGAAGTCTGTCTGCTGCTACTTATCCGACCCGCGACGGCGCGTGCGTTACTACGCCTACTACGACGGCGGCTACGACAACGGCCTGCACCGCGGCGGCGGTGTTGAAGCGGGCGTTGGAGGCAGCGGTC
>DATFAA010000125.1:0-8495 GCA_035255045.1 Rhodocyclaceae bacterium | reverse complement strand
CCGGCGTGGGCAAGACGGCCATCGCCGAAGGGCTGGCCCGCCGGGTGGTGGAAAGCGATGTGCCGGAAATCCTGGGCAAGGCCAACGTCTACGCCCTCGACATGGGTGCCCTGCTGGCCGGGACAAAATACCGGGGCGATTTCGAACAACGCCTGAAGGGCGTCCTCAAGGCCTTGCAGGATAACCCCAATGCCATCCTGTTCATCGACGAAATTCATACCCTGATCGGTGCCGGCGCCGCTTCCGGCGGCACCCTGGATGCCTCCAACCTCCTGAAGCCTGCCCTGTCGTCCGGTCAGCTGCGCTGCATCGGCGCCACGACCTACACGGAATTCCGCGGCATTTTCGAAAAAGACAGCGCGCTGTCCCGCCGCTTCCAGAAGATCGACGTCAATGAGCCGTCGGTGGCCGAGACGGTCGAGATCCTCAAGGGCCTCAAGGCTCGCTTCGAGGCCCACCACGGCATCAAGTATTCGGCCAACGCCCTGTCCTCCGCCGTCGAGCTGTCGGCCCGCTACATCACCGACCGTCATCTGCCGGACAAGGCCATCGACGTCATCGACGAGGCCGGCGCCGCCCAGCGCATCCTGCCGAAGTCGAAGCAGAAGAAGGTCATCGGCAAGCAGGACATCGAGGAGATCGTCGCCAAGATCGCCCGCATCCCGTCCCAGCACATCACGGTGGACGACCGGGGCGCCCTCAAGAACCTGGACCGCGACCTCAAGGCCGTGGTGTTCGGCCAGGACAAAGCCATCGAGGCCCTGGCCAAGGCCATCAAGATGGCCCGTTCCGGCCTCGGCAATCCGGGCAAGCCCATCGGCTCCTTCCTGTTCAGCGGTCCCACCGGGGTCGGCAAGACGGAGGTTGCCAAGCAGCTCGCCTACTGCCTTGGGGTCGAGCTCATCCGCTTCGACATGAGCGAATACATGGAACGCCACGCGGTATCCCGGCTCATCGGCGCACCTCCGGGGTACGTCGGCTTCGACCAGGGCGGCCTGCTGACCGAGGCCATCACCAAGAAGCCCTACTGCGTCCTGCTGCTGGATGAGATCGAAAAGGCCCATCCGGACATTTTCAACATCCTGCTGCAGGTCATGGACCACGGCACCCTGACCGACAACAACGGCCGCAAGGCGGACTTCCGTAATGTGGCGATCATCATGACCACCAACGCCGGCGCCGCCGACCTGCAGAAGACCAGCATCGGTTTCACGACGACCAAGGAAACCGGCGACGAGATGGTGGAGATCAAGCGCCTGTTCACCCCGGAATTCCGCAACCGCCTGGATGCGACCATTTCCTTCGCCCCGCTGGACCACGAAGTCATCCTGCGGGTGGTGGACAAGTTCCTGATGCAGCTCGAGGAGCAACTCCACGAGAAAAAGGTAGAGGCCCACTTCACGTCGGCGCTCAAGGAGATGCTGGCCGAGAAGGGCTTCGATCCCCTCATGGGAGCGCGCCCCATGTCCCGGCTGATCCAGGACACCATCCGCTCCGCCCTGGCCGACGAACTGCTGTTCGGCCGGCTGTCCAACGGCGGGCACGTAACCGTCGATCTGGACAAGGAAGGCAAGGTGAAGCTCATCTTCGCCGAGGAGCCCGAAGCAGTGGTCTGATCTGGCCGCTCAACCCACAAGCCATGCCCCGCCGGCATGGCTTTTTTATTGCTACACCAGGGAGATAAAACCAATGACCTTCAAGACCCCCGATTTGTGCGACCAGCATGAGGCCGAACTGGGCCGCAGCCTGCGCGTCGTCGCCCCCATGTTCCAGCGCTATGGTGGCCGCGGGACCTTCTCCGGGCAAATCGTCACCCTCAAGCTGTTCGAGGACAATTCCCTGGTGCGTGAGGTCCTCGGCCAGGCCGGCCAGGGCAAGGTGCTGGTAGTAGACGGCGGCGGCTCCCTGCGCTGCGCCCTGGTGGGCGATCAGCTCGCCATCCTGGCCCAGAAGAACGGCTGGGAAGGGATCGTGGTCTATGGCTGCATCCGCGATTCCGGCGACATCAACCAGCTCGACATCGGGGTTCGGGCCCTCAACACCCATCCCCAGAAGAGCATCAAGAAGGGGGTCGGCGACAGGGACATCACCGTCACCTTCGGCGGCGTCACCTTCAACCCGGGTGAATACCTCTACGCCGACGAGGACGGTGTCCTCGTCTCCAGCCAGCCCCTGCTGTAACCCGTTCGGCGGCACCCCCGGGGTGCCGCCGCGATCCGGTCAGATGTCGAGCAACACCTTGCTGTCGCAGCCGACCCGGACATTGCCCCAGTGCTGGCCGCCGACCATGATCGGCATGGCGATGTCGCACAGCAGCTCGCCGGTATCGCGGATATAGGTCTGGAGGAGCATGGGCTGGGTATTCTTGGCCGCCCGCAGTTCGGTGGGCGCCTCGAACTTGCGGTTGGTCCGGTTGCCCGCCAGGTCCTTCTGGTAATCGCCGGTCAGGGGCTTGGAATACTTGCTGTTGTGGGCAGTCAGGTAGCCGTTGATGTCCACGGCCACGGCATAGACGCCGCCGGCGATGCCGGCCAGGGCGTCGTCCAGCTGCTTCTGGCATTCCCTGACGTAGACGTCCCCGTAGCTCACCGAGTATTTCTGCGGATTGGTATTGGGGATGGGCTGGTAGTTGCGGTCGAAGACGTTGATGCTGCGCTGCTTCATCCCCTCCAGGGCCGCCTGGATGGCATCCCGGAAGGCCCGCACTCCGTCCACGTTGTGATCGAAGGTGCCGCGGCCGATCTTGAACCGGGAAACCAGCTCCTGCACGCTCTCCGTGGCCTCGGCCAGAGTAAGGGTCGACTGCTCCGACTCGGCCATTTTCTTGGACACGTCGGAAGACAACTGGTGGATCTGGGACACATTGTCATGGACTTGGCCATTGGTGGCGGTCAGCTCCTCCATGGCCGCGGCGATCTGGTTCAGCTGTCCACCGGTGCGCTCGAAATCGTTGACCATCTGCCGGAACTGGGCCGATGAGCGTTCCACCACCGCCCGGGTCTGGCGGATGTCGGCATTGATCATCTCGTTCTCGGACTGGGTTTCCCGGACCAGGTCGATCATGCCGCCGATATTGCTGTTGATGTCGGCGGTGGCCACATTCACCCGTTCCGCCAGCTTTCTCACCTCGTCGGCCACTACCGCGAAGCCGCGGCCGGCTTCCCCGGCCCGGGCCGCTTCGATGGCGGCGTTGAGGGCCAGCAGGTTGGTCTGGTCGGCGATGTCCCGGATGAGGCCGGCGATCTGGCGGATGCTGTCCGAGCGCTCTGCCAGGTGATCGACGGTGGCGTTGAAGCTGTTGAGCTTGTCGCTTACCAGCTGCACCTTGCTGACGATGTCCAGCATCTCGGCCATGGACTCCCGGGCATGGCCAAGGTTGTTCTCGGTGGATTCGGAAATCACCTCGGTGGAAGCGGATACCTCATGGATGGCGTGGATGGCGTCGTTGCTGGCCGAGAACACTTCCTCGGTGATCTTGCCCTGGCGGGCAGCCTGGACGGAGGTGTCGCTGACGTGCCTTTTCACAATCACCGCCTCCCGGGCGATATTGACGCTCATCTTGCGCACCTCGTTGATGATCTGGCGCATCTTGTCGGCGAAGCGGTTGTAGCTGTCCGCCAGCTGCCGTAGCTCGTCATGGGTGATGGTCGGCAGGTTTCGGGAGAAGTCGCCCTCCCCCCGTCCGATCTCGTCGAAGATGTTGGTGATGGCCCTCACCGGCCGCACGATGAGATAACGGAGGTAGAGAATCTGCAGCACGTTCCAGCACAGCGCCGCGACGGTGAGGACGATCATCAGGGTCAGCCCCTGGTCCAGAAGTCCGTCGATACGCTGGACCAGCTCGGCCTTGACGCCCCCGCTGCGCATCTGCTCCAGCACCTCCTGCTTGGAATGGAAGTAGACGCCCAGATAGCCGAGATCCACAAGGAAGAGCAGGAGGAAGCTCATGAGCTTCTTGGTCAGGGAATTCCAGAAGGTTCGTTCCGACCAGTCGTAAAGCGTGCGTAGTGTATCCATCTCTCTCGTCGTCTCTTATTAGTAATTTAGTAATAGTGGCCCGATTCAACGCCAACCGTGGCCGCCCGTCAATCTCTGTTCTTGCCGCCGGTCAAAAAATCGGCCATCCCAGGTGCCACGGGCATTTCACGGGATGACCCCCCCGTTTCACCATGCAAAACACCGGCCATAAGCACTTGTTTTTTCGGCTGAAAAAAGTTGTCTTATGTCTTATATAAGACTATTGATGCTGCCTAGGAAAAAACCTATACTGTTCCCATCGACGCTTCCACCGGGCCCGTGGAAGGCGAAGTCGGGAAACTTCCATCCAAGAACCTTGAGAGGATAAAGACATGAGCACTCGCGAACAGCAAATTGCAGCCCTGGAAAAAGACTGGGCCGAAAACAGCCGCTGGAAGGGCATCAAGCGCGGTTACTCCGCCGCTGACGTGGTCCGCCTGCGCGGTTCCCTGCAAATTGAATACACCCTCGCCAAGCGCGGTGCCGAGAAGCTCTGGGCCAAGGTCAACGGCGGTGCCAAGAAGGGCTACGTGAATGCCTTCGGCGCCATCACCGCCGGCCAGGCCATGCAACAGGCCAAGGCTGGCCTGGAAGCCGTCTATCTGTCCGGCTGGCAAGTCGCCGCCGACGGCAACACCTCCGAAACCATGTACCCGGACCAGTCCCTGTATGCCTACGACTCCGTCCCGACCATGGTCCGCCGCATCAACAACACCTTCAAGCGCGCCGACGAGATCCAGTGGTCCCGCGGCATCAACCCGGGCGACAAGGAATTCATCGACTACTTCCTGCCGATCGTGGCCGACGCTGAAGCCGGTTTCGGCGGCGTCCTGAACGCCTTCGAACTGATGAAGAACATGATCGCCGCCGGCGCCGCCGGTGTGCACTTCGAAGACCAGCTGGCTGCCGTGAAGAAGTGCGGCCACATGGGCGGCAAGGTCCTGGTCCCGACCCAGGAAGCCATCGAGAAGCTGACCGCCGCCCGCTTCGCCTCCGACGTCATGGGCGTGCCCACCCTGATCCTGGCCCGTACCGACGCTGAAGCCGCCAACCTGCTGACCTCCGACCACGACGCCAACGACAAGCCGTTCTGCACCGGCGAGCGCACCCAGGAAGGCTTCTACCGGGTCAAGAACGGCCTCGAGCAGGCCATCAGCCGCGGCGTCGCCTACGCTCCCTACGCCGACCTGGTGTGGTGCGAGACCGGCACCCCCGACCTGGGCTTCGCCCGCGAGTTCGCCCAGGCCGTCCTGGCTGCCTGCCCGGGCAAGCTGCTGTCCTACAATTGCTCCCCGTCCTTCAACTGGAAGAAGAACCTGGACGACAAGACCATCGCTTCCTTCCAGGAAGAGCTGTCCGCCCTCGGCTACAAGTACCAGTTCATCACCCTGGCCGGTATCCACATCAACTGGTTCAACACCTTCAAGTTCGCCAACGCCTACGCTCAGGGTGAAGGCATGAAGCACTACGTGGATATGGTCCAGCAGCCGGAATTCGCCGCCCGCGACCAGGGCTACACCTTCGTGTCCCACCAGCAGGAAGTGGGCGCTGGCTACTTCGACGAAGTGACCACCGTCATCCAGGGCGGCTCCTCTTCCGTCAAGGCCCTCACCGGCTCCACCGAAGAAGAGCAGTTCCACTAAGCCACATCCCTCGCCCCGTCCTCCCGGATGGGCTCAAGGCCGCGCCCAAAAGGCGCGGCTTTTTTTCGTCCCCTCAGCGCGGTCCGCCGTACTCCGCCGCCAGGTTGTCGTAATGGGCGTGGGCCTCGGTCTCCTGCAGCGCCGCCTCATGCCACTCGATCATGGCCGGATGGGCCAGCATGGTGTCCCGGTAGGCGGCGGCCACCTTCGGCAGGGGCACGTTGTAGATATGCAGGCGCCAGACGATGGGCGCGTACATGGCGTCGGCGATGGTGAAGGCGCCGAACAGGTAGGGCTCCGGGCCGCTCGCGAAGCGGCTGCGGGCCTCCTCCCAGATTTCCGCGATGCGGTCCACGTCGCGCTGGACCTCGGCCGGCAGGGATGCCTTTCCCTTCACTTTAAGCTTGAGGTTCATGGGCATGGCCGTGCGCAGTTTGGCGAAGCCGGCGTGCATCTCGGCCGAGACGCTGCGGGCCCGGGCCCGCGCCTTGGCGTCCGCCGGCCACATCTCCGGCCGGCCCTCCGCCAGGTATTCGGCGATGGCGATGCTCTCCCAGATCTGGAAGCCGTCGTCGTGCAGGCTGGGCACCCGGGCGTTGCCGGCGATCGGCTTGAGGTCCGGGTTGTAGTCCCGCCCCGCCACCGAGACCATGTGCTCGGTGAACGGGATGCCGAAGTGCTTCATCAGGAGCCAGGGCCGCAGGGACCAGGACGAATAGTTCTTGTTGCCGATGTAGAGATCAAACATGCCGTGCTCCTCGGTTGGGGTTGAAGGGCTTTTCCTACTCTCTGTCCCAATAGGCGGGTTGACTGTAGGTATCCTTGAGAAGATCAATGAACAGGCGCACCCGCAGCGGCATATGGCGGCGCTGGGGGAACACCGCGTAGATGCCCATGGGCGGCGCCTGCCAGGCGTCGAGCACCGAAGCCAGCCGGCCCTCGGTCAGATCCTGCCCGACCTCCCACAGGGAGCGCCAGGCCAGGCCCCGCCCGGCCAGCGCCCACTCGTGGAGCACTGCGCCGTCGTTGCACTCGAAGCGGCCGCCCACCTTCCAGGTCTCGACGCTGCCGTTCCCCGGGTCGCGGAAGGCCCAGCCCCGTTGCTGCCCCAGTACCAGGCAATTGTGCCGGGCCAGTTCCGCCGGCTCCCGCGGCGTGCCGTGGGCCACCAGATAGGCCGGGCTCGCCACCACCACCCGCCGCATCTCGCCGAGCCGTACGCTCACCAAGCTTGAGTCGGTGAGCTCGCCGATGCGCACGGCACAGTCGATGCCTTCGTTCACCAAATCCACCAGGCGGTCGCTCATGTCCAGGTTGGCCGTGACCTCCGGGTTCTCCTCCAGGAAGCGCATCACCAGGGGCGCCACGTGGCGCCGCCCGAAGCCCGCCGGGGCGGAGATGCGCAGGTTGCCGCTGGCCTTCACCCCGCCGGCGGAGACGCTGGCCTCGGCGTTGGCGAGGTCGGTGAGGATGCGCTGACAGTCCTCCAGGAAGGCCTGGCCTTCGAAGGTGAGGGACAGCCGGCGGGTGGTCCGGGTCAGAAGCCGCACCCCGAGCCGGGTCTCGAGGCCGTCCAGTCGGCGGCCGATGATGGCCGGCGTCACATTCTCGGCCCGGGCGGCGGCCGACAGGCTACCCCGGGTGGCAGCGGCGACGAAGGCGGAAATCTGCTTGAAGTTATCCATGACATCTGGCAGTCACATTTGGCGCGTATTGTATGCCCCGGGTGGCGCCAAACCCAGGCGCAGTCAGGGGCGAAGGGGAAAATGGGGTTAACACCCCATCGCTACTGAAACCATCTGACGGCAATATACGGCCTTCGGATTTCGGAACCTCGCCAGCGACGAGGGATTTTAAAAATAACTGACCTTAGGAGACCAAGAGATGACAGTACGATTGGAAGGTCGAGATCGCGGATGCAGGCTGATATTTGATGGGAAGATGACTAAGGAATGCCAACGGGAAATGGAAGATCGCGTCATTGAAGCCCTCCGCCGCTACCGGCACTTTGAAGTGGATCTCTCGGGTGTTTACTACATCGACGCCTACGGCAAACGCCTCCTCAACCTGCTGAAGGAATTCGGCGGCAACGCAGTGGAAATCATCGCGTGCTCCAGCTCTGTCGAACAGGCCATGGGCCAACCCTGCTACACCCACTGATACCAACAAGAATGCAGTCCCCACTGCCGAAGACCCAAAAAACAAAATAATCGACCGGAAAAATCCGGCGAACAACGCATACCCAACCCCAACCCCCTTAGCCTTAGTGGCAGTTTTACGCCGATACCCTTTAGCCGGGTATCGGCGTTATTTTTTACAAAAAGTAAAAGATATAACGCAAAAATACTATCTTATCTTTTCCTTAGTGGTGCAATAGACTTCAGATCACTTCTGAATATTGCACCGCCATGAAACGTCCGCCCGCCATCAACCGCAACCCCGACCGCCTCGATGGAAAATCGCGTCCGCGCGGGCGGCGAGGCTGAAATGGACGCCCTGCAAGCTTCCCTGGTGGCCGGCGGCGCCTTTCTGGCCGGTGGCATGAACGCCATGGCCGGCGGCGGCACTTTCTTCTCGTTTCCGGCCCTCCTGGCGGCCGGCGTCCCGCCGGTCACCGCCAATGCGAGCAACACGGTAGCCCTGTGGCCGGCCAGCCTGTCCAGCGCCTGGGCCTATCGCCGGGAAGTGACCCGCCACAAGACCTGGACCGCCCTGCTGGTGGCCATCTCCTTCATCGGCGGCATCTGCGGCGGACTGCTGCTCCTTGCCATCTCCAACGCCGCTTTTTCCCGTCTGGTGCCCTGGCTGCTGCTGGTGGCCACCACCCTGTTCGCC
>DATFAA010000124.1:0-18063 GCA_035255045.1 Rhodocyclaceae bacterium | reverse complement strand
CCGCTCCCGGGTGCTGGGCAGCGAGCTGAAGGAAATGCTGCGCTGTATCCGTTGCGGCGCCTGCATGAACCACTGCCCGGTGTATCAGGCCGTGGGCGGCCATGCCTACGGCTGGGTCTATCCCGGCCCCATGGGCTCGGTCCTCACCCCCCTCTACACCGGAATCGAGAACGCCCTCGACCTGCCCCACGCCTCCACCGGCTGCAACCAGTGCGGCTCCGTGTGCCCGGTCCACATCCCCCTGCCCAGGCTCATGCAACGGCTGCGGGAGCAGCAGGTGGAGAAGCGCCTGCGCCCCTGGGGCGAGCGCCTCGCCCTCCGGGCCTGGGCCCGGCTGGCGCGCTGGCCGGCCCTCTACCACTGGCTCGCCCGGCGCGCGGCCCGCTACCTCAAGTGGCTGGGAGGCAAGGAGGGTCGCATCCGGGTCCTCGGCCTCGCCCCCGGCTGGACCGATGGCCGGGACCTCCCGGCCCCCCCTGGCAAGACTTTCCAAGAACAGTACGCTGCAAGGAGAAAACAATGAATATGGCTCCCGAAGGGCCCATGGCCATTCCCCTCTGGGTCAACGGCCACGCCTTCCTGACCGTCACCGAATCCTTCTACGACGTGGTCGATGCCCAGACCGGGGAGGCCGTACGCCGGGTGCCCCTGTGCGGCGCCGCCGAGGCCGGCGAAGCTGCCCGGGCGGCGAAGGCCGCCCAGCCCGCCTGGGCCGCCCTCACCGCCGCCGAGCGCCAGGCCCATCTGGCCGCCCTGGCCGACGCCCTGGCCGGGTACGCCGGCCACTTCGCCAAGCTGGTGCGCCAGGAGACGGGCAAGGATGAGGCCGACGCCGCCGCCGAGGTGGATGCCGCCGTCGCCGCCCTGCGGGGCGCGGCCCCGTCCGGGCAGGCGGGGGTGGTGGCCGTGGTCACCGACGCCGGCCGGCCCCTGGCGGCCCTGGCCGAACTCATGGCCCCCGCCTTGGCAGCCGGCGCCACCGTGGTCTGCAAGCCCAGCCCCAAGGCCCCGTCCGCCGCCTTCGCCCTGTGCGAACTGAGCACCCGGGCCGGCTGGCCGGCCGGGGTGCTGAACCTCATGCAAGGGGACGAGGCCGCCATCGACGGCCTGTGTTCTGCGGCTGAGATCGACCGCCTGGCCTACGGCGGCGACGCCGCCCTGGGCGAGCGCATCGCCCCCATCGCCGCCCGCCACGGCAAGCCCTTCGCCGCCCAGGGCCGGTGATGCACCGCATCACCCATCTGGAGCGGGAGTCCCTCGTCGCCCGGGTGCGCCGGCCGGCCTTCGAACACGAATGGCTGGAATACGCCAGGACCGCCCAGTCCGAGGTGGAGGAGCGCCTGCAGGGCTGCACCGTCGCCATCGTGAACAAGCTGCGGCTGCCGGGAGATGTCATCGCCCGCCTGCCGGCCCTCCAGATGGTGGCGGTGGCCGCCACCGGCACCAACAACGTGGACCTGGACGCCTGCCGGGCCCGGGGTATCGTCGTCTCCAATATCCGGGGCTACGCCGAGCACACCGTCCCCGAGCATGTGTTTACCCTGCTCCTGGCACTGTCCCGCAACCTGGTGGCCTATCGCCAGTCGGTGCAGGCCGGGCGCTGGCAGCAGTCGGACCAGTTCTGCTTCTTCGACCATCCCATCCACGACCTCCACGGAGCCACCCTGGGGATCGTCGGCAGCGGTAGCCTGGGGGGCGGCGTCGCCCGCCTGGCCGAGGCTTTCGGCATGCGGGTGCTGCGGGCCGAGCACAAGGGCGCGACGGCGGTGCGCCCCGGCTACACGGCCTTCGACACGGTGCTGCGGGAGGCCGACGCCCTCACCCTGCACTGTCCCCTGACGGCGGACACGACGGGGCTCATCGGCGAAGCCGAGCTGCGGGCCATGAAGCCGACGGCGCTCCTCATCAACACCGCCCGGGGCGGCCTGGTGGACGAGGCGGCCCTGGTCCGGGCCCTCAAGGAAGGCTGGATCGCCGGCGCCGGCTTCGACGTCATCACCGTCGAGCCGCCCCCTGCCCACCACCCCATGCTGGCGCCGGACCTCCTGGCCCTGCCCAATTTCCTCCTCACCCCCCACGTCGCCTGGGCCAGCCGGCCGGCCATGCAGACCCTGGCCGACCAGCTCATCGACAACATCGAGGCCTTCGCTGCGGGGACGCCGCGGAACCGGGTGGCATGAGCAGCCGGGACGATATCCTCAAGCGGGTCCGGGCCGGGGTCGGCAAGGGCGATTCCGCCGCCCGCCGCCAGGCCGCCGAAGCCTTCATCGCCGCCCGCCAGCCGGGGCCCCAGCCTTCCATCCGGGGCGACCTGGCGGAGCGCTTCCAGGCCAAGGCCGAGATCCTGGCCAGCACCGTGGACCGGGTCGCGAACCTGGCCGAGGTGCCGGCGGCGGTGGCCCGCTATCTCGGCGCCGAAGCCGGCCCTGTCGTGGTTGCCCCGGACATTGCCGGCCTGCCCTGGCAAGCGGCCGGGCTCCGGGTGGAGGCCCGGGGGGCGGTGGACGCCGACCGGGTCGGCATCACCGGCTGCTTCTGCGCCATCGCCGAGACCGGCACCATCCTGCTCCTCTCCGGGCCGGATACGCCGGCGACGGTCAGCCTGCTGCCGGAAATCCACATCGCCGTCGTCCCGGTGGGGCGCATCGTCGCCACCATGGAGGAGGCTTTCGCCCTGCTGCGGGCCGAAAGGGGCGAGGTGCCGTGGGCCGTCAATTTCGTCTCCGGTCCCTCCCGTACCGGCGACATCGAACAGACCATCGTCCTCGGCGCCCACGGACCCTGCCGGGTCCATCTGGTGCTGGCGGATTCGTAAACCCATCATTCAGGAAGCAGGCCATGGCCATCCGATTCCCCGTCCGGGGCGAGTACATCCAGCTCGATCAGCTCCTCAAGGCCACTGGCCTTTCCGAATCCGGCGGCGCCGCCCACGCCGCCATCTCCGACGGCTACGTCCGGGTGGACGGCCAGATCGAGACCCGCAAGCGGGCCAAGCTGCGGCCCGGCCAGGTGGTGGAATTCGTCGGCGAAAAGATCGAACTGGCGGCCGGCGAGGGCTGAGCCCTCAGCACATCTTGACCACGATGTCGTGCAGGGTGTTGGCGCAGTTGGCCATGCGGTCGGCGGCGTTGGAGAGGTGCCGGTAGATTTCCCGGCGCTTGAACATGTTGATGTAGTCGTCGCCCTGGAAGAGGTCGGCGATGGCGCGGCGATAGACCTTCTCGACCTTGCGCTCGGCCTTGCGCCCGGCATCCGCGTCGGTGGCGGCTGCCGCCGGCTGGGTGGCCAGCTTGGCATAGCCGGCGGCCAGGGCGTCCACCCCGATCTTGATGTGCATGGCCATTTCCAGGCAGTGCTTGTCCGGCGTCACCCCGAGGACGGCCATCTCGCTCACCGTCGTCTTGCAGTAATTGACGATCTCGTCCAGGTTCACGATGGCCCGGTAGATATCCTCCCGGTCGATGGGAGTGGAGAAGGCCTCGTTCAGGGTGTGGAGGTTGCGCACCTTGATAGCGTCGGCGTCGTGCTCGTCCTTGCGGATCAGCTCGCCCACCGTCGGGTCGCCGGTCTCCATGAACTCCACCAGGAGATCGGTGGAGTGGGCCACGTGGACGCACTGCTCGGAGAGGAGCCGGAGGAAGTCCGGCGTCTTGGGGAAGACCCGCTCGAACAGGCGGCGGAAGACGGAGGGAGAGGCTTGTTCGCTCATGGCGGGCGGTTCAGGCTCGGGCGATGAATAGATTGACGAGGGCGTAGGCCTGGATTCCCGCCAGAGCCGAGCCCGGGATGGTGACCAGCCAGGTGACGGCGATGTCCTTGGCCTTGGCCCAGCGCACCGCCCGGGGCCGCTCCGAGGCGCCGACTCCCATGATCGAGGAGGCCACCACGTGGGTGGTGGACACCGGGGCGCCGCCCAGGGAGGCGGCGAGGATCACGGCCCCCGAGGTGAGCTGGGAGCCCAGGGCGTGGACCGGGCGCACCCGGTAGATGGCGAAGCCCAGGGTGCGGACGATGCGCCAGCCGCCGGACAGGATGCCCAGGGTGATGGCGCCGGCACAGGCCACGATGACCCAGAACGGCACCTCGAAGCGGGGGATGAAGCCGCCGAGGAGCAGCACCAGGGTCAGGATGCCCATGCTCTTCTGGGCGTCGTTGGCGCCGTGGGAAAAGGCCAGGCCGGCGGCGGTGGCGAACTGGGCCGCCCGCAGGCGGGAATTGGCGGCGGGGCCGGCCGCCATCAGGCAGCCGTTCAATACCCGGTGCATCAGGAAGCCCACCCAGAAGCCGATGAGGGGCGACAGCACCAGGGCCGCCAGCACCTTGACGACGCCGGCCAGGCGGCCTTCGAAGAGCTCGGTAATACCCCACACCACGTGGTCGCTGCCCACCGCCACCACCACCGCCCCCGCCAAGCCGCCCACCAGGGCGTGGGAAGAGGAGGAAGGGATGCCGAAATACCAGGTCGCCATGTTCCAGACGATGGCGCCGGCCAGGCCGCAGAGCAGGATGGAAAGCGCGAGGAGGGGGGCCACGTCGTCCAGGGTGACGACGCCGCCGATGGTGTTGGCGACCGCCGTGCCCCCCAGGACAGGCCCGAGGAATTCGAAGAAGCCGACGACGATGACCGCCTGGACGGGCGTCATGGCCCGGGAGGCGATGACGGTAGCGACGATGTTGGCGGCGTCGTGGAAGCCGTTGGTGTAGTCGAAGAGCAGGACGATGCAGACGGCGGCGAGGGCCAGGAGGAGCAGGGGATCCAACGGTTCTTATGGGGCGATGATGGTGGCCGCATTATAGGCCGGACCCGAGGTCGCGAGAGGCGGGGGGAGTGTTCTGCCGATGGCCGGCCGGAGGTGCTAAAGGACGCAGGGCCGGGGGGAGGTCCCAAGCTCCACCGCAAATGCCGGAAGGACCCAATGGCGGCGGCCGGGCGCGGGTCTATAAATTGGTTTGGAACCCAGCCGAGAAGGCGACTCGCAATCATTCGCCCTTATCCCCCGCCCACCGTCCAGGCCGCCCCCCAGGAGAAATATCCCATGCGAAACGATTCCCTTATTGCCGCCACCATGCTCGCGGCGCTGGCTCTGCAGGGCTGCGCCACCAAGGAGTTCGGACGCCAGGGCGCCCTCAGCGACTACGAGCGGGGGGCCATGAGCTGCCGGGACATCGAGATGGAAATGACCCGGGTGGTGGGCTTCGTGGAGTACGTGAACAAGTCCACCGCCCACCAGTGGTACGACGTTCCCGCCGCCCTGGAAAACCGCTGGATCGGGAACACCCGGGAGAAGAGCGCCGCCCTCGACAGCGCCAATACCCGCATGGTCCAGCTGTGGACTCTCCATGACAACAAGAAATGCAACGACGGCGTGGCCATGCAGCCCCTGGGCCTGCCGGTGCAGCGGCCGGACATCGAGACCCGCCAGCTCAGCGCCAGCGACGGCCAGGCCACCGCCCACTGACCAAGCCGCGGCCCGGAGCGGCCCGTCCGGCGCCGGCTCGTGCTACCTTCCCGCCTCCGGTCAGAGCGGGAGAGGAACATGCGGGTAGTGGTGCAGCGGGTGCGGCAGGCGGCGGTCGAGGTGGAAGGGCGGACGGTGGGGGCCATCGAGCGGGGCCTCCTGGTCCTGGCCGGCTTCGAGGCCGGCGACGGCGATGCCGACCTCGACTGGATGGCCGGCAAGCTGGTGAAGCTGCGGGTCTTCCCCGATGACCGGGGGGTGATGAACCTGAACGTCCAGGAGGCCGAGGGCGACATCCTGGCGGTCTCCCAGTTCACCCTCTACGCCTCCACCCGCAAGGGCAACCGGCCCTCCTGGGGGCGGGCCGCCCCCGGCGAGCTTTCCCAGCCCCTGTTCGAGCGCTTCGTCGGCAAGCTCTCGGCCGCCCTCGGCAAGCCGGTGCCCACCGGGGTCTTCGGCGCCGACATGCAGGTCAGCCTCTGCAACGACGGGCCGGTTACCCTGGTCATCGACTCCAGGACACCCGAGTAGAGGGCCGCCGCAGCCCCGATGGGGCGGGGCCGGGAAGGCGGATGCTAGAATCGGGGCAGGAATCCGCCAGAGATTCCCCCTAACCGTTTCCCGCTCATGCCCGGCACCCTTCAAGCCCTCGTCTTCCTGCTCCTCGCGTCCGTCCTGGCCGTGGCCCTGGCGCGCCAGCTGCGCCTGCCGCCCATGCTGGCCTATCTGGCGGTGGGCACCCTGGTCGGCCCCCACGGCCTCGGCTATGTGGCCGGAAGCGAACAGTCGTCCCACATCGCCGAGTTCGGCATCGTCTTCCTGATGTTCTCCATCGGGCTGGAATTCAGCCTGGGGCGGCTGCGGGCCATGCGGCGGCTGGTGTTCGGCTTCGGCGGCGCCCAGGTCCTGGTTACCCTGGCCGGCACCACGGCGGTGACGGTGCTCTACTACGGCCAGGACTGGCGGGTCGGCTTTGCGGTGGGGGCAGCCTGCGCCATGTCGTCCACCGCCATCGTCTCCCGGCTCCTGTCCGAGCGCCTGGAGCTCCATTCCCAGCCGGGCCGCCAGACCATGGCGGTGCTGCTCTTCCAGGACCTGGCGGTGGTGCCCCTGCTGGTGGTCATCCCGGCCCTGTCGGGGGATACCGGGCAGCTGGCCGGCACCCTGGGGATCGCCGTCCTCCAGGCCACGGTGCTCCTGGCCGCCCTCATCGTCTTCGGCCAGCGCCTCATGCGCCGCTGGTTCGACGCCGTGGCCCGGCAGAAATCCCCCGAGCTCTTCATGCTCAACGTCCTGCTGGTGGTCGTGGGGCTCTCCTGGCTCACCTCCCTGGCCGGCCTGTCCCTGGCCCTGGGGGCCTTCGTCGGCGGCATGCTGATCGCCGAGACGGTCTATCGCCACCAGGTGGAGGCGGACGTGCGCCCCTTCCGGGACGTGCTGCTCGGCCTCTTCTTCGTCACCATCGGCATGCTGCTGGACGTCGGCTACGTCGCCAATAATCTCGTGGCGGTGCTGATCGCCCTGGCCCTCCTGGTCCTCGCCAAGGGCGGCATCGTCATGGCCCTCACCCTGGTCATGAAGAATTCCCTCGAGGTGGGGCTGCGCACCGCGGTCCAGCTGGCCCAGGCCGGCGAGTTCGGCTTCGTCATCCTGGAGCTGGCCAGCAACGGCGGCCTCGTCCCCAAGGGAGTGTTCCAGGTCACCATGGCGGCCATGCTGCTTTCCATGATGGTGGCGCCCCTCCTCATCGCCCGGGCGGCGGGCCTCGGCAAGCACCTGACGGGGCGGGAGTTCGCCAGCCGGGCCGACGTGGCCCACAAGGTGGCGGTACGCAGCATGGGCATCAGCGACCACGTCATCCTGTGCGGCTTCGGGCGCACCGGCCAGAACCTGGCCCATTTCCTGGAGCGGGAGAGCATCCCCTTCATCGCCCTCGACGTCGATACCACCCGGGTCCAGGAGGCCGCCAGCGCCGGCGAAAATGTCGTCTTCGGCAACGCCGACCGCCGGGAGGTGCTGCTGGCCGCCGGCGTCAGCCGGGCCCGGGCGCTGGTCGTCACCTTCTCGGACCAGCTGGCGGCCGAGCGCACCCTGGAGACGGTGCGCAACCTGCGCCCCGGCATCCCCGTCATCGTCCGTGCCCAGGACGAGAGCCAGATCGAGCGCCTGAAATCCCTGGGGGCGACCGAGGTGGTGCCCGAGGTGCTGGAAGGCAGCCTCATGCTGGCGGCCCAGACCCTGGCCGAAGTCGGCATACCCCTCGACCGCACCCTGGCCCAGGTGCGTTCCGCCCGGGCCGAACGCTACGCTTCCCTGCGGGCCTTCTACCGGGGCGAGGCCGACCGCATCGAGCGCCTGGCCAAGGAAAAGCTGGTGATGGTGGTGGAGCCCCAGGCCTACGGGGTAGGCAAGAAGCTGTCCGAACTCGACCTCTCCGGCCAGGGGCTGGGGGTGGTGGTGGAGGCCCTGCGCCGGCGCGGGGTGAGAAGCCTGGGGCCGGACCCGGAAACCCGGCTGGAAGAGGACGACGTCCTCATCCTGGTGGGCACGCCGGTGCAGCTCGCCGCCGCCGAACGCCGGGTGCTGGACGGCAGCCGTTCGGCGGTGGGCTGAGAGCCCCTCGACAGGGAGAATGACAAAATGAAGATAGCGAGCCTTTTCTGCGCCCTGCTGTTCGCCCTCCAGGGGGCGCTGGCCCAGGAGGCGCGGCCCCTGTCCCGGGGCCAGACCCTGTACCTGCCGGTCTATTCCCACATGCTGTACGGCAACGTCAGCAGCAAGGGCCAGGCTTCCCGGGTGCTGCTGTCGGCCATGGTCAGCATCCGCAACACCGACGCCAAGCGCCCCATCCGGGTCCTGTCGGCCCGCTATTACGACACTGGCGGCCGCTTCCTGCGGGAGTACGTGCCGGCGGCCCAGACCATCCCGCCCATGGGCACCGTCGAGCTGTTCGTCGAGCTCAATGACGAGTCCGGCGGCTCCGGCGCCAATTTCGTCATCAACTGGGAAGCCGCCCAGCCGGTCAATCCCCCCCTGGTGGAGGCCCTGCACGCCAACATGGACAGCGGCAAGGCGGTCATCCTGACCACCCAGGCGGTGCCCGTCCTCCCCGAATGAAGCTCAACAGCCTCCAGACCGGCTACGTCCTGCGCCTCCTTTACCTGGCGCTGGCGGCGCTGGTGGCGGTCCTCCTCTTCGGCACCGTGGGCTACCACCTGCTCACCGAGGGGCAGTACTCCTGGTTCGACTGCTTCTACATGACCTTCATCACCGTCGCCACCATCGGCTACGGCGAAATCATCGACATGTCCAACAACCAGCCGGCCCGGGTCCTCACGGTCGTCATCGGCATCCTGGGGGCCGGCACCCTGTCCATGCTGTTCTCGGTGGTGACCGTGACCCTGCTGGAAACGGATCTCAACGGCACCCTGCGGAGAAAGCGCATGGAAAAAATGATCAAGAAACTCAAGGGCCATTACATCCTGTGCGGCTTCGGGCGTGTGGGGCGCAACGTGGCCTGGGAGCTGGAAGCCACCAACCGCCACTTCGTCGCCATCGACGAGGAGGTGAACCGGCTGGAGGAGCACCGGGAGAAGAACCCGGGCCTCCTCTACCTGCACGGTGACGCCAGCGACGACGACGTCCTGCTGCGGGCCGACATCGAGGACGCCAAGGGGGTTTTCGCCCTCACCGGCGACGATTCCCGCAACCTGATGATCATCATCACCGCCAAGCAGCTCAACCCCGGGGTGCGGGTGGTGGCCCGCTGCCAGGAGACCCGCAATATCGAGAAGATGCGCAAGGCCGGCGCCGACGCCATCGTCTCCCCCAATTTCACCGGCGGCATGCGCATCGCCTCGGCCATGATCCGGCCCCACGTGGTGTCCTTCCTGGACGAGATGCTGAAGTCCGAGAAGCAGCTGCGGGTGGAGGAAGTGCCCATCCCGGCCGCCTTCATCCCCAAGCCCCTGGGCACCCTGAAGCTGCGCAGTGCCGACTATGTGCTGCTGGCGGTGCGGGAGCGCAACGGCGACTGGAAATTCAACCCGCCCAAGGATTTCCTCCTGAAGCCCGGCTTCACCCTGATCGCCATGGCCAGCCCGGTGGGGCGCATGGAAATCGAGAACCTGCTCATCGAGGCCCTGGGCTGAGGCCGCGCCCCGGGCCTC
Organism: Rhodocyclaceae bacterium; assembly: GCA_035255045.1. Classification (GTDB taxonomy): domain Bacteria; phylum Pseudomonadota; class Gammaproteobacteria; order Burkholderiales; family Rhodocyclaceae; genus JAGTRP01. The sequence continues at coordinate 8,435 of DATFAA010000124.1, read as the reverse complement.
AGAAGAGGCTCCGGTTGAGGAGCATGTGGGTGGCGATGCTGGCGCCGTAGCCGGCGGCGATGGCCGGCGTCCACTTGAGGTGCCCGAAGAAGGTGTAGACGCCCCGGGCCTGGCCCATGAGGGCGACGCCGGCGGCCGATCCGATGGAGAGGAGCGAGCCGCCGACGCCGGCGGTCATGGTCACCAGCATCCACTGGCCGACCGACATGTCCGGTTGCATGGTGAGCACGGCGAACATGACCGGGATGTTGTCCACCACCGCCGACAGCAGGCCGATGGCGATATTGGCGCTGGTCGGCCCCCAGCCCCCGTACATGACCTGGGAGGCCAGGGCCAGGTAGCCGATGAAGCCGAGGCCGCCGACGCAGAGCACGACCCCGTAGAAGAAGAGCAGGGTGTCCCATTCCGCCCGGGCCAGCTTGGCGAAGATGTCGAAGGGCACCGGGCTGGCCAGGTCCTCCCCCTCCTGGCCCTTGAAGCGGGTGGTCTCGCCCCGGATCTTGAGGAAGTAGGAGAAGATCTTTAGGTAGCTGAGGCCGGTGAGCATGCCGATGACCGGCGGCAGGTGCAGGAAGTTGTGGAAGGCGACGGCGGTGACGATGGTCAGGAGGAAGAGCACGACGATGGTCATGGCCCCCCGCTTCATCGCCACCGCCTCGCCGCCGCCCACCGGCTTCTCGTCCGGCACGGCGAAGTGCATGAGGACGGCCGGCACCAGCCAGTTCACCAGGGACGGGATGAAGAGGCTGAAGAAGGTCCAGAAATCGACCTGGCCGTTGGTGGCGGCGATGTTCTTCTGCCAGACCATCAGGGTGGTGATGTCGCCGAAGGGGCTGAAGGCGCCGCCGGCGTTGGCGGCGACGACGATGTTGATGCAGGACAGCAGGACGAATTTCTTGTTGCCGCCGCCCACCGCCATGACCACCGCGGCCATCAGCAGGGCTGTGGTCAGGTTGTCCGCCACCGGCGAGATGCAGAAGGCGAGGCCGCCGGTTACCCAGAACAGCGCCCGGAAGCCGAAGCCTCTGCGGACCAGCCAGGAGCGCAGGGCCTCGAAGACGTAGCGCTCGTCCATGGCGTTGATGTACGTCATCGCCACCAGCAGGAAGAGCATCAGCTCGGCGTACTCCAGCAGGTTGTGGCGCACCGCCTCCTCGGCCTCGTGGGGCAGGCCGTTGGCCTGGTACACCCAGGCCAGGATGCCCCAGATGACGCCGGCCGCCAGCATCACCGGCTTCGACTTGCGCAGGTGGGTGAATTCCTCCGCCATCACGAACAGGTAGGCGATGACGAAGAGGCCGATGGCGGTGAAGCCGGCCCAGTGGGCGGTGAGGTCGAGGCGCATGGCGCTGTCACGGGAGAAAGGCTGGGGCCGGCAAGGTAGCGCAAAGGTTGGCTCAAGAAAATTCGAGTTATCTGGCGCTATCATGCGTTTTTCTCGATTCGAGGCGCCGGCCGTGAATCTCAAGCATCTCTTCTACTTCTGGAAGGTCGCCAAGCTCGGCAGCGTCGTGCGGGCCGCCGAGGCTATCAGCGTCACTCCCCAGACCCTGAGCGGCCAGATCGGCCTCCTGGAGGAAAGCCTGGGCACCGAGCTCTTTTCCCGCCAGGGCCGCTCCCTGGTCCTCACCGAAGCCGGCGCCCTGGCCCTGGAATACGCGGACGAGCTGTTCGCCCTCAGCGCCGAACTGGAGGCGGCCATCAAGCACCAGCCCCGGGGGCGGCCGGCGGAGTTCCGGGTCGGGGTGTCGGACGCCGTGCCCAAGTCCCTGGCTTTCCGGCTCCTGCAGCCGGCCATCGCCGGGCCGGAGCCGGCCCGCATCGTCTGCCGGGAGTGGCAGATCGACCGCCTGCTCACGGAACTGGCTGTCCACCGCCTCGACCTGGTGATTTCCGACGGCCCCATTCCGCCCTCCATCAGCGTCCGCGCCTACAACCACCGGCTGCTGGAGTCGGGCCTCACCTTCCTGGCTGCCCGGGAGCTGGTCCCCGAAACCCCGCTGCCCTTCCCGGCCTGCCTGGGGAGCCTGCCCCTCCTGCTGCCGGGGGAGGATTCGGCCATCCGGCGCAGCCTGCAGCCCTGGTTCGAGCGCAACCGCATCCGCCCGCGGCTGGCCGGCGAATTCGACGACAGCGCCCTGATGGCTACCTTCGGTCGGGCCGGGATCGGGGCCTTTCCGGTGCCTACCGTCGCCGAGGCGGAATTCGCCGATGGCCCGCTGACCGTGATCGGGCGCACCGACCAGGTCCGTGCCACCTATTTCGCCATTTCGGTGGAGCGGCGCCTGAGCCACCCGAGCGTCCTGGCCATCACCGAATCGGCGCAACGCTTCGGCTCAAGCTGAATCCCATGACCAGGACCCATCGGAGAACCGCCGCACCATGAGACTGCCCCTTCTCATTGCCCTGTGTGCCCCGGTGGCGGCTTTCGCCGCCGGCACCGGCGTGGTGGGCGAGAACCTGCTCTGGCTGGCCATCATCCTCATGGCGGCGCGGCTCTTCGCGCCCCTCGCCCAGCGCCTCGGCTTCCCGGCCGTGCTCGGCGAACTGCTCCTCGGCGTCGTCCTCGGCAACCTGTCCCTGGTCGGCATCGGCTACTTCCAACATGTGGCGGCCGACCCCATCGTCGCTTTCCTGGCCGAACTGGGAGTCATCGTCCTGCTGCTCCAGATCGGCCTCGAGACGCGGCTCCAGGACCTGGCCAAGGTCGGCCTGCGGGCCTTACTGGTGGGCAGCATCGGCATCGCCGTCCCCTTCGCCCTGGGCGCCTGGCTGGCGGGCCCCCTGCTGCTGCCGGGCCGGGACACCAATACCTACCTCTTCGTCGGCGCCACCCTGGCGGCCACCTCGGTGGGCATCACCGGCCGGGTCTTCCGCGATCTCGGCCGGCTTGGCATGCCGGAAGCCCAGATCGTCCTCGGCGCCGCCGTCATCGACGACGTCCTCGGGCTGGTCATCCTGGCCGTGGTCTCCAGCCTGGTGCAGGCCGGGACGGTGGGCTTCGGGGAAATCGGCTGGATCATCGGCAAGGCGGTGCTGTTCCTCGGCGGCTCCATCGCCATCGGCCGGGCCGTCGCGCCCCACTCGTCCCGCTGGCTGGCCCGCCTGGACCGGGGCCCCTCCATGCTCTTCGCCCAGGTCCTGGCCACCGGCCTCTTCCTCGCCTGGCTGGCCCATTTCGTCGGGCTCGCCCCGATCATCGGCGCCTTCGCCGCCGGCCTGCTGTTCGAGCCGGTCTGGCTGCGGGATTTCGAAAGCCCGAAGGTGGTGCGGGAAATCGAGCCCTTGCTGCCGCCGGGGCAGGCCGCCAACGGCGACCGCATCCGCGCCGCCCTGCACCGGGAGGCCCGCCACCAGCACGAACACCTGATCGAACCCATCGGCTACTTTTTCGTGCCGGTCTTCTTCGTCCTCACCGGCATGCAGGTGGATCTGCGCACCCTGGCCGACCTCCAGGTGGCCGGCATCGCCCTCGGGGTCACCGCCGCCGCCGTCGCCGGCAAGCTGGCGGCGGGCTTCGCCGCCGGCCGCGGCTACAACCCGTGGATCGTCGGCTGGGGCATGGTGCCCCGGGGCGAGGTCGGGCTCATTTTCGCCATGGCCGGCCGCCAGCTGGGGGTCATCGGCGAAACCCTGTTCTCGGTCATCGTCATCATGGTCATCCTCACCACCCTGGTGACGCCGCCGGTCCTCACCGCCCTGCTGCGCCGGGCCTGAGGAACCCCCGGATTTGCCGGCGGGCCGGGAACGATTAGACTGCGGCCTCAAAATTACACAAGACGAGACGCAAGCCGCCATGACCGGACTCACCGCTGAACAGAAACGCCGCCGCTGGATCGCCCTCGGCATCGTCGCCACCGCCTACGTGCTCTCCTTTTTCCAGCGCTTCGCCCCGGCCGGCATCGCCCACGACCTGGCGGCCGCCTTTCAGACCACCGCGGCCTCCCTCGGGGTCCTGGCGGCCACCTATTTCTACGTCTACACGGTGATGCAGATTCCCACCGGCATCCTGGTGGATACCCTGGGGCCCCGCCGCATCCTCTTCCTGGGCGGCCTGGTGGGCGGCGCCGGCAGCCTCCTGTTCGGCTTTGCCCCCAGCCTGGAGCTGGCCCTGGTCGGGCGCACACTGATCGGCCTGGGGGTGTCGGTGACCTTCATCGCCATGCTCAAGATCATCGCCGTCTGGTTCGAGGAGAACCGCTTCGCCACCCTGGTCGGGGGCTCCATGCTGGTCGGCAACCTGGGCTCGGTGCTGGCCGGGGCGCCCCTGTCCGGCCTCGCCCAGGCCGCCGGCTGGCGCGGCGTCTTCATCGGCGTCGGTATCGTGTCCACGGTGCTGGGGCTGGCCTGCTGGCTGCTGGTGCGGGACCGGCCCGAGGGAGCGGGCGGCCAGCCCGTCCAGCGGCCCCGGTTCGACCGCACGGTGGTGCTCTCCGGCCTCATGACGGTGCTCCGGAACCGCTCCACCTGGCCGGCGGCCCTGGTCAATCTCGGGGTGGCGGGCAGCTTCTTCACCTTCGGCGGCCTCTGGGCCATGCCCTTCCTCACCCAGGCCCACGGCCTCAGCCGGGCGGTGGCCTCCAACCACTTGTCCCTCTACTTCGCTGGCTTCGCGGTCGGCTGCCTGGTGATCGGCAGCATTTCCGACCGCCTGGGGCGCCGCAAGCCGGTGGTGATCGCCTCCACTCATGTCTACGGCCTCATCTGGCTGGTCTGGCTGTCGGGCGTCAGCCTGCCCTTGGCGGTGACCTACACCCTGTTCGCCCTCATGGGCCTGGCCACCGCCAGCTTCACGCTGACCTGGGCCTGCGCCAAGGAGGTCAATCCGCCCCTGCTGTCGGGCATGTCCACCTCGGTGGCCAACATGGGCGGCTTCCTGGCCGGCGCCATCCTGCAGCCCCTGGTCGGCTGGGTGATGGATCTCCACTGGCAGGGCACCCTGGCCAACGGGGTGCGGGTCTATTCCCCCGAGGACTTCCGTTTCGGCCTCCTGCTGGTGGCCGGGGTGGCCTGGTTCGGGGCCGCCTGCGCCTGGCGGGTGCGGGAGACCGGCTGCCGGAACATCTGGCAGCCGGCCGTGTGACCCCGGTCACAGACTGACCCGGTGGCCTGGATGCAATATAATAATATTCTTATATTGATCAGGAGCCTGCCATGACCAAGTCCTTCGTCACCATCACTTCCGACGTTTCCAAGGCCCTCGACACCCTGCGCCGGGAGATTCCCGACACCATGCAGGGCTTCTCCGCCCTGGCCAAGGGTGCCCTCAAGGGCGGCGCCCTCAGCGAGCTGGAGAAGGAACTGATCGCCCTGGCCATCGGCGTCTCCAGCCGCTGCGACGCCTGCATCGGCTTCCATGTGAAGGCCCTCATCCGCCTCGGGGTGACCCGGGAGCAGCTGATGGAGACGCTGGGGGTTTGCACCTACATGGGCGGTGGCCCGACCCTCATGTATGCCGCCGAGGCCGTCCGCGCCTATGAGGAGTTCTGCAACCGCACGGCTCCCCAGCCGGCCTGACCGGGCCGCCGGGCGCTCTTGCCGGGGGAGTGTTCCCCGCCGTCAGTGCAGCCGGTGGGGGGCGCCGCAGCAGGCTTCGAAGGCCTTGCCGCTGCCGCAGTGGCAGAGGTCCCTGGGGCCGTCCAGGGCTTGCTTCGATTCCTTGAGGGCGATGAGTTCAAGCACGAAGCGCTGGACGTGGACGGCCTCCACCACCGCCGGTATCCATTCGGTGAGGCGGGCGCGCTGCTGGGGCGTGTCGCACATGCCCTCCCAGTCCTTGGGAACCTGGTCCGACCCGAGGAGGACGATGGGCAGCAGCAGCCCGCCGCCGGCCGGCGTCGCCAGGAAGGCGGTCCAGTGGCTTTCGAGCAGCACCATCCCGAGCATGAAGCCGTTGCACCACATGGTGCCGTCGCCGTAGGGCTGGACGCTGCAGTTGCTCACCACCGCGACCAGGGGCGAGAAGCCCCGGTCCGGGTCGGCAAGGACGCTGCGGATGTCCTCGTACATCTGCAGGACATAGGAGACGAGACGCTCCTCCTGGACCGGGTCCTCGAAGGACGGCGGCTCCTCCGGGGTGGTGCTCCAGACGAAGGGCAGCCACTGCTCCCAGGGGACATCCTTGGCCGCCAGGGCGACCGAAGTCAGGAAGCCGTGCAGCACATCCACGCCCCACAGGCCGGCGGGCACCGCCTCCGAACCGAGGAAGTCGTCCAGTTCGTCCAGTTGCTTCCGGTTCAGGGACAGGGCGGCCGTGTGGTAGCGCTGGCGGAGATCTAAGTTGGGGCTGGGCATGATGGGCAGGGGGCAGACGATCGTATGAGGGTACCCGTGAGCGGAAGCTTCCCTCAATACGGCCTTCACCCGAACTGTCGTCGGGGCCCCCACATCCCGGATCGGACCCCGGGCCGGATAGAATAGCGGCGATGTTCCGGCACCGAAGCACGTCCCCCAACCGATCCCTGCACTGGGCCCTGGCCTTCTCCCTGGCCCTGCACGGCGGCATCCTCCTCCTAACCCGGCAGCCGCCCCAGGGAGGGGGCCGTCCCCCTTCCCGTCTCGACGTCACCCTGGCCCAGCGCCAGCCGGCCGCTCCGGTGGAAGCGCCGCCGGAACCGGTCGAGGCGGTTCCGGCTGAGGCGGTTGCGGCCGTTACTCCGAAGCCGGCCCCACCGGCCAAGGCGCCGAGAGCGGCGGCCAGGCGGCTGGCCGTGGACAAGCCGGGCGGGCACGCGGCGCCGCCGCCCCCGCGCCAATGGTCGGCGGCGGAGCGGGACGAGATGAGCCGCTTCATGGGCGACCTGGCGGTCCAGGCGGAGACCCACCCCAGCCTCGCCCAGCGCTCCCTGGCCATGGCCGACGACATCGGGCGGCGCCAGGTCCGGCTGGAAGAGGACGAAACCGTCACCCTGGAGCGCCTGCCCGGCAGCCCGCCGGTGGATCCCTTCAGCCTGGAGATGTACCTGGACGGGATGCTGAAGAAGCTCAACCGGAGCGCCGCCTTCGTCAAGAACGACCCCCGCACCCGGGGCGTGCGCACGGCGGCGGTGCAGATCCGCCTCGATCCCAACGGCACCCTCCGCAGCTTCCGGGTTCTCAACGCCGGCGACCAGTTGGCCGAGATCGACTTCATCCGCAGCGTGGTGGAGCGGGCCGTGCCCTTCGCGCCCTTCCCGAACGACATGCGCAAATCGGCCCAGTCCCTGGCTATGGTCATCTGCATCCTGCCGGCGGGCTCCGGGACGGGGGGCATCGGCTTTACCCGCAACCCCGGCGGGCGCGGCTGCTGAGGCGGTCTCCCCGCGGCCTCAGGGATAGCGCACCGGCTTGGGCGACTCCGGCAGGGGGATGAACTCGTCGTCCCCGGGCACCGGCGCGAAGCGCCCGGCCCGCCAGTCCTCCTTGGCCTGCTCGATGCGCTCCCGGGAGCTGGAGACGAAATTCCACCAGACATGCCGGGGCCCATCCATGGCGGCGCCTCCGAGGAGCATGAGCCGGGTCGGGGAGAGGGCCTGCAGGGCCAGGACGGCGCCGGGCCGGAAGACCAGCAACTGCCCGGCGGGGAAAGTCCGGCCGTCGACCGTCACCGCGCCCTCGACCACGTAGGCCGCCCGCTCCTCGTATTCGGCCGGCAGCAGCAGGCGGGTCCGGTCGTCGACCCGGACGTCGGCGTAGAAAAGGTCGGAGAAGGTGGGCACCGGCGCCTCCGCCCCGAACAGCCGGCCGGCGATGAGGCGCAGGGAAAGTCCCGGCTCCTCCAGCACGGGGAGCGCCCCGGCGCCATGATGGGCGAAGCTGGGCTCGGCCTCTTCCCGGGCCGCCGGCAAGGCCACCCAGGCCTGGATGCCGGAGAGGGCCACGGACGCCTGCCGCAAGGCGGGGGGTGTGCGCTCCGAATGGGCGATGCCGCGGCCGGCGACCATCCAGTTCAGCTCGCCGGGGCGGATGGGCTGGACGCTGCCCAGGCTGTCCCGGTGGAGGATTTCGCCCTCGAACAGGTAAGTCACGGTCGCCAGTCCGATGTGGGGATGGGGGCGGACGTCGAGGCCGTTGCCGGCCGGGAGCCGCACCGGCCCCATCTGATCGAGGAAGACGAAGGGGCCCACCATCCGGCGTCCGGCCGAGGGCAGTGCCCGCAGTACCTTGAAGCCACTCCCGAGGTCGCTGCTGCGGGGGACGACCACCGTCTCCAGATTGGATTCCATTGCCGCCGCCGATGTTGCCTGACCGTCCATCGCCATTGTCTCCTCGGGTCTTAAATCCTCTTCGACCGGCATGGGGCGGGCGCTATCCCTCGCCCGTCCGGACGGGGGCGGCGGCTTACTGTCAAGACTTGACTTATTCACACGCGCGTAGCAGGGCGCTTCTGACAGGGGGTGCGGGAGTGGCTACAGTGAATGCCTTATCGGACCAACGCAAAACCGTTTTGTATCAAT
>DATFAA010000123.1:0-27906 GCA_035255045.1 Rhodocyclaceae bacterium | reverse complement strand
CCCGTGGCCGGCCGTGGCGGCTTCCACCGCCGCCCTGGCGGCGCTCCTGGCCTGGCAGATCGAGCGGCTGATCTTCCGACCCCTGGATGGATTGCGCCGGACCATGCTCGATTGCCAGGCCGACGGCAACCTGAAGCGCCGGGCCCGCATTTTCCGGGACGACGACCTCGGGCAACTGGCCAAGACCTTCAATGCCCTCATGCTGACCATGCGCAGCGTGACCCGGGAAGTGCACAACGAGGCCGGGGAGGTTTCCCAGGAAATCGCCGGCCTGGCGGAATTCGGGTCGGAAGTCCAGGCGAACAGCGCCGCCCAGTACGACGCCACCATGGCCGCCGCCGCTTCCCTCGAAGAGTTCACCACCTGCTCGTCCACCATTGCCGATGCGGCCCGGGACGTGAAACAGGCGGCCATGGCTTCCCGCGACCTCATCGTGGGCGGCCATCAGCGGGTCGAGGCGTTCCGCACCGAGCTGGATTCCATTGCCGGCTCGGTGGACGCGATCGACCGGGCGGCGGCGGAGCTGGCCGCCCGAACGGCGGAAATCACCAAGATGGTGGACCATGTCCGGGACATTGCCGACCAGACCAACCTGCTGGCCCTCAACGCGGCGATCGAAGCCGCCCGGGCGGGAGAGCATGGCCGCGGTTTCGCCGTGGTGGCCGATGAAGTGCGCAAGCTGGCCGGTACCTCGGGGGCGACCGCGGCGCAGATCCGCCAGACGACGGAAAGCATCGTCAGCAGCACGGGAGCCGTCAAGAAGGTGGTGGACTCGACCCTGGACCGGGTCAGGCGGGGCGAGGAATCGATGGTTGAAGTCGCCCGGGTGCTGGCCGACTCGAAAAGCCAGTTCGAGGTGACCCACAAGGGCATCATGGAAATCTCCCTGGCGACCAACGAGCAGGCCAGCACCGGAAATGCCATCGCCCAGAGCTTCGAGGCCATCTCCCGGCGCGGCGAGGAGAATGACCGGGCGATGCGTTCCCTGGCGAAGCTCGCCGACCGCTCCAATGCCCGGGCACGGGCGCTGACGGAGTTGGTCGCCGACTTCAAGTAGAGGTCCGTTCACCCGGGTTGCCGGACTGGCCGTCCGAACAGCAGGAGAGCCTTGCTCAAACGATAGAGCACCCAGGCATTGAGGAGATGCCACAGGAAATGGGTGCCCCAGGGCCAGGAGCCGCACAGGGACTGATCCACCGTGCGGGCGGAGAGCGACATCAGGAAGACGGCGGTGGCCGACAGCATCAGCCGCCCCGCCGAGGGGGAGAGGCGCAGGCCGTATCCGGTGAGGGCCGCCAGCGCCGCCAGCGCCGGCAGGTAAGTGCCCGAACCATTGAGGACGCCGCCCAGCCCCAGCGCCGCCGCCGCCCGGTCGGCCGCCAGGAAGGCCAGTACCGCGGCCCCGGCCCGCCAGGCCGGCCAACTGGCGGCAAGCCTGAGGAAGCAGGCCAGATAGACGACATTGAAGATGCCGATGAAGAGGAGATCCAGGATACGGGTCCCGGCCGTGGCCGCGGTATGGAAGGCCAGGCTGCCGGCCCCCACCAGGGCGATCAGCGCCGCCAGGGCGAGCACGGCCCGCCGGCTGCGCCGGGGTTCCTCCCTCGTCTCGCCCCACAGTCTCCAGGCTCCATAGAAGAACGCCAGGTTGGAGAGGGCGTTGAGGGGCTCCCCGAAAATTCCCGGGGCGATGCGTTCGCAATAGAGGGAGAGAGGTTCGCCGAGGTCCATGTTCCGTCGCACCGGTTGTTGCAGGGCTCCCGTACGCCGGCGGTACCGCCGGCCGGAACGGGCCGCTTCAAAGCAGCTTCATCGCCACCAGCGCCGCGGTGGCAGCGGTCAGCCCATAGGCCAGGAGGGCCAACCGCCCGTCCCGGGCGATGACGGCGAGCCCGAACAGGGTGACGACCGCCCCGGCGCTGTGGACGCTGAAGGGCACCAGCTCCATCAAGGGCATGCCGATGCCGACGAGGGCGCAGGTGAGGGCCAGGATACGGTTGCCCGGCGCCACCACCAGGGCCTGCAGGCGCCGCCGCAGCAGGTGGTCCACGGACCGGGCCGGCTTGTACAGCCAGCCCACGGCCTTGCCGAGCTTCTGTGAATCCACCGATCGCCGCACGAGCCAGCGGGGCAGCCAGCAGCATGGCTTGCCCAGGAGCATCTGGCTGGCCACCAGCAACACCAGGATGCCCATGGCGCTCGGCATTCCCGGGATGCCGCCCAGAGGGGAGACGGCCATCACCCCGGCCAACAGCAGCAGCGAACCGAAGGAGCCTTGGCCGACCGTGCGGGTGATCTCGCCCAGGGATATCCGCCGCCGGCCCTTCGCCGTCTGGGTGGCCTCGTAAAGGAGCTCCTCGAGATTGTGGGGCTGTCCGGACATGGGCAGGGCGACCTCCGTGTCCGCGTTGAAAGGGCATCCCCCGCGGGGACGCCTTGAATTCGACTGGCCCAGGCCGGTCCGGTTCTAAGGCGGAGGAATAACCACAACACCCCATTGCCCCGATCCGCCGGACGTAATGACAATGGCAAGGACATCGACCCCGGAGACTTCCGCCATGCCCGCCGACAATCCCGCCGCCGCCCCATCCCTCGCCCCCATCTCCAACCCTACCGAGTCCGAGGACCGGCTCGAGGACACCATCGGCCTCTGCCTGTCCGGCGGGGGCTACCGGGCCATGCTCTTCCATGTCGGCGTCCTCTGGCGGCTCAACGAGCTCGGGCTGCTGCCCCGGCTGGGGCGCATTTCCAGCGTCTCCGGCGGCTCCATCACCGCGGCCCTGCTGGGATTGAAATGGAATGACCTGGGTTTCGACGCCGAAGGCTGCGGCGAGGGTTTCGAGGCCGAAGTGGTCGCCCCCCTGCGCAGCTTCGCGGCCCAGACCGTCGACGCCTGGGCGGTCGGCTTGGGAACCCTCAGCCCCTTCAGCTCCATCAGCGAGGAAGTAGAGGGCGCCTACCGCAGCCACCTGTTCGGCAAATCGACCCTGCAGGACCTGCCGGATTCCCCGCGCTTCATCATCAACGCCACCAACATCCAGAGCGGGGCGCTGTTCCGCTTCTCGAAGCCCTACCAGGGGGATTACCGAATCGGCCTCATCCGGCGGCCCGCGACCTCCCTGGCCCAGGCCGTTGCCGCCTCCTCGGCCTTTCCCCCGGTCCTCTCCCCCTGCACCCTGAAGGTGGCGCCCGGACAGTTCGACCCGGAGGTGCCGGCGGACCTGACCCAGCCGTCGTTCCGCTCGGACATCGTGCTCTCCGACGGCGGCGTCTACGACAACCTGGGCCTGGAGCCCCTGTGGAAGCGCTGCCGGACCGTCCTGGTCAGCGATGCCGGCCAGAAGATTGCCGACGAGGCCCGTCCGGCGACGGACTGGGCCCGCCACGCCGTGCGGGTGCTGGATGTGGTGGATAACCAGGTCCGCTCCCTGCGCAAGCGCATGCTCATCGCCGCCTACCAGCGCCAGGAGCGGGCCGGCGCCTATTGGGGCATCCGCACCGACATCGCCGACTACGGACTGCCCGATCCCCTGCCATGCCCCCACGCCCGGACCCTGGCCCTGGCCGCCGTCCCCACCCGCCTGGCAGCGATGGACGAGGGATTGCAGGAGCGCCTCATCAACTGGGGCTATGCCGTGTGCGCCGCCGGCATGCAGGCCCATGTGCCCATCGGCATCGCCCGGCCCGCCGTCTTTCCCTACGCCGGCGGCGTCTAGGCCATGCCGCCCCTCCCTCGCCAGATCGTGCCCAAGCCGCCCCGGCGGCGCCGGCTGCGGGGCTACGCCTTCGACCCCCAGCTGTCCGTGGAGCTGGAGTCGGCGGACTTCAACGAAACCCGCTATGACATCCCCTGGGAGAATGGGCTCAGGCCCGGGCCCTGCGGCGAATACATCGACGTCATCGACTGCGACCCGGCCAGCGGCGGCTTCTACCAGCCGGTGGACCTGAACGATCCCCACCTCCTGGCCCAGGACGGCCTGGCGCCATCCGAGGGCAGCCCGATGTTCCACCAGCAGATGGTCTACGCCGTGGCCATGGCCACCGTCGAGCGCTTCGAGCACGCCCTGGGCCGGCGCCTCTTCTGGTCGCCCCGCATGGCCGGCCCCGACGACAGCCACTATGTCGGCCAGCTGCGCATCTATCCCCATGCCCTGCGCCAGCAGAACGCCTACTACGATCCCAGCCGCAAGGCGCTGCTCTTCGGCTACTTTCCGGCCGGCGACGCCGACCCCGGCCGCATCTACCCGGGCGGCATGGTCTTCACCTGCCTGTCCCAGGACATCGTCGCCCACGAGACCAGCCACGCCATCCTCGACGGCCTGCACCGCTCCCTGCTGACGGCCAGCAATGCCGATTCCCTGGCCTTCCACGAGGCCTTCGCCGATCTGGTCGCCCTGTTCCAGCACTTCTCCATGCCGGCGGTACTGCGCCACCAGATCGCCAAGGCCCGGGCCGACCTGCGCAGCCAGAATCTCCTGGCCGAGCTGGCCGTCCAGTTCGGGCAGGCCACCGGCCGCTACGGGGCGCTACGCAGCGCCATCGGCCGCTACGATGACGCCAGCGGCGCCTGGCAGCGCAACAAGGCCGACCCCGCGGCCCTGCTCTCCACCCAGGAAGCCCATGAGCGGGGGGCCATCCTGGTGGCGGCCGTCTTCGACGCCTTCCTCAAGATCTACGAGCGGCGCACCGCCGACCTCCTGCGCATCGCCACCGGCGGCAGCGGGCTCCTGCCCGCCGGGGCGCTGCATCCCGACCTGGTCGGCCGCCTGGCCGACGAGGCCGCCAAGACCGCCGGCCACATGCTGACCCTGTGCATCCGGGCCCTCGATTACTGCCCGCCGGTCAGCCTCACCTTCGGCGACTACCTGCGGGCCCTGATCACGGCCGATTTCGAAGTCGTCCCCGACGATCCCCTGGGCTACCGGGTGGCTGTGGTGGAAGCCTTCCGGGCCCGTGGCATCTATCCCCGGAATCTGCGCTCCCTCTCCATCGAGAACCTGCTGTGGTCCTGCCCCTGCGACGCCGTGCAGGCGCTTCTCGCTCCGGAGTTGCTGCATCTGCGCAACTACGCCAACGACTTCAATTACCTGGACTATCCCGATGCCAAGGATCCCCGCCGGGAGATGTTCGTCCGATTGCGCGAGTGGCGGAAGGAACTGCATGGCGCCCTGGTCAGGTTCCTCGGCGCCTGCAGCGGGGAGGAACGGGCGCTGCTGGAGCGGGAAATGGGCCTCGACCTCTCCAGCGCCCAGGACCAGATCGAGGTGCGCTCCCTGTATTTCACCCGCAAGGCGGCGCCGGGAGGAGGGGGCGTGCCCCGGGCGATGATTTCCCTGGTCCAGCGCCACGAAGTGCCGATGGAAGGCAGCCGGGTCAGCTTCAGTTTCCGGGGCGGCTGCACCATCGTCGTGGACCTGCGCTCCGGCCAGATCGACTACGTCATCAGCAAGAACATCCACAGCGAGCGCCGCCTGGCCGAGGAGAGGGACTACCACGCCCACGCCCGGGCCGGCCTGGCTGGCCTCTATTTCGGCGGGCCCGACGGAGCGGACCCGGGCCGCACCCTGGCCAATCTCCACGGCCTCGACACGGAGCTCTTCCATGGCTGACGAAACCGCGACCGCGGCCAAACCCTGCCGGGTGCGTGTCCGCATGTATCGCCAGGGCATCGGCGACGCCTTCCTGCTCAGCTTCTACACCGGCCCCGAGCCCCGGCACATCCTCATCGACTGCGGCATGCTGACCGGCACCCCGGACGCCAGGCAGTGGGCCGAGGACATTTGCGGCGACATCGCCCGGGAGACGGCAGGCGGGCGCCTCGACGCCATCGTCGGCACCCACCCCCACTGGGACCATCTGTCCGGATTCTGGGACGCCAGGGAGAGCTTCGACAAGCTGGCCAAGAACGAGGTCTGGCTGGCCTGGTCGGAGAATCCCCGCGACAGCTTTGCGGCCGAGCACCGGCGCCAGCGCAGTCTCCAGCTGGACGGCGCCCAGGAGGCGGTGCGCCGCCTGGCGGCGTCACCGGACCCAGCGGCCAGCTTCCAGGCCGCCATGGTCGGGGGCGTCCTCGCCTTCCAGGGCCCGGAGATCCCCGGGGTGGCCAAGCGCGGCACCGACGCCGCCCTCGACGCCCTGCGGGCATTGGTCCCCGAGCCCCGCTACTGGCTCCCGGGCGACCTCATCACCCGGGACTGGCTTCCCGGGGTGCGGATCTACGTCCTCGGTCCGCCCCGGGACGAGAAGCTCCTCGCCAAGCTCCTCGGCAGGAAGGGCTCGGAAATGTACGGCCTGGGCACCGATTCCGGATTCTTCGCCGCCCTCCTGGGACAGGGCCCGGGCGGCCAGCCCCCGGCGGACGCCCTCGGCCAAATGGAACTCGCCTGTCCCTTCGACGGCCAGCTACGCTGGCCCCGGACCGAGCCGGGATGCCCGCCGGCCGCGGCCCTGGCTGAAGTGGAGGGCCGCTACGGGGATCCGGCCGACGACTGGCGCACCATCGATGATGCCTGGCTCCATGGCGCCGACCAGCTCAGCCTGCTCCTCGACAATGCGGTCAATAACCTCAGCCTGGTGCTGGCCTTCGAGTTGGTGGATACCGGTGAGGTCCTGCTCTTTCCCGGCGACGCCCAGGTCGGCAACTGGCTGTCCTGGAGCGGCCTGTCCTGGGCCGTCGAAGAGAGGGCAGGGCAGGACAGGACGGTGACCGCGGCCGACCTGCTGGCCCGCACCGTCTTCTACAAGGTCGGGCACCATGGCAGCCATAACGCCACCCTCATGGAGGGCGGGCTGGAAGCCATGACCCACCCGGACCTGGTGGCGGCCATCCCGGTGAAGGAAGCGTTCGCCGAACAGAAGGGCTGGGAAATGCCGGCCCAGGTGCTCTATCGGCGGCTATTGGAGAAGACGAGGGGCCGCATCATCCGGGCCGACGGCTCGGGGCCCACCTTGTCGGACCCGGCCCGCCCGCCGGACCTGCAGGTCTGCGGGGAATTCAAGGCCCGGGTGACGCTGCCGCCGGGTGGCGGCGGCCTCTATGTGGATTACCGCCTTCCCTAGGCGGCGGATCTTCCTGGCCTTTGGGGGGGCGGCTTAGCCGCCCCCGTTCCGGTCAGCTCCGGAAGATGTTGTTGCTGGCGGTCTGGTGAGGCTTCACCGTCGAGTGGATGTCGCCGGCGAAGGCCACGTTGTTGCCGTTGGCGTTGAACACCTCCTGGCTCTGGCCGATCGACTGGGACGCAGTCAGGGAGTCGTCGTGCTTGGAGCCGTCATAGACGGACAGCCAGTAGGAAGGCATGCCCTTCTTCGTGCCGCCCTGGACGGCGGCCATGGCCTTGGCGTCGAGGACTTCGGTGCGGGACAGGTCTTTGATGAGCAGGATGCGCATGGTGGTTCTCCTAGATGGGGTCGGGGTAAGGGTCGGGATCAGAGCAGGCCGATGTTGTTGCTGGCGGTCTGGGTGGGCTTCACGGTCGAGCGGATGCCGTCGGAAAAGGCGACGTTGTTGCCGTTGCTGTTGAACACTTGCTGGTTCTGGCCGATGCTCTGGTCCGCCTTGAGGGAATTGTCGTGGGTCGAGCCGTCGTAGTAGGACAGCCAGTAGGAAGGCATGCCCTTCTTCATGCCGCCTTGGACGGCGGCCATGGCCTTGGCGTCGAGGGTTTCGGTGCGGGACAGGTCTTGGATGGTCAGGGTTTTCATTGCAGTACTCCTAGTCAGGGTTGGGTTGGTTGGTGAGCTTTCGTTTGCGCTCACTATCCCTATTGCAGGGGCTGTGCCAGGCCCGGCCAAACAACCAAAATATTTTTCAAGCACTTGATTTTGTGTATTTATTTTTCAAATCGCCGGAAAGACGCTGGGCCGGGTGCCGGAGCGGGGTGGCGGGCGAAGGCCAACATCCACCCGCCCCTTGGTGGCCCGCCCCCAACAGCCAACCGCCATGGCGGTCCCCGGTCCGGCCCGGTACGATTCCGCCGTGACCGTCGAACCCCCCTTTGCCCGATGACACTCCGCCCCGCGATCCTGCTGACCCTGCTCCTGGCGACCTCCATGGCCCATGCCGACAGGACGCCCCCCGGCGGGATTCAGGAAAACGCTGGCGAAGGTTGGGCCTTCAAGCTCACCCCTTCCTACTACCTGACCTCCAACGAGCCGGAGGCGACGGACCTCAACCTGCGGGCGAACCACGGCGGGCACGCCCTCTGGCTGGGGCATTACCACCGCGCCAGCGAGTTCGAGCAGACCCGCGCCGGGTACGAGTACACGGCCCAGGCGCCCTGGGGGCAACTGGTGCCGTCATTGCAGGTGGCGACCCACGGCTTCGTCGGCGGCTCCGTCAATGCCCTGGTCGGCAACGACCTCTACGGCATCGTGGGATTCGGCCGGACCAATGCCCGGGATTACTACAATCTCAATTTCGATCCCAACGATTCCGTCGCCTATGGCTTGGGCTCCCGCCTGTTGCCCCGCTCCAACGTCTCCCTGTTCACGGTCAAGGACAACCGCTTCCACACCGGCCAGATGGTGACCCACTGGGTGTGGCGGTTCCTGCCCGACGACCGGCAGCGGTGGACGGTCGACCTGTCGTCCAAGCACGGCCGGCCGAGCGCCGACGCGGATTCGGTTGCCGGAAAGGCGGCGAGCCTGACCTACGACTACGGCAATGTCTTCCTGCGGCTGGCCAGGGACCGCAAGGTCAATTTTTCCAACGACGACCAGACGCGGATTTCCCTGGGCGCACGGTTCTGAGCCGCCGGGGCCGGCTCCTCCCCGGGGAAGAACGGCGAACCGAAATCACCGATCGGCGATCAGATCGGCATGAGCGCATCCGACCTGCCCGACAGCACCATGGTCCTGGCCATCGCCCGGGCCATGCTGGAGGGTTTCGACAACCACTACCGGCGCTTCCGGGCCTGCGCCAGCCAGGCGAAGGGCCATTTCGAGCGGGGCGAGTGGCAGGCCATCCAGGACCTGTCCCGGGAGCGCATCGACTTCTACGACCAGCGGGTGGCCGAAGCGGCCCAGCGCCTCGACACCGAGTTCGACCTGGGCCGGCTGGATGAATCCATCTGGCCCCAGCTCAAGCTCCAGTACGTCGGCCTCCTCATCGACCACCGGCAGCCGGAATGCGCCGAAACCTTCTTCAACTCGGTGAGCTGCAAGATCCTGCACCGCAGGTATTTCCACAACCAGTACCTGTTCGTGCGGCCCACCATCGCCACCGAGCATCTCGACTCTGAGCCGCCGGCCTACCGCTCCTACTATCCCCATGAGATCGGGCTGCGCGCCACCCTGGCGAAGATAGTCGCCGACTTCGGGCTGGAGCCGCCCTTCGCCGACCTGGAGCGGGATATCCGTTACCTGCTGAACTCCTGGCGGGACTTCCTGCCCCGGCCCTTCAGGGCGGAGTCCAACCACCAGATCCAGGTGCTGTCCTCCCTCTTCTTCCGCAACCAGAAGGCCTGCATCGTCGGTCGCCTGGTCAACGGCAGCCAGGAGTATCCCTTCGTCGTCCCCATCCTGCGGGATGCCCGGGGCGAACTCTTCCTGGACGCGATCCTGCTGGAGGCGGACCTCCTCGACAGCCTGTTCAGCGCCAACCGCGCCTATTTCCTGGTGGACATGGAGGTGCCCGCCGCCTACGTGGAATTCCTCCAGAAGCTGCTGCCCCACAAGCCCAAGGCCGAGCTGTACACCATCATCGGGCTGCAGAAGCACGGCAAGAACCTCTTCTACCGCGACCTGCTGCAGCACCTGCGCCATTCCAGCGACACCTTCATCAGCGCCCCGGGCATCCGGGGCCAGGTCATGGCGGTGTTCACCCTGCGCTCCTTCCCCTACGTCTTCAAGCTCATCAAGGACCTCATCGCGCCCCAGAAGAATACCGACGCCGAAACGGTGAAGCGCAAGTACTGGCTGGTCAAGCACCATGACCGGGCCGGCCGCCTGGCCGATACCCTGGAATACTCGGACGTGGCGCTGCCCCGGGCCCGCTTCGATCCCGCCTTCCTGGACGAGCTGCGCAGCAGCGCCGGCTCCCAGCTCGAGGAGGACGGGGACGTGGTCTTCATCAAGCACGTCTATATCGAGCCGCGCATGGTGCCCCTCAACCTCTTCCTCGAGACCGCCGGCGAGGCGGCCAGCCGGGCGGCGATCCACGACTACGGCCTGGCCCTCAGGCAGCTCGCCCTCGCCAACATCTTTCCCGGCGACCTGCTGTTCAAGAATTTCGGCGTGAGCCGCAACGGGCGGGTGGTGTTCTACGACTACGACGAGATCGACTATCTGACCAACTGCAATTTCCGCCGGCTGCCGCCGCCCCGCAGTCCGGAGGACGAGCTTTCCGGTGAAGCCTGGTTCCCGGTGGGCGAGCACGACATCTTTCCGGAGGAATTCGGCCGCTTTCTCCTCACCGATCCTCGCCATCGGGCCTATTTCCTGGAGGAACACGCCGACCTTTTCGACCCGGAGTACTGGAGCGGGATCAAGGAGCGCATCCTGTCGGGCCAGCTCGACGACGTCTTCCTGTACCCCCAGGCGATACGCTTCTGCCACCGCTTCTGCCACCACTTCGGCGCCTGCTGAGCGATGCCAAGGGCTCCGATGGAACATTCCAGAACCCCATGGCGGCGGGCCTGGCTGGCCGCCTTGCTGGCCCTGGCGGCCGCCTGCGGCTCCCCGGTGGCGCCGCCGCCCGGGACCCAGGCGACGGTGCCGCCCGGCTTTCCGGAAGGCTATTACCGCCAGGCCCGGGCGGAGAACGCCGGGGTATTCCAGGTGGACGCGGCCCGTTCCCTGGTCGCCATCGAAGTCCGGCGGGGGGGGTCCCTGGCCCGCCTGGGCCACGACCACCTGGTGGCCAGCCACGGGGTGCAGGGCTATGTGGCCGTCGGCCGCGGGCGGGCCGACCTCTTCGTGCCCCTCGACGGCCTGACGGTGGACGAGCCGGCGCTGCGGGCCAAGGCCGGCTTGACCACGGCCGTTTCCCCCGAGGCCGCAGAGGGCACCCGGCGCAACATGCTGGAGAAGGTCCTGGACAGCGCCCGCTACCCCTTCGCCCTGATCCGCGTGACCGGGGCCGGGACCGACGGCAGCCCTGTCGCTGTGGACCTCACCCTGCACGGCGCGACCCGGCACTACGAAGTGCCGGTGGTGGTCGAGCGGTCCGGCCGCGACCTGGTGATCAGCGGCCGGATGAAGGTGCGGCAGACGGAGTTCGGCATCGCCCCCTTCGCCGTCCTGGGCGGAGCGCTACGGGTAGAGGATGAAGTGTCGATGGATTTCCGCGTGGTGACGGCAGGTTCCTGAAGCACCCCTGGTTCCGGCTCATCCGAGAGTAGAAACGGTGTCCGGCAGGTGGAAGAGGAAGGTGGCGCCGGCACCGGGGATGGCCTGGGCCCGTATCTGCCCGCCGTGGCGCTGGATGATGCGGTGCACCGTGGCCAGGCCGATGCCGATGCCGGGGAATTCGTCCTGGCGATGCAGGCGCTTGAAGGGATGGAAGAGCTTGCCCGCGTAGGCGGGATCGAAACCCGCGCCATTGTCGCTGACGCAAACCCAGCGCCGGCCGTCGTCCTGGCAGGACTTGACGGAGATCCGCGGATGGGCGGTCTTGCCCGTGTACTTCCAGGCGTTGGAGAGGAGGTTCTGCATCACCGCCTCCAGCAGCCGGGGATCGCCGTAGACGGTCAGGTCCGGATCGACCTCCCAGTGGACCCGGCGCTCCGGCTCGGCTGCTGCCAACTGGGCGATCATCCCCTTGGCCAGGGATGAAACATCGACCTGTTCCCGGTGCAGCTCTCCCCGAACGCTGCGGAACAAGGACAGCAGCGCTTCGATCAGGTCGCCCATCTTGCGGCTGGCATTGACGATCTCGGCCAGATAGCGGTTGGGCTCCTCCGCAAGCTGGCTGCCGTGCTTCTCCAGAAGGATGCGGGAGAAGCCGTTGATGGCCCGCAGGGGTGCCCGCAGGTCGTGGGAAACCGCCCCGGTGAAATTTTCCAGTTCCCGGTTGGCGACCTGCAGTTCGGCGGTGCGCTCCTCCACCCTGCGTTCCAGGTCCGCATTCAGGCGGCGAATCTCAGCCTCGGCTTCCTTGCGCTGGCGGATGTCTTCCACCACGACGATGAAATAGTCCGGCGCATCATTCTCGTCCCGCACCAGGGCCACGGTCAGGTTGACCCAGAGGGCGCCGCCGTTCTTGCGCAGATAGCGCTTCTCGAGGCTGTAGTGCTCGATTTCCCCGGCCAGCAGGCGGCGGACCTGCTCCAGGTCCGAATCCAGGTCGTCCGGGTGGGTGATGTCCTGGAACCGGAGGGCCACCAGTTCTTCCCGGGCATAGCCGGTGATATCGCACAGTTTCTGGTTCACCCGCAGCCAGCGTCCCCCGGGAGCCACATGGGCGAGGCCGACCGCCGCCTGTTCGAAGGTGGCGCGGAAGCGTTCCTCGCTTTGCCGCAGGCGCCGTCGCGTACGGCGCCGCTCCGCCAGCAGGCGGTCGATGCGGGCCCGCACCTCCTCCAGGGAGAAAGGCTTTTGGAGGTAGTCCTGAACCCCGTGGCGCAGGAGCTTCACCCGCAGCGCTTCGTCGGTCTTGGCGGTGAGCATCACGATGGGCACATCGTCCAGGTCGCCGTGGCGGCGTAGTTCCTCGACCATGCGATCGCCGCTCATGCCGGGCATCATGACGTCCGCCAGGATGAGGTCGGGGGGGTCCGCCAGCGCCTTCTTCAGGCCCTCGTGGCCGTTGAAGGCCCGACTGATCCAGTAGTGGCGGCCCAGGGCGTCCGCCAGGAAGGCGTTCAGATCGGGGTTGTCTTCCACCACCAGGATGTGGCCCGACTCGATGTCCGTGGGCGGCGGCATGGTCTGGGCGAAGTCGGGCTGCTGCCCCAGCTCATCCAGGGCAAGCGCGGCGGCGTCGCTCGGCAGTCCGGATTCCCCAGCCACCGGCGTCCCCGCGGGTGCCGTCACGGGCAGGTCCAGGGTGAACAGGGCGCCACCCCCCGGCGCCGCCGCTACGCTCGCCCGGCCGCCATGCAGGGAGGCGAATTCCCGGACGATGGCGAGGCCCAGGCCGGTCCCGCCATGGTGCCGGTCGGCGCCACCCTCGCCCTGGCGGAAGCGCTCGAATATCCACTCGCGCTGATCCTCCGGAACTCCCGGGCCGCTGTCCTGCACCGAAATGACGGCGCGACCCTGGCGCTCTTCCAGGGAAACGCCGACCGATCCGCCCTCCGGCGTGAATTTGAAGGCGTTGGAGAGCAGATTGAGCAGCATGTGCTCCACCTTTTCCCCGTCCACCTCGGCCGGCAGTGCCGCCGGCGTGTGCACTTCAAGGTCGAGGTGCCGGTCCGCCGCCAGGGTCTCGAAGTGGGATGCGGCCAGGCGGACGAACCGGGCCAGGTCGATCCGGGCATACCGGAGCGACATGCCCCCGGCCTCCAGCTTGGCGATGTCCAGCAGGTCATTGACGTGGCGCTGCAGCAGGCGGGCGTTGCGCTGCACGACCAGGAGATCGTGCCGCACGTGCTCCCGCAGGCCTCGGCCTCCCAGCAGGCGCTCCACCGGGCTGAGGATCAGGGTGAGGGGAGTCCTCAGTTCGTGGCTGACATTGGCGAAAAACTGGCTCTTGAGCTCGTCCAGTTCCCGGGTCTTCTCGTAAAGCCGTGCCAGTTCCTCGTTGGCCTGCTTGAGCCTGAGGCTGGACTCGGCCACGTCCCGGGAGCGTCCGTAAAGATCCGCCTCCATCCGCACCGCCTGCTCCCGCAGTTCGTCGGTCAGCTTGGCCTGCTCGGCGCCCCGTTCCTTCAGCAACACGAAATCGGTGACGTTCTCCACCCGGTGGATGATGTAGGCGAGGGACCCGTCAGGATTCAGGACCGGCGAATTGACCGGGCTCCAGTAGCGCACCTCGAACCCCCCGCCCTCCGACTCCGGCCGGCGGACGTCATGCCGTTGCACCACCATGGTGTCCGCCACCCGGTTCTGCAGCACCCGGTTGAGGGAAGCACGGGTGTTGCGGATGGAATCGGCACCGGGATCGTCCGGGTTGTCGGGGAAGATGTCGAAGAGATGGCGGCCGACGATCTCTTCGCGGCGGGTCAGGGTGGCCTGCAGGTAGGCGTCGCTGGCGGCGACGACATGCAGGTCGGGGTCGAGCACCAGGAACAGGCCGGGAAGGGCCTGGAACAGGGCCTTGAAATCCGGTTCGACGAAGGCCGCCTTCTTCATCGCCAAGGTCCATCGGTCCCGAGCCGCTTCGCTTCACCGGCCATCGTCCTGTCCCGCCGGCAAGGAGAAGAAGAAAGTGCTGCCTTGCCCGGGCAGGGAGTTCACCCAGGTGTGGCCGCCATGGCGCTCGACAATGCGCCGGCACAGCGCCAGCCCGATGCCGGTGCCCGGGACCTCGTGATAGGCATGGAGGCGGCGGAAGATCTCGAAGATGCGCTCGTGGTGCTTCGGCTCGATGCCAATGCCGTTGTCGGTCACCGAGAACACCCACTCGTGCTCCTGGCGGTCGCAGGCGATCGATATCCTGGGAGGGCTGGAGCGGTTGTACTTGACGCCGTTCTCGATGAAGTTCTGCAGGACCTGGAACATCTGGACCCGATCCACCGGCAGGGTGGGCAGATCGCTGCAGGCCACTTCGGCTCCGGTTTCCCTGATCAGCACATCGAGGGAGGCCGTCACGTCATCCACCAGGCTGCGGAAATCGACCGGCTGCACGGGCAGCCCGTGATTCTCCAGTCGGGTATAGGACAGCAGTTCCTGGATGAGGGTCTGCAGGCGCCGGGTATTGTCGACCACCAGGGAGGCCCACTCCTCGGCCCGTTCATCCACCCGGCCCTGAATCTCCTGCTGGAGGAGCTGGGTGAAGCCCGCGATGGAGCGCAATGGCGTCTGGAGGTCGTGGGCCGTGGCATGGGCGAACTGCCTGAGGTCGGCATTGGTGCGCAGGAGTACCTCGTTGGCCTGCTCAAGCTCGGCGGTGCGCTCGGCGACCCGTTCCTCCAGTTCGGCATTGAGGCTCCGTGTCCTCGCCTCCGCCGCCTTGCGCTCGGTGATGTCGACGCAGATGGAGCACATGCTCCTGGCCTTGCCGGTCTCGAGGTCACGGACGGCAAACGTGGTGTTGAGATAGGTATGCAGGCTGCCGGCCCGGTCGCGGAGCGTCGTCTCGCTGTGCAGCGGCGCATCGTTCTCCAGGGCCCACCGGTCATTGGCCCACAGGCGCTGGGCTACCTTCCTCGGGAATATCTCGAACGCGGTGCGGCCGATCAACTGCTCCACGGGTGGCGTCTCCAGGGCCTCGACGAAGGTCCGGTTCGCGAGCGCCGTCCGTCCCTCCAGATCCCGGATCCAGATAAGCAGCGGCGCGTTGTCCATGATGCCCTGGAGCCGGGCGCTCGTGCGCTGCAGGGCTTCCTCGGTCCGCTTCCGTTCGTCAATGTCGACATGGGTGCCGACCAGCCTCCGTGCCCGGCCGCCGCCATCCCGCTCGGCGGCGGCAGTCTGGGAAAGGATCCAGCGCCAAGCGCCGTCCTTGGTGCGGACCCGCAGTTCGAAGCGGCAGCTGGTGCGTTTTCCCTGGATGACCTCATCCACCGTCTCCAGCACGCCGGCCCGGTCGTCCTCGTGCACCAGGGCATGCCAATCGGCCATGGTCGGCAGTTCGCCGGGGGCGTAACCCAACATGGTGAAGAAGCGCGGCTCGCCGCGGACGATGCCATCGGCCAAGTCAATTTCCCATACCACCGCGCCGCTGGCTTCAAGAGCCACGGCCAGGCGCCGCCCGGTCTCCTCCAGATCGAGCTGGACCCGCTTGGATTCCGTGATATCGACATTGATCCCGACCATGCGCACAGGGGCGCCGCTGCCGTCGAAATAGACCTTGCCGCGGCCGTTCATCCAGCGGATCTGTCCATCGCTGCGGCGCCGGATGCGGAAAGTGGCGTCATATTCGCCGCTCTGCAGGGCGTCCATGACCACCGCCATGGTGGGTGCCCGGTCCTCGGGAAGCAGGCAGGCCAGCCAGTCCTCGTCCCGGCCGCCGAATTCCCCCCGCTTCAGTCCGTACAGGGCCAGCATCTCGTCGCACCAGCGATGCTCGCGGGTCCTGGCGTCCCACTGGAATGTCCCCGAATTTCCCACCCGCAGGGCCAGCCGCAACTCCTCGGACTGCTCCCGCTGCAGGGCCTCGGTGCTCCGCTGCCCGGTAGTGTCGACGACCATGCCGCTGGCGCCCAGGATGCGGGCCCCGTGGGCCTCGTCCGCAAAGAAGGTCTGCCCCCGGATTTCGATCCAGCGGATGCTGCCATCCGGCCGCACAAGGCGAAACTCGTCCTCGAGACGCCGGCTTCCTTGGGGATTCAGGGAGGCTTCGACCTTGCTGTAGACCCGGTTCCGATCGTCGGGATGGACCAACTCCCACACCTGCTCCAGGGCGACCTCGCCGGCGTCGGCCGGCAGGCCGGCGATGGCGGCGAGTTCCGGAGACCAATAGTTGTCGCCGGTAGTGCAGTCCAGGTCATAGATGCCGAACCCGGCGACTTGAACGGCGGCACGGAGCCGGAACTCATGGTTCCGGAAGTCCGACACATGGTGGCGGCGGTCGGCGACCCGGCGCTCGGTGAGGGCGCACTGCTGTCCGGCGCGGCTGGCCCGGCGGCCGGAGCGCAGATGGGACAGGCCTGCTTTCAGGTTGGGAAGAAGGGAGCGATTCATGGCCTTCGTGTTCCCGGAGCCATGCGACGGCAACCTCGTCGGCTACCGACGACTCATTTGGAGGGGCTAGGCCACGTCAACGCCCGAATCCAGCGACTTTTCCATGTTGCCCCTTTCCGATACGGCGAACACTGGTTAGAGAAGGGCCATTTCCCGAGGTTCGGGCCGGAGCAGGCACGACGAAAGGGGCGCCGGCGTCTATGCATCCAGCGCTTCCCCGAGGGCCAGCAGGAGCCGCTCGCCGTCTCCCTGCCAGGCGCTGCCGTGCATGCAGGCCAGCACCCCCGGCTTGGCCGCCGCCAGGCGCCCGATCAGGGAGCGGACATGCCTGGTGTGGGAAAAGTAATCCATGGGCTTTCGGAAGGCTTCGCTCGGGGCCAGGATGTCGGAAGAGGCGAGGGGAGGGAGGTCCGCACCCCCCTGGGTGAACAGGTCGCCGCAGAGCAGGGTCCCGGTGGCTTCCTCCAGCAGGTAGCCGCACTCCCAGGCGTGAGGCAGATGGGGGGTGTCGAACCAACGGACCTGATATTTTCCCAGGGCCAGGGTTTCGCCATCGGCGAGCACCCTTGCCGGCCGGTCGAAGCAGTCGCCGTTGATCATGGCATTGATGCGGCCGCACAGCGGCAAGGCGTTCGGGGCGAGGCTCAGGAACTCGTTCAAGGACCCGCACTCGTCGGATTCGTAGTGGGAGAAGCCGATGAAGCGGAGGCTTTCCGGCGCCAGCACCTTGGAAATGGCTTCCTGCACCAGGGGGCGCATCCGCTTCGGCCCGGTATGGAAGAGCAGCGGCTGATCGCCGGCCAACAGGTATTGGTTGAAGGAGAATCCCCCGGGAATGTCCCGGACGGGGGTGCTGATGCGATAGACGCCGTCGCTGATCTCGTCTATGCGGGTTCCGGCTTGCTGGTTGGTCACGCCCATGGCTTTCTCCTTTGCGCTTTCCGGCGTCTGCGGTGAGCAGGTTGGACAACTCTGCGGCTCGGCATGCTCCGGACCCCGGGGTAGCGACCCGACCGCGACCCAAATCCCTCCTCGTGAATTTTACATAAGACCGATCATATGACCGCTTGATTTGAGGATTGGCGCGGCCTCAGCGGGGGCCGGTGTCACAAAGTTTGTGACAAACGCGAACATCAGGGCAATTCCGGCAGTTTTCGCCAGATTTGAATGATTCGCAAAAGGGAACCAGAAAGCGCGCTTTTCCTCCTGGCGCTCGGTTGCCAGTTCTGACGCGGCAATTACGGCCAGGGGGTCAGCTCCAATTAGAGTGGCTAATTTGACAGCAGCGCTGTTCGGAATGCCTCTGGTGTGGGCCTTTGCGTTAGTCAAACTTTGCGGCGCGATACCTAGATAGGTTGCTAGCGCTTTTGCGCTTCCTTTTGTGCGAATTCCTGAATCGATGTAGTCGCGGAGTTCCATCGCTATGCCTTTTGGCTGATTGACTACGCACTTTTGTTTAGCGCAGAGTTGCGGCTAAACGAATTTGCGTAGTGGTTGGTTAGAACAATCCATGTTCACGGTAGCACAGGCGGCTACTGGCATAAACGGGGACGGGTATGGCGGTGAAATCGAAGATATGCAAGCCGGGGCAGGGGATGACGCTGGCCGAGCTGGATCAGCTCGGGGCGGTCCCGTCTGCGGAGCTGTCCTCGGTCGGCCGTTCCATCCAAGTGCAGTTGGAGGAGGCATGGGCGCGGCTAGGCGCCGAGCGCAGCGAGGCGGCAGGCCGCGCTGATGCCCCCCCCCTTACTAACAGGGGGGGAAAGTCCGAAGAGGCCGCAGCCGGTGAAACTTCGGTGGGTTCCCAAGGGGTCGCGGCCCGCCTCGTGCTGGAAGGCGGCGAAATCAAGGAAATCCCGGCCCGTCGCGGCTGGGGCGGCTCGTCGGCTTTCTTGGATTGGGTCAATTTCACGGTCCATGAAAGCACCTTCGAATGGTCGGGCGACGAATTCACCACCGATGAACAGATCATCATGGAAGCCTCTACCCAGCTGGAAAAGATTTTCGGCTTCGGCGTCACGGTCAAGCGGGAAACCGGGGCGAACTTTTACAAGCGCTCCTACGTCCTGGGCGATGGTTGGGGCATGGTTTGCCATGGGGGCCAGCGTCGTACGGTGCTAGTGATGCTGTCGGGTGAGGGCTGCGCGGCGGCGTCGGATGGCTGGGAGAAGCGTCTGCATGATTGGCTCCTGGCGGCGCAAAGCCCGCGCATTACCCGGTGTGACCTTGCCCATGATGTCTATGAGGGCGAGATAAGCGGCCCGGTGCTTCCGGGCTCTCGCCTCGGCTACTCGGTCGATCAGGCGAACCGCGATTTTGATGATGGCCTGTTCAATTCCGGTGGCCGCAATCCGGACTGCGAACAGCGGGGCAATTGGAAGAAGCCCAACGGCAAGGGCCGTACGCTTTACGTCGGCAGCCGGGCCAATGGCAAGTTCTGCCGGGTCTATGAAAAGGGTCGGCAGCTCGGGGCGAAGGACAGCGAGTGGGTCCGCATTGAGGTCGAGTTCAAATCGGTCGACCGGCAGATTCCCTTCGATGTCCTGCTGCGCCCCGGCGAATACCTAGCGGCGAGCTATCCAGCCTTCGCCTGGATCAGCCAGCGGCAGGAACGGATCCTGACTACGCAACGCACCGTCCAGACCAAATACGAAAAGGCCTGTGCCTGGGCCAAGCATCAGGTTGGCGCCCTTCTGGCCGTCGTCGCCGAAGTCGAGGGCGGCGCGGAAAACATGCTGAAAAAGCTGGCCCGGTACGACCGCGAACCGGCTTTTACCAAGGTTCCCAATTGGCGTCTGTCGCCCAAGGCGATCCATGAGGCCATGCAGGAAATGATCCCCTCCATGTCGATGGGTTCGGATGCCCTCATGGATTACGGGGTTTCTCTAACGTAACGGAGTAAGACAAATGCAGATCAAGAGCCAATTCCAGGTGGTGGGTGCCAAGTCCTTCAAGGGCGATGTCGAGGGCAAAAGCTACGACTCCAGCACCCTGTTTGTGCTGATGGACGTGTCCGAGCGCGGCGGCAATGCCGTGGGGCAGAACGTGGTGGAAATGAAGTTCGGCAAGTCCGACGAGTTCGACAAGTTGAAGCACCTGCCCTTCCCGGTCCAGGCCGAGCTGACGCTGAACCTCACGACCAAGGGCTATGAGGTCGAAGGCTTCCGCGCTGTCTCTGCCCAGAAACCCGCCGCTCCGCAGGCCTGACCATGCTCTTGGACGTGAAACGGGTCTGGGTGATTCAGCAGCGCTCCTCGGGCCTGTTCCTGACGCCCGATCTGTTTCTGTCCAGGTCGTTGAAACAGGCGGGCCGTTGCGAGGATCGGGAGTCCGCGCTGGATACCGGGCGCATCAATCTTGAGGATGACTTCGAGGTGGCGAGCTTCTTCGAGGAAGTGGGGGAGGGCTGATGGAAAAGGTCTTTATCGGTTTGGTCCTCGTCACGCTCGGCTATGGCGTGGGCCTGCTGCATGGAGCGTTGGATGTCGCGGATTCGTTCGAATCGGCGTACGCCTGCGACTCCATCCGGGGTGGTTTCGAGTGTCGCAATCGTTGAAAGGGGAAGCAAATGGAAGCGTTGGTCGTAATCGCCCTGTCGTTGGGCATCGTGTCGTCTTCTCTGACGATCAAGGATCAGCTCACCAAACCGGCGCCTGAGCCGGTCCAGGTCGTGCAGGTTGCCAACAAGTGATATTCCGCCCTCGGTCGAACTGGTGCAGCGGCCGGGGGCAATCCAACCCGCACCACGGGAGTTCTCAAATGAAGTTCATGAATCAAGCACGCGCCTTCGGGCGTAAGGTGGCCGTCAATGCCTCGGCGGGTTTCGGTGGTCTGGCGCTGCTGGCCGGTAAGGCGATGGCGGCTGTCCCCGCCGACGTGACCACCGCCATGGGCGAGGCGAAGACGGATGCGACCACTGTGGCGACTACGGTGCTCGGCATCGTCTTCGCTCTGCTCGCCTTCGCCTACATGCGTCGGCAGGCCCACTAAGCATGGCTGCGGGATTCCTGGCGGTCGGTCGGTGTTTCGCGTCGTTCGGTGATGCGCTTGACGCGTATTACGGGGCGGTCCCGCCGGCTCAGACTCCCGGGAATCCCTCTTACATCGGCATGTTTATCAAGTCGTCCAGTGGCTGGCTGCATATCACGAATCAGTATGGGCCATCCGGTTACTCGACTGAGGTATCTCGGGTGGGTCCGTTGTCCATGCTGTTTCCGTCCTGCGATCCGTCCGAGTCTTTCTTTGACGGGTTGACGCTCGGTTGGGGTGTGGTGGCGGCGATGGTGGTTGCCTGGGCGGTTCTCCAGATGAAGAGGCAAGCCAAATGATGGTCATGGATTTGCAGGCGTGGGCGGGTTTCCTGGTGGTTGTTCTCCCGGCGTGGATATACCTGTCATGAGAGAAATTCGGCTGTTGCTGTATTTCGTCGTTGGCCTCCTCCTGGGGGCCAATTTCGTATTGGCGCATGCGGAAACGATTGCTGCGACTCAGACGTATGTGGGTGGCGGCTGCAATGCCCAGACGAGCGGCGGGGCGTGTAGCTTCAACAAGACGACGACGAACACGGATGTCGGGTCGTGCCAGCAGTACGCGCTCAGTCAGGCGAACATCTATTGCGGGGCTGATTCCCTTTCTAATTCCTGGGTGCTTGGCTACTCCGACAGTACGTCGGCGCAGTATTCCAAAGCGGTGAAGTACGGCGGATATTCCCAGACGCTCCAGGCCAATCTGAGCGGGGCGACGATCAGCTATAGCTGTCCGGCCGGCCAGGGCTACACGCTTCAGGGATCGGACTGTGTGCGGCCGGACTGTCCGGCTGGTCAGGTTCGGGACGGTTCGGGCCAGTGCGTACCGGATTGTCAGTCGAAAGCGGGGCAGGGGGTGTCGGTGTCATGGTGTCAGGTGCCGAACACCGGGGCGACGAGTTGCACGGGGGACAGTGGCGGTTGTCTCGTGCGGTGTGCAACGGTGAAGTTCAATGTGCGGGGGCCGTCTGGTGATCGGTTGGCCATTGGCCCCTATCAAGCGATGGGGGAAAACTGCAAGTTCACCGGCATTCAATCGGCGGCGTCGGATGGCTCCGCGATTCCTCTGACTGATGAGCAGCTTAATGATCTGAAAAACAAGGTGGCTCCGGCGCCGACTCCGAGCGGCTGCGCGGGGGTGGGTCGGGATTTCGTGCGTTTGTCCTCGGGTGTGACGACGTGTCTGGACGGCGATCCGAATTCGAATGTCGTGCAGTCGCAGTCGAAGAAGACGACCTCGAGCGGCGCGGGAACGGGTGTAGGCGATGGGGGTGGCGCCGATCCGCTAATTTTGGGGGAAAAAGAGACGGACACCAGTTGTCAGGGGGATGAATGCAAAACGACGACCAAAGTGACCACCGATCCGGACCCGGGCAAGAATGGTACTCAAAACGGGGGCTGTGCTGCCGGGGCGACGCTTCAGGACGGCAAATGCGTAGCGACTACGACCCAGACTGAAAACGCGGGCGACTACTGCGCGGCGCATCCCAACGATACGGTGTGCAAGGGCTTTAAGGATGCCTGCGAGGGCGATCCTGACCGGGCCGGCTGCAAGGATTGGGGCACGCCTGGGGAGGATGGGACGGAACTTGGCGTCAAGTCTCTGGGTGTGTCTGCTCTGACGCCGGTTGTCCTGGCGTCGAACAATAGCTGTCCCGCCTCGGTGAGCCTGCCGCACGGCGAGGTATTCAGCTACGAACCAATCTGCAATTGGGCGGCGCAATGGCGGCCGCTTGTCCTGGCCGTGTCCGCGCTCGGGGCGCTGCTGATTATCGTGGGGGTGAAGAATGGCTAACATTTTCCGGTGGCTCATGTCGGCCGCGTGGCCGATCGTCAAGAAAGTGCTGATTCAGTTGGGCATAGGCGTTGTTAGCTATGAAGCGCTGTCGGTCCTGGGGAATCAGGTGGTCCAGCTTGTGCAGAGTTATTGGGCTGGGCTGCCCACGGTGGTGTTGCAGATTCTGAGTATTACGGGGTTCTCGGAGGCGGTGGGGATTACCTTGGCGGCGTTGGTGGCGCGGATCAGCTTTGTCGCGGTTGGTAAGATCGGGAGGGTCGCGGCATGAGCCTGATTCTTGTCACGGGCAATACGGGCATGGGCAAAACGGCGCTGATTGTTGATTGGCTTGCCCATGGCGATCGCTTCAAGGGTCGGCCGTTGTTTGTCATGGGCGTACCGGAATTGACCATCGATCATGTCCCTTGCCCGCCGGTCGATGAATGGACGGAACAGCGGCCGAGTCCGGAAGACCCGAAGCTGATGCTGCCGTACTTCACGTTTCCGCCGAACTCGGTTATCTGGATTGACGAGTGCCAGAGGGTGTATCGGCCGCGCTCGTCGGCGAGCAAGGTGCCGGATTACGTTGCTGCGTTTGAAACGCACCGGCATACCGGTGTCGATTTCATTCTGTCGACACAGCATCCGACGTTCATGGATGCGCACGCCCGCAAGCTCGTCCAGCTCCACTACCATATCCACCAGTCCGCGATTAAGCGGGAGCTGCTGTATTGGGAGCGGCCGGGGGGCGGTGATGTCGATAGCAAGACAGATCGGCAGTTGGCGGAGCGTTCGGATTATCAGCCTCCGAAGCGTGCGTTTGGGCTGTATAAGAGTGCGGACACTCATACGAAGATCAGGCGCAAGATTCCGAAGGCGGTGGTTATGTTGGGGCTAGCGTTGACGTTTGCTGTGAGTGCGGCGAGTTTCACCGTCTATCGTCTGAATCATCGTCTGAATGGAGGCGACCAGTCGGCGGCGGAGTCGGTGCCGGCCCAGGTGATGAATGGTCAGGTTAAAGCGGCGGATTCTAAAAAGAGCCAGGCGCAGCCGGTGAAAACGGCGGGCCAGTACGTGGCCGAGATGCAGCCGCGCATTCCTGGGCTGCTGCATACGGCCCCTCGCTACGATCAGGTGACACAAGTCACGGATGCCCCTTGGCCGTCCTGCATCGAGCGGGCGGCATGGCGTGACAAACCGGCCGGTTGCCGGTGCATCGATCAGCAGGGGAACGATTACGCGATGCCGGTAGAGCAGTGCCGGCAGATCGTCGCCCATGGCCTCTTCAAGGATTGGGGTGGCAAGGATCAGGTGCGGGAAGGGCAGGGCGATGTCAGGAAAGTGGATCTTAAAAATTCACCTGCCAAGTCCGATCCGGTTCCGGTCAAAGTGGCGGATGCGGGTTGATCCTGGCACGGCTGTTGCAAACCTCTTCCTAAAGACTCGGGGTCCATTCAGTGGCCCCGATTTTCATTCGAACATGGCGCGGTCGGGCGCAGCCCGATTTTCCCGGTAGGTCACGGCGTGGGCGTTGGCGGCTGATTGGCCAATAGCGGCTCCGCGCGTGGACCGTATCCCGGGAAAAAGCATGTTCGTGCGGGCGCGGTTCTGCTCAACAGCCGAGGCGAGACTGTTCACTTTCGAGTTGCCGGATTTGGTCGCGCAGCATGTCGACGAGGTTATAAGTTCCTGCTTGGCGGATGCGCGCTTCCAGTCCCTTGATTTCCCAAGGGATGCTTTCGCAACGTGCGGTTCGTTGTGAAAGGGATATCTGTTGAGGCGGAGGAGTACGTTGTGGCTGTGTGTCGCCACGTAGTCTCTTCATGTTCTCCAGCTGTGTGAATACGTCGGATTGCGGGGCAACAGGCGTTGGCACTGGGTTTGTTCGGATCACCGACAGGGTACGTGCGTTTATTTCTTGGCAGGGTGTCGTTGTTGCGATGCGTTGCTTTCCCTGTTCGCATACGTAGCTGTCTGCATGGCAGAGGGTCGATAACGTGGCGAGTGCGAGTGCGATACGGCGCATTGTGGTCGTCTGGTGTTAGAACGTCGGCATTATAATCTTGCGCCCTATGCAGATGCGGTTTCCCGGGTTGTCTTGTGTTGATCTCCACCTGTCGGAGATTAGGAACTACTACTGGCATCTGCGGACGATTCGTCCAGGCCAGGAGGCCAGGCGTCGGAAGCTATACCGGCGTATCGCCAAAATAAAAGCCGCCCTGATTGAGGACGGCTTCGATGCGGAAGAACTGCGTCTCTATTGCCGGCAGTTCACTAACTGCTACAGAGTATCGGCGACTGCGAGGCTGAGGCAGTACCGGGAAGACAGGGCAGGATTTGACGCCTATTTGCAAAAAAACGACATAGTCTCGAAAAAAACCCGAATCGCATAAAAAATTTTCTTCGATTTAACATAAGACCGATTATGCGCTTCCTCAACACGGTGGCTAAGCTGTAATGCCCGGTTCAGGCGAGTGCGCCCGGGTCTTCCGGCATTTCACCGAACCCGCCCGGCAGCGCCACCGCCAGCCGGTCGCGGCCGCCGCCCTTGGCCCGGTACAGGGCTTCATCGGCACGCCGCAGCGCCGCTTCCAGGCTGTCGTCGCCATCGAGGTCGAGGGACGCGATGCCGATGCTCACGGTGAAGGCGATTTGACCCGCCCCGACCGCCACCCGACAGAGGCGGACGGCCTCCAGGGTGCGGTTCGCCAGACCATGGGCGCCGGCGAGGTCCGTCTCGGGCAAGGCAATGCCGAATTCCTCCCCGCCCAGGCGCCCGAGGAGATCCGTGCTGCGCAGTTGGCCGCCCAGGGTGCCGACCAGCATTCTCAGGACCTCGTCACCGACGGGATGTCCGTAGGTATCGTTGATCTTCTTGAACTTGTCGGCGTCGAGGAGCAGCAGGGACCAGGGCCGGCGATGACGGCGGGCCAGTACCACCTGCTTCTCGGCCTGCTCGGTGAAGGCCCGGCGGTTGAGGGCACCGGTAAGGCCGTCCAGGGTCGCCAGGCGCCTCAGTTCCTCCTCGATGGCCTTGCGCTCGCTGATGTCGCGGATGACGCCGACGTAGGGCGGCTTGCCGTCATGGGTGCCGCCGATGGTGACCTCGACGGGAAAGTGCCGCCCGTCGCGGTGCCGGCCGATGGCCTCGCAACTCACGTCCACGCCGAGGGCCGCCGCGCCGCCATCTGCAGGCCCTCTCCCCTGGCCCGGACAGGCGAACTCCTCCACCGGCATGAGAAAATCCAGGCCCTGCCCCGCCGCTTCCGGCGCGGCATAGCCGAACATGCGCTCGGCGGCCCGGTTGAACTCGACGATCCGGTTCCGGCCGTCGATGACCACCACGGCATCCTTGGCCGTGTTCAGGAAGGCGCGGGCCTGGGCCTCGCTCCGGCGCAGCGCCTCGGTCCGGGATACCACCCGTTCCTCCAGGTACCTGTTGGCTTCGGCGAGGGCGTCCAGGGCCTGGCGGCGGCGCTGGAATTGCCGGAAAGCCAGGATGGCGACGCCGACCAGGGCGAGGTTGCTCACCAGGGCCAACAGGACGTAGCCCCGCAGCCCGTCCCGCCAGCCGGCGAGCAGCCGGTCCTCATCGACGCTGGCCGCCACCACAATGGGGTAACGGTCGGAGCTGGCATAGGCTCCCATGCCCGGCTCGGCTTCGGACAATTCCAGGCTGTCGAAGGCGCCGCGCCGCACCTGCCCGGCTGTGATGCGGCGGAAGAAGGCCGATTCCCCCCAGTTCCGCTCCCGGCAAGGCACATCGGCCGGGCGGCAGACCAGGGCCTGGCCGCTGTCGAGCATGAGGCGGAGGGTGTAGCCGGGCGGCAGCGCCTGGTCGGCGAGGAGGCGCTCCAGGCTTTCCGGAGCGATGCCGGCCATGATGACCCCCAGGAAACGGCTGCCGTCATTGACCAGCCGGCGGCTCAGGGGAATGAAGCCCGAGCGGTCGATGCGGCTCTCCAGGGGGGCGCCGATGAACAGTCCCTGCTCCCAGTCCCTGACCTGGGTCCGGTAGTAGTCCCGGTCGGAGATGTCCACGCTCGGGCTCGGAAAGGCGAAGGACGATTCGGCCAGCATGCCGTCCTCCCGCACCAGCAGCAGGGAGTGCAGCCCCGGGGTGATGGAGTGGCGCCGGACCAGCAGCCGATGGAGACCGAGATCGGCGCGGACGGGCAGCGTGCCCCGCGCACTGACCATTTCGCCGATGCCCGACAGGGTGCGATCGTAGGTATCCAGTTCCTGGTCGGCGCGGCCGAGCACCACGTCCGCCGCGACGCGAAGATTGACCCGCGCCTGCTCGAGGACCTGGTGGCGCGCCCTTTTCGCCATGAGGAAGAGCTCGGCGTCCACGGCTACCAGCGCCGACAGCACCAGCAGTCCCCAGCGGAAAACGATTTTTTTCTGCACGCCCAGCCCCTTTTTTGCCCGCCTTAGTTTAGACGAAAAGCAGAGACGCCTCCGGCAATATGCTGGCGCCGCTTGCCAGGGTTTTTCCAGGACAGGCGGGAACTACCGTGCCCGGAAGATGACAGATACAGGCCTGACCTGAGCGCCGGGCCCACACCCACTCCCCGACCAGCACTTCCCCACTTCGAAATGAACCATGCCGCCCCATCGAGACGACTCCCCGCCTGCCCTGCCCTTCGCCTTCGACAACAGCTACGCCCGGGATCTGCCGGGATGCTACGTGCCCTGGCAGCCGGCCCCGGTGGCGGAGGGAAAGCTGCTGTTCCTCAACGCCTCCCTGGCCGGGGACCTCGGACTGGACCTGGCCTCCGTCGATGGGGCCTCCCTGGCGGCTGTCTTCTCGGGCTCGGTCATTCCCGCCGGGGCCGAGCCGATCGCCCAGGCCTACGCCGGCCACCAGTTCGGCCGCTTCTCCCCCCAGCTGGGGGACGGCCGGGCTGTCCTCCTGGGCGAGGTGGTCGACCGCCGCGGGGCGCGCCATGACATCGCCTTCAAGGGTTCCGGGCGCACTCCCTTCTCCCGCCGCGGCGACGGCCAGGCCGCCCTCGGGCCCATGCTGCGGGAAGCCATCATGGGCGAGGCCATGCATGCCCTCGGGATTCCCTCGACCCGGGCCCTGGCCGTGGTCGGCACCAACCAGCCCGTCCTCCGGGAGAGGGCCTTGCCGGGCGCCGTGCTGACCCGGGTGGCGGCTAGCCACCTGCGGGTCGGAACCTTCGAATACTTCGCCGCCCGGGGCGAGCACGAGCAGGTGAGGAAGCTGGCCGACTACAGCATCGCCCGCCACTACCCCGAACTCGCCAACGAGCCCGGGCGCCATCTGGAATTCCTGCGGGCGGTGATCGGGCGGCAGGCCGAACTGGTGGCCCGGTGGATGGGCGTCGGCTTCATCCACGGCGTGATGAACAC
>DATFAA010000122.1:0-9857 GCA_035255045.1 Rhodocyclaceae bacterium | reverse complement strand
CGGACATGCGGGAGATATGCACCGCGTAGCCGGTCTGGACGACGTTGATGATCTGCTTGGTGTCGCCGTCGATGAGGGCGACTTCGCCGGTATCCCGCAGGGTGGTGGAGAAGATGTTGTCCAGGTTGTAGTTGTTCATCTTCCTGGTCGGCCGCTTCTCGGGCGGAATGAGGACCTTCCAGGTGCCCTTCATCTCGGTCATGCCGAATTCCGGCGGCTGGGGCGGGGTCTGCTGGACGTAGCGGGCCATCATGTCCACTTCATCGTCGTTCAGGGTCCCCGAAGTGCCCCAGTTCGGCATGCCCGCCGGGCTGCCGTACTTGATGAAGGTCTTGAGATATTCGGTGCCGGTGGCGAGGGTCTTGTCCGGAGTCAGGGGCTTGCCGGTGGCGCCCTTGCGCAGCACGCCGTGGCAGCCGGCGCAGCGCTCGAAATAGATCTGGCGGGCCTTATCGAACTCCGCCTTGGTCATGCGCGGGGCCTTGGGATTGATATCCTGGTACATCTCGACATCGGCCAGGGGGGAACCGCCCGCCTGGTAGGCTGCCTCGGAGGGGGTGACCGTGCCGCCGTGGACGGTCTGCTTCTCTTCTTCCCCATAGGCGAAACCCACAGCAAGCGTCATTGCCGACAGCAGGAAAACTCCCTTGAATTTCTTATTCATCGTTTGCCTCCTTTATGCGATTGATGGACACCAGCCCCAATGCCATGATCATCCGACTTCGATGGCATTACGGTAGTCAGGGAAAACCCTATAAAGTTCCTGAAATCGGCCGCCCCGGGCCGCCAGCGGGGGGGCGCCCTCTCACCAGGCGGCCAGGAATTCTCGCCAATGCTGGGCGCCGATCTCTCCCAGCCTGGCCTTGATGAACTCGGCCTCGGCCTGCTCCTCGCCCGGGGTCAGCTCCCCCCGCATGCGGCGGAAGCGGTTATAGACCAGGTAGGTATTGACCACGTCGGTTTCGCAGTAGTCCCGGATGTCGGCCTGCTTGCCTTCCAGCCAGGCCTCCCACACCTTGCCGCCGTCCATGCCGAGCTTGCCGGGCAGGCCCATGAGCTTGGCCAGGTCGTCCAGGGGGGCGTTGGCCCGGGGCTGGTAGAGGGCCAGCAGGTCCATGAGGTCCAGGTGCCGGGTGTGGTAGCGGCTGATGTAGTTGTTCCACTTGAAATCCCGGCTGTCGGCGTAGTCGCCGTCGCCCATGTCCCAGTAGCGCGGAGCAGTTACGCCGTGGAGCAGGCCCCGGTAGTGCAGCACCGGCAGGTCGAAGCCGCCGCCGTTCCACGACACCAGGCGGGGAGTGAATTTCTCGACCCCGTCGAAGAAGCGCTGGATGATCTCCCCCTCCGACTGCTCGGGCTCCGACAGGGACCAGACCTTGAAGGTCTCCCCAGCCCGCAGGACGCAGGAGATGGTCACCACCCGCTGCAGGTGGTGGGGCAGGAAGTCGCTGCCGTTCCTGGCCCGGCGCTGCTGGAAGGCGAGTTCCGCCACCTCGGCATCGGACAGTTCGGGGGAGATGTCGTGGAGGCGGCGCAGCCCCTCCACATCGGGGATGGTCTCGATGTCGAAGACCAGGGTCGGTACGTGCATGGGTGTCTTCTATTTCTTTGTCCAGTTGCCGGCGGGGTCCTGCACCCACCAGCCGGAGCGGGCCTTGTCGATCCAGCGGCCGCCGAAGGTGCGGGCGATGTCCCGCTCCCATTCCGGATGGCCGTTGGCCCGGGCGATTTCCTGGTAGAGGGCGCTGCGGTCCCGGTTCTCGGCGGCCAGCAGGCTGGTGGTGGCGGCCCGTTGGGCCAGGGGCACCTGGTTGGCGTCCCGCAGTTCCACCCGGCCGTCCCGGGTCAGGCCGATGGCGCCGGCGGAGAACAGGGGTTCGAGCTGGCCGAAGCGGCCCTGCATGGAGGATTTGAGCGTGGCAACGGCGGGAGTGTCGATTTCCAGGTTGCCCTGGGCCCAGGCGGAAAGTGCCAGGGCCGCCAGGAAGGCCATCAGGATTCTCTTCATTTGCTCTCTCCCGGGACCGGCTTGGGGTTGTTCTGCTTCAGTTGCCAGACTTCGTCGATGATCTTGTCGGCTGCCTTTTCCGCCGCCGCCGCCGGGAAGTAGATGTTGATGGTGACGCAGCCGGCGGCCAGCAGTGCCGCCAGCAGACAAGCGGGCAATTTCGGCATGGTGATGTCCTCAGCGTATGACTGGGCGGACATTGTTGTGGATGACGCCCAGCAGGCGGTCCACCAGCTCCGACCAATCGACCCGGCGATTGTAGCCGATGACGGTGAGGGCCGGGATGCCACCGCCCTTCACGATGACATAGCCCTTGGCGGTGTCCTCCACCCCGCCCATGTCGCAGACCCCGTTCTCCAGGCGGCAGGAGAGGCCGATGCGGTCGTAGCCGAATTCCTCGAACAGGCGCAGGACGCTGGCCTGGAGTGCCGCCCCGGCACCGGCCCCGCCCAGGGAGGAGATGTTCTGCACCGCCCGCTGGCTGATGCGCTTGCGGTACTGGCCGGGGCTGCTGGCCACCCGGGCGTCGAAGCGCTGGGGCTTCCAGCCCACCAGCTCCAGCCCCCGGATGTCGCCATCGGCGAAGCCCTCGATGCGGCCGAAGGAGAAGGTCTCGGTGAGCTGGCCCAGGTCGATGTGGCGGGCTTCCACGTCGGCGGTGAGGCGCGGCAGGGAACCGAAGGGCTCCTCCAGGCGCAGGTGGGTGCAGTTGAGGT
Source organism: Rhodocyclaceae bacterium (assembly GCA_035255045.1). Lineage (GTDB taxonomy): Bacteria > Pseudomonadota > Gammaproteobacteria > Burkholderiales > Rhodocyclaceae > JAGTRP01. The sequence goes on along the minus strand of DATFAA010000122.1, from coordinate 7,133 downwards.
AGCCGTCGAAGACCTGGATGACCAGGGCGCCATCCAGGTAGGCCGCGCCCTCCCGGTAGCGCAGGTGGGGGAAGGAGGCCGACAGGGTGCCGGCCATGGCCGGCAGCCCGAAGGCCCGGGTGAGGTCGGGGAGGGAGACGGGGTTGAGGGTGAGGCTGAGGTCCCCCTCCCAGGCCTGGCGCTTGGCGGACTTGCGCCAGACCAGGCGCTCCACCACCAGCTCGCTGCCGAGGAGGGGTATCGCGCTGCGGGCCACGGCGAAGCGCCGGGGCTGGACGTCGATGGGCAGGCGGAAGGCGCCGAGCTGGAAATCGCCGGCCCGGGCGCTACCCACCGCCAGGTAGCCCTGGCCCTCCCCGTCCCGCAGCCAGGGCAGGCCGCCGGAAATGCCTTCGGCGGCGAAGCGCCCGCCCCTGTCGCGAAGGGCGACGTCATTCAGCCCCAGGCTGGCCACCGCCAGGCCGCCGGCGTCCCAGCCCAGGGCGAAGGACAGCCGGCCCCGCAATTCCAGTTCGGGGAGGCCTTGCCCGGCCAGGATGGGGGCCAGCCAGTTCTGGGCGACGCCGCCCAGGTCGATGCCGGCGGACTCGAGATGGCCCGACAGGAGCTTGCGGCTGGAGCGCTCCCATTCCCCCGCCCCGGAGATTTCCCCCGTCCCGGGGACGATCAGGCGGGCAGAGCCGATCTTCAGCTTGCGGCCATCCAGGCTACCCTCCAGGTGCAGGGCCTGGCCGTCGGCCTTGGCATAGACGGGTTGCCAAAACACCTCTCCCGCCCGCCAGACCACAGCCGCCCGCCAGTTCCAGGCCGTACCCTGGCGCTTGGCCGTGACGGTGGAGTCCACATCGATCTTTTCCCCGGCCTGGAGCCCGGCAGCATCGGAAAAGGCCCCCTGGGCCAAGCGCAGGCCGCCCTGCAGCGAACCTCCCGTCAGCAGCAGCTTGCCGTCGAGCTTGCCGGTGGCCCTGTTCCAGGGCTCCGGCATGGGCAGGAGAGCCGCCAGGCGCTCGATCCGGCCGCCGGCCACCTCGAGGCGAAGGCTGCCGTCCGGCCGGCGGACAAGGTGCCAGCGCTCGTCCCTGGTGGGACGGATATCGACATCGAGGGCCCCGCCAGCGTAGGAAAAGCCGAACGGCAGCTTTTCCTTCAGGCCGGGAATGGACAGCCGGCCGTCCCGGCAGTCTGCCTTCCCGTCCTGCCAGGAAAAACGCCCGCACTCGGCCCGGACGTCGGTGAAGCGGCGTCCCGCCAGGTCGAGATTCGCAATGGAGAGGGTGGCCCGGTCGCCGATGTCGAGCTTCACTCCCCTGGCCGTCAGGGCGGGATGCTCGATGCTGCCGATGTCGAGGGAAAGGTTGAGGCCGGCCGCCGCCGGCCCCGCCAGGGCCGGCACCAGCAGCGCCAGGACCCCGAGGTGCCGGATCAGGCAGGAAAGACGCCGGTAGAAAGGTAGCGGTCGCCGCGGTCGCACACGATGGAGACGATGACGGCGTTTTCCAGTTCGGCGGCCAGGCGCAGGGCTACCGCCATGGCGCCGCCGGAAGAAATGCCGGCGAAGATGCCCTCTTCCCGGGCTAGGCGCCGGGTGATGTCCTCGGCCGCCGTCTGGCTGACGTTCTCCACCCGGTCCACCCGGCTGCGGTCGAAAATCTTGGGCAGATAGGCTTCCGGCCACTTGCGGATGCCGGGAATCTGGCTGCCCTCGTCCGGCTGGCAGCCGACGATCTGGATGGCCGGATTCATTTCCTTCAGGTAGCGGGAAGTGCCCATGATGGTGCCGGTGGTGCCCATGCTGGAGACGAAATGGGTGACCCGCCCTTCGGTGTCCCGCCAGATTTCCGGGCCGGTGCCCTCGTAATGGGAGAGGGGATTGTCCGGGTTGGCGAACTGGTCGAGGATGATGCCCTTGCCCTCGTCCCGCATGCGCTCGGCCATGTCCCGGGCCAGTTCCATGCCGCCGCCCCTGGGGGTCAGCACCAGGTCGGCGCCGTAGGCGGCCATGGTCTGGCGGCGCTCCAGGCTCTGGTTCTCCGGCATCACCAGGATCATCCGGTAGCCCTTGATGGCCGCCGCCATGGCGAGGGCGATGCCGGTATTGCCGGAGGTGGCCTCGATCAGGGTGTCCCCCGGCTTGATTTCGCCCCGGGCCTCGGCCCGGTTGATCATGGACAGGGCCGGCCGGTCCTTGACGGAGCCCGCCGGGTTGTTGCCTTCCAGCTTGGCCAGCACCACGTTGTTGCGGCGCTCGGCCTCCGGCCCCGGCAGGCGCTTCAGGCGCACCAGGGGCGTGTTGCCGACGTAGTCTTCCAGGGTCTTATACATGGGCGTTCAGCCACTGGACGTACTGGGCGACGCCCTCCTCCACCGAGGCCATGGGGGCGTCGTAGCCGGCCGCCCGCAGCTTGGCGAGGTCGCCCTGGGTGAAGGCCTGGTACTTGCCCTTCAGGGCCTCGGGGAAAGGCACGTATTCGAGGAGACCGGCTTCCCGCAACTCGGCAAGGCTGAGGGGAGTAAGCTCGCCCTGGAGTTGTCGGCAGCCGTTGACCGTCGCCACCGCCACATCGTTGAAGCTCTGGGCCCGGCCGGAGCCGAGGTTGAAGATGCCGGACTTCTCCGGGTGGTCGAGGAACCAGAGGTTGACCTTGGCCACGTCGCCGACGAAGACGAAGTCCCGGCGCTGCTCGCCGTCCGCATAACCGTGGGAGCCTTCGAAGAGCTTGACCTTGCCGTCGGCCCGGAACTGGTTGAAGTGATGGAAGGCCACCGACGCCATCCGGCCCTTGTGGTTCTCCCGGGGACCGTAGACGTTGAAGTAACGGAAGCCGACGATCTGGGAGGAAGTACCCTCGGCCAGGCGGCGGCGCACCACCTGGTCGAACAGAAACTTGGAGTAGCCGTAGACGTTCAGGGGCGCCTCGTACTGCCGCTCCTCCTTGAAGACGTTGCTGGCGCCGTAGGTGGCGGCGCTGGAGGCGTAGAGGAACTGCACTTCCTGGTCCTGGCACCAGTCCAGGAGGATGGTGGAGTAGCGGAAGTTGTTCTCCATCATGTAGCGGCCGTCGGTCTCCATGGTGTCCGAACAGGCGCCCTCGTGGAAAATGGCGTCGATCTCGCCGTCGAAATGGCCGGCCTGGATGCGCTGGATGAAGTCTTCCTTGTCCAGGTAGTCGGCGATCTCGCAATCCACCAGGTTCTTGAACTTGTCCGCCTTGGTCAGGTTGTCCACGGCGATGATGTTGGTCACGCCCCGGTCATTGAGGGCCTTGACGAGATTGGCACCGATAAAGCCGGCGGCGCCGGTGACGACGGTATACATAGAGGCTTTCCTTACAAGGCTGCTTGCAGTTCTTCCCGGGTTACCACGGCGGTGCCGAGCTTGCCGACCACGATGCCGGCGGCCACGTTGGCGACCCGGATGGCTTCCTTCCAGTCGGCGCCGGAGGCCAGCATCACCGCCAGGGTGGCGATGACGGTGTCCCCCGCGCCGGAAACGTCGAACACTTCCCGGGCCTGGGCCGGCTGGTGCACCACCTCGCCGTCGCGGAACAGGGTCATGCCCTCCTCGCTGCGGGTCACCAGCAGGGCCTCCAGGCCCAGCTCGGCGCGCAGGGCCTGGGCCTTCCTGGCCAGCTCCTCTTCCGACGACCAGCGCCCCACCACCTGCTTGAGTTCCGAGCGGTTGGGGGTGATGACCGTGGCGCCGGCGTACTTGCCGTACTCGTCGCCCTTGGGATCCACCAGCACCGGCTTGCCCGCCGCCCGGGCCAGCTGGATCATTTCGGAGATGTGGGCCAGGCCGCCCTTGCCGTAGTCCGACAGGATGACGGCGTCACAGTTCTCGACCCGGCGCTGGAATTCCTGGAGCTTGGCCTGGAGGATCTCGTGGGACGGGACAGTCTCGAAATCGATGCGCAGAAGCTGCTGCTGACGGCCGATGACCCGCAGCTTGACCGTGGTGTCGATGTCGCCATCCACCTGCAGGCCGGCGTCGATGCCGCCTTCCTGGAGCAGGCGGGCCAGGCTGCGGCCCGCCTCGTCGTTGCCTACCACCGACAGCAGGGCGGTCTGGGCCCCCACCGCGGCCGCATTGCGGGCGACGTTGGCGGCACCGCCCAGGCGCTCCTCCAGCCGCTCCACCTTGACCACGGGCACCGGGGCCTCGGGGGAGATGCGGCTCACCTCGCCGAACCAGTAGCGGTCCAGCATGACGTCCCCCACCACCAGCAGGCGGACGTCGGCGACTTTTTCCAGGGCGCCCATCAGCGGCCGATGGCGAAATACTCGACGCCCTGGCTACGCACGAACTTGGGGTCGTAGAGGTTACGGCCGTCGAAGATGACCGGGTGCTTGAGCTGGGCCTTGATGGCGTCGAAATCCGGGGAGCGGAATTCCTTCCACTCGGTGACGATCACCAGGGCGTCGGCCCCTTCCAGGGCGCCCATGGGGTTCTCGGCATATTTCAGGCGCGGCTCGTCGCCGAAGATGCGCTGGGTCTCGTGCATCGCCACCGGGTCGTAGGCGGTGACGGTGGCGCCGGCGGCGAAGAGGTCGGCGATCAGTTCCCGGCTCGGGGCTTCCCGCATGTCGTCGGTATTGGGCTTGAAGGCCAGGCCCCAGAGGGCGAAGTGCTTGCCTTCCAGGTTGCCGAAGCGGGCCTTGAGCTTCTTGGTGAGGAGGTGCTTCTGGGCGTCGTTGGCTTCCTCGACGGCGGTGAGCACCTTGAGCTCGATGCCGGCGTCGTCGACGGCGGTCTTGATGAGGGCCTTGACGTCCTTGGGGAAGCAGGAGCCGCCGTAGCCGCAGCCCGGGTAGAGGAAGTGGTAGCCGATGCGCGGGTCGGAACCGATGCCCTGGCGCACCATCTCGATGTCGGCGCCCAGCACCTCGGCCAGGTTGGCGAGCTCGTTCATGAAGCTGATGCGGGTGGCCAGCATGGCGTTGGCGGCGTACTTGGTGAGCTCGGCGCTCTTCACGTCGGTGACGATGAGGCGCTCGTGGTTGCGCTGGAAGGGGGCGTAGAGGGCACGCATCAGGTGGATGGCCTGCTCGTCCTCGGCCCCGACCACGATGCGGTCCGGGCGCATGAAGTCGTCCACGGCGGCGCCTTCCTTGAGGAATTCCGGGTTGGAGACGACGCTGTGGGGAATGGAGATGCCGCGCTTCTGCAGTTCCTCGGCAACGGCGGCCTTGACCTTGTCCGCGGTGCCGACCGGGACGGTGGACTTGTCCACCACCACCTTGTAGTCGGTCATCAGGCGGCCGATGTTCCTGGCGGCGGCCAGCACGTACTGGAGGTCGGCGGAGCCGTCCTCGTCCGGCGGGGTGCCGACGGCGATGAACTGGATGGTGCCGTGCTTCACCGCCTTCTCGATGTCGGTGGTGAAGTGCAGGCGCCCGGCGGCGACGTTGCGGCGCACCATGTCCTGGAGCCCCGGCTCGTAGATGGGGATGCCGCCCTCCTCCAGGATGCGGATTTTCTCGGGGTCGACGTCCAGGCAGAGGACGTCGTTGCCCACTTCCGCCAGACAGGTGCCACTGACCAGACCGACATAGCCGGTGCCAACAACGGTGATTTTCATGGATTTCCTACAAAGTTAAATCGAATTCTTCCCGGCGCCGGGGCGGGTAGGTTTCCCAGCCGCCGCAGGCGGGACAGCGCCAGTAGAACTGGCGCGCCTTGAAACCGCAATTATCGCATTGATAACGGGACAATCGCTTGGTGTAGCCCTGCACGATGGAGCGGGCCAGTTCGATATCGGGCCGGTCTTCCGGCGCCACCAGGGGCAGGCGGGCGCTCATCAGCCTTTCCAGGCCGACCAGGGTGGGGTTGCGCTGGAGCTCGTCCCGCACCAGCCGGTAGGCGGACTCGGAGCCCTCGCTTTCCAGGACCAGCTGGTACACCACTTCGAGTAGGTCGAGGGAGGGATAACGCTCCAGATAACCCCGCAGCAGGGCGATGCCCTCGTCCCGCCGCTCCAGCTTGCGGTAGGCCTCCAGGAGGCGCTGGGCCACCAGGGACAGGTAGGCCGGATCCTGCTGCTCGATGCGCTGCCAAGCGTCGATGGCCTCTTCCAGCTTGCCCTCCTGGAGCAGCAGGTCGCCCTGCAGGAGGCTGGCCCGCACGCATTTGCGATTCTGCTGCATGGCGGTTTCCAGGTACTCCCGGGCGGAGTCGGGCCGGGAGCGCATGATCTCGCTGGCCGCCAGCTCGCAGTAGTACTCGGCCACCTCCCGCTGGGACGCTGCCCCGGGCAGTTCCTTGGCGATATCGATGGCTTTCTGCCAATCCTTCTCGAGCTGGTAGATTTCCAGCAGGTTGCGCTTGGCCTCTTCCTCCAGGGCCGTGCCGACCAGCCGGTTGAAGATTTCCTCGGCGCGGTCGAGGAGCCCGACCTTGAGGTAGTCCTGGCCCAGTTCGGACAGGGCGGTGAGGCGAAAGCTGTCGTCCAGGTCGTCCCGGTCGATCAGATTCTGGTGCATGCGGATGGCCCGCTCGGTCTCGCCCCGACGGCGGAACAGGTTGCCCAGGGCGAAGTGGAGCTCCACCGTCTGGGGGTCGATCTTGGCGACCTCCAGGAAGGAGTCGATGGCCTTGTCCGGCTCCTCGTTCAGCAGGAAGTTGAGGCCCTGGAAATAGGAGCGCGGCAGGGCCCGGGACTCGTGCACCACATGGCGGATGTCGATGCGGGCCGCCGCCCAGCCCAGGCCGAAGAAGACCGGGATGAGCAGCAGCTGCCAGTATTCGAACAGATCGTTCATGCGGCAGTCGGCGGCTCGACCAGCGCCGGTGCGGCCGGCCTGCCAACGATGCGTTTCAGGCGGGCGATTTCCCGACGCTGGTTGAAGACCACGCCCAGCAGGGACAGCACACCCAGGAGCACGCCGCCGGCGAAGAAGGCCAGCAGAATGATGACCAGCGGGGCCTGCCAGACCTGGCCGAAAATGAAGCGCAAACTGGCCGGCTCGGTGTTCTGGGCTGCGAAGGCGAAAAGGAACAGGAAGATGATGAGCCGCAGGGCCCAGGTCAGTATCTTCATCGGGGTAATTGACATGAAAAGGGCGGTGGCTTTCGCCACCGCCCCCGAATCTACCACATTGGGCTAAATCGCGCCTCAGCCGGCCTTATCCACCCG
>DATFAA010000121.1:0-15768 GCA_035255045.1 Rhodocyclaceae bacterium | reverse complement strand
CACGGCCGGCCACGGGACGCCGAGGATGGCGAGCAGCGCAAACACGGCCGCCAGGCCGGCGACCAGCCCGTACACCACCGGGCGCACGTTGGCCGGGTGGCGCGGGAACCTGGCCTTGCCCAGGGCGATGTCGTGGTAGCGCGCTTCCGCCGCGGCGATCTGGTCCCGGGTCGGCTTGGTGCGCACCGACACGTAGGACAGGATCTTGCCCTGCCCGTCGAGGACGGGGGCGACGTTGGCCTCCACCCAGTAATGGTCGCCATTCTTGGCGCGGTTCTTGATGACCCCATTCCATAGGCGCCCTCTCTTGAGGGTCCGCCACAGGTCGGCGAAGGCAGCCGGCGGCATGTTCGGATGGCGCAGGAAGTTGTGGGGCTGGCCCATCGCTTCGGCGCGGGTGTATCCGCTGATCTCGATGAAGTCCCGGTTGACGTCCGTGACGATGCCCTTGCGGTCCGAGCGGGAAAGGATGATCGCGGAATCGCGGTAGTCCAGTTCTCTCTGGGTGACGGGTCCATTCCTGCGCATTTTTATTCCTTTCTTGCGTCGGGAGCAGGCGGTCGCGGCGGGCGGCGGTGGAGCGCGGCGGGCACCTGGTCCATTCATGGATGTATTGCGCCATTTCGCCCGGGATAATCCCGAAGAGTTATGGCAAGTGGGAATTTATGCGCTGGGCGATGAAGACGCCCATCCCGCGGGCGTCGTATATGGAATGGACGTTTTCCCTCTGATCTGCGGGATTTGCCTACCGGCGAGCTACGGGTATTCCTGGGGTGCTTAGTAGTACCCCACCCGATTCGTACCCAATATCACTGTCATTAAATTGACAAACGTCATCTCCCGGGCTGTGCGCCGTTGACCGCCGCCGGTCTGTATCCCGTGCCTTTGCCTGTCTGGAGTTCCCATGGCCACACTGTCCGCAGCAGAAACCAGCGCCCTCTCCCAACCCGTCCGGCTCGCCCCTTCGGCGGCGGGGTGGAGGCTCGGGATGGCCATGGCCATGGCCGGCGCCTTGGCGGCGGTGTCGGGGCAAGTCGGGGCCGCCACCGCGACCGCCACCTTCCAGGTGGACGCGACGGTGGTCAGCAGCTGCTCGGTCTCGGCCACCAACCACAGCTTCGGGAATTACGACCCGCTGGCGGCCCTGCCCGCCACCGGCACGTCCACCGTCACCGTCCAGTGCACCCTGCTGACGCCCTACAACATCGCCCTCAACCCGGGGGGAGGAACGGGCGCCACCGTGACGGCCCGGAAGATGACCAAGGGCGGTTCCGACACCCTGACCTACTCCCTGTACCGGGACGCGGCCCATGCCCTGGTCTGGGGGGAAACCATCGGCACGGACACCCTCGCCTTCGTCGGCACCGGCCTGGCCGAGCCCCACCTGGTCTATGGCCAGATTCCCGCCAGACAGAATGTGAATCCGGGGACCTACAACGACACCATCACCGTCACCGTCAATTTCTAGAAGCGGGGGGAATCCCATGGCACCGAGAAAACTGTTGTTTGGCCTCGCCCTGGCCTGCCTGGCCCAGGCCGCCGGGGCGGGAAGCCTGTCGGTCAGCCCCATCCGGGTCAATCTCAGCGAGGCCGCTCCGACCGCGGCCCTGACGGTGGAGAACACCGGCAATGCGCCGATCGTCGCCCAGGCGCAGATGCTGCGCTGGACGGCAGTCGGCGAGGAGGATCGCCACGAGCCCAGCGACGAGGTGGTGGTCACGCCCCCGATCATGACCATCCAGCCGGGGCGCTCCCAGATCGTGCGGGTCGGCCTCAGCCGCAGTGCCGATCCCCAGCGCGAACTCGCCTACCGGCTGTATCTCGAGGAAGTCCCTCCCCCACCCAGGCCCGGCTCCCAGGGACTGCAGGTGGCCCTGCGGGTGGGGGTGCCCCTGTTCGTGGCGCCCAATGGGGCCGCCGAGCCGAAGCTGACCTGGCGCATCGTCCAGAGCAGCAGCCAGGCGGTCGCGGTCGAGGCCACCAACGCCGGGAACGGGCATCTGCGGCTCCTCAACCTGTCCCTGGGAGCGGTCGATTCGGAGCGTTCCCTGGCCCGGCGGCAGATTCCCGGCTACCTCCTCCCCGGCCAGAGCCGCCGGTGGATCATCCCATTAAAAGAGCCGCTGTCCGCAGAACGGGTGCGTCTGTCGGCCGATTCCGACCGGGGCGCTGCAAATGTCGAGCTGGACGTGGAAAGGCCGTAGATGGGTCGCGTCGCTCATCCTGGCCGGCTCCGGGGGCGTGCTGGCCAACGAAGCGCAGATTCCGGCAGCCCCGCCGCCTGGAACGGCAGCCCCGCCGTCTGGAACGGCGGCGCCACCTGCTCCGGCGGGCGGCATCCGGCCCTATTCCGAAATCTGGGTGGAGGTCCGGGTCAACGGAGCGGCCATGGCTAGTGCCGCCCGCCTTCTCCAGGCCCGGAATGGCCGGCTGCTGGCCAGCGCCGAGGAGCTGGGGCGCTGGCGCATCAGGCTGCCCCCCGGCCTGCCCGCCCTCTCCCACCGGGACAGCCGCTACTACGCCCTGGACGACGTCGATGGCCTGGAGTACCGCATCGATCCGGCCACCCAGGTTCTCCTGGTGCAGGGCCGGCCGGACGTCTTCCTGTCGACCCGGATCAATACGGGCCTGGCCGACTACTCGGCGCCCCTGGCGCCCGAGACCGGCGGCTTCCTGAACTACGACCTGCAGATGCAACAGCAACAGAATGTCGGCCGCCTGGACGGCTTTCTGGAACTGGGGATGTTCAATGCCCGGGGCTTCGGCACTTCCAGCTTCCTGGTGCGCGGCACCGAAGGCAGCCTGCGCACCGTCCGCCTCGACACCGCCTGGACCGCCGACGATCCCGGCGAGCAGCGCAGCCTGCGCCTGGGCGACAGCATCAGCCGCCCCGGCGCCTGGGGCCGCTCCCTGCGTTACGGCGGCGTGCAATGGGGCAGCAATTTCGCCATCCGGCCCGATCTGGTCGCCTTTCCCCAGCCCTCCATCGGCGGCGAGGCCGTCCTGCCGTCCACGGTGGACCTGTACGTGGATAACGCCCTGCGGCTGAGCCGGCGGGTACCCTATGGCCCCTTCACCATCCCCAACGTGCCGGTGGTCACGGGCGAAGGGGAGGTCCGGCTGGTGGTGCGGGATGCCCTCGGCCGCGAAAGCGTGGTCACCCAGGCTTACTACGCCAGCGCCGGCCTGCTGCGCCCCGGCCTCCACGACTACACCTACGAAGCGGGCTTCGTCCGCCGCAGTTTCACCCTGGAGAACGACGACTACGGCCGCTTCTTCGGGGCGGGAACCCACCGCCTGGGCATCACCGACCGCCTCACCGGAGAGGTGCGAGCCGAACTGCTGAAGGACCAGCAGACCGTCGGGCTGGGAGGCAGCTTCCTGTGGCCGGCGGCGGGCATCCTCAACGCCGCCCTCGCCGCCAGCCGCAGCCCCCTGGGCAACGGTGCCCTGGCGTCCGCCGGCATCGAGCGCCAGGGGCGCGCCTTCGGCTTCGGCTTGCAGACCCAGGTGAATACCGCCGCCTTCACCCAGCTCGGCCTGGGGGCGCCCCAATACCATCCGCGCCAGCTCACCGTGGCCAGGGCCAACTATTCCTCCAGCGGCATCGGCTCCCTGTTCGCCAGCTACGTGCATCAGGCCAACCGCGCCCAGCCCGACGTGGACCTGGTCAGCGTGGGCTACAACGTCGGCCTGCAGCGGGACGCCTTCCTGTCCCTGTTCACCATGCGCTCCATCAAGGGGGAGCCCGTCCGGAGCGTGGGCATCACCCTGACCTTCTCCCTGGGGCCGCGGACCAGTGCCAGCGCCCTGGCGGTCAGCCAGCGGGACGGGGTTACACCCTCTTTCCAGCTGCAGCAGAGCCTGCCCCAGGGCAACGGCGCCGGCTATCGGGTGTCCGCCACGGGAGGCAGCCATCCCCGCAACGAGGCGGGGCTGTTCCTGCAGATGGATTACGGCACCGTCAGCCTGGAAGCTGCCCAACTGGAGAAGACGACCGCCTTCCGGGTCGGCGCCACCGGCGGCGTGGCCATCCTCGGCGGCCGGCTGCGCCTGGCGCGCCGGCTCGACGAGAGTTTCGCCCTGGTGAAGGTGGGCGATTACCCCGACATCCCCGTCTACCGCGACAACCAGCCCGTGGCCCGCACCGACGCCAGCGGCTCGGCCCTGATCGGCTCCCTGCGGCCCTACCAGAAGAACAACATCAGCATTTCCCAGCAGGCCCTTCCCCTGGATGCCCAGATCGGCGCCCTGACCATGACGGTCACGCCGGTGCGGCGCAGTGGCGCCCTGGTCGAGTTCCCGGTCAAGGCCGTCCGGGGCGCCCTGCTGCGGATTTTCCTGGACGATGGGTTGCCTCTCCCGGCCGGCGCCCTGGTCACCGTCGCCGGGCAGGACGAGGAGTTTCCGGTCGCCCTGCGGGGCGAAGCCTATGTCACCGGGCTCGCCAGCCGCAACGAGCTGTGGGCCGCCTGGAAGGGCCAGCGCTGCCGGCTCGACGTGGAACTGCCGCGGGATGCCGGCCCCCTGCCGGTGATCGGCCCCCTGGCCTGCCACGGAGTCGTGCCGTGAGGCCCGGCGGGAGATTCCTGCTGATGCTGTGCCTGGTGCTCGCCGCACACCAGGCGGGGGCCATCACCTGCAACGCGACGGCCACCTCCACCAGCTTCGGCGTATACAACCCCGCGTCCCTGCTGCCCCTCGATGGCGTCGGCAATGTCCGGGTCGCCTGCACCACCCTGCTGATCAACGTGCTGGTGGCCTACGACATCCAGCTCAGCCCGGGGAGCAGCGGCAGCTATGGCGCCAGGCGGATGGCCAATGGCACCAACTCCCTGACCTACAACCTCTACACCGACCTGACCCGCCTGTCCGTCTGGGGAGACGGCAGCGGCGGCTCGGCCATGGTGAGCGACGGCTACCTGCTGATGCTCCTCGCCCTGCACCGGGACTATCCGGTGTACGGACGGATACCCGCCGGGCAGAACCTGCCGGCCGGCAGCTACGCAGACACCATCCTGGTGACCGTCAATTACTAGCGCGTCTCGCCTGCCGACCATGCCATGAGCCCGTTTCCTGCCACAAGGAGCATCGCCCGGCACCTCGGCGGCGTCGCCATCCTCCTCGCCCTCCTCGGCGCCGGCCGGGGATGCCTGGCCGCGACCCCCGCCGACCTGACCGGGCTGAGCCTCGACGATCTGATGAACATCGAGGTGCCGGCGGCCGCACCCTCGGCGCGCTTCCAGGTGTCCGCCACGGCCGTCGACTCCTGCAACGTCGCCGCCACCGACCTGGTCTTCGGCAATTACGACTCCCTGACTGCCGCGCCGACCGACCAGAGCTCGTCCATCGTCATCGTCTGCACCGCGGACAGCTCGTACACCATCGGCCTCGACGCCGGGACCGGGGCCGGCGCCACCACCGCCACCCGCAAGCTGACCGGGGGCGCCGGAACCCTCAACTACTCCCTCTACCGGGACGGTGCCCGCACCCAGGTGTGGGGCAACAGCGCCGGGTCGGATACGGTCGCCGGAGTCGGCACGGGGGTGCCCGCCGAGTACAGCGTCTTCGGCCGCATCGCGCCGAAGCAGCCGGCCAGGCGCGGGGCCTACACCGACGTCATCACCATTTCGGTGACGTACTAGAGGCGATCGGTGCCCATCCTCTCCACCCTCCTGCAAGCGGTTCGGCGGCTCCTGGGGCGGCGGTGGCGCCGGGCCTGGGCCGTGGCACAGATCGGGGCGGTCCTGATGGTCCTCCAGCCCGCCCTGGCCCGGGGCGTGGATGTGGACTTCAACGAGTACCACCTGAAGGCGGCATTTCTCTACAACTTCGCCAAGTTCGTGGATTGGCCCGCCCCGGCCCCTGGCGAAGCCGAGGGCCCATTCACCATCTGCATTCTCGGGGCCGAAGCCTTCGTCAGCGCCCGGGAGACCCTGGCGGGCAAGAGCGTCAAGGGAAGGCCGCTGGAGGTGAGGCGGGTGGACCGGGTCGAAGCCGCCCGACAATGCCATCTGCTGTTCGTCAGTGCGCCGGAGGGCGGTGCGCCCGGGCCGGCCGTCGGCAGCCTCGGCAGCCATGTGCTGACCGTCGGCGAAGCGGACGATTTCGTCAGGAGCGGCGGGCTCATCAACCTGAGGAAGGTGGACAACAAGGTGCGCTTCGAAATCGCCCGCTCGGCCGGCGAACAGGCCGGTTTCAAGTTCCGGGTCCAGCTCCTGCAGCGGGCCATCGAGGTGGATCGCACCAGATAAGGGGAAAGCCATGCGCCGTTTCCGCGACATCTCCATTCGCAGCAAGCTGATGGTCATCATCATGGCCACCTGCTGCACGGCCCTCCTCCTCGGCGGCATGGCCCTGATCGTCCGCTACGCGGCGAGCGAGCAGGACAAGACCGCCGACCGGCTGCTGATTCTCGCCCGGGTGATCGGTGCCAACCTCGCCGCCGCCGTTTCCTTCGACGAGCCGGCGTCGGCGGGGGAGATCCTCGGCGGCCTGGCCGCCGAGCCCAGCATCCGCTCGGCCTATGTGTACGATGGCCGCGGCCGTCTCTTTGCCCGCTACAGCCCCGCCGGGCAGGGCGACTCCGCGCCGCTGCCCGAGCCCGCCGCAGGAACCGGGCAGCCGGACAAGCACGGCCTCATCGGCGTCCTGTTTACGGCGGACAGCCTGCGGGTGTCGGCGCCCATCGTCCTCGACGGCGAAGGGATCGGCAGCATCGTCGTCGATGCCGGCCTGGGACAGCTGAGGCTCGGGCTCATATGGGACGTGGCCGTCCTGACCGCCATCATCGTCGCTTCGGGCTTTTGCGCCCTGGCCCTGTCGCTGCGCCTGCAGAAGATCATCTCGGACCCGATTTCCCGCCTGGCGGGGACCATGCGCCGGGTATCCCAGGTGAAGGACTACGGCCTGTGCGTGGCCCGGGAGGGCAATGACGAGATCGGCGCCCTGATCGACGGCTTCAACGCCATGCTGGCCCAGATCAATGCCCGGGACGAGCAGCTGGAGAGGCGGCGGCAGCAACTGGAGGACGCCCATCGCATCGCCCTCCTCGGAAACTGGGAGTGGGATGCCAGGGACAACCGCATGGAGCTGTCGCCGGAGGCCTGCCGCATCCTGGGGCTGGCCGACCTGCCGATCCCCTCCGCCCTGGAAGCCTTCATGGAGCGAGTCCATCCCGACGACCGGGAAGGGGTCCGCCGCAGCCTGGCTGCGGCCATGGAAGACGACTGCCCGCTGGATCTGGAGCATCGGGTGGCCGGGCCGGGAGACACCGTCCGGCACCTCCACCTGCGGGGCGAAGTCCGGCGCTCGCCTTGCGGCCGGCTGGTCGGGGTGGGCGGTTCGCTGCAGGACGTCAGCGAGCGGGTATGGGCCGAGGAGCGCATCCGCATCGCGGCCAACGCCCTGGAACATACCGGCGATGCCGTGGTGATCGCCGATCCGAAGCTCCGCATCGTCTCGGCCAACAAGGCATTCACCTTCCTGACCGGCCACGGACGGGAAGAGGTGGTCGGCCGGCGTCCCGGATTCCTGCTCTCGGGCAAGCACGCCCCCGCCTTCTACATCGGCATCTGGCGCCAGATCCTGCGCTCCGGGCAATGGCACGGCGAAATCTGGGGAACCCGCCGGAACGGCGAGGTCTATCCGCAGCTGGTGAGCATCAGCGCCGTCAGGGACCGGGCGGGCAAGGCGTCCCACTATGTCTTCGTCAGCAACGACATTTCCCACTACAAGCGCCACGAGGCCAGCCTGGAATACCTCGCCCACCACGACGCCCTCACCCAGCTTCCCAACCGGGTGCTTTTCGATGCCGAGCTGGACCGGGCCCTGCGGCGGGCCCAGCGCCATGGGGCCCGGCTCGGGGTCATGTTCGTCGACCTGGACCACTTCAAGGAAATCAACGACACCCTCGGCCATGCCGTCGGCGACCTGCTGCTGCAGTCGGCCTCGGCGCGGATCAGGAATTGCCTGCGGCAGAGCGACCTGGTGGCCCGCCAGGGCGGCGACGAATTCACCGTTCTCCTCGACGACTTCCGGAAGGCCCATGACGCCGAGCGGATCGCCCAGAAGATCGTGGACGAGCTGGCCCGTCCCTTCATCCTGGCCGGCCACGAGCTGCGGATCAGCGCCAGCGTCGGGGTCGGCTGCTATCCCGAGGATGGAGACACGGCGGAACGGCTCCTGAAGCATGCCGACGCCGCCATGTATGCGGCCAAGGAGGAGGGTCGCAACGGTTACCGCCTGTCGGCGGGCACCCCCGGCGTGGGGGTGCCTTCGGGCGATCGTCTCTGCGGGGAGTCCTCGAAGAGCTGAACCGGGGGCAGGCCGCCACCGGATGCCGCTGGGCTACCCGCGTTGATCTTTGCCAAGGCGGCAGATATTCCAGAGTGCTAGATTGGGGCCAGAGCAACGAGAACAGATGCCATGCCCCTTCGCATCCGTACCGGCCCCTTGTGGTCCATCGCCATTGGCCTCGCGCTGATCGCAGGCATCTGGACGGCCATTGGTGTGCAGGATGCCAGGGACGACCAGAACGATCGGCGAATTGCCGAGATGTCCGCCACCAATCTGGCCACCGTGTTCGAGGCCCATGTCTCGGACACCTTTACCGCCATTGACCGGGTCATCCTGTATTCCCGGGAAGAGTATGCAGCCGATGGCCGCATCAACGAACGGTTCAGGGACCATGTCTTCTCCCGGGTCTTTCCGGGATCCCTCGTACAGATCTCGGTCCTGGACCGGGACGGGCGCCTGGCCTATTCCTCCCGTCCAGAAGCCGGCGTCGGCAGGCAGGATTTCAGCAGCGCCGAGTATTTCGTGCATCAGCGGGATGCCGGGGATGACCATCTCTACATCAGCAAGCCGGTCCAGGACCCCATCGCCGGCAAGTGGGTCGTCCAGTGCGTGCGCAAGCTCCAAGGCGACGGCGAGTTCGCCGGGGTCGTGGTCTTTTCCATGGACGCCATGTCCTTCCTGAATATGCATTCCAGCCTGGACGTCGGGAAGGAGGGGGCCATCACCCTGCTGGGCATGGACGGCGTCATCCGCGCCCGCTTGAGCTACGGAGGCACCCGCAGCCAGTTTTTCGGCCTCGCCCTGCCGGGCAGCCGCCCCTTCTTCGATCCGAGCCAGGCGGCGAGCGGCATCTACGTCACCCTGAGCGCTGTCGACGGGGTGAGGCGCATCGGCGCCTGGCGGCGGCTGCCCCATGTTCCCATGGTGGTCCTGGTGCTGTTGTCCGAAGCCGAGGCCTTCGCGCCCCACCGGGACCGGGAAATCGCAATCCACTGGCTCGGGGCGGCGCTTACCCTCGTCATCCTGGGCGGGGCGGGCGCGATTGCCTTCCTGCTCACCAGGAACGCCGAGTCGGCCGAGGCGTTGGAGAAGCAGGCCATCACCGATCCCCTGACCGGGCTGGCCAACCGCCGGCACTTCTATTCCCGCCTGGCCGAGGAGTTCGACCGGGCAAGGCGCTACGGGCGGCCGCTGGCCGTCATCATGGTGGACCTCGACCTGTTCAAGGGAATCAACGACACCTACGGCCATGCTGCGGGCGATGCGGTCCTGCGGACGGTATCGGAGCGCTGCGGCCACGTGATCCGCAAGCAGGACCTGCTGGGGCGGATCGGAGGCGAGGAATTCTGCGTCTTCCTGCCGGAAACCACCGAGGACCATGCAGTCACCGTCGCCGAAGCGCTCCGCCAGGTGGTGGACGGGGAGCGGGTGCCGGTGGACCAGGGCAAATCGGTTGCCGTGACGGCGAGCTTCGGCGTCGCCACCCTGGTTCCGGAGGACCGGACCTTCGAGTCCCTGCTATCCCGGGCCGACGCGGCCCTCTATGTGGCCAAGGGAAAGGGGCGGAACCGGGTGCAGGCGGCATCGGGACTGCAGGGGTCGAAGGAAGCCGCCGATGCCCTGCGGCTTGCCGGCCCGAATCTGCACGTCGTGCAGGACCAGGCCTCGAGCTAGGAGGGCTGCTTGTCCGGCCCGGTTGCCGGCATGGCCCGGTGCCTGCGAAGGGTGGACACCGGAGCGCGTTCCAGGAGTATCGCCAGTGATAAGCAAAGAATTTTCCAATCAGGCAGCGAATTTTCCGGAGGCCGCCGCAGGTGCCTGCTGCCTCGACCGGGAAACCCTGGCCTGCTGTGGCCATGACGGCCGCGAAGTCCGGGTGGCCAAGGGCGAGCCCCTCTTCTCCCGCGGCGAGCCGAACGGCGGCCTCTATCTGATCCGGCGGGGCGAGATCAGGGTCGTCATGGTCTCCGCCCAGGGCATCGAATACACCCTGGAAATCCTCAAGCCGGGCCAGACCCTGGGCGAGTCCTGCCTGGTGGGCGAGCCCCTTCATGCCGAATCCGCCCTGGCGGTTTCCGATTCCCTGCTGGTGTACTTGCCAAAGGAGCTGCTGCTGGAGGAATTCAGGCGGACCCCGGCGCTGCGCTTCCGGCTGCTGGCTGTGCTGTCGGAGCGGCTGCAGGGCCGCATGGCGGCCCTGGGGGCTGGTGCCAGCGGTACGGCGGCCTCCCCTACCCGCCCGTCGTCAGTCCCCCCATCTCCTGCAGCACGATGCCGGTGATGTAGGAGGAATCCGCGTCGGAGGCCAGGAAGACGTAGGCCGGCGCGATCTCCTCGGGCTGGGCGGCCCGGCCGATGGGCTGCTGGCCGCCGAATTTCTCGATCTTCTCGGGGGTCATGCCCTGGTCCGCCGGATTCAGCGGCGTCCATACCGGCCCCGGGGCCACCGCATTGACCCGGATGCCCTTGGGCAGGAGTTCCTGGGCCAAAGTCTTGGTGAAGGCATTGATGGCCCCCTTGGTGGACGAGTAGTCCAGGAGCGCCTTCGAGCCCATCAGCCCCGTCTCGGAGCTGGTGGCGATGATGGCGCTGCCCGGCGGCATGTGGGGCACCGCTGCCTGGGCGAGGTGGAAGTAGGCGTCGATATTGGTGCTGAAGGTGTGGCGCCATTCGTCGTCGCTGATTTTCTCGATACTCTCCTTGCGGTTCTGCCAGGCGGCGTTGGACACCAGGATGTCGAGGTGCCCCAGCTCGCGCACGGTGCGCTCGACGACCTCCCGGCAGAAGGCGGGGTCGGCCAGGTCGCCGGCCAGGTCGAGGCAGCGCCGGCCCTCCTCCTCGACGGCGCGGCGCGTCTCGTCGGCATCCTGCTGCTCGGCGGGGAGATGGACGATGGCCACGTCGGCCCCCTCCCGGGCATAGAGGTAGGCGACGGCACGGCCGATGCCGCTGTCGCCGCCGGTGACCAGGGCCACCTTGCCCTGGAGCTTGCCGGCCGCCTTGTAGCGCGGCGCCCGCCACTGGGGCGCCAGTTCCATCTCGCCTTCGATGCCCGGCTTCTCGAGCTGCTGGCGGGGATAGGGCGGAGGGGCCTCGGCCTGCATCTGCGGTACGGACTGGCCGCCGCCGGCCTGTTGCGGATTCCGGTTCTGCTCGCCCTGCTGCTTGCCCATGGCTGTCTCCTTCATGAAAAGACGGCGGCCACGCCGCCTTGACGAGAAGGCAGCATTCGCCATGCCCGGCGCCTCAGGCGGCGTCGGGCTCCCGCACCGGCTCCAGGTCGCCGATGGCGCAGCGCACTGCGTCCTCCACCCGGTCCAGCCAGACGAACTGGAGCTTTTCCCGGGCCTCGGGAGGCACGTCCTCGACGTCCTTCTCGTTCTGGCGGGGCAGCATGACGGTCTGGATGCCGGCCCGCAGGGCCGCCAGGGTCTTCTCCTTGACCCCGCCGATGGGCAGCACCACGCCCCGCAGGCTGATCTCCCCGGTCATGGCCACGTCCGGGCGCACCGGCCGGCCGGTGAGGAGCGACAGCAGGGCCAGGAACATGGCCACCCCGGCGCTGGGGCCGTCCTTGGGGGTGGCCCCGGCCGGCACGTGGAGGTGCACGTTGATCTTCTCCAGGGCCTGGCCGGTCCAGGTCTGGGCCAGGGTAAGGGCGGCCTGGGCCGATTCCTTCATGACGTCCCCCAGCTGCCCGGTGATGATGAGGCGGCCGCTGCCCGGCACCTTGCTGGCCTCGATGAAGAGGATTTCGCCCCCTACCGGGGTCCAGGCCAGGCCGGTGGCGACCCCGGGGGTGCTGCTGCGCAGGGCCAGTTCGTTCTGGAAGCGCCGGGGGCCGAGGATGGCCGGCAGGTCCGGGGCATCCACGGTCACCTGTTCGGCGTGGCCTTCGGCGATGCGCATGGCGGCATGGCGCAGGGTGGAGCCGATTTCCCGCTCCAGGTTGCGCACTCCCGCCTCCCGGGTGTAGTCCCCGACGATGGCGGCCAGGGCCGCGTCGGTGATTTCCGCCTGCCCGGGCTTGAGGCCGTTGGCGTCCTGCTGGCGCTTCACCAGGTAGCGGCGGGCGATCTGTACCTTCTCCTCCGCCGTGTAGCCGGAGAGCTGGATGATTTCCATGCGGTCCCGCAGGGGGCCCGGGATGGTGTCCAGCATGTTGGCGGTGCAGATGAACATGACCCGGGAGAGGTCGAAATCCACCCCCAGGTAGTTGTCGCGGAATTTGTGGTTCTGCTCCGGATCGAGGACCTCCAGCAGGGCGCTGGCCGGGTCGCCGTGGAAGCCGCCGGCCCCCAGCTTGTCGATTTCGTCCAGCATGAGGACGGTGTTGATGGTCCCCGCCCGGCGCATGGCCTGGATGATGTTGCCGGGCAGGGCGCCGATGTAGGTGCGCCGGTGGCCGCGGATTTCCGCCTCGTCGTGGACGCCGCCCAGGGCCACCCGCTGGAAGGAGCGCCCGGTGGCCCGGGCGATGGAGTGGCCGAGGGAGGTCTTGCCCACCCCCGGCGGGCCGGCGAAGCACAGGATGGGGCTCTTGCCCTCCGGGGCGAGCTTGCGCACCGCCAGGTATTCGAGGATGCGGCGCTTGATCTTGTCGAGGCCGAAGTGGTCCTCGTCCAGCACCCGGCGCGCCTCGCCGATGTCGATGGGGGCCTGGGGCGCCGGCTTCCAGGGCAGCTCGGTGAGCCAGTCCAGGTAGGTGCGCAGCATGGAGTATTCGCTGCTCTCCTCGCTCATGCGCTCCAGGCGCCGCAGCTCCTTCTCGGCGTGCTGCCGCACCTCCTCCGGCATGCCCGTCTCGTCCACCGCCTTCTTCAGCGCCTCCACCTCGGCGCCGGCGGCCTCGTCCTCGCCCAGTTGCTTCTGGATCTGCCGCAGCTGCTCCCGCAGCACATGCTGGCGCTGGCGCTGCTCGAACTCGGCCTTGGTCTTCTCGTTGATCTCCTTGGCGAGGCGCATGACCTCGACCCGCCCCGACAGGAGGCCGAGCACCTTGTCCAGGCGGCGCACCAGGTCGAAGGTCTCCAGGATGTCCTGCTTTTCCTCGTTCTTGACGTCGATCAGGCTGGACACCATGTCGGCCAGGAGCGCCGGCGACGTGATGCCCTGCACCACCCCACCCAGGTCCCCGGGCACCTGGGGCAGCAGTTCGATGGCCTCGAGGGCCCGGGACCTCAGCTCCATGAAGCGGGCTTCCACTTCCGGGCTCTCCAGGGTCGGCTCCTCCACCATGGCCACCCGGGCCACCAGGAAGGGCCAGCCTTCCAGGAATTGCAGCACCCGGAAGCGGGACTCCCCCTGGATGACCAGATGATGGCTGCCGTCCGGGCCGGTGACGTAGCGCACCACCGGTCCGGCGGTCCCGACCCAGTAGAGGTCGGCGGGGCCGACCTCGTTCTTCTCCGCATCGCGCTGGAGGAGGCAACCGACCTGCAGCTCCTTCCGGGCCGCCTCCTGGGCGGCGGCGACGGAGCCCGGGCGGCCCACCGCCAGCGGCGACACCACGCCGGGAAAGAGCACGGTGTTGCGCAGCGGGATGAGAATGAGGGCGTCGCTGGGGATGGGCTTGGCGGGCGCGGCCTGAGCCGGGTCGGGCTGGGGGGCGGCTGGGCTCCGGCGGGCATCCTCGCCGGACCACGCTTCCTGGAGCAGGGGCCAGTTTCTCATGGGGACTCCTCTATTTTTCTGAAGGCCAGGACGAGGCAGCCGTCTTCCAGGCTGCGGCCGGCCAGTTCCAGACCGCCCATGGGCAGGGCGATGCGGCGCTCGAAGCGGCCGTAGGGGATTTCGAGGCGGTGGATCCAGGCCGCCTCGGGGCCGGGAAAGGGACGGACGCCGGCGATGGTGACGCCCTCGGGCTCGATCCCCACCACCACGGCGCTGGCGGGCACCCCGGGCAGGGCGGCGTGGATCATCACGGCGTCTTCGGTCTCCACCACGTCCACGGGCGGTTCCCAGCACCTGGCCTGGGCGGGGGCCAGGCGGCAGAACTGCCGGTGCAGCCGCTCCGCCTGCTCCAGCATGGACAGGGCATCGCGCCATATCCAGGACGACAGGTCGCGGGATCGCATGGGACCTCCTCCGGCGAAAAAGACCGTTCCGTTTCGACGCCGGGGCGGACCCGGAGTTTCGGCCGCTGCCCTGTCGGCCCAGGCAACAGTCGGGGCCAATGACGTCGGGCTAGTTCCGGTGGATCAATGGCTTAGCGGCTTGGCACCGATGTTGCTGCTGGGGCGGCAGCAAGGTCTTTCCCCATCTCGATCCAGGAGAAAATCCAATGCCCCGACTTCTTTCCATGGCCGTGGCCTCGGCCCTCGGCCTCGGCCTGGCCCTGCCGGCCGCGGCCGGCCCCATGTCATACACCGCCTTCGACCTCGGGACCCCGAGCGCCGGCTATACCTTCCATTACGGCCTCAACAATACGGGCCAGGTCACCGGCTATACGACCAACACGGTGGATGGCAATCGCCACGCCTTCATCACCGGCCACGACGGCCGGGGCGTCCGGGACCTCGGCACCCTGGGCGGCGCCTCCAGCTACGGCACCGCCATCAACAATTCCGGCCAGGTGGCGGGCACTTCCGACCGGGCGGTGCGAGGCTCCCATGCCTTCATCACCGGCCCCAACGGCCAGGGCATGACCGACCTCGGCACCCTGGGCGGCCCCTACAGCCAGGCATCCGGCATCAACAACGGCGGCCAGGTGACGGGCACCGCCCACGTGAACGAGGACCACTACCATGCCTTCATCACCGGCCCCAATGGCCGGGGCATGACCGACCTCGGCACCCTGGGCGGCTTCTACAGCTCCGGCTATGCGGTGAACGATGCCGGGCGGGCGACGGGGGCCTCCTACATTTCCGACCAGTTCAGCATCCATGCCTTCATCACCGGCCCCAACGGGCAGGGCATGATCGACCTCGGCACCCTGGGGGGCTTCAAGAGCGTCGGCTACGGCATCAACAACCTGGGCCAGGTGGCCGGTTATTCCTACCTGACCGACAGTTTCACCGCCCACGCCTTCATCACCGGCGCCAACGGCCAGGGCATGACCGACCTCGGTACCCTGGGCGGCACCGACAGCGTCGCCTTCGCCATCAACAACCTGGGCCAGGTGGTCGGGTATTCCGAGATGACGGGCGACGGGGTCCAGCATGCCTTCCTGAGCGGTCCCCACGGCCGGGGGATGTTTGACCTCAATGCCCTGGTGGACCTGCCGGGAGACGCCTATTTCTACGACGCCTGGGCCATCAACGACCGCGGCCAGATCGTCGCCAACGCCACGGACAACCACGCCTATCTGCTCTCCCCCTTCGCAGTGCTGGAACCGGGTTCGGGGGCTCTCGCCTTGGCCGGCCTGGGGCTCCTGGGCTTCATGGCCCGGCGCCGGAAGGCCACCGCGCCGGCGGCTGCCGCCGCCTGACCCGGCCGCCGCTCCGCTATGGCGGGGCGGCGGGCTACAGG
>DATFAA010000120.1:0-2317 GCA_035255045.1 Rhodocyclaceae bacterium | reverse complement strand
GAGCGGCACTTAACGCTGCTGTTCTGCTATTTATAGGCAATCCTGTTCGCGCCCGTTATGGCCACGGGCTCAATCGCTCTGTGGATCGCAACCGGGATTTTTTCAGTCGCTTGAGCTATGCATAAATCATCATTTCGACTTGAATCCACGCCAGAGACGGCAATGCAAGCCTTCCAACACGCTTCTGCGACCCTCCCAGACTGGCGCGGCGCGGCGCAGGCCTGCCTGCATGAACTGTGGCCCTTGCCTTCCGGGGCTTGCTTGGGTTTTGTTTACACCACTGACTACCATGCCGATCACATGCCTGAGATTGTCGCCTTGTGCCGGGAACAAACCAAAATCAATCATTGGGTGGGCAGTGTGGGTGTAGGCATTTTGGCCACTGGGGAGGAGTTCTTCGACAAACCGGCCCTGGCGCTAATGCTGGCCGACTTTCCGGAGTCCGCCTTCCGGGTCTTGCCCAACCTGACCAATCTCGAAGATCTCCTTAGACTTGGAGAAGACTTCCTCGTGGCCGGCCGGCCGCCATGGTTTGGCATAGTACACGGGGACCCGCGTAACCCCCTCATCGCAGAACTTGTCGAGCACGTGGCCAGCCGCACCGAGACAGGCTTCCTGGTGGGTGGACTTACCAGTTCAAGAGGCCCCCATTACCAGGTGGCCGACGAGACCATGGAAGGTGGACTGTCCGGCGTAATGTTCGCCTCCGAAGTGGCCATTACCACTCGGCTGACCCAGGGCGTCTCACCCTTGGGACCACGCCACATCGTAACCCAGAGCCAGGGGAATATCATTCTAAACCTTGATCACCGACCGCCCCTGGACGTGTTGAAGGAAGACATCGGCGAAATACTTTCGCGCAAGCTCGAACACCTCGGGGGCTACATCTTTGTCGGTTTGCCCACCCAGGGCAGCGACACTGACGACTATCTCGTACGCCAACTGGTCGGTATCGATCCTGAAAGCAAGCTCATCGCCGTCGGCGATAACGTCGAGATAGGTCCGACGTCCCCCCGGATTGAGTAGTGCCTAGCTTTAGAGTCCAATTCCATGAACGAAGGAGATTGGACATGAAGAAGCGTTTTACGGAAGAGCAGATCATTGGGTTTCTGCGGGAGGCCGAAGCGGGGCTGCCGGTCAAGGAGCTGTGCCGACGGCATGGATTCTCCGAAGCCAGCTACTACCTGTGGCGCAGCAAGTTTGGCGGCATGAGCGTCTCTGATGCCAAGCGCCTGAAGGAATTGGAAGCCGAGAACACCCGCCTGAAGAAGCTGCTCGCCGAAGCGGTGCTGGAGAACGAGGTCACGCGCGAGGCGCTGAGAAAAAAGTGGTGAAGGCGCCGGCACGCCGCGAACTGGTGCGCCAGCTGGCGGATCGCGGGTTGAGCGAGCGGCATGCTCTGCGTGTTATCGGCATGAGCGCCAGCGCCTATCGCTACCAACCTGCGCCTGACCAGAACCATGCCTTGCGGGATCAAATCGTTGCGCTGGCGCACCGGCATCGCCGCTACGGTGCCGGCATGATCTATCTGAAGCTCAGGCAAGCCGGACAGAGGGTCAATCACAAGCGTGTCGAACGGCTCTATGCCGAAGCCGGCCTCCAGGTGAGGCGACGCCGGCGCAAGAAAGTGCCGGTAGCGGATCGTCAGCCCTTGGGTCGCCCGCAGATGGCCAACCAGATATGGTCGATGGATTTCGTGTTCGACCGCACCGCAGAAGGGCGCGTCATCAAGTGTCTGACGGTGGTGGACGACGCCACGCACGAATCGGTTGCGATCGTTCCAGAACGTGCCATTGGCGGCTACGGTCTGACGCGCATTCTGGACCGGCTGGCCGTGGAGCGAGGCTTGCCGCAGGCGATCCGCACCGACAACGGAAAGGAGTTCTGCGGCCGGGCGATGCTGACCTGGGCGCATGCGCACGGCGTGAGATTGTTCCTGATCGAGCCGGGCAAGCCCAACCAGAACGCCTACATTGAATCGTTCAACGGACGGCTCAGAGACGAGTGTCTGAACGAGCACTGGTTCGTCAGCCTGCCGCATGCCAAGACGATCATCGAGGCGTGGCGACGCGAGTACAACGAGGAGCGGCCAAAGAAATCGCTGGGCGGTTTGACACCGTCGGCCTATGCCAGACAACTGGCCAGTAAATCGGCTACATTAACCTTGGACTCCAAAGCCGCGTGCTACTGAAAACCGGGGGGACGTCGCACCACCGAGATGGGCGGGACGGAGCGCCGAATCAAGGGCAGAAGCGACAGTAGGGGTTACCAGGCACGCCGATCGGAGCGGGCTCCGGCGTGCCCGAATCAGCGTCAC
>DATFAA010000119.1:0-24243 GCA_035255045.1 Rhodocyclaceae bacterium | reverse complement strand
CCCAGAAAGGCGGTGGGGGCCGGCACCACCTCGAAGCCGGCCGCCTCGAAGGCCGCCACAGCCCGGGGCATGTGGAAGGCGTGGGTAACCAGGGCGATGCGCCGGACTCCCTCGGGCAGCAGGATATCCGCCGAGTATTGGGCATTCTGCCGGGTGTTCTCGGACTTCTCCTCGGTCCACCGGGTGGGGACGCGGAAATCCCGGGCCAGTGAATTCTTCATGGCCTGGGCCTCCGGCAACCCCCAGCCGTCCGGATTGCCGCCGGTGACCAGGATGGGGCGGCCGCTCTCCCGGGCCACCAGGGCGCCATAGCGCAGCCGGTCGAGGGCGAGCTGGCGGACGTCGTCGCCGCCGCCCAGTTCGGTGGCCTTGCGGTAGCGGCCGGCACCGAGGATGACGACGGCGTCCACCTTCAGGCTGCGCAGGCTGTCCGGGGGCAGGACGGCATAGCGGCTCTCCAGGGGGGCCAGCAGCGCGTCGGCGACCGCGGTGAGGGAGAGGGCCGTGAGCAGGAGGAGTCCGAAGGCGATGAGACCGATTCCCAGCCGCGGCCTGCGGCGCACCAGGGCGAGCCCGATGAAGGCCGGCAGCAGGCCGTTGAGCGGGGGCAGGAGGAAAGCGGCGACGACATTGGTCAGCAGCCAGGACATGGCACGGGCACTCCGGAAAAAAAGCCCGGCGATCTTGCCACGGGAATAGGACAGTGGCGAGGGGATTCCCGATCTGATTACAATCCCCAACCTGTTCCCTAGCCATCGGACCACAAGCCATGATCCGCCCCGCCCTCGACTGGAAACCCCAGGCCGACTATTCCGACATCCTCTACGACGCCGCCGAAGGCATCGCCCGCATCACCATCAACCGCCCCGAGCGGCGCAACGCCTTCCGGCCCGAGACCGTGGAGCAGCTCATCGACGCCTTCCACCGCGCCCACCGGGACAATCGCATCGGCGCCATCATCCTCACCGGCGCCGGCCACGAGGCCTTCTGCTCCGGCGGCGACCAGAAGGTACGGGGCGACGACGGCTACATCGACGAGGGCGGCACCCCCCACCTCAACGTTCTCGACCTGCAGATGCAGATTCGCCGGCTGCCCAAGCCGGTGGTGGCCATGGTGGCGGGCTATGCGGTGGGCGGCGGCCACGTCCTGCACCTGGTCTGCGATCTCTCCATCGCCGCCGACAACGCCCGCTTCGGCCAGACCGGCCCCCGGGTCGGCAGTTTCGATGCCGGCCTCGGCGCCGGCCTCATGGCCCGCACCATCGGCATGAAGCGGGCCAAGGAAATCTGGCTGATGTGCCGCCAGTACGACGCCGCCACCGCCCTCGAATGGGGCCTGGTCAATGCCGTGGTGCCGGTGGCAGAACTGGAGGAAACCACCGTCGCCTGGTGCCGGGACATGCTGCAGCTCTCCCCCATGGCCCTGCGCATGATCAAGGCCGGCTTCAATGCCGACACCGACGGCCTGGCCGGCATCCAGGAACTGGCCGGCAACGCCACCGGCCTTTTCTACCAGACCGAAGAAGGCCAGGAAGGCCGCAACGCCTGGCTGGAGCGCCGTCCCCCGGATTTCGGCAAGTACCGCCGCCGGCCGTGAGGATCGTCGCCGCCGAGTGGCTGCCCTACCGGCTGCCCCTGCGGCGTCCGTGGGCGAGCGCCGCCGGCGGCCTGGACGAGCGCCGGGGCCGGCTCCTGCGCCTCGCCACCGATGACGGCCGCAGCGGCTGGGGCGACTGCGCCCCCTTCCCGGAAATCGGCATCGACCCCGAGGCAGCCGCGGCCCACGCCGAGGAATGCGCCCTCCTCGACCTCGCCGCCCAGGCCGCCGGCCTGCCCCTGGCCGCCTGGCTGACGGGGGGCCAGGCGGTGCCGGACATCGCCGTCAACGCGGCCCTGGGAAGCCTCCAGGCCCTCGCCCGGGACGCCGTCGATGCCGCCTGCGCCGCCGGCTTCCGGGTCCTCAAGATCAAGGTCGGCCTCGGCGACCCGGCCGCCGAACTGGCCCGCCTGCGCGAAATCGCCGCCGCCCTTCCCCCCGGCGTCACCCTGCGCCTGGACGCCAACCGGGCCTGGCCGGAGGAAACGGCCGCCGCCTTCCTCGGCGCCTGCACTGCCCTGCCGGTGGAAGGCGTGGAGGAGCCCCTGGCGTGGCCCGACCTCGCCGCCCTGCGGCGCCTGCAGGCGGCCGTGCCGTTTCCCCTCGCCCTGGACGAGTCCATCTCCCTGGCCGGCGACGATTTCTTCGCCCGGCCGCCGGTGCGCCGGCTGATCCTCAAGCCCGCCCGCCACGGCGGTCCCCTCGCCGCCCTGGATTTGGCGCTGGCGGCCCGGTCGGCAGGCATCGAATGCATCGTCACCTCCAGCCTGGAGAGCGCCTGCGGCCTGGCCGCCGCTGCCCACCTGGCGGCCGCCGTCGCCCCCCGGGCCGTCCATGGCCTCGCCACCGCCCATTGGTTCGCCGCCGACACCGGCCCTGCGCCCGCCATCGCCAACGGGCGCCTGATCCTGCCCGATGCTCCCGGAATCGGCTTCTCGTGCCGGATTTCTTGATGTATCTCAGCGGCATGGCCCCGAGGGCATCTCTATAATCGCCCGCTTATGATCGTGCCTGCTTCGACCCTAGCCCGGCATCTCGAAAATGCCGCCCGCCGCACGCCGGCAGCCCCGGCCCTGCTCACCACCGGGAAAGCCTGGAACTACGCCGAGCTCTGGGAAGAGGCCCGGCACCGGGCCGCCAACCTGCCAATCAGCCTCCGGCCCCTGACCCAGGCCGGCGACAGCCTCGAACTGGCCCTGAGCGCCTATGCCTGCAGCGTCGCGGAACGCCCCTTCTGGCCCGTGGACGGCGCTCGGCCACTGCCCGCCGCCGCTTCGGCCCTAGTGCCGCCGACCACCGCCCTGATCATCTCCACCAGCGGCAGCGAGGGCGAGCCCAAGGCCGTGCTCCTTTCCGATAGCAACCTCGACGCCGCTGCCGCCGCTTCCAACGCCCGCGTGCCCCTGGGGCCGGGGGACGTCTGGCTCGACTGCCTGCCCCTCTTCCACATCGGCGGCATGTCCATCCTCTGGCGCTGCGCCCGGGCCGGCGCCACCGTCCTGCTGCACCGGGGTTTCGATGCCGGGGCAGTGGTGGCCGACCTGGCATCCCGGGGCGTCACCCACATCTCCCTGGTGCCGGCCATGCTGGCCCGGCTCCTCGATCTCGGCGTCCTGCCGCCCCCCGGCCTGCGCTGCGTGCTGGTGGGCGGCGCCGCCCTCTCCCGGCCCCTGTATGAGCGGGCCGTGGCCAAGGGCTGGCCCCTGTTCCCGAGCTACGGCATGACCGAGACCGCCGCCCAGGTCGCCACGTTCGACCCGGCCGAAGGCCCCTGGAGCGAGGGCCTGGCGGGCCGGCCGCTGCCCGGCGCCGAGATTGCCATCGGCGGCGACGGCCGCATCCGGGTGCGCGGCTCTCAGGTCATGCTGGGCTACCTGAATCCGGCCGGTGAAGCCGGCGTCGGGCTGGAGGACGGCTGGTTCGCCACCAGCGACCATGGCGCCATCGACGGCGAAGGCCGCCTCCAGGTCCTCGGCCGGGCCGACGACATGCTGGTGAGCGGCGGAGCCAACGTCCATCCCCTGGCCGTCGAATCCTGCCTGGCCGCCTGTCCCGGGGTCGTCGACGTGGCGGTGTCCGGCCTCCCGGACCCGGTCTGGGGCGACCTGGTGGTGGCCCTGGTGGTGGGCGAGGCCGAGGACGGCCGCATCCTGGAATGGAGCCGCGCCCACCTGCCCTCGGCCGCCCGGCCCCGGCGCATCCTGCGCCTGGAGCGCCTGCCCCGCAACGCCATGGGCAAGCTGGAGCGGGCCAAGCTACGCGCCTTCCTGGAGGCCCGGCCATGATCCGCCGCCTGCGCCAAGCCCTGCAGGACGGCGACCTGAGCCGGCGCCTGGCCATCCTGGCCGCCGGCGCCACGCCTTCCACCCTGG
Source organism: Rhodocyclaceae bacterium (assembly GCA_035255045.1). Lineage (GTDB taxonomy): Bacteria > Pseudomonadota > Gammaproteobacteria > Burkholderiales > Rhodocyclaceae > JAGTRP01. Next base: position 20,274 of record DATFAA010000119.1, on the reverse strand, counting down.
TCAGCGCCACCCTTGACCTCGGCCCGGGCAGCGACGACTGGCTGCGCCTCCTGCCCAGCCGGGGCGAGCCCTTCTGGTACTGGGCCCGCCCCGGCACCGGGGAATATCGCCTCGGACTGGGGCAGACGGTCCATGTCGCCACCGGTGGCGCCAACCGCTTCGCCGCCCTCGACAACACCTTCGCCGGCATGACCCGGAACTGGCGCCGCGAAGCCGCCCCCATCGCCTTCCTGGGCTTCGCCTTCCACGAGGGAACCCGGACCAAGCTACCCAACGCCCTGCTGGCGGTGCCGGCCCTGCTCCTCGAATGCCGGGGCGGCCGGTGCACAGCCACGGTCACAGCCCTGGCCGGCAGCCCGGAGCGCGCGGCCCATGGCTGCACCGCCCTGCTGGTGGAGCAGCCCCTGCCGGCTTCCCCCGCCACCCTGGACCGCATCACCCAGCCCCTGGCGGACCGGGCCTGGCTGGCCCGGGTCCAGGCCGCCCTGCGCAGCATCGGCGAAGGCCGCCTGGACAAGGTCGTCCTCGCCCGCAGTGTCCGCCTGGCAGCCGAGCGCCCCGTCGCCGCCGCCCCGGTGCTCGCCGCCCTGCTGGAACGCCAGCCGGACAGCACCATCTACGCCTACGGCAACCGCCAGGCGGTCTTCCTGGGCGCCACGCCGGAGCGGCTGGTGGCCCTGCGCAACGGCCACGCCGAGGCCGACGCCCTAGCCGGCACCGCCTGGCCGGGGTCGGCCCAGCTCCACGGCGACAAGAACTCCCGGGAGCAGTCCCTGGTGGCCGACGTGGTACGCGCCACTCTCGCCCCCCTCTGCCGCTCCCTGGTCGAATCCGGCCCCCCCGCCACCCTGCGGGTCGGCCAGATCAGCCACCTGCGCAGCTCCATCGGCGGGCCGGTGCAGGAGGGCGTCAGCCTCTTCGACCTCGCCCAGGCCCTCCATCCCACCCCGGCGGTGGGCGGCGCACCGACGGCGGGCGCCCTGGACTGGCTGCGCAGCCGCTGCGAACAGCGGGGCGGCTGGTACAGCGGCGGCATCGGCCACATCTCCGCGGACGGCGACGGGGAAATCGCCGTCGCCCTGCGCTGTGCCCTCATCACCGGCAACCAGGTCGAACTCCAGGCCGGCGCCGGCATCGTCGCCGGCTCCGATCCGGAACAGGAATTCGCCGAAACCGAGGCCAAGCTCGCCACCCTCCTGGATGTCCTCCAGGAGCCGGCCTGGCAGGAGAAGACAGGAACCTGACCTTGGATAACGGCAGCCTCAACTTTCTCTGGTCCCAGGCGCTGGTGGGCGGTTTTGCCGCCGCCGGGGTGCACCATGCCGTCATTTCCCCGGGCTCCCGGTCGACGCCCCTGGCCCTGGCCCTGCTGCGCACTCCCCAAATCGCCAGCCACGTCGTCGTGGACGAGCGCAGCGCCGCCTTCTTCGCCCTCGGCATCGCCAAGGCAAGCGGCCGGCCGGCGCTGCTCCTGGCGACCTCGGGCAGCGCCCCGGCCAACTGGCTGCCGGCGGTGATCGAGGCCAGCCGCGCCGCCGTCCCCCTCATCCTCCTTTCCGCCGACCGCCCCCCCGAACTCCAGGGCTGCGGCGCCAACCAGACGGTGGACCAGATCCACCTCTTCGGCGCCCATGTCCGCGCCAGCCATGCCCTCGGCACGCCCGAGCCGGGCTTCGACCCCGCCTACCTCTATCGGCTTGCCGCCCGGGTCGGCGAACAGGCGAGCTGGCCCCTGCCCGGGCCGGTCCATGTGAACCTGCCCTTCCGGGAGCCTCTGCTGCCGGCCGGGGACCCTGCCCCGGCGCCCAAGCTGCCACCCATCCGCCTGGAACGCTCACGCTGCCTGCCCGCCGATGCCGCCATGGCGGCCTTGGCGGAAAGCCTGGCGGGCCGGCGGGGAATCATTGTCTGCGGCGAGGCCGACTATCCGGCGGGGTTCGCCGCCGGGGTCGCCGCCCTGGCGGCGAACCTGGACTGCCCCATCCTGGCGGAGCCCCTGTCCAACCTGCGCTTCGGCGGCCACGACCGCTCCCGTATCCTGTGCCGCTACGACGGCTGGCTGCGCAACGGGGAGATTGCCGCCGGTCTGCGGCCGGACTGGGTGCTGCGCTTCGGCGCCTTTCCGGTGCCCCGCAGCCTCCAGGGATTCTCCCAGGCGGGCGAGCGAATCGTCCTGGTCGATCCCCTGCCCCAGTGGAACGACCCGGCCCACGCCGTCACCGACGTGGTGCGGGCCGATCCCCTGGCGGTATGCGAGGCCCTGTGCCGCCAGCCCTTGCAGGCGGCGCCGCCGGACTGGATGGCGGCTTTCCGCCAGGCCGAGGCGGCAGCCGCGGCTGCCCTCCCCGCCACCGGCCCGGGCTTCGAGGGCACGCTCATTCCCGCCCTCCTGGCCACGCTGCCGGCGGGCTGCCAGGTCTTCGTCGGCAATTCCATGCTTATCCGCGACCTCGACACCTTTGGCGGCGGCGGCGAGCGGCCCCTGCGCTTCCACGGCAACCGGGGGGTCAGCGGCATCGACGGCAACGTGTCCACGGCCCTCGGGATCGCCGCCGCCCGCGGCCGGGTGGTGGCCCTCCTCGGCGACCTCACCTGCCAGCACGACCTGGGCGGCCTGGCGGCGGCCAGGGGCCTGGATGCGGTGCTGGTGGTGTTCAACAACGGCGGCGGCGGCATCTTCGGCTACCTGCCCCAGGCCGGCCTGCCGGAATTCGAACAGGGCTGGCTGACGCCCCAGGCGGTGGACTTCTCGGCCGCGGCCGCCGCCTTCGGCCTGGGCTACGCCCGGGTGGCCGACGTGCCTGGCCTCGCCGGCGCCCTCGGCGCCGCCCTGGAAACGGGGGGCCCCCATGTGCTCGAAGTAACGGTCGACCGGGACAGCAGCCTGACCCAGCACCGGGCCTACTGGCAGAGCTGCGGCCGCTGACGGGTCCGCCCCGTCAGGGAGCGGGTTCCGGGTTCAGGACGCTGCGCGCTTGACGGTGAAGCTCTTCGAATTCCGGTGGCGAGACGCCTAGGATTTCCAGGCAGGCCTCCCCCATCTTCATCCATTCGAGACAGGAACTCAGCCCGGTCTCGTCCTGCAGCAGCTTTTCGGCCAGCTGGGCCAGGCAGATGAGGCGCCGGGCCGCGGGCGAGAAGGCGCCGCCGCCCGCCCGCAGGGAAACGAAGTCGTGGTGATGGCGGATGGCGATGCAGGTGTTCTCCGGCAGCCACCAGGACTGCCCCAGAAGGCAGCCCACCAGGGCATGGTTGGTGGGGTGGCGGAAATCCTCGACCTCGGTGAACTGCTTCTCGGCATCGGCATTGGCCCGGGCCAGGGTGTCGAAGTAGCTGGGAAAGCGGCGGGCCATGATGGGTATGCCGCAGTCCCGGAAGAGGCTGAAGGTATAGGCGTCCTCGGACTGCACCCCGGCCTCGGCCCCGAGCTGCTGCACCAGCCAGCCGGAGACCTGGGCGACCCGGGCGGAGGCGTCCCAGAAGCGCTCCAGCCGGGGCGACGGCGGCAGGACATTGCGCAGGACGATGGTGGCGATGGCCGAGGAGATGGTGCTGAGCCCGAGCATGGAAAGGGCGTCCTGCACCGTCCGGGCCTTCTGCCGGTAGCCGAAGAAGGGCGAATTGACGAGCTTGAGCAGGCTGCCGGCAATGCTGACGTCGGCGCTGATGATGCGGGCCAGGCTGCGGAAGTCCGGCTCATCCCGCTGCATCTCGGCGGCCACCCGCTCGAGGATGGCAGGGCGGGGCGGGATGCCGAGCTGGCGGATAGTATCGGCCAGGTACTGGTCCAGGGGTCCGGCGCCGTTCCGGCTCGTGGCTTCGATGATCATTGTCCTCCCCTCTGCTGCAGCCAGAGATCCAGCCTGTCCTCGGCCAGGGGCCGGGAAAAGAGGAAGCCCTGGACAGCCATGACGCCGGCTTCGCACAGGCTTTCGTACTGGGCCACCGTCTCCACCCCCTCGGCCACCACGGTCATGCCCAGGTCCCGCGCCAGCTGGGCGACGGTGCGGACGATGGCGAAGGACTTGCGGTCCTCCGGCAGGCCGACCACGAAGGCGCGGTCGAGCTTGATCTTCTTGGCCGGCAGATCCTTGAGATAGGCGAGACAGGAGTAGCCGGTGCCGAAATCGTCGATGGCCAGGGGCAGCCCTGCCTCCAGGGCTTCTCCCAGGTTGCGGCGGACGTTGTCTGACATGTCCATGAACAGGGATTCGGTGAGTTCGAGTTCCAGCAGGCTGGCCGGGGCGTCGGTGCAGGCCAGGACGGCGTGGAGCGCCTGGCAGAACTTGGGCGCCGTGAGCTGGGCGCGGGAGATATTGACCGCCACCTTGACCGGATTGCCCCGGGCATGGAGCTGCTGGACCATGCGGGCGGCGGTGATCAGGCTCCATTCGCCGAGGCGGACAATGAGGCCAGTCTTCTCGGCCACCGGAATGAAGGTGGCCGGGGTCAGGTCCTGGTCCCGCACCCGGCAGCGCATGAGGGCCTCGACCCCATCCAGTTCGCCGCCCACCCCCAGGATGGGCTGGTAATGGAGGGAGAGACCGCCGGCTTCGAGGGCTTCGTGGATCAGCTCCTCCACCGCCAGTTCCTCCCGGGCCAGGGGGTTGCCGAAGCGGCCCGGCACCAGTTCCTCGCCGGAGACCACGTACTGCCCGCCCCCCAGGCGCTTGGCGGCCAGCATGGCGCGGTCGGCCCGTTCCAGGACATTGAGGGGCGGCTCGACGGCATTGAGCTGGGCGATGCCCATGCTGCCGGAAGGGCGGAAGCGGACCTGGCCGATTTCCATGGGCGCCTTGAGGACCTGCTGGATTCGCTCCGCCTCCATCTCGGCGGCTGCCAGGTCGCTGCCGGGCAGGAGAACGACGAATTCGTCGCCACCGAGGCGGCCGTAGAGGTCGCCCTCGGCGGCGGAGGACTTCATCCGGTGCGCGAGCTTGGCGAGGACGTTGTCACCGGCCCGATGGCCGAATGAGGAATTGATCTGCCGAAAGCGATCAATCCCGATCCAGATGACGCACAGGGAAGCACCGGCGGCCCGGGCCTCCCCGGCCAGCCGCTCGACCTCCCCAATGCATTCCACCCGGTCTAGGAAACCGGTTAAGCCGTCCATCGTTATGTATTTTCCGACGCTGCCCCGGCTCATCGGCGGGACGCCGATGGCAAGAGTCATATATTTCGTTCTGCATAGACAGTCTAAACGAAAGCGGCGATTCCCGTCATCGGGAATACGCCAAAGCGATCCTTTTCTGCGGCTCCTTGTTTCTCCGTGGATTTCCCAGGCATAAAAAACCCGCCGACCAGCGGCGGGTTCGAAGGACTGACAGGCTGCCCGGTGGATCAGCTGGCCAGGGCCTTCTTGATCTGCTCCAGGGTGCTGGGATCGTCGATGGTGGTCAGGTCGCCCGGATCGCGGCCTTCCGCCAGGGCCTGCAGGGAGCGGCGCAGCATCTTGCCGGAGCGGGTCTTGGGCAGGCCGGTGACGAAGTGCACCCGGGCCGGGCGGGCGATGGCACCGAGGATGCCGTCCACCGTGCCCATGACTTCCTTCTCCAGGGCCTTGACCAGCTCGGGAGTGGCAATCTTGGAGGCATCCTTGACCACGGCGAAGGCCATGGGCATCTGGCCCTTGAGCTTGTCCTCGACGCCGACCACGGCCACTTCGGCGATGGCGGCGTGGGCCTGGACGGCCTCCTCGATCTCCCGGGTGCCGAGGCGGTGGCCGGCGACGTTGATGACGTCGTCGGTGCGGCCCAGGATGAAGTAGTAGCCTTCCTCGTCCCGGATCGCCCAGTCGAAGGAGGAGTAAACCAGGGGGTCCTTGAACAGGCTGAAGTAGGTGCTGACGAAGCGGTCATCCTGGCCCCAGACGGTGGACAGGCAGCCCGGCGGCAGGGGCGGCACGACGGCGGCGATGCCCTTCTCGTTGGGGCCGCACTCGGAGCCGTCCTCCCGGTAGATCTTGAGGTTGTAGCCGTAGACCGGGAAGCTCGGGGAGCCGTACTTGAGCTTGGTCTTCTCGACGCCATGGACCGCCGACAACATGGGCCAGCCGGTTTCGGTCTGCCAGTAGTTGTCGATGACCGGGATGCCCAGTTCACCCATGATCCACTCGTGGGTCGGCTGGTCGAGGGGCTCGCCGGCCATGAACAGGTGCTTGAGGCTGGAGATGTCGTGCTTGTGCATGTAGGCCGGGTCCTGCTTCTTGAGGACGCGGGCCGCGGTCGGGGCCGAGAACATGACGTCGACCTTGTACTTCTCGACGATCTGCCACCAGATGCCCGGATCGGGGCGCAGGGGCGTGCCTTCGTACATGACCGTGGCCATGCCGGCGATCAGGGGGCCGTAGATGATGTAGCTGTGGCCGACCACCCAGCCGATGTCGGAGGTGGAGAAGAAGGTTTCGCCTTCGCCGCCGCAGTAGATGTGCTTCAGGGTGGAGGCCAGGGCAACGCAGTAGCCGCCGGTGTCGCGCTGCACGCCCTTGGGCTTGCCGGTGGTGCCGGAGGTGTACAGGATGTAGGAGGGTTCGGAGGATTCCAGCCACTCGCAGGGCACCTGGGCGTCCATGTGCTGGGCGCGCAGGGTGGCGTAGTCCACGTCGCGGCCTTCGACCTTGGCGTAGTCCTTGTCCACGCCGCGGTCCACCATCAGGACCTTGGCCGGCTTGTGCTCGGCGATGTTGATGGCGTCGTCCAGCAGGTGCTTGTAGGGCACGGCCTTGCCGCCGCGCATGCCGGCTTCGGAGGAGACGATCAGCACCGGCTTGGCGTCGTCGATGCGGGTGGCGAGGGAGCCGGAGGCGAAGCCGCCGAAGACCACCGAGTGGATGGCGCCGATGCGGGCGCAGGCCAGGATGGCGAAGGCCGCCTGGGCGATCATCGGCATGTAGATGAGGACGCGGTCGCCCTTCTTGACGCCGAGGGTCTTGTAGATGGCCGCCATGCGCTCCACTTCGCGCTGCAGCTCGGCGAAGCTGTAGACCACTTCCTCGTTGGTCTCGGTGGAGATGTAGACCAGGGCCCGGTCATTGGGCCGCTTGGCGGCGTGGCGGTCGACGGCGTTGTGGCACAGATTGGTCTTGCCACCGACGAACCACTTGGCGAAGGGCGGGCGGGAGAAATCGCACACCTGGCCGAAGGGCGTCTGCCAATCGATCAGCTTGGCCTGCTCGCTCCAGAACTCGTCCGGATGGTCGATGGAATACTGGTAAAACTCCTTGTACGTCGTCATAAGACTCCCTCTTGCATAGTTTTCCTGCACACAGTTATACATCTATTGTTTTTCGGGGCTCTTCTTGGCTGGCCCGTTCGTTTAATCGTTTCTCCGCGTCCGCCAGAGGCAGACCGAGTTCCGCTTCCCTGTTGAGCAATTTCAGCAGCGGCATCATCTGCTGGCCGAGGGCCAGCAGATGGGGAATGACCGCCTCGGAGCGGCCGGCGCGCAGCAGTTCGACGGCCTGCTGCAGGCTGATGGTCTTGGCTGGAGCCGGCGCCGCACCGGTGCCGCTGAGGAGCACCCGGTTGCCGCCCGCCTGGGCGCCGTCCTGCATGCGCCTGCCGGCCAACTCCAGGAGGGCGCCGGCCGAGCTGACCCGGGCCTCCGGCACCGCCGCCACGCCGACGCTGATGGTCAGCGCCACGCGCTGGCCGTGGGCCGCCACTTGGGCGGCTTCCACCGCCTGCCGGACCCGCTCGGCGAAGACTGCGCAGGTGGCCGGGGCAGTGCCAGGGGAGATGATGGCGAACTGGCCCTGGCCGAAATGGCCGAGGCTGTCTTCGTGGCGGATCTTGTCGGCCAGCATCCTGGCCAGTCGGTTGGCAACCTGCTCGGCCACTTCCGGGCCCAGCTTGTCGCAGATGGAAGCATAGTTGTCGAGGCCGAGGACCATGGCGCTCACCTGGCCGTCGTGGCGGGCGGCATGGGACAGCGCCTGGGCCGCCTGGAGCTCCAGGTAGCGGCGGGTGTAGAGCCCGGTGCGGGGATCGTTGACCATCTGCTCGCGGCTGGCATCCAGGTTCTGGTGCGCCTTGGAGAGGGCCAGGAGGTGGTCGAGGCGGGTCAGCATCTCGGTGGTGCCGACCCCCTTGGTGACGAAGTCGGAAACCCCCAGGTTCTTGGCCCGCAGGCGCTCTTCCTCGGTCTCCTCGCCGGAAACCAGGATGAACGGCAGCTGCTGGAGCCGCCGCAGCTTGGAGGAGCGGACCCGCTCCAGGAGGCCGAAGCCGTCCAGCTTCGGCATCTGCAGGTCGGAGATCACCGCCTGCAGGTCGTGATCCAGGACCAGGGCCTGCCAGGCCGACTCGCCGTCGGCTTCCTCGCGGATGTCGTAATGGCCCTTGAGCTGATTGGCGAGGGAAACCCGCACCATGCGCGAATCATCGACGATGAGAATGCGCGGCAGGCCGGACACGCTTATTCCCCGCCGATCTCGACCACCACCCTGCCCTTGGCGCGGCCGGCGATGTATTCGGGGAAGATGGCCGGCAGATCGGCGAAGGCAATCCGGCGGCTCATGTCCATGAGGTGCCGGGGCTTGAGGTCCGTGGCCAGGCGCCGCCAGACGCCGCTGCGGTAGGGCTCGCCGATGTAGCCGGAATCGACCCCCAGGAGGCTGGCGCCGCGCAGGATGAAGGGCGCCACCGTGGTATTGAGGTTCATGCTGGCGGCCAGCCCGATGCTGGCGATGGTGCCGCCCTGCTTCATGGTGCTGGCGATCCAGGCCAGGACGTCGCCCCCCAGGTTGTCCACCGCCCCAGCCCAGCGGGCCCGGTCGAGGGGCCGGATCTTGGCGAGGTCGAGGCTGGAACGCAGCATGATTTCCTGGGCCCCTAGCTGGCGCAGGTATTCGGCTTCACTTTCCTTGCCGGTGAAGGCGGTGACGTTGTAGCCGAGGTTGGCGAGCATGTCGATGGCGAGGCTGCCCACCCCGCCGGTGGCGCCGGTGACGATGACCGGGCCCTTGGCCGGGCTGAGGCCGTTCTCTTCCATGCGGACGATGCCGAGAGCGGCAGTGAATCCCGCCGTGCCCAGGGCCATGGCCTCGAACAGGCTCAAATTGGCCGGCAGGGGCACCACCCAGTCGCCCGGCACCCGGGCCACCTCGGCATAGCCGCCATGGTGGGCGACGCCGATGTCGAAACTGGTGGCGATGACCGGATCATCGATTTTGAACCTATCGTCACGGCTGGCGATCACAGTACCGGCGAGATCGATGCCGCCGACACAGGGATAGCGGCGGATGATCCGGCCGGCACCCGTGGCCGCCAGCGCATCCTTGTAGTTGACGCTGGAGTAGGCCACCCGAATGGTCACCTCGCCCGCATCCAGCTGGCTCTCGTCCATCTGGGTGAAGCTGCAGGTTGTCTTACCGTCGTGTTCTTCGATCAGCAGTGCCTTGAATGGGCTCATCGTTCTCCTCGCAGCAAAATTGTATTCATAATTACGCGCTATAGGAAGGGAATGGCATCATCCCATCACGCCGCGCCAACCCATACTGCATAACCCATGCCCGGCCAAGGGGGTGGGGAATGATGGTGGATGAAGATACTGACCTGGATTCGCTTACCTTGAGATGGGGTCTTTACAGTATTTTACTTTTGGCCTAAATTCGCCGGATGCAAAGAATCCTGACCCCTATTCTCCTGGCCTGCGCCCTCCTCTCGGGCAGCGTGCAGGCAGCTGAACAGCACAGGAACGGCGAAGACCAGCCGACGTTCTTCGAACGTTACACCAACGCCGCGCAGGATGTCATCCTGCAGGGCCTGAAGCTGGTTGGGATCCGCTACAGCCGCGGCGGCAACACCGAAGACACCGGCCTCGACTGCAGCGGCTTCGTCCGCCTCGTCTTCAAGGACACCATCGGCATGCTGCTGCCGCGCACCGCCAAGGAAATGAGCGAGGTCGGCCAGGACGTGGATTCCAAGGACCTCAAACCCGGCGACCTGGTGTTCTTCAACACCATGAAGCGGGCCTTCTCCCATGTCGGCATCTACCTGGGGGACAACTATTTCCTGCATGCGCCGAAGCCCGGCGCCGAAGTCCGGGTGGAAAGCATGCAGAGCAGCTACTGGGTCAAGCGCTACAACGGCGCCCGCCGCATCCTGGTCAACTGATCCGGTTGCTCCTGGGCGGCCTGCCCCGCCCAGCCCCATCCTCCCCGCAAATCTTGCCGCTCCCCGCAAAGAACGGCGCCGGCTGTGCCTTCCCGCACCCAATGGGAATTATAATCAGCGCCTATGTTCCGACTCGAACCCCATGGCGCCCTCCTTCCCCGTGGCCGTTCCCCGGCCGCCCAAGGCGCGGGCTTCCGCCCCGCTGACGGCGTCCGGCCGGTTGAACGGGCCGATGGATTGAAAGCGCTCCGGCGGCTCCATCCTGTCGCGCGATGATCCCTTTCCTCGGGCCCCTTGACCCCTTTCCCCCGGTCGAGACGGCCCGGCAGGAGATGTCCGGGCTCCTGGCGATCGGCGCCGACCTCTCCCCCGACCGCATCCTGCGGGCCTACCGACTCGGCATCTTCCCCTGGGGCACCCTCAACGGCTTCCCCCTCTGGTACAGCCCGGACCCGCGCATGGTGCTGTTCCCGGACGAGCTCCGCATCACCCGCTCCCTCGCCCGCACCCTGCGCAAGGGTGATTACGAAGTGCGGCTCGACACGGCCTTCCCGGCGGTCATCGAAGCCTGCGCCGAGACGCCCCGCCCCGGCCAGGACGGCACCTGGATCAGCGATGACATGCGGGAGGCCTACGTCCGCCTCCATGAACTCGGTTGGGCCCACTCTGTCGAAACGTATCAAGAAGGCAATCTCACTGGAGGTCTGTACGGCCTTGCCGTCGGGGGCATGTTTTATGGCGAATCCATGTTTTCCCGCCGGACCGACGCTTCCAAGATTGCCTTCGCCCACCTCGTCCGTTTCCTGGTGCAAGAAAAGTTCGGCATGATCGACTGCCAGATGCGAACCGAACATCTCGCCTCGCTGGGCGCTCGTGAAATCCCTCGCCGACTGTTCCTGAACCGCCTGGGCAAGCTGCTGGCCCAACCTCGTGCTACCGGCCGTTGGCCGGGGGCCGGCGCTTCCTTCGACTGGGCCACGCCATGGCACTCCTGAACGACAGCGACCTCCCCTTCTCGCTGCTGCAGTTCTACGCGACCTCGCCGTACCCCTGCAGCTACCTGCCGGGGCGCATGGCGCGCTCCCAGGTGGCGACGCCGACCCACCTGATCAACGCCTCGGTCTACAGCCGGCTGGTGCAGATCGGCTTCCGGCGCAGCGGCGTGTTCACCTATCGCCCCCAGTGCGACCGCTGCAGCGCCTGCGTGCCGGTACGCCTGCCGGTGGCCCGCCTGCAGCCCGACCGCAGCCAGCGCCGCAGCCTCAAGAAGCACGGCAACCTCACCGCCCGGGAACTGCCCCTGGCCTTCTTCGAGCCCCACTACGAGCTCTACGCCCGCTACCAGGCCACCCGCCACGCCGGCGGCGGCATGGACGAGGACAGCCACGAGCAGTACGCCCACTTCCTGCTCCAGAGCCATGTGGACACCCGCCTGATCGAGTTCTCCGAGGGCGACCAGCTGCGCATGGTCAGCCTCATCGACTTCCTGGAGGACGGGCTGTCGTCGGTCTACACCTTCTTCGACCCGGACATCCCCGGCGCCAGCTACGGCACCTACAACATCCTGTGGCAAGCCCAGCAGTGCGCAAGCCTCGGCCTGCCCTACCTCTACCTCGGCTACTGGATCCGGCACAGCCGGAAAATGGCCTACAAGACCCGCTTCCGCCCCATCGAGGGGCTCATCGACGGCGAATGGCGGGAAATCGACGTGGAATCCCTGGGCTACTGATACCTGAGGGCCTCGATGGGATCGAGGCGGGCCGCCTTGCGGGCCGGATAGAAGCCGAAGAAGATCCCGACCCCGGCCGCCACGGCGAAGGCCACCAGCACCGAGCCGCCGGAAATGACCACCACCATGCTGGTCACGACGTTCACCAGCAGCGCCGCCCCGATGCCCAGCAGCAGGCCGATGAAGCAGCCGGCCACGGAGATCATCAGGGCCTCCAGCAGGAACTGGGTGAGGATGTCCTGTTCCCGGGCGCCGATGGCCATGCGGATGCCGATCTCCCGGGTACGCTCCGTCACCGACACCAGCATGATGTTCATGATGCCGATGCCCCCCACCAGCAGGGACACCGAGGCGATGGCCCCGAGCAGGACGGACATGGTGCGGGTGGTTTCCGCCTGGGATTCAGCCGCCGCCGACAGGTTGCGCATGTAGAAGTCGTTCTCCATGCCTTCCCGCAGCCGGTGCCGCTGGCGCAGCAGGGACTCGATGCCCTTCTCGACGATGGGCATGGCCTCGTCCGAGGCGGCCTGGACCATGATCATGCGCACCGAGCCCTGGAAGGGCGTCCCGAAGACCTTGCGCTGGGCGGTGGTGAGGGGAATGATCACCGTGTCGTCCTGGTCCCGGCCGTCCAGGTTCTGGCCCTTGCTGCCGAGGACCCCCACCACCACGAAGGGGCTCTGCTGGATGCGCAGGGTCTTGCCCACCGGGTCCTCGTCGCCGAACAGGTTCTTGGCGGCGGTGGCGCCGATCAGCGCCACCCGGGTGGCGGAACGCACGTCCGAGTCCCCGAAGGCGGCGCCGCTGACGATGGTCCACGCCCGGGCGTCCAGGTAGGGCGGGGTCGTGCCCACCACCTGGGAACTCCAGTTGTTGGGGCCATAGACCAGCTGCCGCGTCCCCTGGTGCACCGGCGCCACGTTGATCACCCCGTCCAGTTCGGCCATGGCCTCCGCGTCGGCGACGTTGAGGGTGGGCGCGCCGGCGCTGCCGCTGCGCACCCCGGCGGTGGTGAAGGAGCCCGAAAGCACGATGAACAGGTTGCTGCCCATGCTGGCGATGGACTGCTGCACCGCGTACTGGGCCCCCTGGCCGATGGCCATCATGATCACCACCGCCCCGACCCCGATCACCATGCCGAGCATGGTCAGGGCCGTGCGCATGCGATTGGCCCCCATGGCGCGCCAGGCTTCGGAAAGCATGAATTTCAGCATGTCGCCGCCTCCCCCGCCGTCCATTGGTCGCTGACGATGCGGCCGTCCAGGAAGCGCACCTGGCGCTTGGCATGGTTGGCGATGTCGGGCTCGTGGGTGACCAGGACGATGGTGATGCCTTCCCGGTTCAGCTCCCCGAAGAGCGTCATGATCTCCTCGCTGGTGTGGCTGTCCAGGTTGCCCGTGGGCTCGTCGGCGAGGATGAGCCGGGGGTCGTTCACCAGGGCCCGGGCGATGGCCACCCGCTGCTGCTGGCCGCCGGAAATGCGGCTGGGGAGGGAGGCGGCGTACTGGCCGAGGCCGACCCGCTCCAGGAGCTGCCGGGCCTTGGCCCGCCGTTCCTCCCGCTCGACGCCCCGGTACACCAGGGGCAGGGCGACGTTGTCCTCGAGGCTCATGCGGGGCAGCAGGTTGAAGCCCTGGAAGACGAAGCCGATGGTGCGGTTGCGGATGACGGCCAGCTCGTCGCGGCCCAGGCTGGCCACATTGCGCCCGGTCAGGAAATAGTCGCCGGCGGTGGGCGTGTCCAGGCAGCCCAGGAGGTTCATGAAGGTGGACTTGCCGGAGCCCGAGGGCCCCATGATGGCCACGTACTCCCCGGGCTGGACCGCCAGGTTGACGCCCTTTAGGGCCGGGAAGAGCCCGGCCGCCGTCTCGTAGGACTTGGCCAGGTCCACCACCCGGATGACCGCATCGCCGTCCATCAGAAGAGCCGCATCCCCACGCTGCCGCCGGACTTGCCGCCGTTGACGTTCTCGCCCACCACCACCTTGTCGCCGGGCTTGAGGTCGCCGCCCACCACCTCGGTGTTGCGGTTGTCGGTGATGCCGAGCTGGACCGGGATGGCCTTCAACTCGCCGTTTTCCAGGACCTGGACGGTGCCGCTGGCGGTATCCCGCTTCTTGCGCCCGCCGCCCTCGCCGCCGGGAGCGCCGCCCCCCGGGGCGGCCGGCCGCTCCGCGGCCCTGTCGGCCTCCTTCTTCTCCTTGGGCTCGCTGGGCTTGAAGCGCAGGGCGGCGTTGGGCACCACCAGCACGTCGCTGCGCCGCGCCACGGCGATATTGACGTAGGCCGTCATGCCGGGCAGGAGGATCTGGTCGGGGTTATCCACCGCCACCCGGACGTTGTAGGTAACCACGTTCTGCTGATTGGTGGGATTGAGGCGGATCTGCTGCACCGCCCCCTGGAAGCTGCGGTTGGGGAAGGCATCCACGGTGAAACGCACCTTCTGCCCTTCCCGGATGCTGCCGATGTCGGCTTCGGCAAAGCTGGTGTCGATGGCCATCTTGGACAGGTCCTGGGCGATCTTGATCAGCACCGGCGTCTGGAAGCTGGCCGCCACCGTCTGCCCCAGGTCCACCACCCGGTCCACCACCACCCCGGAAACCGGCGAGGTGATCACGGTGTAGTTGAGATTCACCCGGTCCTTGTCCGCCGCCGCCCGGGCCTGGGCCAGTTGGGCCTCCGCCGACTTGCGGGCCTGGAGGGCCTGGTCGTAGTCCTGGCGGGAGACGTACTCCTTCTCAAGCAGGGCCTTCATGCGCGCCTCGTTGGCCCGGGCGAGGTCCAGGGAGGCGGCGATGTTGGCCACATTGGCCTGGCTCTGCCGGGCCTGGGCCGCCAGCAGGGACTGGTCCAGCTCGAGGAGGGGCTGGCCCTTCTCCACCTTGTCGTTGAAATCCACGTACAGCTTCCGCACCGTGCCCGACACCTGGGTGCCGACATTGACCAGGGTCACCGGGTTGAGGGTGCCGTTGGCGGAAACCGTCTGGGTGACGTCGCCCTTGGCCACTTCCTGCACGCGATAGCGCCGCTCCGGAGCCTGGGCCGCCTTGTCCCGGTAGGCCCAGACGCCGGCACCGGCGGCGATGGCGCCGAGCAGGACGACAACGAGAATCTTGGTGGTGGAGAGCTTGATCTTCATTTCCTTCCTTCCGCTGCCGGCAGCAGCAGGCCGTAATCCAGGGCGCCCATGGTCTGGGCCAGGGTGGCCCGGAAGATGTTCCAGTCCAGGCTGGCCTGGATGCGCTGCTGGCGGGCCGCCGCCAGGGCGCTCTGGGCGTTCAGCACGTCCAGGATGCTGCCCACGCCGGCCTTGTAGCGCCCCAGGGCCATGCCCTCGGAAGCCTCGGCGCTGGCCACCAGGTCGGCGCTGGTCTTGAGGGCCTGGGTGGCGGTGGTCAGGCTCTGGTAGGCCTGCCAGACATCCAGGGCCACCTGCTGACGCAGCCGCTCCCGCTGGGCGTCCCGGGCATCGGCCAGGGCCTCGGCGTTGCGCACCCGGTAGGTGGTGTTGAAACCGGTGAACAACGGCACGTTGACCGTGAGCCCGAGGATGCCGCCGCTGGTGGACCGGCCGGCCACCTCCTGCCAGGTCGGGCCGGCCGAGAGGGAGACGGTGGGCAGGCCGCCGGCCCGGGTGGCCCGGACGGTGGCCCGGGCGGCATTGACCTGGGCTTCGGCGGCCCGCAGGTCGGGGCGGCGGGCCCGGGCTTCGGCGATGAGGGCGTCCACGTCCCGCTCGAAGGCCGCCTCCGGTACGACGGCAGGGAAGTCGGCCAGGGCCAGGGGCTGCTGGGCATCGAAGCCCATGACGTTGGCCAAGGCACCGAGGGCGTTGCGGGTCTCCCCCTCGGCCCGGATGCGATTGAGGGTGGCCTGGGACCAGGCGGTCTGGGCCTGCAGGCGATCGGCCGGGGTCGCCACCCCGATCCGGTAGCGGGCATCGGCCGCCAGGAAGCTCTCATGGCTCGCCCGCTCTGCCTCCCGGGCGGCATCCACGGCGACCCGGCTGGCCTGGGCGGCGTAGTAGGACTGCAGGGCGGCCAGGAATATCTGCTGGACGGTGGCGTCCTGGGTGGCGGCCGAGGCGGCGAGCAGTTGCCGCGCACTCTCCACGTTGGCGGCGCGGGTGCCGAAGTCGAAGAGCAGCCAGGACAGGGTGAGGGCCGCCGTGGTCTGACTGGTCTCCCGCCCGCCGCTCCAGTTGTGGCCGGCGGTGGCGCTGCCGGCCAGACCCGGCAGCCAGGCGGACTGGGCCACCCCGACGAGGGCCGCCTGGGCGCGGGCATTGGCCCACACTTCCCGGGTCTGGGGATTGTTGCAGAGGGCGAGGTCGGCGACGTCGACGGCGGTCAGCGGAGCCGCCGGCAGGGCCGTGGCGCAGGGCATGTCCGTCCCACGGCCGGCCTGGGCCGGCGAGGGCCGTGGGGGAGTCATCTCCTGGGTGTGGAAGGGATCGCCCCAGTCGGCGGCGGAAACCGCCCAGGCTGCCGCCCCCAGGCAACAGGCGACCAATAACCGCGACCCCTTGACGGGCATGACCATCGGACTCGGATAAATGGGAAAGCACAAGTTTAGCCGGTCGGAACCCGGCGGTCATTAGACAGGGGAATGCGGCTTGTATCCCCCGCCGGCTGCGGCGGATGCCCCATTGCGCTAAAATTGCGGGATGCTATATCCCCTCATCCGCAAATTCTTTTTCTCCCTCGACGCCGAAACCGCCCACGGCATCGGCATGAGCGGAGTCTCCCTCCTCAACGCTTCCAGACTCTCCGGCTGCCTGGCCAAGCCGGTCACTCCCTGCCCGGTGGAAGTGATGGGGCTCAGGTTCCCCAACCCGGTGGGCCTAGCCGCTGGCCTGGACAAGAACGGCGACTACATCGACGGCCTCGCCGCCCTGGGCTTCGGCTTCCTCGAGATCGGCACCATCACCCCCCGCCCCCAGCCCGGCAACCCGAAGCCCCGCCTGTTCCGCATCCCGGAAGCCCAGGCCATCGTGAACCGCATGGGCTTCAACAACGAGGGGGTCGACCGCCTGCTCGAAAACGTCCGGGCGGCCCGCTTCCCGAAGCAGGGCGGTATCCTGGGCATCAATATCGGCAAGAACGCCACCACCCCCATTGAAAAGGCGGCCGAGGACTATCTCGTCTGCCTCGACAAGGTGTACGGGGACGCCAGCTACGTCACGGTCAACATTTCGTCTCCCAACACCAAGAACCTGCGGGAGCTGCAGAAGGACGAGGCCCTGGATGATCTCCTCTCCCAGCTCAAGTCCCGCCAGGAGCAGCTGGCCGACAAGCACGGCAAGTACGTGCCCATGACCCTCAAGATCGCGCCGGACCTGGACGACGAGCAGATCACCGCCATCGCCGACGCCCTGCGCCGGCACCGCATGGACGGTGTCATCGCCACCAACACCACCCTGTCCCGGGAAGGGGTCGAGGGCCTGCCCCATGGCGACGAGGCCGGCGGCCTCTCCGGGGCGCCGGTGTTCCGCAAGTCCACCGAAGTCCTCCGGAAGCTCTCCGCCGCCCTGGCCGGCGAGCTGCCCATCATCGGCGTCGGCGGCATCCTGTCGGGGGCCGATGCCGCCGAGAAGATCCGCGCCGGAGCAAGCCTGGTGCAGTTCTACAGCGGTTTCATCTACCGCGGCCCGGAGCTGGTGGGCGAGGTGGCGGAGACCTTGGCCAATGTCCTGGCCAAGAAGAGATAAGGCTATAAGAAAAAGATATAAGCCTTTATTTCCATAAGGTTGTTCGCCCGAGCGCAAAGCCGGATAATTACGGCCTTCACCCCATTGCCTGATCCATGAGCCATTACCTATTCATTCTCCTCGGCGCGGTGCTGGTCAACAACGTCGTGCTGGTCAAGATTCTTGGCCTCTGCCCCTTCATGGGGGTGTCCAAGAAGCTGGAGACGGCCTACGGCATGGGGGCCGCCACCACCTTCGTGCTGACGCTGGCGACCGGCGCCAGCTACATCATCGACCACTACCTGCTCATGCCCTTCGGGCTCGAGTACCTGCGCACCCTGTCCTTCATCGTCACCATCGCCGCCATCGTGCAGCTGACCGAGATGGTGATCGCCAAGACCTCCCCCTCCCTGCAGCAGGTGCTGGGCATCTACCTGCCCCTCATCACCACCAACTGCGCGGTCCTGGGCGTGCCGCTCCTCAACATCGCCAACAAGTACAACTTCGTCGATTCCCTCCTCTTCGGCGCCGGCAGCGCCATCGGCTTCTCCCTGGTGCTGGTGCTCTTCGCCGGCATCCGGGAGCGCATCGAAGGGGCCGACGTGCCGACTTACTTCCGCGGCGTCGCCATCGCCATGATCACCGCCGGGCTCATGTCCCTGGCCTTCATGGGCTTCGCCGGACTGGACAAGTACCAATAATGGAACTGCTGATCGCCATCGCCATCATGGCCCTGGGCGCCGTCGTGCTCGGCGCCGCCCTGGGCTACGCCTCCATCAAGTTCAAGGTCGAGGGCGACCCCCTGGTGGAGAAGATCGACGCCTGCCTGCCCCAGACCCAGTGCGGCCAGTGCGGCTACCCGGGCTGCCGGCCCTACGCCGAGGCCATTGCCAAGGGCGAGGCCGAGATCAACCTGTGCCCGCCGGGAGGCATGGAGGGCGTGCGCAAGCTGGCCGACCTCCTGGGCAAGGAAGTGAAACCCCTGGACGCCGAGGAGAAGCCCAAGCAGGTGGCGGTCATCGACGAGAACACCTGCATCGGCTGCACCCTGTGCATCCAGGCCTGCCCGGTGGATGCCATCGTCGGCGCCGCCAAGCAGATGCACACCATCGTCGAGAGCCTGTGCACCGGCTGCGAGCTGTGCCTGCCGCCCTGCCCGGTGGAGTGCATCTCCATGGAGCCCATCCCTGAAACCATCGAGAACTGGAAGTGGAAGTACCCGGTGGTGGAAATCAAACCGGCTGGCTTGCCGAAGGCCGCGTAATGCTCAATCTGTTCCGTTTCCATGGCGGGGTGAAGCCCGCCACCAACAAGGCCCAGTCCGTCACCGAACCCATCGCCGTGGCGCCCCTGCCCAGCCAGCTGGTGGTGCCCCTGCACCAGAGCATCGGCGGCACCCCGCGCCCGGTGGTCCAGGTCGGCGACCACGTCTTGAAGGGCCAGCTCATCGGGGAGGCCGACGGCTGGATTTCCGCCGCCGTCCATGCCCCCACCTCGGGCACCGTCACCGCCGTCGGCCTCCATGTCCAGCCCCACCCCTCGGGCCTGGACGCCGTCTGCGTCACCATCGTGCCGGACGGCAAGGACGAATGGGTCGAGCGCACCCCCATCGACTACAAGGCCCTGGCGCCCGAGCAGGTCCGGGAACGGCTCCAGCAGGCCGGCGTGGTCGGCCTGGGCGGCGCCGTCTTCCCCACCCATGGCAAGCTCACCGCCTCCAGGACGGTGCCCATGGAAGAGCTGGTCATCAACGGCGCCGAGTGCGAGCCCTTCATCACCTGCGACGATCTCCTGATGCGGGAACGGGCCGAGGAGGTGATCCGCGGCGTCGGCATCTTCCGGGACCTGCTGCAGCCCAGGCGGGTGCTGATCGGTATCGAGGACAACAAGCCCGAAGCCGTGGCCGCCATGCGGGCCGCCGTCGCCGCCCTCGGCGAGAATTTCGAAGTGGTGGCCGTCCCCACCCGCTACCCGGCCGGCGGCGCCAAGCAGCTCATCCGCGTGCTGACCGGCAAGGAAGTGCCGGCCGCCAAGCGCTCCACCGACCTCGGCGTGCAGTGCTTCAACGTCGCCACCGCCTACACCGCCTGGCGCGCCATCGCCCATGGCGAGCCGGTCATTTCCCGCCTGGTGACCCTCACCGGCAACGTCGAGCGCCCCCGCAACTGGGAAGTGCTGATCGGCACCCCGATCGGCGAGCTGCTGCCCCTGGCCGGCGACAAGCCCGGCACCGACGGCGTCATCATGGGCGGCCCCATGATGGGCTTCATGGTGCCCGACTTGAGCGCCCCGGTGGTCAAGGCCACCAACTGCCTGATCGCCCATTCCCCCGCCCTCTTCCCGCCCAAGGCGCCGGAGATGCCCTGCATCCGCTGCGGCGAGTGCGCCCGGGCCTGCCCCCACGAGCTCCAGCCCTTCGAGCTGTACTGGCATTCCCGCGCCCACAATTTCGGCAAGGCCCAGGAATACAAGATTTTCGACTGCATCGAATGCGGCTGCTGCGCCTTCGTCTGCCCGTCCCGCATCCCCCTGGTGCAGTATTTCCGCTTCGCCAAGAGCGAGATCTGGGCCCGGGAGCGGGACAAGAACGCCGCCGACAGCGCCAAGGCCCGCTTCGAGTTCAAGCAGGAGCGGGATGTCCGGGAGAAGGCCGAGAAGGCCGAGAAGCTGGCCAAGGCCGCCGCCGCCCAGGCCGCCAAGAAGGCCGCGGAAGCTGCCGCCGCCGAGGCCGCCACGGGCGGC
>DATFAA010000118.1:0-19427 GCA_035255045.1 Rhodocyclaceae bacterium | reverse complement strand
ATAGGGGAGATTATTCCCCAAAGACGAGAACCAATCGCCAAAAGGTTAGTGGCTGTTGCGTTTCCGGCAGTGCTGGCCGATGTGAGCCAATACTTGAGCAATGCCATGGGCCCGAGAACAGAACCGGCGGCAATAGCGATTCCCCCAAGTGCGCTAAGGCCAACGGCCAGCCACTTGACCACGGTCATCAGGCCGCCAGCCAGGCCTGGGTTTTCCTTGGACCATTCCCGGACGGCCTGGACGATGGAGAGAGTGCGCTCCAGGGTTTCCACCAAGGGCCCCTTAAGATGCTGGCCCAGGGTGCTTGAAAGATTAGTAAAGGCATCCTTCGCCATGGTCATGCGGGCGTCAAGGGTGTCATTGCGGGCATTCGATTCCCGCTGCATGGAGCCCTTGGCCTTTTCCGCATTCACCAGGGCCAGCTGGCGGCGGTATTCCTCCATGTTGCTGGCCAGCTTGGCGGCGTCGTCGCCGTATTCCTTGCCGAAGAGGCGGGTGGCGGCTTCGAGCTGCTTTTCCTGGGGCAGGGCCTTGATGGCCTCCATGACCCTGATGATGGTGCCGGTGGCATCCTTGGTCATGCCCATCTGGACGCTCTTGGCATCCATATTCAGCATCTTCAAGCCGGCCTGGAACCGCCCCTTCTGCATGGTGGCGATGGAGAGCTCGCGCATCATGGCATTGGAGGCACTGGCGGCGACTTCCGGCACGGCGCCGAGGGAGAGGAAGGTGGAACCCAGGGCCGCCGCGTCCTTGAAGTTCATCTTCACCATGTCGGCGGTACCGGCGATGCGCTTCATGACGTCGATGATGTCGCCGCCCTTGGCCAGGGCGTTGTCGTCCAGCCAGTTGATGGTGTCGCCCAGTGCCCGGATGTCCTTCATGGGCACGTGGTAGAGCTGGCTGATTTTGCCGATGTCCTCGCCGATCTTATCCACCGGCAGGTCGAAGGCGGTGGACATGACGGCGGTGAGCTCGGCATAGGTGATCAGGTTTTCCTTGCCCTGGATGCCCATGCGGGCCCCGCCCTCGACGATCTTGGCAAGTTCGTTGGCGCTCATGGGCAGGCGCTCGCTCATGGACTTCACGGCGTCGCCGATCTCGTAATAGGTGGCGGTGAGCTTGCCGTTGGCGTCCCGGGCATCATTGACCTGGCGGGCAACGCCGAGCATGGCTGTCTCGAAGCTGGCGAAGTCCTTAGTGGCCATGGCAATGGGCAGGCCCACGGCAACGCCGCCAGCGGCCATGCCGGCGCCGGTAGTGGCGAGCTTTCCGGACAATTCCTTGCTCTTGGCCAGGTCAGCCCGGGCGGCGTGGAGCCGCTTCATCTTCTGGTTCTCCACCTCCAGGGCGGCGGAAAACTTCTTGCTGGCGTTGGCGGCCTCCACCGAGGCGGCGGCCAGGCGCCGGCTCTCATCGGCCAGGCGGCCGGTATCGACGCCGCCGGCCTTGAGCTGGGAGAAGAGCTTCTGCTGGGTATTGATCAGGGATTCATGGCGCGCCTTGAGGTCGGCCGACTTGCGGGAGAGTTGTTCCATCTCCGAGGCCATGGCCTTGGTCGGCACGCCGACGCTGGCGATCTCGGCCTTGAGCGCTGCGATGCGGTCCCGGGTGCCCTTGAAGGCATTGGCGGCGATGGCCGCGTCCTTCTCCGCCTTCTTGAAGGCATCGACCTGGGCCAGGGTGCGGTTCAGGTCCTTCATGCGGGTATTGGTATCCCGCAGGGCCTTGGCCGCCTCGCTGGCGCCGGCGGTGATGTTCTTCACCGGCCGCAGGAATTTATCCACGGCCGAGAAGACCACCTTCAATTCGAGCTTGTCGCTCATTCTTCAGCTCCGCTGCGCCGTCTGGCGTGCTCGCGCCAGACGGCGATCTCGGTGAGGCTCATGATGTCCATGGCAGACGGCGGCCAGTGGAAGACGGCGGCGATGTCGGCCATAGCGCTTTCTACGTCGTCTGGGAGCCCGACTGCTCCTGCTCGGCCGCCTTGATCGCGGCCTTCGTCAGCAAAAAACCGGACACCGCAGCCCCCAGCTGCAGCACGTCGGCCGGGTCCAGGTTGGCGAGATCGGCGCGGTTCAGGGGCGGCTCGCTGATGCGGGGCAGCACGATGTAGAGGTCATCGACCTCCATTTCCAGCAGGCGGCGGGTGCTGGTGCCGCGCAGGGCGCCACCCAGGGGCTTGCGCAGGGTGATGCTGGTGATTTCGCTGTCGCCCCGCTTGATGGGTTGGTCCAGGGTGATGGTGGTGGTTTCCATGGGGTCTCCTTTGGGTGATGTCTCCCCATCGATGAGGGAGACATCTATGGGCTGGGTATTCGATCAGGCCAGGCCGATGGCCTTGCGCTGGGCGTCGAGCATATCCACGCCATTCACCTTGAAGATGAAGGCGAGCAGGTCGATTTCGACCAATTCCTTACCGTCCACGGTCAGCTTGTAGTAGGTGAGGGCGCTCTTGACGGTGGTCTTGCCCTTGTCGCCGAGCTTGGCGTCGCCGCTGTCGATTTCCTGGTGGCGGCCGCGCACCACGATTTCCACCGCCTTCGTATCGCCGGTGTCGTCACGCTGGTAGGCGCCGGCAAAGCGCAGCATGACGCCGTTGGCCTTGGTGACGCCGTACTGCTTGAAGACCTCCTCGACGAAGCCGCCGCAGGTGAATTCGATTTCCAGTTTTTCCTGGCCCAGGTCGATCTGCACCGGGCCGTCCATGCCGCCACCGCGGAAGTCTTCGAACTTGCGGGATAGCTTGGGCAGCTTGAGTTCTTCGGCCACGCCCATGAAGGACTGGGCATCGTTGAAGAGGTTGAAGTTCTTGAGGCTATTGGGGAGTGCCATGGCTTATATCTCCGGATTGGCTGGCGGCGATCAAGCGGCCAGACGGGAAGCGAAATCGACCAGGTAGCGGCCGGTGATGCGCTGGCGGAAGAGCAGGTTTTCCAGGGGCGGCACCGGGGTGAAGTCGTAGTCGATGTAGAGCTTGCCGGCGGTGAGGCTTTCCACGGTGTTGGGGGCCTCGTCATACCAGCAGTCGCCGTCGATGATGTAGCCCAGGGCCTTCAGCTCGCGGAACTTGGACTTGATGCCCTCGATGATGTCCCGGGCCAGGCTGGGGTTGAGGGGCGCATCCACGGCCCAGAAGTGGGCATCGGCCATGGTGTCGGCCAGCACCTGGGCGGTGCGGGTGTAGTTCTCGAAGGCGAACTTGGGGTCGGCGGAGCAGGTACGGCTTCCCCAGAAACGGTAGCCATCGCGGCGGATCAGGGTAGTGACTTGGGCGGCGTTGAGGAAGCCGGCGTCGGTGGCCGGGTCCTGCAGGTCCCAGAAGACGTCCTTGCTGATGCCATCCACGCCGTTCACCGGGACGTTGGAGAGGGTCTTGTGCCAGCCGATCTCCTCGTCGATCTTGGCGCGCAGGCCCAGGGCCCGGGCCACGGCCGGGGCGGTGGCTTCGGCATTGGCGACGGTATCCCAGCTGGTGAAGTCGGGCCAGATGACCATGGCTTCGCGCTGGCCGAAGCCTTCGCGATAGGCGGCGGCCTCTTCCTTGGTGGCGCAGGCGTTTGCATTGAGGTAGGCGAAGCCGCGCAGCTTCTGGGCAATACTGACCAGCTCGGTGGCCACCGGCAGGGTATCCAGGCCAGGGATGCCGAGAATGCGCGGCTTGACGCCAAACTTTGCTTCGGCGGCAAGAAGGGCCTTCATCCCCTTGTACTGGCCGCCGGCGGTGACGCTTCCGATGAGGTTGCTGTTGGTCTCCGCCTCGTCCAGCCCCGGGGCCACGCGCACAATAATGGCGAGGGCATTGGCCTGGTCGGCAATGGCATCCAGGCTCTTGGCCAGGGTGCCGGTGCTGCCCGCCTTGCCGGCAGCGGTCTGCAGGTTGGTGCACAGCACCGGGGTATCGAGGGGGAAGAAGGCGGCATCAGCATCGGCAGCGGTGGCCGCCATGCCGATGACGGCGGTGGAAATGGCGCGGATGGGGCGGGGGCCGTCAGTGACTTCAATGACGCGGGCGCCGTGGTGGTAATCGGTGGGCATGGTCTCTTTCTCCGGGGTGGCGGGATAGAGACCATGCTGGCATGCGCGCGCGTAGGTGTCGCGCGGTGGCGGTTGTCAGACGGGCTGGGACAACTGATTGTTGCTGGGAGAGAGCATCCACAGGTGCTGCGGCGTGATGCGGTGCATGGCCTCGGGCCGGAAAAGCGGTGACCCGCCCTGGGAAAACGCCCAGGCCACCAGCTCGGAACAGAACCAGCGGTCGTTCTCTTGCCAGTCCCGATGGGCCAGAAGCCCGGCCAGCGCGGTCAAGTCGTAGGGTTTCCCAACCTGGGAGCGGGCGGCCTTGATGACATCTTCCGGTGAGTGGCAGGGCAGATCGGCAATGACGTGATCCGAGTGGGAGGCGATGACCTCGGCGAGCGGTGCCACCCGCACAGCAGGCCATACCGCCTCGATGACCTGGTCACCATCGACCAGGGCGACGTGGGACCACGCCGACCAGGTAACGGCCCGGATCAGCGCAGCCCCGGGAAGCCTGGAGGTGCAGAAGAGGACGCGCATGGAATTACCCCGGGAAGGTTACGGGCCAGCCGGCGGAGAAGTCGTAGGCGGATGGGTCGGCGCTGGATTCCATAGCCTGCTTGTGCGTCTCGGCGGCGGTGAAAATTGTCTGGTCGCTGGCTGCCCCGGCGGAAAGAACCTGCAGGGCCAGCTCCTGGGTCATGGCGACGAAGCTGCCGTCCATGGTTTTCCACTGGAGGTTGTTCGGGATATTGGCGCCGAGCAGTACAAGGCCAAGCTGCTGGCTACGGCTTTTCTGGTCGGAGTGGAACCACTTATCGATGCCCCCTACGGTTACCTTGTAGCCGCCGTTCTCGGTACGACGGTCGCGCTCATCTTTTATTTTTTGCCAGCCTTCGACTCGCTTGGAATCTGCTCTGGTGGGGAAAGCGGCGAGTAATTCCGATTCCGTAGGATGCTCTAAGAAAAGAATCTCTCCATCAGCAAGGGGCCAGTCAGACTCAACAGCCCGGAAGGATTGCCCGTTGTTTGAATAGGCGTAAGGCATCAATGGCTCCTTAGAAGGTATAGGCGGTGATGTTCACGTCAGACGTGATGGTAGATAACGTCTGATAGTAGGTTGTCTGCTGGGCGATTACCGGCACATCAGAGAACGATCCGAGGAAACCAGAGTTAGTAACGCCTCCACCGCCGACCTGTTGCTGGCCTGTACCTGACGTATCCCCGGCAAGCATGATCGGGCCACCCCCAGATGTATTCGTGATGTTGTGCATGGACCCGGAAATAGATAGGGCATTCGGTGGAACAGCGGGAGTAAGGGAAATCGCGGTCCACGCAGTCGCAGCTCCACCGTTCATTACCTGTACCGAAGAACGCCAAATTTTGCGATCACGCTGGAATCCAACTTGGAACTGGCTGCTTGCATTTGTCGGCCACACGGAAAGAAGGGCCGAAGCAGCGTAGCCTGCCGGCATGTTCGCACCGCCATAGACGTTGGGTGCTGCCGCCGAAGTGGCATTGACCGCCAACAACGCAGATGTCCCGGTAATGGGGTTGTAGATCGCGTAAAGCGCCACATAGCCGGAGGGCGGCGCGGCACCAGTGTCCATGCCGCCAGCGCCGGTGGTTGCGAGGTTGATGGTCTTGTTGAAGTTAGCGATCTTGTAGGCTTCGCCGCCAAGGGACGATTCGACAACAACCTCGTCAGCGGTAAATGTGGCAGTTGAAGAGGCCACCATCACACTCATCTTGGCGTTTCTAACTGCCCCAACAATGGATGGGGCCGCCCCCAGGGTGACCCGGGCCGTTGCGGCGTCGGCATCATCCAGCAGGGTGCGGATGAAGGCGGAGAGCGTCGTTGTGGCGAAGGTGTCGACGCCGGTAGCATAGATAAGCTTGTCGGCGGCGGTGACCATTGCGGCCAGGGCTGTGAGGGTGGCATCCAGAGGCTGCTTTGCAGCCAGGGCGGCCGTCATGGTAGCGGCAAAGTTCGGATCGTCTCCCAGGGCGGTAGCCAACTCGTTCAGGGTATCCAGGGCCGCCGGCGAGGAATTTACCAGGGCGGCGATGGCGGCGTTGATATCGGCCGGAGAGGCGGCGCCCAGGGTAGCCCGGGCCGTGGCGGCGTCGGCATCGTCCAGCAGGGTGCGGATGAAGGCAGAGAGCGTCGTGGTGGCGAAGGTATCAGGGCCGGTGGCGTAGATCAGCTTGTCGGCGGCGGTGACGATGGCGGCCAGGGCCGTGAGGGTGGCATCCAGGGGCTGCTTTCCGGTACCGAGCGCTGCCACCTGGGCTTTCAGCCACTTGGTGCGATTCGCCAGAGCCAGGGCTTGCTTGTTGGCATCGCCATCGTCTCCACCCTTCCAGATGGTGTCGAGCTCGATCTTGAAGACGGTGTCGTCATATTGTTCAAGTTCATTAAGCGGGGGCATGGTTTATCCCTAGTTGATGGTCGTGTTGACGGTGCCGCAGGAGTAGGCGCCGTTGCAGGTGATGGTTCCGTCGCAGCGGAAAGCCGAGGCATCGAAACGCACGCTGAGCAGGTGGACGCAATTTCTGCCGACGGCGCCGATGAGGCGCTTGATGAGGAAGGCCTGGTCGATGGTGACCGGGCGCTTGAGGACTACTCGCCGGGTCGCCCATTCCCCACCGCAGCTATGCGTTCCGTCGCAGATGACTGACCCGTCGCAGCGGATGAGATCCGCCCGCTCGATGATTTCCGCATCCGGCTGGCCGACTGAGGCCAGCGCCCGGCGGATGGCGGACAGGGTCCCCTTCTTCTGGTGGATTCCCCGGGCTTCCTTGACCACTTCCCTCTTTTTCTCGATGGACCAGGCCTCGTCCCATTCATCCACCGACAGGGCCCAGGCCAGGTAGGGGAGGACGCTTATCGGGCAGGTATCCGGGTTCCAAAGGGTGGGGATGACGGATGGCGGGTTGAAGCGGCCCATGGCGCGCGATAGGGCGCGCTCCAGGGGCGTGCTGGAGGGTGGCAGAAGGGTGGCGGGGTCGCTCACGGCTCTACCCCATCAATGGTGACGGTGCGCCCGATGCAGTAGGGGGCCTGTCCAGCAGAGCAGACGATCTTGGTCGGTGGGCTCTTAATGATGACTTCCTTCACCCCGGGCTGGTGGGCGGCCTTGTCGATGGCGGAATGGACGATATCGGCATCAAGCCGGTGGTGGTCGGCGGCGAACTTATCCAGCTCGGCCTCAGCAGCAGCCTTGGCTACTTCGCCGATGGCCCCGGGGAACATGATGAGGCCGATCTCCAGGGTGTAATTGACCACGGCGCCTGGGCTGACGATGACTTCTTCGGACTCCGGCCGGATTGTCTCCACGTTCAAGGCGGCGGAAACGGTGGCGAGCAGGGGCGCATCCGGCACGCCATTGCCGGTGCGGGAGAGGATGAAGACTTCGGTGGTTCCCGGGCGCGGGCTGGTGGGCGCGGCGTTCTTGACCTGTCCATCGGCAGACAGGGCATGGAATTGGTAGGCGTCCCGGGGGCCGGCGACGGAATAGCTCTCTGGCTTGAGGGAGAGGCGATAGCGGTAGTCGTCGTGGGATTCCATCACTGCCGCCACCGGCGGAACTGCCGCCGGGTCGGCCGGGGTGATGGTGAGGCGCGGCTCCTGGTAGTAGGTGACGCCGATGTGGTCCAGGTCGTCCCCTTTCGAGAAAGCCAGCAGCAGGGCCTTGGCTTCATCGTTGTAGCGGGCGCGCAGGAGCAGTTCCCGGTAGGCGGAGACTTCCATCAGCTTTACCGCCGGCTCAGATTCCAGATCGATGGTGTCGGCGATATCCGGGTGGCGGCTGACTAGGTCGGCCTTGTAGTCGTCGAGCAGGGATTCGAAACTCAAGGTCTCGATGACTTCCGGCGGCGGCAGGAGGGAAAGGTCGATAGCGTTCAAGGCGCTCTCCTATCGCAGGGGTATCGACAGGTTGAGTGCGGATCCGGAGCGGGGACCGGTGCGGCGGGTGGCCTGCATATCCACGGTTGATGCGCCGGACATGTCCAGGCTCATGGTGGTGCTGCTGATAGCGACCCTTGGCTCCCAGCGCATGACGGCCATGACGGTAGCGGACATGAGTCGCAGGCGGTTAGCGGGGCTGGCTGGCTGGTCGATCAGGTCGGGGATAAGGGAGCCGTATTCCCGGCGCTTGATGCGGCTGCCTACCGGGGTATTGAGGATGTCGCTGATGGACTGGCTGATGTGCTCGTCCTCGTCCAGGTGGCGGCCGGTTCTGGCGCTCATGCCGCTCATTTGGCCGCCTCGGTACTTCCGCCATCGTGCTCGTCGTGATGGTGGCCGCGCAGGCTGATGGGGCCGGCGGTGACATCGCCGGTGACCTGGATGGTGCCGTCGATGATGGCCGAGGCGCCGGCGCCGCCGGAGCCCTGCATACCGGCCTGGTAGGTGAGCAGCTTTTCCACGGTGAGGGTGCCTTGGATCAGGACGTTGCCGGTGATGGTGTTTTCCGGGCAATCCACGGTGCAGTGCTCGGTGGCCTGGATCAAAGCGGTCTTGATGCCGGTGACGGTCAGGGCGCCGCTGGCATGGTTGTAGGCGATTCGGGCGCCGTCCGGGTAGTCGGTGGCGTGCTCGTCGGGGCTGCTGGACGGGGCAGGGTAGGCGTCGGAGTTGATGCCAACCAGCACGATTCCGTTTTCGGGCTCGCCGCTGGGGGAGAACAGGATCGCCTGCTCGCCGCGGGTCGGCGGGTCCCAGGTGCGGGTCTCGCCGGCGCGGTAGGCGATCCAGGGGCGCCAGTTCGTTTCCAGGCGTCCGGACTTGAAGCGGCAGCGGGCACCGGTGTGGTCGACCTCCAGCACCGTACCGATGCGGATGAGGTTTTCCAGGCGGCGGGAGAGTTCGACGAGATCCATGCCGGTCAGGTTACCGGCCTCGCGCGCGGGTGTATCGCGCCGCCGGTTGTGCGCACCGGCCTTACAACCGTTATTTCAATCCGGTCGCCAGGTGGGCGGTGACGGCTTCGGCAATCATGGTTTCGTCGGCGGCGGTGAGGCCCAGCAGTCGGCGGGCAGGGTAGTCGGCTTCAAGGCCGGTCTTGCGATTCACCTTGTCCCGCAGGCCGAGCTGATGCACCCGGGCGATGCGTTCCACGTCCCGGGTAAATCTGACGATGGCCTCGTCCGGGGTGCTGTTGGCCTTGAGGTATTTGAAGGTGCGCAGCTTGGCGAACATGGTGCGGCGGATCTTGCCGGTCTGGTGGCGCAGCTGGGGCTTTCGTGGGGCGAAGTCGGTACCGTCCGGGTTCTGCTGGGCGGCGATGCGCTTGCCCTGGCTGGTGCGCAGGTTTTTGGCGATGTCCCGGGCCAGGGAGCGGCGGGCGGATGGCTCCATGGTCGCCACCAGGCTGGCGGCGAAGGACTCCAGGGGCGCCAGATCCTCACTCATGGAAGAAGCGGCGCGCCATTGATGACCATGGACCAGCCGGTGGGCCCGCCCAGATCGGGGAGGGGCGGTTCGCCGACGTGTTCGCAGGACCATCCACCGCCAGCCACGGCGGTGATGATGACGCGCTCGGATAGCTCCAGGGTCAGGCCGATATCGGTGGTGTGGTGGTCCAGGATCTCGGCCTCGAAGCCGATGGCCTTGGCCTGTTTGTCCGGATCCAGCAGGATATCCGGCTGGTTGGCGGCGATCCAGGCCAGGAGCGGGACTATCAGGGTATCCACCGGGTCCGTGTAGTCGGTGATTACCAGCTGCAGAGGGTAGCGGTATTCGAAACTCAGGCTTTTCCCATACTTGCTGGCGATGTGGCCTTTCTCGATGAAGACGTGGATCTTGTCCGGGTCTTTCGCCAGGCTGGGGATGGCCTGGGTCAGGTAGGCACGCAGGTCGGCCGGCTTTTTCATGGCGCCACCGGGGCAAGGCAGGCGGCGATGGCGGCCTCCAGTTCGATCTCATAGGCCTGGCGCTGTTCCCGGTCGGCCATCAGGCTCTTGACCTGGTCGGTGATGGTGGCGCCGATGGGCAGGCGATCCACGGCGAATACCGGCTTGTCCACGGGCTTGGCCTGGCAGGGCAGGGCGATGGGAACCTGCACTTCCACCACCCGGGGCAGGGGCTGGGCGCAGCCGGTGGCCAGTAGGGCCGCCAGCAGGCACATTAAATGATGTGCTTTTGTCATTGGCTGCGCTCCCGTTGCAGGGCTTCATCCACCCACTGCTGGGCAGTATGGCAGGGGTCGGATCCAGGGGGCAGACTCAGGCCCTGGAAGGCGGCGGCCTGGTCTAGGTGGGGCTGGGCTTGGGCCCTGGCCTGGGCCTGGGCAGCCATGCCGGCCAGGCGGCGGCGCTCGGTATCAGCATGCAGGGCGGTGATGGCCTCATTCTGGCGCTGGGTAATGCCGGCTAGGGTGAGGTAGGCGTCTTCCAGGGCCTTAGCCTTGGCCTCGGCGGCTTCCAGGCGGGGCCGGTACCAGGCGGCGGTGAGCCAGTAGCCGCCGTAGACGCCAGCGGCGGCCAGGAGGAGCGTCGATACCAGGAGCAGGGCCAGGGCCAGGCGCGGCTGGGTGGGAATGAGGTTGAGCATCAGGCGGCCTCCTGTTCCGGCGCCTGCGGGCTGTGGCGCTCATAGGCCCGGGCCAGCTTCACGTCGTAGAGGTTTTCCTTGTAGGCCGAGCCGTTGTAGATCCGGGCGAAGTCTGCCCACTTGCGGCCCTTCAGGGCCTTGAGCAGGGCAGGGTCTGCTTCAATGAAGCGGGTGAAGGCTTCCAGCTGGTCGTTTTCGCTACGCTGCATGGCATCGACGAAGGCTTCGATGCTGTCGTAGCCCAGGTCTTTCCAGTGATAGCCCATGATCTGGAATTGCCCCCAGGAGCAGGATTCCAGGGCCGCCTCCTGGTTGATGCTCTTAGCGCTGGCCAGCCTGGCGTATTCGGCTGCGCCGCCGGCGTATCCGCCGCGCTTTGAATTTATCAGGGCCGGGTAGCGTTCGATCCAGGGGGCCGGGTCGATGCCCCGAGCCTCCAGGCGCTCGGCCATGACGTGGCGCTCGTAGAGGATGACCGGTCGGCCATCATCCAGGAACCCTTGCCCAAGGCTTTCTACCTCGTTAACTGACATCACGGCCGCTACCTGAACACCGAGGCGGCTCGCGGCCTTCTCCAGGGCGGCCTGGGTGAGCAGGCGCGGATCCTTGTCGCGGGTGCGCAGGAGCTGGAGGGTCTTGGGGCCGGCGATGCCATCGGTGACCAGGCCGACGCGCTGCTGGAAGGCCTTGACGGCGGCTTCGGTGGTTTCCCCGTACCAGCCATCCAGGATCAGGGGGAGGCCGACGGTGCCCAGGAGGCGCTGCAGGTCTTTGACTTCGCTTCCGGTGTCGCCTTTACGCATGGCTTTGTCCTCGATGTTTGATGTTCTTCATGGGGCGCCGGGGTGGCAGCAGGATGCGCATGCGCCGTTCGCATAGGAGCAGCAGGGCTACACCGGCCGCCAGGAGCATGCAGACCAGGCGGCCCGGCACTTGAGGGGTGAAGGCCATGAGCAGCAGGGCGATGGCGCCGCCGGCCATGAGCAGAAAGGCCCAGCGGATCATCCAGGGGGTGCTGTCGGTCATGCGGTCGATGGCTGGCTCGGCCCGGCACAGGATCAGCAGGGCCAGGATGATGAAGGCGGCCTTGGGGATGAGTTCGGTCAGCATCAGGCGATCTCCTCGGCTTTTTTCGATGCCAGGCGCAGCAGGGCCGGGCCCAGGACCTTGTAGGCGACTAGGCCGATAGCCATGGCCAGGGGGAATTGCAGCAGCTGGGCAGGAACGGAGGCCGGCCACCAGGAAATGCTGGGCAGCCAGGCGACGATGGGCGGGGCGCCCCAGGCCGCGGCCAGGGCGGAGATGGCGCAGGATGAGAGGCGCTTGGGCAGGGTCAGGGAGTCGATATAGGACTGGGCCCACCAGCCGCCGACGAAGCCGGCGACAAGAAGCACCGGGTGCAGGCCGGTGGCGAATCCGAAAACGGTGAGCCCGGCGGGTACCAGGGCATAGACGGCGGCGGTGGTGGCGGTGGGTTCGGCCATGTCAGTCCCAGAGGTTGATGAGGGTGGTGGTCTGGACGGCGCTGACCTGGTCTGGAAGATCCACCGGGGTGCCGATGGGCAATACCGGGCCGATGGCGGACAGGCCCGGGTTGGCCTCCAGGGTTTCTTCCACCGGCTTGGAGCTGCCGAGGTGGCGCCAGCAGAGGCTATCGACCGTGTCTCCCTGCTGGGCGATGACGCGCATCAGATCAGCTCCACCGTGGAGCGGGCAGCCCCGGTAATGTCGGCGATGGCGTGGCGGTAGTCCCGCCACAGGTCGTCTATGGGGTCGGTGAGGGCGTCGGCTTTCTTGTCGCCCTTGGCGGTACTGTCGAAGTCACGCAGGCGCTCCAGGAGCAGGGCCTTGGTGTGGCAGCCCACGGCCCGCTGATAGCGGTGGATGAGAATGCTGGTGCCGTCGATTTCTTCGGCAGCCACGTCGGCCAGGGTGGAGCAGCCGGCGGCCTGCTGTTTTTCTCGCCAGGCCTTGAGCTCGCCGTTGGTGGCGGCGATGGCCTCGATGATGGCGGTCTTGAGCCGCGGGGCCGGCACGGTGCCGTCGATGCGCTGGGTATCCCGCACCTTGGCCGGATCCACATCTGGCCAGAATGGGCCGCTGACGATGGCGGGCTCGTCGATGGCGGGGGTAGGGGCGGGAATGATGAGGCTCATGGCTTTTTACGGATTAGGTGGCGGTGGTCGGGGGGCACCATCGGGGAAAGGAGGGAAAGCCCGATGTGCCCCCCGAGCCGCCAGGCTGCGGGGTCCGCTCTTTGTCAGCCCTTGCCGCCGGACGGGGCCGGGGCGGGGGCGGAGTTCTTGATGGCCGTCTCCAGCCGCTCGATGTCCTTCTTGACGCCGACCTTGTCGTGCAGGGACAGGGCGCGCTGAAGGTGGTCCCGGGCCTGGGTCAGTTGCTCCTGGGAGCCCGCGTCGTTACCCATAGCACCGTCCCGCAGGGCGTAGCCGATGGCCTTGTAGAGCTTGGCGCGAACTTCGTCCGGCATGTCTTCGTCGGCGGTGAGGTCCAGCACCTGCTGCAGGGCCTCGATGTCGGTGATGGCGCCCTTGAGGGCCATGTCGGCGGTTTCCTCGGCGATCAGGCAGGCCGTGGTTCGCTGGTACTGGTCGGGCAGCACCAGCTTGTGCGCGATGGCGTACTTGGCCAGGGGCAGGGCGCCGGCGATGTCGCCGATGTCGATGCGCCAGACCATGATGGTCATCAGCACGTCGTCCTGGACGCCGCTATTGCCGGCGAGCACGCCCTCGATCCAGGGGGCGTACTCGGGCAGCAGCTGGCGCTTTACCTCGGCCTTGCGCTCGATGGACTGGACATCCTTGAGGCGGCGGCGATCCTCGGCCAGCTTGGCGAGCATGAGCTCGTACTGGCTGGCGTTGGGGGATACTGCGGGGGCCACCGCCAGGGCGGCGGCGGAGACCCGCAGGAAGTGAGCTTTGGCGGGGCTGACCATGATTACACCAGGGTGATGTTTTCGATGACGCAGCCGCAGCCGTAGTCTTCGACGACGTAGGCCTCATTGGAGGACTCGTAGTTCTCGATGCGGTCGCGCTTGCTGTTGTCGACGATGTTGCGGCGACGGGAGCCTTCCTGCCAGTAGATGGAGAGGTTGTCCATCCGGGTGATGAGGATGGTGCCGGCCGGTACAAAGGGAACACGCACGGCAGGAAGGCCGCCAATACGCTTCTGGCTGATGATCATGTCCGCCGCGATCTGCTCGGAGGGTGCCTGCTTGGCGTCGACGATGGGGAAATACTTGTCGGCCAGAAGCTCGCGGCCAAGCACTGCTACCAGCTGGGTATCTTCCTGGTACCAGGGTTCAATCAGGTTATTCACCGCATCAATCACCAGGGCGTCCAGGTTCTTGTAGTCGCCGGTATCGCCAACATTCACCTTGTTGGAGGCAGCGACAACTTCATGCATCACCCGGGCAGCAGCATTCTCCCGGTATTTCTGCAGCCAGCCCTTGTTCACGTCCTGCAGCAGGGGATTAGCGACCTTATCGCTGGTCGCGGCACGGCTGGTACCGTTGAAACCGATCATGATGCGGTCCAGGGCCTGACGCTGGAGGATGGCATCGCGCAGGCGGGTCTGGAAGTCGGGGAACTTGGCCCAGGCATCCAGGCGGGCATAGGTGATATGGGAGTCGAAATTGGTCTGGGTGCAGAGATAGCCATTGGCATCCATCGCCGCCAGGTCGGAGGTAGAGCGGTCAGTCGTAGCGGTGTTGGTCGTACCAGCAACCGGGCCGCCGATGCCAAGGCCGATCTTTTCGCCTGCCTGGTCAGGAACCCCCTGGACATTGATGCCGCGCAGGAAGGAGCTGGATTCCTGGATGCGGTTCTCCATGGTCTGTTGCACGCTGGGAGATACGGCGAATTTCTCCATAGCAGAAGGAACGCCGCTCAGGGAAGCAATTGCGGCAGCGTAGGCATTGAGAGCGATGCGGGTATTGGTTTGCATTGTTTTCTCCGGATTTCTGTGTGGTATTGGTCAGCAGTCGGTCTTGATTTCACCGTTGCCGCCGGTGGCGGCGGGGCGCTTGGCGCTGCCATCAGGGGTTTTGTCCAGGGTGGCCTTGAGTTCGGCGAATTCCTGCTCGCGGGAAGCGGCGGCCTCGTCGGACTTCTGCTGCGCGGCGGTCAGGTCGGCCACCTTCTTTTCCAGGGTGGCGTAGTTGGCCAGCAGATCCTTTTGGGAGCCGGCGACGGCCTCCACGGCCTGGCCGATGTCGGCGAAGCGGGTATCGCTGTCCTTCTTCTCCAGGCCGAGCAGGGCCTTGACCTTGGCGAAGAGGGTATCGCCGGGAGCAGGAGCGGCGGCCTGGCCCTGGCCGGCGCTATTACCTTCCGGCTCGAATTCGATGCCGATCTCAGCGCCGAAGGTGAATACGTTTTCCTTGCCGCCGCCAATGGCAGAGAACTTCATGGATTCGGTGCCGACGCTGGCGGGGGTATCGGTGAAGGCCAGGCCGGTTAGGTAGGCGACGCCCTTGTTGATGAAGTTGTCCTTAACTTCGATGGAGGCGAAGGCCTTCTTGCCGGACTTCTGCAGGTCTGCAGCAGCCTGGGAAACATCCACCACGGCGGTGAGCTGGAGCTTCTTGTCACCCAGGATCTCGACTTCCTGGGTGCCCAGGGAAACCACCTTGCCGTAGGCGCTGAAAACGCTGTCGGGCAGAGAGGACAGGTAGTGCTCCAGGTTGGTGACGGCGGTGTAGACCTTGGGGTCATACGACTTGGCCATCTGGACGATCCAGTCGCGGCTGATATTGCGGCCGTCGATGGTGGGCCCTTCGGTGGCGATGGCAAACGGCTTGGAAACGGGCATGGGGCTGTCCTCTGGGGTTCGGTAACGTGACGGAACCATCTTCGGGCAGCCTCCGCGCGAGGGCAAAGCCTTCCGGGTGTAGGCAGGCAGGCTACAACCGGCACCAGTCATGGCTTTTCGCGCGCGCGGGTAGTCTCGGGTGCCATGGACATGAGCACTCCCATTCCTCCCGATATCGACCCCCGCCGGCGGGCCAGAGACCTGTACTGGCAGGGCTGGCGCATCGCGCGTATTGCCGAGCACATCGGCGAGAAGGCCCCGACCGTGCACAGCTGGAAGCGGCGGGACAAGTGGGACGAATCCGACCCGATTGAGCGGGCGGAGTCGAGCATCGAGGCCCGGCTGATCCAGCTGGTGGCCAAGGATGCGAAAGATGGGCGTGATTTCAAGGAAATCGACCTGCTGGGCCGGCAGATGGAGCGCCTGGCCCGGGTGAAGAAGTACAGCCGGGACGGCAATGAGGCTGACCTGAACCCGAAGGTGGAGAACCGCAACAAGGGGCTACGCAAGCAGCCGACGCGCAACGCCATCAGCGAGGAGCAGCAGGAGCAGCTGGTGGATGCCTTCATGGAGGGCCTGTTCCCTTACCAGAAGGCCTGGTACCGGGCCGGCCTGCAGGAGCGGGTGCGCAATCTGCTGAAGAGTCGGCAGATCGGCGCCACCTGGTACTTTGCCCGGGAGGGCCTGGTGGATGCCCTGGAGACGGGGCGCAATCAGATTTTCTTGTCGGCCTCCAAGGCCCAGGCCCATGTGTTCAAGGGCTACATCAAGCAGTTCGCCGCGGATGTTGCCCAGGTTGATCTGCAGGGAGACCCCATCGTCCTTCCTAACGGCGCCACCCTCTACTTCCTGGGCACCAATACCCGCACGGCCCAGAGCTACCACGGCAACCTATACATGGACGAGTACTTCTGGATCCCCAAGTTCCAGGAGTTCCGAAAGGTGGCCTCGGGCATGGCCATGCACAAGCACTGGCGCCTGACCTACTTCTCCACCCCCTCTGCCCTATCCCATGAGGCCTACCCGTTCTGGAGCGGCGACCTGTTCAACAAGGGTCGGCCCCAGGGGGAGCGCATCAAGCTGGATGTCTCCCATGAGGCCCTGCAGGATGGCCGGCACTGCGAGGATGGGCAATGGCGCCAGATCGTCACGGTGCTCGATGCGGTAGCCGGTGGGTGCGATCTGTTCGACATCGACCAGCTGCGCCTGGATTACAGCGCCGACGAGTTCGCCAACCTGCTGATGTGCCAGTTCATCGACGATGGGCAGAGCGTCTTCCCCCTGGCCGAGCTGCAGCGCTGCATGGTGGATAGCTGGGTGGTGTGGGATGACTTCAAGCCCTTCGCCTTGCGGCCTCTGGGCTGGCGTGAGGTGTGGGTGGGCTATGACCCATCCCATACCGGCGATTCTGCTGCCCTTGTGGTGGTGGCCCCGCCCCTGGTGCCCGGGGGAAAGTTCCGCATCCTGGACCGAGTGAGCTTCAAGGGCATGGACTTCGATGGCCAGGCGGAGCGGATCCGCAAGGTGACCGAGTGCTACAACGTGACCTACATAGGCATCGACACCACTGGCATCGGCCAGGGGGTCTATCAGCTGGTGAAGCAGTTTTTCCCGGCGGCCCGGGCCTTCCAGTACAGCCCGGACGTGAAGGTGCGCCTGGTGCTCAAGGCCAAGGACGTGATCAACAAGGGACGGCTGGAGTTCGACGCTGGCTGGACGGACATGGCCGCCTCCTTCATGGCCATCAAGAAGACCACCACCCCCAGCGGCCGCCAAATCACTTTCGAGGCCGGCCGATCGGAAGAGATCAGCCACGCGGATCTGGCCTGGGCGACCATGCACGCCCTGCATAACGAGCCCCTGGAAGGGGCGAACCATTCCAATTCGAGCTTCATGGAGATTTCCTGATGAGCAAGCGCAAAACCCAGCGGCGGGATTTCGCCGCTCAATCCACCGCGGATGTACCGGCCCCTGTTCCAGCAGATGCGCAGCAGGCCAAGGCCGAGGCCTTTAGCTTCGGCGATCCGGAGGCGGTGCTGGATAAGCGGGAAATTCTGGATTATCTGGAGTGCACCAAGGCGGGGAAGTGGTACGAGCCGCCCATCTCTCTGGATGGCCTGGCCAAGACGGCCCGGGCCACGGTGCATCATTCCAGCCCGATGTACGTGAAGCGCAACATCCTCACGTCCTGCTATGTGCCCCACCCGCTGCTGTCCCGCACCGATTTTTCCCGCTTCGCTATGGAGTTCATCGTTTTCGGTAACTCCTATCTGGAGCGCCAAGATTCGATGACCGGCCGGCCCCTAGCCCTGAAGCCTTCCCTGGCCCGCTACACGCGCCGGGGGCTGGACCTGGAGACCTATTTCTTCTGGCGAGGCTGGCAGGACGACCACGAATTCAAGAAGGGCTCGGTGTTCCACCTCATGGAGCCGGACATCAACCAGGAGATCTACGGCCTGCCGGAATACATCCCGGCCCTGCAGTCGGCCTGGCTCAACGAATCCGCCACCCTGTTCCGCCGCCGTTACTACACCAACGGCAGCCATGCCGGATTCATCCTCTACATGACCGACGCGGTCCAGGAGCAGAAGGACATCGACAACCTGCGGGAGGCCCTGCGCAGCAGCAAGGGCCCGGGCAATTTCCGCAACCTGTTCATGTACGCCCCCAACGGCAAGAAGGACGGAATCCAGCTGATCCCGGTGGCCGAGGTGGCGGCCAAGGACGAGTTCATGAACATCAAAAACGTCACCCGGGACGACCAGCTGGCCGCCCACCGGGTACCGCCCCAGCTCATGGGCATCATCCCCCACAACACCGGCGGCTTCGGCGACGCCGAAAAGGCCGCGGCGGTCTTCTCCGCCAACGAAATCGCCCCCCTGCAGCAGCGCCTGATGGAACTCAACGACTGGATCGGGCAAGAGGTGATCCGCTTCAAGCCCTACGAGCTGGCCAGGCAGTCCCCCGGGGCCTAGCCACCGCCAAACCACAAAAGAAAAGGGCCGCGCAATGCGGCCCTTGTTGCATTTAGGCGCCCAGGTAAGCGCTCGACCTATTCAAGATCAAGATCCCGATACGAAAACGCAGTCGTTACCGAACGGCGAGCCCATCATGCGGCCCATTTTCTGGCACTGAACAGCGGACTTATTACCCTTCTTGAGGGCGATGGCTGCGGCCTTTTCAGTGTCCTTCATCTTCATGTGAGCGGGCATGAACTCATTACTGGTTCGGAAGTTGATGACGATGTTGTCGAAGGCATCCTTGTCGATTGCCTGAACGGTTCCGGTAACCAGGACATCCTTACCCTTGAATCGCTCATCGGTGGCAACTTCATTGTCATCGTATGACTTGAACAGCTCACCAGCACTGATCTTCACGACCTCGCGTGCCTTGGCCGGCTCTGATTCAACGGCGGCAGTCGCATTCCCCCCATCCTTCTTCCCGCCGCCGGCGAACATCCCGATGACGACAAGCGCAAAGAACACGATACCTACCCACTTGAACACGGCTTTCATCCTTACTCCCTTTGTTTATGTGTAACAGCCTAGATTCTATCTGATGTATCCGGCATACCCCAATTAACTTTTGCCTAAAAAATAGGCAATACCGACCATCCGCGCGCAGTCGGGACCCCGCCCCGCCCGCCCGCTTTATGGGTGGGAAAGCATGCACACGTGCAGAAGGTACCAATCAAGCCTAGCTCTTGGCTTGTATGGACAAACTCTGGAAGGGGAGTTCATGCAGATCGATGCGCCCTGGGCATGCACCCAGTCGCTTTACTTCAGCAGAAGCCGCTACCGGATTCTTGGTATGGGGGTACAAGAAAACAGTAACATCGGTAATAGATGATCTAAACAGTTCTCAACTAATTGATAGTTAATGATTTTCCATATTACTGTTCATTGGTAACTTAAGGTAACCAAAACAGTAACATTTCTATATCTACTTGATTTTATTGGTTGTTTTAAAACGAGAAAATAACTGTAGATAACGGTAACCAGATTACCTATAGATT
>DATFAA010000117.1:0-45571 GCA_035255045.1 Rhodocyclaceae bacterium | reverse complement strand
TGCCGACTTCCTCGATGGTGACGTTGCGGCGCAGGGGCGCGTGGTGGGCGTTGTAGGACAGCAGCTTGCCGAAGTTGCCGATGCCGGAGGCCGCCAGGGTCTTGATCGGGCCGGCGGAAATGGCGTTGGCGCGGATGCCCTCGGGGCCGAGGCAGAAGGCCAGGTAGCGGGTGGCCGCCTCGAGGCTGGCCTTGGC
Organism: Rhodocyclaceae bacterium; assembly: GCA_035255045.1. Taxonomy (GTDB): domain Bacteria; phylum Pseudomonadota; class Gammaproteobacteria; order Burkholderiales; family Rhodocyclaceae; genus JAGTRP01. The sequence continues at coordinate 45,375 of DATFAA010000117.1, read as the reverse complement.
CAGGCCCATGGTGTTGTAGTTGGGCATGGTCCTCTCGGCGCCCAGGTAGGAGAGGGCGAGCAGCGCCGCCCTGCGGCCCTGCATCAGCGGCCGGGCCGCCTTGGCCAGGGCCGGGTAGCTGTAGGACGAAATCTCGTGGGCGATGCGGAAGGCGTCCCGGGACATGCCCTCCAGGAAGTCGCCCTCGATGGCTTCCGAGGGGGCGTAGGCGATGGAATGGACGAGGCCGTCGAGGCCGTCCCAGTGTTTGCCCAGCTCGGCGAACAGGTTGGTGATCTGCTCGTCGCTGCCGACGTCGAGGGGGAAAAGCAGTTCGCTGCCGAATTCGTTGGCAAACTTCCTGACGCGATCCTCGAAACGCTCGTTTTGATAGGTGAAGGCGAGCTCGGCGCCTTCACGATGGCAGGCCTTGGCGATGCCATAGGCGATGGAATGCTTCGATAGCAGACCGGTAATCAGGATTTTCTTGTCTGCAAGAAAGCCCATAAGTCCTCCCGTTGGGTAATAGCCGGGCGATTATATCGGATTTGTCTGACCACTTGCTGCGCCGCGGCATCCCTTCTACATATTGGGATAAGCCGGTCCCTCGCCGCCCTGGGGCGTCACCCAGTTGATGTTCTGGGTGGGGTCCTTGATGTCGCAGGTCTTGCAGTGGACGCAGTTCTGGGCGTTGATCTGGAGACGAGGATTCTCACCGTTCTCGTCCCGCACGATCTCATAGACTCCGGCCGGGCAATAACGTTGCTCGGGTGCGTCGTAGCGGGCCAGGTTGACGGCGATGGGGATGGCGGGGTCCCTCAGCTGCAGGTGGCAGGGCTGGTCTTCCTCGTGGTTGGTGTTGGACAGGAAGACCGACGACAGGCGGTCGAAGGTGAGGGTGCCGTCCGGCTTCGGGTAGGCGATGGGCTGGCAGGCCGCGGCCGGCTTCAGCTTGGCGTGGTCGGGGGCGCCGTGGTGCAGGGTCCACGGAGCCTTGCCCCGGAAGACGATCTGGTCGATGCCGAACATCAGGGAGCCCAGGGTCAGGCCCTTGGCCATCCAGGGCTTGAAATTGCGGGCCTGGTGCAGCTCCTCGTACAGCCAGCTGCGGCGGAAGGCCTCCGGGTAGGCGTCCAGGCGGTCGCGGCTGCGGTCCGCCACCAGGGCGGCGAAGCAGGCTTCCGCCGCCAGGCTGCCGGTCTTGATGGCGCAGTGGGAGCCCTTGATGCGGGCGGCGTTGAGGAAGCCGGCGTCGTCCCCCACCAGCACGCCGCCGGGGAAGACCAGTTCCGGCAGGGACTGGAGGCCGCCGGCGGTCAGGGCCCGGGCGCCGTAGGAAATGCGCTTGCCGCCTTCGAAGAAGCCGCGGATCTTGGGATGGGTTTTGAAGCGCTGGAATTCCTCGAAGGGGGACAGGTAGGGGTTCGTGTAGCCCAGGCCCACCACGAAGCCCACCGCCACCTGGTTGTTCTCCAGGTGGTAGAGGAAGCCGCCGCCGTAGGTGTCGGGCGCCATGGGCCAGCCGCCGGTGTGGATGACGAGACCCGTCTGGTGGTGCTCCGGCTGAATCTCCCACAGCTCCTTGATGCCGATGCCGTAGGTCTGGGGCTCGGCTCCCTTGCGGAGGTCGAACTTGGCCTCCAGCTGCTTGCCCAGGTGGCCGCGGCAACCTTCGGCGAAGAAGGTGTACTTGGCGTGGAGTTCCATGCCCGGCTGGTAGTTGGGGCCGGGCTCGCCGTTCCTCAGCACCCCCATGTCGCCGGTGGCGACGCCCTTCACCGCGCCGTTCTCGTCGAACAGCACCTCGGCGCCGGCGAAGCCGGGGTAGATCTCGACCCCCAGGGCCTCCGCCTGCTGGCCTAGCCAGCGGCAGACATTGCCCAGGGAGATGACGTAATTGCCCTCGTTGTGGAAGCAGCGGGGCAGGAGCCAGTTGGGGATCCGGAAGCCGTCGGTCTCGCTGAGGATGAAGAAGCGGTCCTCGCTCACCGGGGCGTTGAGGGGGGCGTCCTCCTCCTTCCAGTTGGGCAGGAGCTCGGTGAGGGCGCGGGGGTCCATGACGGCACCGGAGAGGATGTGGGCGCCGATCTCGGCTCCCTTCTCGATCAGGCAGACCGAGATCTCACGGTCCTGCTCGGTGGCCAGCTGCTTGAGCCGGATGGCCGCCGCCAGCCCGGCGGGGCCGCCGCCCACGATGACTACGTCGAATTCCATCGCTTCCCGTTCCATCTTCCCCTCACCTATGTTGTCGTGCTGTAAACAATACGGTACAGTATGGATACCGGGAGATCAACCCCTGAGGAAAAACAAGGACATGGAACATCACAAGAAGCTCATCCACAAGACGCTCGTCCCCATTCGCTGGGGCGACATGGACGCCTACGGTCACGTCAATAACACCATCTACTTCCGCTTCATGGAACAGGCCCGGGTCGAGTGGCTGGAGGACCTGGACATCGCCGTGCGGCCCGGCGGCCACGCCCCGGTGATCATCAACGCCAGCTGCACCTTCCTCATTCCCATGAACTACCCCGGCACCGTGGAGGTGCGCACCTACATCGGCCACCTGGGGCGCTCCAGCATCCCCACCTACGTGGAGATGCGCCTGGAGGGGGACGACACCCTCTACGCCGAGGGCGCCGCCAAGATTGTCTGGATGGACACCGCCACCGGCAAGTCGGTGCCCCTGCCGGAGCGCGTCCGGGCGGCCCTGGAGGCGGCTTGAGGCGGGGACTACAATGATCGGCTGATCTTCGTCTCGGACGACCATGACCCTCAAGGCTCGCTGGCAACAACTCCTTTCCGCCGACCGGCTCGGTGCCGGGTCGGCTCCCAGCGCGCGGGAGCGTACCGCCTTCCAGCAGGACTACGACCGCATCGTCTTCACCTCCGCCTTCCGGCGCCTGAAGGACAAGACCCAGGTCTTCCCCCTGTCCAGGAGCGACTACGTCCGCACCCGCCTGACCCATAGCCTGGAGGCGAGCTGCGTCGGCCGCTCCCTGGGGACCGTGGTCGGCCGGGAAATCATCGAACGCCACGGCCTCGAGCATGTGGACGCCGCCGATTTCGGCGCCATCGTCGCCGCCGCCTGCCTGGCCCACGACATTGGCAATCCGCCCTTCGGCCATGCCGGCGAGGACGCCATCCGGGAGTGGTTCAAGAATTCCGGCCTCCTGGAGCGCCACGACTTCACCCCCGCCCAGCGGGCCGATTTCGAGCGCTACGAGGGCAATGCCCAGGGCTTCCGCATCGTCACCCGCCTGCAGAGCCCGGCCAACCCCGGCCTGCAGCTCACCTCGGCGGTGCTGGCGAGCTTCACCAAGTATCCCCGGCCTTCCCACCTGGTGGCCGAACTGGACGGCAAGAGCGGCAGGAAATTCGGCTATTTCCAGCAGGATGCCGAATCCTTCCGCCGGGTGGCGGCGGCCACCGGCCTGGTGGAGCGGGTGCCGGGCGTCGCCTGGCGCCGCCATCCCCTGGCCTTCCTGGTGGAAGTGGCCGACGACACCTGCTACCAGATCGTGGACCTGGAGGACTCCGCCAGCCTGGGCTTCGTGCCCTATGGCACGGCCGAACTGCTGCTTGCCGACATCGCCGGCGACAGCGTCAGCGGCGGGCGCCTGGAGCGCCTCTCCGATCCCAAGGAGCGCCTGGAATACCTGCGGGCCAAGGCCATCGGCCGGCTCCTGGAGAGCGCCGCGGCGGTCTTCCTGGAAAACGAGGAAAGCATCCTGGACGGCAGCTTCGACGACGAACTCCTGGAGCGCTCGCCCCTGGCCGTCCCCCTCCAGGCGGTGCTGCACGTGGCCAAGGAATCCATCTACGTGGCGCGGCCGGCCCTGGAGATCGAAACGGCGGGCTTCGAGGTCCTGGGGGGGCTGCTGTCCCTCTTCGCCACCGCCGTCGAGGCCGGAGCCGGGCACGGCCCCAAGACCGCCCGGGAGCGCATGCTCCTCAAGCTGCTGCCGTCCCAGTTCCTGGGCTACGGCGGCGAGCCGGACCCCGATCCCTACGTGCGGCTGCTGCAGGTGGCCGACTTCGTGGCCGGCATGACCGATTCCTACGCGGTGGACCTCTACCGCAAGCTCAAGGGTATCGAGCTTCCCAGCGACTAGCCGAGCTTGTCCTCGGCGAAGCTGGCCTGGATCTTCTCCACCTCCAGCCGCTGCTGGATCAGGGCGTTGACGCAGTCGTGGTCGAGGCGGTCCCCGGCCAGTTCGGTGAGCAGGGCGAAGGCTTCGTCGTTGCTCCAGGCCTGCTTGTAGGGGCGGGTGCTGGTGAGGGCGTCGAAGATGTCGGCGACGGCCGTGACCCGGGATTCCAGGGGGATTTCGTCACCCTGCAGGCCGAAGGGGTAACCCTGGCCGTTCAGGGTCTCGTGGTGGTAGAGGGCGATATTCCGCAGCAGGTCGGCCTGGGGCATCTTGAGGAGATCGAAGTGCTCGAGCAGGGCGTTGATCATGCGCGCCCCCTGTTCCGGATGGCGCTTCATGGTGGCGAATTCCTCGTCGGTCAGCTTGCCGGGCTTGAACAGGATGCTGTCGGGGATGCCGATCTTGCCGATGTCGTGGAGGGGCGAGAACAGGAAGATGTGCTCGATGGTGACGTCGTCGAGGCCGTACTTGGGGGCGATGGTGCGGGCGATGAGGCGGCTGTAGTGGGAGACCCGCTCCAGGTGGGCACCGGTCTCCAGGTCCCGGTGCTGGGCCAGGGTGGACACGGCCCGCACGCTGGCCACCAGGTTACGGGCGGTGGTCAGGTGGTCGATGATGGAAAGGGCGAGCAGATGCCCCAGGAGGTCCAGGTGGTGGAGGGCCCCCTCGTCGAAGACATTGGCCTGGTAGGAATTGAAGAAGATCAGGCCCAGGAAGACGGCGTTGCGATGGATGGGCAGGGTGTAGCTGGCCCCGTAGCCCTGCTTGCGGATGCGCTTGGCGTGGGCCCTTTCGGCATTGACGAGGGCGATGTCGTTGATCACCCGGGGCTGGCGGCGGGCTACCACCTCGCTCAGGGTCCGGCTGTCCGCCAGCCGGCTTTCGTAGTGGGGCAGGGGATTGTCCCCCAGGCTGGAGTGGGCGTAGGTCTTCAGTATGTCGGTGGCCGGGTCGTAGAGGGCCACCGCCACCCGGTCGATGCAGGGGAGCGTCTCCCGCAGATAGTGGTGGAGGAAGGTGAGCTTCTCCTCCAGACTCGAGGTGCCGCCGAGGACGGCGAGCCGGTCGGCGTGGTCGAATAGCTGGGGGAGGTTTTCCGTTCTGGTGAGCATGGCGTCTCCGCGGGGGGGCGCTCCGTATATGACGTCGCGATTTCCATTATGCGTGAGATTTGGATTGGGGAGGAGACCCCATATCCAATTGCGGTTGCTATTTTCCGAATGCTGTATAAAAATACAGTCATCGGATTGGAGGACATGGCCATGAAGCTCACGCCCCGGCAACAGGAAATTCTCGATTTCATCAGAAACACCCTCGAAGTGCTCGGGGCGCCGCCCACCCGGGTGGAAATTTCCCGGGCCTTCGGCTTCGCTTCCCCCAACGCCGCCGAGGATCACCTCAAGGCCCTGGCCAAGAAGGGCGCCATCGTCCTGGAGCCCGGTTCGGCCCGGGGCATCCGCCTGGTGGAGCAACTCGGCCTGCCCCTCATCGGCAGCGTCGCCGCCGGCTCGCCCATCCTGGCCGTCGAAAACGTCCAGGGCCGCTATGCCCTCGACGCCCATCTCTTTTCCCCCCGGGCCGACTTCCTCCTCAAGGTGCGGGGCCTGTCCATGATCGACGCCGGCATTTTCGACGGCGACCTTCTGGCGGTGCACCGCACCCAGCAGGCCCGGGACGGCCAGATCGTGGTCGCCCGCCTGGCCGACGAGGTGACGGTCAAGCGCCTGAAGCGCCAGAACGGCTACGTCGAGCTCATCGCCGAAAATCCCGATTTCAAACCCATCGTCGTGGATCCGGAGCGGGTCGACTTCGCCATCGAGGGCATCGCCGTCGGTCTCATCCGCGGCACCATGACCAGCTTCCCATGAGCCGGCCGCAGCCGGCCGCCAGCCTGGCGGCGAATCTGCCGGCGAATCTGCCGGCGAATCTGCCGGATATCCTCGCCCGGGGCGACGTCTGGCGTGGCGACGCCCTGGCCCGCCTGACCAGGGAAGGGGTCGCCAGCGGCTACCCGGAACTGGATGCCGAGCTTCCCGGCGGCGGCTGGCCCCAGGGGGAACTGACCGAATTCCTCATGGAAAAAAGCGGCATCGGCGAGCTTTCCCTGCTCCAGCCCGCCCTCGCCAGCCTGTCCGGGGCCGGCGGCTGGATCGCCCTGGTGGCGCCGCCCTTCCTTCCCCATGCTCCGGCCTGGCAGGCCGCCGGCATCGACCTCGGCCGCCTCCTGGTGGTGGAGGCCCGGGAGCAGGCCGCCTGGAGCTGCGAGCAATTGCTGGCCGGCGGCGGTTTTGCCGCCGTCCTCGCCTGGCCGGGCCGGGAAGGAGATGCCCGTACCCTGCGCCGCCTGCAGGTGGCGGCCGAGGGCAGCCGCACCCTGGCCTTCGTCTGGCGCTCCCAGGCCGTGGCCCGGCAGCCGTCCCCCGCGCCCCTGCGGCTCATGCTGTCCACCGGGGCGGAAGGGCTGGCTGTACGCATCCTCAAGCGCCGGGGCCGGCCCATGGCGGGCTGGCGCCCGCTCCCGATCCTTCGTCCCGGCAGGAGAAACCATGCTATGGCTGGCGCTCCATTTCCCGCTGCTGCCCCTCGAAGCCCTGAACTGTCGCTGCACGTCTGAGGCGCAGCCGGCCGGGAAACCGGCCGCCGCCGTGGTGCGGGGCAGGATCGTGGTCGCCGACCGGGCGGCGGCGGAGGCCGGGGTCGGAGCGGGGATGCGCCTGTCCGGCGCCCTCGGCCTCAGCCCAGATCTGGCCGTGTTCGAGCGCCAGCCGGCCCGGGAGGCGGTGGCCCTGGATAGCCTCGCCTGCTGGGCGGGGCAATTCACGCCCCAGGTCAGCATCGTCCCGGAATCCACCCTGCTGCTGGAGATCGGCGGCTGCCTGCGCCTCTTCGGCGGGCTGGCCGCCCTCCACCGCCGGGTGCGCGGTGCCGCCGCCGAGCAGGGTTTCACCGTCAGCACCGCCGTGGCGCCCACCCCCCTGGGAGCCACCTGGCTGGCCTGGGGCCGGGACGGGGCCGTGTGCATGGACCTGCCGGCCCTGCACCAGTCCCTGGCCGGGCTGCCCTGTTCGATTCCGGCCTGGGGGGCGACGGCGCTCAACCGCCTGACCGCCTTCGGCTTGAAGACCCTGGCCGAAGTCATGGCCTTGCCCCGGGCCGAGCTGGCCCGCCGGGTGGGCGGCCCAACCGTGGCCGACCTGGCCCGGGCCCGGGGGGAGGTGCCCGACCCCCGGCCCTGGTTCTCCTTCCCGGAAAAATTCGCCATGTCCCTGGAACTGCCCGCCAAGGTGGAGGCGGCGCCCATGCTGGTTTTCGCCGGCCAGCGCCTGCTGGCCGCCCTGGGGGGCTGGCTGGCCGCCCGGGGCGCCGCCGTGGCCGCCTGCATCCTGGAATTGGACCTGGATGGCGGCGGCAAGGCCGAGGTCGCCCTGCGGCCGGCCGCGGCCACCCGGGACGAGGGGCGTCTCGTGCGGCTGCTGCGGGAACGCCTGGCCAGCTTCGAATTGCCGGCGCCGGCCCTGGGCCTGGCCCTGCGGGCGGACGATGTGGTCGCCCAAGCCGGCGCCAGTGCCCCCCTTTTCGCCGGCGAACGCACCGAGGTGGAAAACGCCCTGTGCAGCCTGGAGCGCCTGCGGGCCCGCCTGGGGGACGACCGGGTCTACACCCTCACGGCCGAACCGGATTACCGCCCCGAGTGCGCCACTGGGCGCACCGAGCCCCAGGGCAGCACCCCGGCTCCCAATTTCCGGCCCGGGGCCCGCCCCCTCTGGCTGCTGCCGGTGCCGCGGCTGCTGCCGGAAGTGGCCGGGCGGCCCCATTGGGGCGGCGGCCTGCTCCTGCTGGCGGGGCCGGAGCGCCTGGAAAGCGGCTGGTGGGATGAGGGGGAAAAGGGAGGCGAGGAGGGGGGCGAGGAGGGGGGCGAGGCCGCCGGGGACGTACGGCGGGACTACTTCGTGGCCGGCAACGACCACGGCCAGCGCCTCTGGGTTTTCCGCAATGCCGAAGGCTGGTTCCTGCACGGGGTCTTCGCGTGAGCCTGCCTGCCTATGCCGAGCTCCATTGCCTGTCCAATTTCAGTTTCCTGCGCGGGGCTTCCCATCCCCAGGAACTGGTGTGGCGGGCCAAGGAGCAGGGCTATGCTGCCCTGGCCCTGACCGACGAATGCTCCCTGGCGGGGGTGGTGCGGGCCCACCAGGCGGCCAAGGAGGTAGGGCTGAAGCTCCTCGTCGGTTCCGAATTCACCCTGGCCGACGGCCTCAAGCTCGTCCTCCTGGCCCGCAACCGGGCCGGCTACGGCAATCTTTCCGCCCTCATCACCCTGGCCCGGCGACGGGCCCAGAAGGGCAGCTATTCCCTCGCCCGGGGCGATCTGGAGGGCTTCGGCCCCAGTGGCGCCGTGCCCGACTGCCTGGCCCTGTGGGTGCCGGGCCGGGAGCCGGACCCCGAGGACGGCCTCTGGCTGGCCCGGCGCTTCCCCGGCCGGGCCTGGATCGCCGCCGAGCTCCACTGCGGCCCCGACGACGCCGGGCGCCTCCTCGACCTGCGCCAGCTGGCGCTCGGGTGTGGCCTGCCCCTGGCGGCGGCGGGGGATGTGCACATGCACGTGCGGGCCCGGCGGCCCCTCCAGGACGTGCTCACCGCCCTGCGCCTCAAGACCACCGTGTTCGAGGCGGGCTTCGCCCTCTATCCCAACGGCGAGCGCCACCTGCGTTCCCGGCTGCGGCTTTCCCGCCTCTATCCCCCCGAGCTCCTGGCGGAAACCCTGGCCATCGCCGAACTCTGCGACTTTTCCCTGGACGAGCTGCGCTACGAGTATCCCGAGGAGATCGTCCCGGCCGGGGAGACTCCGGCCTCCTGGCTGCGGGCCGAGGTCGAGCGCCGGCTCCCGGTCCGCTACCCGGAGGGCGCGCCGCCGGCGGTGCGGGACCAGATCGAGCACGAGCTCGCCCTCATCGCGGAACTGGGCTACGAGGCCTATTTCCTCACCGTGTACGACATCGTCAAGTTCGCCCGCAGCCGGGACATCCTCTGCCAGGGCCGGGGCTCGGCGGCCAATTCGGCGGTGTGCTACGTCCTCGGCATCACCGAGGTGGACCCGGCCCGCTCCTGCCTGCTTTTCGAGCGCTTCATCTCCAAGGAGCGGGGCGAGCCGCCGGACATCGACGTGGATTTCGAGCACGAGCGGCGGGAGGAGGTGATCCAGTACATCTACGGCAAGTACGGCCGGGAGCGGGCAGCCCTGGCGGCGGCCCTCATCACCTACCGCACCAAGGGAGCCCTGCGGGACGCCGGCCGAGCCCTCGGCTTCGGCCTCGCCCAGATCGACGCCCTCACATCCTCCCTGGCCTGGTGGGACCAGCGGGAGCAGCTGCCGGAGCGCTTCCGGGAGCAGGGCCTCGACCCCGAATCCCCCCGGGTCGCCAAGTGGCTGATCCTGGCCGAGGCCCTGCGGGGCTTCCCCCGCCACCTCACCCAGCACGTCGGGGGCTTCGTCGTCTCCCGGGGGCCCCTGTCCCGCCTGGTGCCCATCGAGAATGCCGCCATGGCGGAGCGCAGCGTCATCCAGTGGGACAAGGACGACCTCGACGCCGTCGGTCTCCTCAAGGTGGATGTGCTGGCCCTGGGCATGCTGACCGCCATCCGGCGTACCCTGGACATTATCGGCAGCCGCCGGGGCCGGTCCTTCCGGATGCAGGATGTGCCCCGGGAGGACGGGTCGGTGTACGACATGATCTGCGCCGCCGACACCGTCGGCGTCTTCCAGATCGAATCCCGGGCCCAGATGGCCATGCTGCCCCGCCTCCAGCCCCGCAGGTTCTACGACCTGGTGGTGGAGGTGGCCATCGTCCGCCCGGGCCCCATCCAGGGGGACATGGTCCATCCCTACCTCAAGAACCGGCGCAACCCCAAGGCCATCGAGCCCATCTCGCCGGCGGTGGATGCGGTGCTGGAGCGCACCTTCGGCGTCCCCATCTTCCAGGAGCAGGTCATGCAGCTGGCGGTGGTGGCGGCCGGCTTCACCCCCGGCGAGGCCGACCGCCTGCGCCGCTCCATGGCCGCCTGGAAGCGCAAGGGTGGCCTCCAGGAGTTCGAGGAAAAGCTGGTCGGCGGCATGACCGCCCGCGGCCTGCCGGAGAGCTTCGCCCGGCGCATCTTCGCCCAGATCCAGGGCTTCGGCGAATACGGCTTTCCCGAGAGCCACGCCGCCAGTTTCGCCGAGTTGGTCTATATCTCGGCCTGGCTCAAGTGCCACGAACCGGCGGCCTTCCTGTGCGGCCTCCTCAACAGCCAGCCCATGGGCTTCTATCCGGCTTCCCAGTTGGTGCAGGATGCCCGCCGGCACGGGGTCGACGTGCTGCCCCCCGACGTCAATGCCAGCGCCTGGGACAGCGAAGTGACGCCAGCGGGGGAAGTGCGCCTGGGCCTGCGGGAAATTTCCGGCTTCCGCCAGGGGGCGGCCGAGCAGATCGTGGCGGCGCGGCGGGGCGGCGCCTTCCGGGATGTGGCCGACCTGGCAGGCCGCTCCCGGCTGCCCCAGCGGGACCTCGACCTCCTGGCCGCCGCCGATGCTTTAGCCGGCCTCGCCGGCCACCGCCGGCAGGCAGCCTGGGCGGCGAGTGCCACGGCGGTGCAGGGGGACCTGTTCGACGGGATTCCCATTTCAGCGGAAATCCCCGCCGAGCTGCCGGTCCCGGGGGAAGGGGAGAACCTGGTGGCCGACTACCGCAGCCTGGGGCTGACCCTGCGCCGCCATCCCCTGACCCTGCTGCGCTCCCACCTGGCGGCCCGGCGCTTCGTTTCTGCCGCCGACCTGAAAAGTGCCGGGGACCGGGCCCTGATCCGCGCCGCCGGCATCGTCACCTGCCGCCAGCGGCCGGGGACCGCCAGCGGCATCATGTTCGTGACCCTGGAGGACGAGACCGGCCTCATCAACGCCGTGGTCCATCCCCACCTTGCCGAGCGCCAGCGCCGGGAGGTGCTGCAGGCCCGGCTCCTGGGCATCTTCGGCCAGCTCCAGCGGGAGGGCGACGTGGTGCACCTGGTGGCCAAGCGCCTGGTGGACCTCTCCCACTGGCTGGGGCGGCTGGCCGTGGCCAGCCGGGACTTCCACTAGCCGCCGCGGGCCCGCCGGACGGTGATGGTCTCGCCGCCGATGCCCCAGTTGTCGGTGGCTACCTCCTCGATCACCACCACCGTGGTTTGGGGATTCTTGTTCAGCACCCGCTGCAAGAGGCTGGTGACGCCGGCGATGAGCTCCGCCTTCTGTTCGGCGGTGGCGCCTTCATTGGTGATCTTGATATTCACGTAGGGCATGGTTCGCTCCTTGGGGTGGGGATGGGACGGGAGGCCAGGTAGGCCCCCAGGGAAACCGCCAGCAGGCCGCAGGCCAGCCAGAGGGTGAGGGGTTCCGCCAGGAGGGGTACGGCGGCGAGGCCGGCCAGCACCGGCACCAGGCCGATGAGGGCGCCCACCCGGGCGGGGCCGAGGGATTCCACCGCCTTCAGGTAGAGGACCATGGCCAGGATGGTGGGGCCGATGCCCTGGTACAGGCCCTGGAAGAGGATGGTGCTCCAGGGGGCCGCGTCCAGGGCCTTCGGCAGGGCGGCGAAATAGACGGGCAGGAAGAGCACCGCCGAGCCGATGGCGACGAAGCGGGTGAGCAGCCAGGGGTCGAAGCGCCAGCGCTTGGCGAGGACGCTGAATACCGCCCAGACGGCGGAGGAGGCCAGGATGAGGCCGTCGCCGGCCAGCATGGCGGGGGACCACTGGCCGGAGATGACCGGCACGGCGGTGAGGCCGATGCCGCCGGCGATGGCGGCGTAGCCGGCGGTACGGGCCGGGCTGGGGCGTTCGCCGACGATGAACCAGGCGGCGATGGCGATCATGAAGGGCTGCAGCCCGGGGAGCAGGATGGCGCCGTGGGCGGCGGGCACGCTCTTGAAGCCGGAATAGACCAGGACGCCGTAGCCGACCCCGCCCAGGGCCGCCAGGGCCCACAGCCGCAGGTCGCGCCAGGCGGCGGCGGGCAGGCGCCCGGCGAAGAGGGCGAGGAGGAGGGCGGCGGTGCCCAGGCGCAGGGCGAGGACATCGTAGGGGGTGAGGGCGCTCTTGCCCCCGAGGCGGGAGACGAGAATGAAGCCCGTCCAGATGGCGACGGTGCCGAGGGCGGCCAGGTAGCCGGTGCGATGGGAGGCGGTATCCATGGTGCTTCTCTCTGTAAGGGACAGTCGCAGGTTACAGGAGCTTCTCGTTCTTAAAAAATGAATTAATATGAACGAATCCATCTTTGAAAGAGAACCATGGATCTCGACGATCTCGCCATCTTCCAGGCCGTCATCCGCGAAGGCGGCATCACCCGGGCGGCGGAAAAGCTACACCGGGTCCAGTCCAATGTCACCACCCGCATCCGCCAGCTGGAGGAGGACCTGGGGGTGCCCCTCTTCCTGCGGGAGGGCAAGAAGCTGATTCCGTCCCCGGCCGGCCGGGTGCTGGAGGACTACGCCCGCCGGCTCCTGGAACTGGCGGCCGAGGCCCGCTCGGCGGTGGCCGACAGCCGGCCCCGGGGGCGGCTGCGGCTGGGGGCCATGGAAAGCACGGCGGCGGCCCGCCTGTCGCCGGTGCTGGCCGCCTTCCACGGGCGCTACGAGGGGGTGCAGCTGGAGCTGCGCACCGGCGCCACCACCGGCCTGGTGGCCGACGTCCTCGACGGCACCCTCGATTGCGCCCTGGTCTCCGGGCCGGTGGTGGACCCGCGCCTGGCCAGCACCCCGGTCTTCGAGGAGGAACTGGTGGCGGTGGCGGCGGCCGACCATCCGCCGGTGACCCGGGCTGCCGACCTCAAGATCCGCACCCTGCTCACCTTCGAGCCGGGCTGCGCCTACCGGCAGCGCCTGGAAAGCTGGCTGGCCAGCGAGGGGCTGGTGCCGGAGCGCTTCGTCGAGCTGTCCTCCTACCATGCCATGATCGGCTGCGCCGCCGCCGGCATGGGGGTGGCCCTGGTGCCCAGGAGCCTCCTCGCCTGCCTGCCGGCGGCATCCAATGTCTCGGTCCATGCCCTGCCGCCCCTCCAGGCCCGGACGGTGACCGTGCTGGTGCAGCGGGCCGGGGTGCCGGCACCGACGGTGGCGGCCTTCTTGTCCCTCCTGATCTCCCTGAAGGAGGCGCCGGAGGGCCTTGAATACAAACCGGAAAAGCCGGTTATGGCGGCCTGATATGACTCCATCCTCGGCGCCGGATTTGAGGCCGGAGGCGGTTTTCGGCTATCATTCGGCTTTCCCGCAGCCTGTTTTTCCATGACCAAATACGTTTTTGTGACAGGTGGTGTCGTGTCCTCTCTGGGCAAAGGCATCGCCGCCGCGTCGCTCGGGGCCATTCTGGAATCCCGCGGCATCAAAGTAACCCACCTCAAGCTCGACCCATACATCAACGTCGACCCCGGCACCATGAGCCCCTTCCAGCATGGCGAGGTGTTCGTGACCGAGGACGGCGCCGAGACCGACCTGGACCTGGGCCATTACGAGCGCTTCACCAGCGCCAAGATGTCCAAGCGCAACAACTTCACCACGGGCCAGATCTACGAGTCCGTGATCAAGAAGGAGCGTCGCGGCGAGTACCTGGGCAAGACCGTCCAGGTCATCCCCCACATCACCGACGAGATCAAGCTCTACGTCAAGCGGGGCGGCGAGGGAGCCGACGTGGCCATCGTCGAGGTCGGCGGCACGGTAGGCGACATCGAGTCCCTGCCGTTCCTGGAAGCCATCCGCCAGATGGGCATCGAGGAAGGCCGCAACAACACCTGCTACATGCACCTCACTCTCCTGCCCTACATCCCCACGGCAGGCGAGCTGAAGACCAAGCCGACCCAGCACTCGGTCAAGGAGCTGCGGGAAATCGGCATCTTCCCGGACATCCTCCTGTGCCGGGCCGATCGCCCCATCCCGGCGGAGGAGCGCAAGAAGATCGCGCTGTTCTGCAACGTCATGCCGGAAGCCGTGGTCGAGTGCCTGGACGCCGATTCCATCTACAAGATCCCCGGCATGCTTCATGACCAGATGATCGACGAGATCGTCTGCCACAAGCTGGGCATCCTGGCCAAGGCCGCCGACCTTTCGGTCTGGGAGAACCTGATCTACGCCCTGGAGCATCCGGAAGCCGAGATCAAGATCGCCTTCGTCGGCAAGTACGTCGATCTCACCGAGTCCTACAAGTCCCTGATCGAGGCCTTGAAGCACGCCGGCATCCACACCCGCTGCAAGATCGACATCGAGTACATCGACTCCGAGGACATCGAGAAGGACGGCTGCGGCGTCCTCAAGGGCATGGACGCCATCCTCGTCCCCGGCGGCTTCGGCCGGCGCGGCACCGAGGGCAAGATCGCCGCCATCCGTTACGCCCGGGAGAACAAGGTGCCCTACCTGGGCATCTGCCTCGGCATGCAGCTGGCCGTGGTGGAATTCGCCCGGGACGTGGCCGGCATGCCGGAAGCCCACTCCACCGAATTCGTCCGGGACACCCCGTACCCGGTCATCGGCCTCATCACCGAATGGCAGGACCGCACCGGCAAGCGCGAGAAGCGCACCGAGGAATCCGACCTGGGCGGCACCATGCGTCTGGGTTCCCAGGTCTGCAAGCTGGCCGAGGGCAGCCTGGCCCGGGAAATCTACGGCGCCGCCGAGATTTCCGAGCGCCACCGCCACCGCTACGAGGTGAACAACACCCTGCTGGTGGAGCTGGAGGCCAAGGGCCTCAAGGTGGCCGGCCGGGCGCCGGGCACCGACCTGTGCGAAATGATCGAGTTGCCGGACCATCCCTGGTTCGTCGGCTGCCAGTTCCACCCGGAATTCACCTCCAATCCGCGCCAGGGGCATCCCCTCTTCACCTCCTACGTGAAGGCGGCCCTGGCCCAGAAGCAAGGCAAGAAGGCCAAATGAAACTTTGCGGTTTCGAGGCTGGTCTAGACCAGCCTTTTTTCCTTATTGCCGGCCCCTGCACGGCGGAATCCCTCGAGCTCTGCGTCGAGGTGGCGGGCCGCATGAAGGAAATCTGCGCCCGCCTCGGCGTGCCCTACATCTTCAAAGCCTCCTACGACAAGGCCAACCGCAGTTCCGGCCAGTCGGCCCGGGGCCCGGGCCTGGGGAGCGGCCTCCACATCCTGTCGGAAGTGCGCCGCCAGGTGGAGGTGCCGGTGCTCACCGACGTCCATACCGAGGAAGACATCTCGGCCGTGGCCTCGGTGGTGGATGTCCTGCAGACGCCGGCCTTCCTTTGCCGCCAGACCGATTTCATCCACGCCGTGGCGGCCACCGGCAAGCCGGTCAATATCAAGAAGGGCCAGTTCCTGGCTCCCGGCGACATGAAGAATGTGGTCGCCAAGGCCAAGGAGGCCAACGGTGGCGCGGACACCATCATGGTGTGCGAGCGCGGTGCCTCCTTCGGTTACAACAACCTGGTCTCCGACATGCGTTCCCTGGCCATCATGCGGGAAACCGCCTGCCCGGTGGTGTTCGACGCCACCCACAGCGTCCAGCTGCCGGGGGGGCAGGGCACGTCGTCCGGCGGCCAGCGGGAATTCGTGCCGGTGCTGGCCCGGGCGGCGGTGGCGGTGGGGATCGCGGGCCTCTTCATGGAGACCCATCCGCACCCGGAGAAGGCGCTGTCCGACGGACCCAACAGCTGGCCGCTGGGTCGAATGGAAAATCTGCTCACGACCCTGGTGGCCCTGGACAGGACGGTTAAGGCAGCAGGATTCGAGGAACTGAAGTAGAAGAACAACCCCGCAGGGGTCGCGAGAACCCTTTATTAGCTGTTTCAACCTATTGATAAGAGGAAGAAATATGAGTTCTATCGTTGATGTCGTAGCCCGGGAGATCCTGGATTCCCGCGGCAATCCCACGGTCGAGGCCGACGTGCTCCTGGAGAGCGGCGTCATGGGCCGCGCCGCCGTCCCGTCCGGCGCCTCCACCGGCTCCCGCGAAGCCATCGAACTGCGCGACGGCGATGCCGCCCGCTTCCTCGGCAAGGGCGTCCTGCAGGCAGTGGAGAACATCAACACCGAGATCTCCGAAGCCATCATCGGCCTCGACGCCCAGGAGCAGGCCTTCATCGACCAGACCATGATCGACCTGGACGGCACCGACAACAAGTCGCGCCTCGGCGCCAACGCCATCCTGGCCGTCTCCATGGCCGTGGCCAAGGCCGCCGCCGAGGAATCCGGACTGCCCCTGTACCGCTACTTCGGCGGCTCCGGCCCCATGCAGATGCCGGTGCCCATGATGAACATCATCAACGGCGGCGCTCACGCCAACAACAGCCTGGACATCCAGGAATTCATGATCATGCCGGTGAGCCAGACTTCCTTCCGCGAGGCCCTGCGCTGCGGCGCCGAGGTCTTCCACGCCCTGAAGAAGCTCCTGGACAAGAAGGGCCTGCCCACCTCCGTCGGCGACGAAGGCGGCTTCGCCCCCAACCTGGGCAGCCACGCCGAAGCCATCCAGCTCATCATGCAGGCCATCGAGAACGCCGGCTACACCCCGGGCCAGGACGTCCTCATCGCCCTCGACTGCGCCGCCTCCGAGTTCTACAAGGACGGCAAGTACAACCTGGCCGGCGAGGGCCTGCAGCTGACCTCCGCCCAGTTCGTGGACTACCTGGCCAACCTGGCCGACCAGTTCCCCATCGTCTCCATCGAGGACGGCATGGCCGAAGGCGACTGGGAAGGCTGGAAGCTCCTCACCGACCGCCTGGGCAAGAGCGTCCAGATCGTCGGCGACGACCTCTTCGTCACCAACACCAAGATCCTGAAGGAAGGCATCCAGAAGGGTGTCGCCAATTCCATCCTGATCAAGATCAACCAGATCGGCACCCTGTCGGAGACCTTTGCTGCCATCGAGATGGCCAAGCGCGCCGGCTACACCGCGGTGATCTCCCACCGTTCCGGCGAGACCGAGGATTCCACCATCGCCGACATCGCCGTGGGCCTCAACGCCGGCCAGATCAAGACCGGCTCCCTGTCCCGTTCGGACCGCATCGCCAAGTACAACCAGCTCATCCGCATCGAGGAAGACCTGGGCGATACCGCTTCCTACCCGGGCCGCGAGACCTTCTACAACCTGCGCTAAATGCGTTGGCTGACGGTCGGACTCCTCGCTCTCATCGGGCTGCTCCAGTACCCCCTCTGGGTGGGTAAGGGCGGCTGGCTGAAGGTATGGGAGTACGACCGTCTTCTGCAGCAGCAGAAGGAAGCCACCAAGACCCTGGAAATCCGCAACGCGGGCCTCGATGCCGAGGTCCGCGACCTCAAGCAGGGCTATGAAGCCATCGAGGAGCGGGCCCGCTTCGAACTGGGCATGATCAAGCAGGACGAGACCTTCGTCCAGATTCCCGAAAAGACCTCCGGCAAGCAGTAGTCAGCCCTTACGGGCTCCGCTAGAATCGTCCGCGGAGCACCCCAACAGCGACAGAGGGCGAGAAGGAGGATTCATGCTGCTCAAGGCCGGAGAACAAGCCCCCGTATTTTCACTGCCGGACGCCGACATGGAGACGGTGAGCCTGGCGGACTTCAAAGGAAAGCACGTCGTCCTTTTCTTCTATCCGAAGGCCGGGACCCCGTGCTGCACCCTGGAGGCCACCGAGTTTTCGGATCACGAGGCCGATTTCGGCCGGGAGGAATGCGTGCTTTTCGGCATCAGCCGCGATGACTGCCTGAAGCATGCGGAATTTCGGGACAAGGAAGGGATCGGAGTAGAACTGCTCTCCGATGAGGAAGGCGTGGTCTGCAAGCAGTACGGCGTCTGGCAGCCCAAGGAAGTGGATGGCCACAAGAAGTACGGCGTGGTCCGTTCCACCTTCGTCATCGACAAGGAAGGCGTCATCCGGCATGCCCTCTACAACGTCAATTACCGGGGCCACGCACTGGACGTGCTGCGCCTCGTCAAGGAAATGAATTCATGATCACCGAGATCGCCAAGAACACCGTCGTCACCCTCGATTACCACGTCACCGATCCCGACGGCGAAGTCGTGGATGAAGGGCGGGAGCCCATCGTCTACCTGCACGGCGGCTACGACGACATCTTCCCCAAGATCGAGGAGGCGCTGCAGGGCAAGAAGGTGGGCGAGTCCATCCAGGTCAAGCTGCAGCCCGACGAGGCCTTCGGCGAATACGACGCCAGCCTGGTGCAGGTCGAGCCGCGCAAGGACTTCCCCAAGGAACTCCAGGTCGGCATGCAGCTGGAAGGCGCCCCGGAGGGAGCCGACGAGGACGATTTCGTCATCTACCGGGTCACCGACATCGAAGACGACAAGGTGGTGCTGGACGGCAACCACCCCCTGGCCGGCATGGCCCTGGTCTTCACCTGCACCGTCACCAACATCCGCGGCGCCAGCGCCGAGGAAATCGGGCACGGCCACGTGCACAGCGACGACGACGAGGAGTGCGCCTGAGGCTAGACCTCGGACTAACGTCCCCGCCAGGGGTGGGATTCGAAGCGGAAGAGCCCGGGCGAATCCGTGTCGATATAGACCTTCACCCATCCCATGAAGGGGTAGCCGTAGCTCTCCACCCGGGTGAAGCGCTCGATGGTTTCCCCCTCCGGATTCCGCAGGGGGTGATCGATCTGATGATGGTGGGTGTCCCCATGGACCAGGAGCACCGGGCCGGGGAAATCCAGGGTTTCGCTCCGTAGGGTTTCCAGCAGGCTGCGGAAGGCCCGATTGCCCAGTCCCCGGGCGAAGCTCTTGAAATCCGGGTTGGCCTGCATCAGCAGAACGATGCCAGCCAGCTTCTCCTGGCGGGCGATGGCGAAACCTTCCCTGACCCAGGCCAGCACGGCCGGATTGCGGGCGGTGAATTCCGATCGGGGCGTGTCGGTCATGCCCCAGTTGTTGTCCGAACCCGGCACGTTAAGGGTGACGAAGAGTACCGGCCCCAGGCGGAAGCGGGCCTGCTCCGGATAACCCGGCTGCTGCTCCAGGGCGATCTGTTTCTGCCCCAGGGAACGGTCGCTGCTCCAGAACAGGCTGCGCAGCTTGGCCAGCCGTTCCTCGGGATCGTAGGAGCCGTTGGACACCCGATGGCAGTCGGTCCATTCGTTGTCCCCGGCAACGTACACGAAGGGCACGCGGGAGGCGTTGAACAGCGCCTTCCTGTCCTCGAACAGGCTGTCGTCGCAGCGATCCCCCCCCGACTTGATGTCGCCGATGTGGGCCACCAGGTCCACCTGGGCCTCGGCGATGGTTTCCAGCATCTTGGGAAACTGCTGGCGCTCGTAGTTGGAGTAGGGGGTGTCGCCGACGATGGCGAAGCGCCAGGTCTCTGCCCCGGCCAGGGCGCTCCAGATCAGCAGAAGCAGCCCCAGCCAGGCTTTCAATGCACCAGCCCCTTGAGGGCGTAGAGGGCATCCAGGGCTTCCCGGGGGGTGAGGCTGTCCGGGTCGAGGGCGGCAAGCCTCTCCAGGGCCGGATGGGGCTCGGGTTCGGCCGGTTCCGGCTCGGCGCTGGCGAAGAGGTCCGGCTGCAGGGGATCGATCGCTGCACGCTGCTCGAACTCCCGCAGCTGGCGCCGGGCGGCCTTCACCACCGGGCCGGGAATGCCGGCCAGGGCCGCCACCTGAATACCGTAGCTCTGGTTTGCCGGGCCTTCTTCCACCGCGTGCAGGAAGACGATACGCTCGCCGTGCTCCACCGCGTCCAGGTGGACGTTGGCCAGCTCGGAATACTCGTGGGAGAGCCGGGTCAGCTCGAAGTAGTGGGTGGCGAAGAGGGTGAGGCTGCGATTCTTCTCCACCAGGTGGCGCAGGATGGCGAAGGCCAGGGCCATGCCATCGAAGGTGGAGGTGCCCCGGCCGATCTCGTCCATGAGCACCAGGCTGTTGGCGGTGGCGTGGTGCAGGATGGCGGCGGCCTCGGTCATTTCCACCATGAAGGTGGAACGGCCGGAGGCCAGGTCGTCGGAGGCGCCGATGCGGGTGAAGATGCGGTCCAGGGGGCCGAGGACGGCCCGGCCCGCCGGCACGTAGCTGCCGATGTGGGCGAGCAGCGCGATGAGGGCCGTCTGCCGCATGTAGGTGGACTTGCCGCCCATGTTGGGGCCGGTGATGAGGAGGAGGCGCCGGTTTTCGGCCAAGCGCACGTCATTGGCGATGAAGGTCTCGGCCGACCCGACCATCTCGGCTTCCACCACCGGATGACGGCCGGCTTCGATATGGAGGCCGATTTCCTCCGAAAATTCCGGCTTGCACCAGTTGTATTTCTGGGCGGTGTCGGCGAAGGTCGCCAGCATGTCCAGGTGGGCGACGGCCCGGGCGATGCGGTGCAAGGTCGGCACGGCAGGGAGCAGCTCGGAGAGGATCTCCTCGTAGAGGGCCTTCTCCCGGGCCAGGGCCCGCTCCTGGGCGGACAGCGCCTTGTCCTCGAAGGTTTTGAGCTCCGGGGTGATGTAGCGCTCGGCGTTCTTCAGGGTCTGGCGCCGGCGGTAGTCCTCGGGCACCTTGGCCGCATTGGCGTGGCTGACCTCTATGTAGAAGCCATGGACCTTGTTGTATTCCACCTTGAGGCTGGCGATGCCGGTGCGTTCCCGCTCCCGGGCTTCCAGGTCAACCAGGAAAGCGCCGCAGTTGTCGTTGAGGGAGCGCAGTTCGTCCAGGTCGGCGTCGAAGCCGGTGGCGATGACGCCCCCGTCCCTCACCTGGGCCCCGGGCTCGGCGGCGACGGCGCGCACCAGCAGGTCGAGGGTGGCCGCAGGGGTATCCAGGTCGGCATGAATGTCGGCCAGAAGCGGCGCGGCAGTGCCGGCCACCGGAGCCCGCAGGACGGCCAGGCGGCCGAGGGAATCCCGCAGGCTGGCCAGGTCCCGGGGGCGGGCGTTCCGGAGGGCGACGCGGCCGGCGATGCGCTCGATGTCGGCGAAGCCCTTGAGTTCCTTGCGCACGTCGTAGGCCAGCCGGCCGTATTCCTCCAGCAGGGCCTCCACCGCGTACTGCCGGGCGGCCGGGCTGGCCCGCTCCCGCAGGGGGTGGTGCAGGGTATGGCGCAGCAGGCGGGAACCCATGCTGGTGACGCAACGGTCCAGCAGGGAGAAGAGGGTAGGGCTGGGCTGGCCGCGCAGGGTCTCGGTCAGTTCCAGATTGCGCCGGGTGGCGGTGTCGAGGCCGAGGTAGGCGCCCTCCAGTTCCACGTTCAGGGACTGGACATGGGGCAGGGCCTGGGCCTGGGTGGCCTGGGCGTATTGCAGCAGGGCGCCGGCGGCGGCCACGGCGGGGCGCAGGCCCTCGGCCCCGAAGCCGGCCAGGGACGCGATCCTGAAATGGTCGCAGAGCAGGCGCCGGGCGCTGTCGAATTCGAAATACCAGTCGGGCTGGCGGGTGCGGGCGCATTCCAGGGCGAAGTCCGGTGCCAGGGATTCGGGCAGCAGGACCTCGGCCGGACGGATGCGTTCCAGGGTGGCGGGCACCTGCTCCACCGGCACCTCGGTGAGAATGAACTCGCCGCTGGCCAGGTTGAGGCGGGCCAAGCCCGCCGTCTGCCGGCTGGTGGTCAGGGCCAGCAGCCAGTTGTCCCGCTTGTCGTCCAGCAGCGCGGCGTCGGTGAGGGTGCCGGGGGTGACGATGCGGGACACTGCCCGCTCCACCGGTCCCTTGCTGGTGGCCGGGTCGCCCACCTGCTCGCAGATGACCACCGACTCCCCCAGCTTCACCAGCCGGGCCAGGTACTGCTCGACCGCGTGGAAGGGCACGCCGGCCATCTTGATGGGCACGCCGGCCGACTGGCCCCGGGTGGTCAGGGTGATGTCCAGGAGCCGGGCGGCCTTTTCGGCGTCGTCGTGGAACAGCTCGTAGAAATCACCCATGCGGTAGAAAAGCAGGGTGTTCGGGTGCTGGGCCTTGAGCGCCAGGTACTGGCGCATCATGGGCGTATGTTTTTCGAGATCGGCCAGCATGCTGACCGGATCAGTCGGCTTTGGACGCGGCCGGCGAGAGGTGGCCCTGGACGACCTTCAGGAGGGGGGCGAAGACCTTGGGGGTGCCGGCGACGATATTGCCGGAGCCGAGGTAGTCGGATTCACCCTGGAGATCGCTCACCAGGCCGCCGGCTTCGGAAATGATCAGGGCGCCGGCTGCCATGTCCCAGGGGGAAAGGCCGAATTCCCAGAAGCCGTCGTAGCGGCCGCAGGCGACGTAGGAGAGGTCGAGGGCGGCGGCGCCGGGACGGCGCAGGCCGGCGGTCTTCTGGGTCAGTTCCTTGAAGATGGCCAGGTAGCTGTCCGCCTTGTCGAACATGCGGTAGGGGAAGCCGGTGCCGATCAGGGAATCCTGCAGCTTGGTGCGCCGGGAAACCCGGATGCGGCGCTCGTTCAGGAAGGCGCCGGCGCCCTTGGTGGCGGTGAACAGCTCGTTGCGGTTGGGATCGAAGACCACCGCCTGTTCCACCACGCCGCCCTTGGCCAGGGCGATGGAGACGGCATACTGGGGTAGGCCATGGATGAAGTTGGTGGTGCCATCCAGGGGGTCGATGATCCACTGGAACTCGGCGTCCCGCGTGCCTTTGCCGGCGGTCTCGCCGGACTCCTCTGCTAGAATGCCGTAATTGGGATAGGCCTCCTGCAGGGTCTCGATGATGGCCGCTTCGGCCGCCTTGTCCACCTCGGTGACGAAGTCGTTGGGTTGTTTGGTGGCGACTTTGAGGAGATCGAGGTCGTTGGAAGCGCGGTTGATGATTTGGCCGGCGCGACGGGCGGCCTTGACAGCGATATTCAGGGCAGGATGCATGGCTTAAAGAACTGAACGGGCGGCTTCAGGGTAATACCTCGCCGCCCGCTTCATTTAGGAAAACGTCAATTTTACTATGAACCCGACCAACCTGCTTTCCCGCATTCGCGTCGTCCTCTGTCGCCCCAGCCATCCCGGCAATATCGGCGCGGCGGCGCGGGCCATGAAGGTGATGGGGCTGTCCCGGTTGTGCCTGGTGACTCCCAAGCAATTTCCCGACCCCGAGGCCGACGCCCGGGCCACCGGGGCGGTGGATGTGCTGGCGGCGGCGCAGGTCTGCGCCACCCTCGACGAGGCCCTGGCCGGCACGGTGTTCGCCGTCGCCCTGTCGGCCCGCCAGCGGGACCTGGGGCCGGTGCCGAAGCAGGCGCGGGAAGCGGTGGGCGAACTCCTGAAGGAAGCTGAACACGGCGAGGTGGCCCTGGTCTTCGGCAACGAGACCATGGGGCTGTCGAACGAAGAACTGCAGCGCTGCCACCTGGCGGCGACCATCCCCGCCAATCCGGAATTTACGTCCCTCAACTTGGGCGCCGCCGTCCAGGTCCTGTGCTACGAGGCCCGCATGGCGGCCCACGATGGGCGGCCGGAGGTGGCCGACCGGACCACGCCCTTCGCCTCGCCGGCCGCCTCCCACGAGGAAGTGGAGGGCCTGTACGGCCACCTGGAGCAGGTCATGACTGACACCGGCTTCTACAACCCGGCCCAACCCGGCCGGCTGATGCCCAAGCTGCGCCGCCTGTTCGGCCGGGTGCGGCTGGAGAAGGACGAGATCAACATCCTGCGCGGCATCCTCGCCGCCACCCAGCAGAAGACCGGCTACGGCCGGAAATCCTGATTTTTGAACAATAGCTGACAAAATCAGTCGAGTATTCTACAATTCGCCCAAAATTTATAGGGGGATTAACTGAGTCATGTTCCGGCACCTGCGCGAAGACATCCGTTCGGTTTTTGACCGCGATCCCGCGGCGCGCTCGTCCTGGGAGGTGCTCACCTGTTATCCGGGCATCCACGCCCTCATGATGCACCGGCTGGCCAACTGGCTGTGGGGCCACCGGCTGCGCTGGCTGGCCCGTTTCACGGCCCACGTCTCCCGCTTCCTTACCGGCATCGAGATCCACCCGGGGGCCACCATCGGCCGCCGCTTCTTCATCGACCACGGCATGGGCGTGGTCATCGGCGAGACCGCCGTCATCGGAGACGACGTCACCCTCTACCACGGAGTCACCCTGGGCGGAACGTCCTGGAACAAGGGCAAGCGCCATCCCACCCTCGAAAACGGGGTGGTGATCGGGGCCGGGGCCAAGGTTCTGGGGCCCATCACCATCGGCCGGGGCGCCAAGGTGGGGTCCAACGCGGTGGTGACCAAGGCCGTCCCGGCGGCGGCGACGGCGGTGGGCAACCCGGCCCGCATCATCGACGACTCCGAACGGGCCAGGAAGCGCCAGGCCCAGGCGGAAAAGATGGGCTTCTCGGCCTATGCCCTGGCCAACGACCAGGACGATCCCCTCACCAAGGCCATCCACGGGCTTCTTGACCATGCCGCCGAAACCGACCGGCGGCTCGCCATGCTCCTCAAGGAACTGGAAGCCCAGGGCGTGAAGTGCGACGAACAGGTCCAGCCGACCGATCATTTCGATCCGAAATACCTGAGTAAAATAGTTGACTAATCGATCCCTGAATCGATATAGTTGACCGAAATGGTCGGATATTTCCCAGGAGTAGAGCAATGCGATTGACAACCAAAGGGCGTTTTGCGGTGACGGCGATGGTCGACCTGGCCTTGCGCGGCGACGAAGGCCCGGTGGCCCTGGCCGGCATCAGCGAACGGCAGCAGATTTCCCTGTCCTACCTGGAGCAGCTTTTCGGCAAGCTCCGTCGCCACCGGCTGGTGGACAGCGTGCGCGGACCGGGGGGCGGCTACTGCATCGCCCGGCCCCTGAACCAGGTTTCCGTGGCCGATATCATCCGCGCCGTGGACGAGCCCCTGGATGCGACCCAGTGCGGCGGCAAGGAAAATTGCCAGGAAGAGCACCGGTGCATGACCCATGACCTGTGGGCCACCCTGAATTTCAAGATGTACGAGTACCTGTCCTCGGTTTCCCTGGGCGACCTGGTGGCTTCCCAGCGGCAGAAGGGCGGTAGCACCGTGGCGGTGCTGGAAGACCAGCGCCGCGCCGGCCCCCATCCGCGGAATCGCCGCGACCGGACGGCAGCCGTCGCCTAAGCCTATGTTCGCCCCGGCCTACCTCGACCACAACGCCACCACGCCGCTCGATCCCGCGGTGCTGGAAGCGATGCTGCCCTGGCTCAGGGAACAGCATGGCAACGCTTCCAGCCGCCACGAATACGGGCGGGCGGCCCGGCGCGCGGTGGACGAGGCGAGGCAGCAGGTGGCGGCAGCGATCGGCGCCCATGCCACCGAGGTGGTGTTCACCAGCGGCGGCAGCGAGGCCAACAACCTGTTCCTGAAGGGGGCAGCGGCCTCCCTGAAGCCAGGGCTGATTGCCGTCAGCGGCGTCGAGCACCCCTGCGTGATCCGGCCGGCCGAACAGCTGGCCCGCCAGGGCTGGCAGCTGCGGCGCATCGCCGTCGATGGTGCCGGGCGCGTCGTGCCTGAGGATTTTGTCGCCGTCGTGGCCCAGAAGCCGCGGCTGCTGTCGATCATGGCGGCCAACAACGAGACCGGGGTGCTGCAGGACGTGGCGGCCCTGGCGGCGTCGGCCCGAGCCGGCGGCGCCTGGTTCCACACCGATGCGGTGCAGATGCTGGGCAAGCTGCCGGTGGACTTCCGCCGCCTCAACAGTGCCGGCGTCCATGCCATGACGGTGTCGGCCCACAAGGTCCATGGCCCCAAGGGCGCCGCCGCCCTGGTGGTGGACAAGCGGGTGGAGTTGCAGCCCCTGATCGCCGGCGGCGGCCATGAGCGCGGACTGCGCTCGGGCACCGAGAACGTGCCGGCCATCGTCGGCTTCGGCGTCGCCTGTGAACTGGCTGCCGCCCGGCTGGAAGGCCTGCCCCGGCATCTGGAAGCCCTGCGCTCCCGCCTGGAGGAAGGCCTGACGGCCCTTGGCGCGACCATTTTCGGCCAGGGGGTCGAACGCCTGCCCAACACCAGCTACTTCGCCTTTCGGGGGATCGACGGCGAGACCATGGTGGGTAAACTGGACCGGGCCGGATTCGCGGTGGCGAGCGGCGCCGCCTGCTCCAGCGCCAACCCGGAACCCTCCCACGTGCTCCAGGCCATGGGCGTGGCGCCGGAGGTGGGGCGGGGGGCGGTGCGGGTGAGCCTGGGGGCTGCCAATACCGAGAAAGAGATCGACGAATTCATTTACGCCCTGCGGATGACCCTTGAACATCTGCAGGGACTGACGGCGGTGGCCGTCTGATATTGGAGAGCGAGGGAAATAATGAAACTACCCATTTACCTGGATTACTCGGCGACCACTCCGGTCGACCCCCGGGTGGCCGAAAAAATGATCCCTTACCTGGTGGAAAAATTCGGCAACCCGGCCTCCCGCTCCCACAGCTTCGGCTGGGAGGCGGAAGCGGCCGTGGAGGAGGCCCGGGAGCAGGTCGCTGCCCTGGTCAACGCCGACCCCAAGGAGATCATCTGGACCTCCGGGGCCACGGAATCCAATAACCTCGCCATCAAGGGCGCCGGCCATTTCTACGGCGGCACCAAGGGCAAGCACATCATCACCGTCAAGACCGAGCACAAGGCCGTTCTGGATACGGTGCGGGAGATGGAGCGCCAGGGTTTCGAGGCCACCTACCTGGATGTCCAGGAAAACGGCCTGGTGGACCTGGAAGCCTTCAAGGCGGCCCTGCGGCCCGACACCGTGCTGGCTTCGGTCATGCTGGTCAATAACGAGATCGGCGTCGTCCAGCCCATCGAGGAACTGGGCGAAATCTGCCGCGCCAAGGGCGTCGTCTTCCATGTCGATGCGGCCCAGGCCACCGGCAAGGTCGCCATCGACCTGCAGAAGCTGAAGGTGGACCTGATGAGCTTCTCGGCCCACAAGACCTACGGCCCCAAGGGCATCGGCGCCCTCTACGTGCGCCGCAAGCCCCGTATCCGCCTGGAGGCCCAGATGCACGGCGGCGGCCACGAGCGGGGCTTCCGCTCCGGCACCCTGGCCACCCACCAGATCGTCGGCATGGGCGAAGCCTTCCGCATCGCCCGGGAAGAGATGGCCGAGGAAAACAAGCGCATCGGCAAGCTGCGGGACCGCCTGCTGCACGGCCTCAGGGACATCCAGGCCGTCTATGTGAACGGCGACCTGGAGCACCGGGTGCCCCATAATCTGAATATGAGCTTCGCCTATGTGGAAGGGGAATCCATGATCATGGCCATCAAGGATCTGGCCGTGTCTTCCGGTTCCGCCTGCACCTCGGCCAGCCTGGAGCCTTCCTACGTGCTGCGGGCCCTGGGCCGGGAAGACGAACTGGCCCACAGCTCCATCCGCTTCACCATCGGCCGCTTCACGACCGAGGAAGAGATCGACTACGCGGTGGACCTGTTGCACAAGAAGATCGGAAAACTGCGTGAACTGTCCCCCCTCTGGGAAATGGTGCAGGAAGGCATTGACTTGAACACCGTCCAGTGGGCGGCCCATTAAGGAGAACGATATGAGCTACAGCGTGAAAGTGATCGACCATTACGAGAATCCGCGCAACGTCGGCTCCTTCGGCAAGGAAGACGAAGGCGTCGGCACCGGCATGGTGGGCGCCCCCGCCTGCGGCGACGTGATGAAGCTGCAGATCAAGGTGAACAAGGCCGGCGTCATCGAGGACGCCAAGTTCAAGACCTACGGCTGCGGTTCGGCCATCGCCTCCTCGTCCCTGGTGACCGAGTGGGTGAAGGGCAAGACCGTGGACCAGGCCCTGGAGATCAAGAATACCGAGATCGCCGAGGAACTGGCCCTGCCGCCGGTGAAGATCCACTGTTCCATCCTGGCCGAGGACGCCATCAAGGCGGCCGTGGCCGACTACAAGAAAAAGCACGGGGAGTGACCTATGGCTGTGTCCTTGAGCGAAAAAGCGGCTAAGCACGTTTCCAACTACCTGACCCGGCGGGGCAAGGGTGTCGGCCTGCGCCTCGGGGTACGGACCAGCGGTTGTTCCGGCATGGCTTACAAGATCGAGTTCGTGGACGAAGTGACGCCCGAAGACGTGGTTTTCGAGAGCCACGGCATCAAGGTGTTCGTCGATCCCAAGAGCCTGCCCTACCTGGACGGCACCGAGCTTGACTATGCCCGGGAGGGGTTGAACGAGGGCTTCAAGTTCAACAACCCCAACGTCAAGGATCAGTGCGGCTGCGGCGAATCCTTCAACGTATAGGCCGGCTCGGCGGGGCGTCGTTGCCCCGTGCTTGCCGTACTGGTCGTACTGTCTGCCCGCGGGGCGCTTAGCCCCGCCTTCGCTTTGAGGCTACTGGTGGATTTCGCCGCTGATTTCTTTTCCTTGTTTGAGCTCCCTCGGGCCTTTGCCTTGGATCTGTCCGAGCTGGATGCCCGCTACCGGGACGTCCAGGCCCAGGTCCATCCCGATCGCTTCGCCCATGCCGGGGAGGCCGAGCGGCGCCTCTCCATGCAGTGGGCGACCCGGGCCAACGAGGCCTACCAGACCCTGAAGAAGCCCCTGGAGCGGGCCAAGTACCTGCTCCATCTGGCCGGCCACGACGTGCAGGCCGAAAGCAATACCGCCATGCCGGCGGACTTCCTGGTGGAGCAGATGGAGTGGCGGGAAGCCGTGGCCGAGGCCCGGGGTGGCCGAGACCACCACGAGCTGGAGCGCCTCTATCACCGCCTCAAGGGTGACCTCGCCCGCCGCTACGACGAATTGACCCAGCTGCTGGATGAAGCCGGCGACATCGAGACGGCCGCCGACCGGGTGCGCCGCCTCATGTTCCTCGAGAAACTGTTGCATGAAATCGACGACGCCCTGGCGTCCCTGGACGAATAACAATATATGGCCCTATTTCAGATTGCAGAGCCGGGCGAGTCTGCAGCCCCCCACGAACACAAACTAGCCATCGGCATCGACCTGGGCACCACCAATTCCCTGGTGGCCACGGTCCGCAGCGGCCTCGCCGTGGTCCTCAACGACGAGCATGGCCGGCCGCTGCTGCCTTCGGTGGTGCGCTATCTGCCGGGCGGCGGCACCGAGGTCGGCTACGAGGCCCAGGTGCGCCAGGCCGCCGACCCCAAGAACACCATCAGCTCGGCCAAGCGCTTCATGGGCCGGGGCCTGAAGGACATCGCCCATGTCGAGTCCATGCCCTACGACTTCCTCGAAGCGCCGGGCATGGTCAAGCTCAAGACCAACGCCGGGGTGAAGAGCCCGGTGGAGGTTTCCGCCGAGATTCTCAAGTGCCTGAAGGCCCGGGCCGAAGCCGCCCTCGGCGGCGAACTGGTGGGCGCGGTGATCACCGTGCCGGCCTATTTCGACGACGCCCAGCGCCAGGCCACCAAGGATGCCGCCAAGCTGGCCGGCCTCAACGTCCTCCGCCTCCTCAACGAACCCACCGCCGCTGCCATCGCCTATGGCCTCGACAATGCGGCGGAGGGCATCTACGCGGTCTATGACCTGGGCGGCGGCACCTTCGACATTTCCATCCTCAAGCTCACCAAGGGCGTCTTCGAGGTCCTCGCCACCGGCGGCGACTCGGCCCTGGGGGGCGACGACTTCGACCAGCGCATCTTCTGCTGGGCCATCGAGGAGGCGGACCTCCAGCCCCTGTCCCCCCAGGATGCCCGACTGCTCATGACCCGGGCCCGGGAAGCCAAGGAATTCCTCACCTACCACCCGGAAGCCCCGATCACCGCCCGCCTGTCCACCGACGAAATGGTGGACCTGCGGCTCGATGTGGACGTCTTCGCAGGCATCACCCAGACCCTGGTCTCCAAGACCCTGCAGGCGGTCAAGAAGGCCCTGCGGGACGCCGGCCTGCGGCCCGAGGACGTCAAGGGCGTGGTGATGGTGGGCGGCGCCACCCGCATGCCCCAGGTGCAGAAGGCAGTGGGCGATTTCTTCCACCAGGAGCCCCTCACCAACCTCGACCCGGACAAGGTCGTGGCCCTGGGCGCAGCCACCCAGGCCAACATGCTGGTGGGCAACAAGACCGGCCAGGACGACTGGCTGCTCCTTGACGTGATCCCCCTGTCCCTGGGGCTGGAAACCATGGGCGGCCTGACCGAAAAGGTCATTCCCCGCAATTCCACCATTCCGGTGGCCCGGGCCCAGGAATTCACCACCTTCAAGGACGGCCAGACGGCCATGGCCATCCACGTCGTCCAGGGGGAGCGGGAACTGGTCTCCGACTGCCGCTCCCTGGCACGCTTCGAGTTGCGGGGCATCCCGCCCATGGTGGCCGGTGCCGCCCGCATCCGGGTGACCTTCCAGGTGGACGCCGACGGCCTCCTGTCGGTGACTGCCCGGGAGCAGACCACGGGAGTCGAGGCCAGCGTTACCGTCAAGCCGTCCTACGGCCTGTCCGACGACGAAATCGCCGGCATGCTCCAGGACTCCATGGAACATGCCAAGGACGACGCCTTCCAGCGGGCCCTCAAGGAGGCCCAGGTGGAGGCCCAGCGCATGATCGAGGCGACCCGGGCGGCCCTGCAGGAGGATTCCCATCTCCTGTCTGCCGACGAGATCGCCCGCATCGAGGCGACCATCGGCAAGCTGGCTGCCGCCATGGAAGGCGACAACCGGCGGCTCATCAACCTGGCCATGGACGATCTCGGTTTCGAGACCCAGGAGTTCGCCCACCGGCGCATGGACCAGAGTATCAAGCGGGCCCTGGCCGGCCGCAAGGTGAACGAAATCAAGATGGAAGGTGAATCGTGACCCAAGTTATCGTCCTGCCCCACGTGGAGCTCTGCCCGGACGGCGCCGTGATCGAGGCCGAGCCCGGCAAGTCCATCTGCCAGACCCTGCTGGAGAACGACATCGCCATCGAGCACGCCTGCGAGATGTCCTGCGCCTGCACCACCTGCCACGTCATCGTGCGGGAGGGTTTCGAGTCCCTGGAGCCGGCGGAGGACGAGGAGGAGGATCTCCTGGACAAGGCCTGGGGCCTCGAGCCCCAGTCCCGCCTGTCCTGCCAGGCGGCGGTGGCCGACACCCCCCTGGTGGTCGAGATTCCCCGCTACAGCATCAACATGGCCAAGGAAGGGCACAGCAAGAAATGAAATGGACCGACGTTAACGACATCGCCATCGAACTGTCCGAAGCCCATCCCGACCAGGACCCCGAGCGGGTCAACTTCGTCGATCTGCGCAACTGGGTCATGGCCCTGCCCGGATTCAACGACGATCCCAAGCACTGCGGCGAGAAAATCCTCGAAGCGATCCAGCAGGCCTGGATCGACGAAGTGGCCTAGTAAGGATCTCCGAGCCAGGCCCGCAGCAGGGTCACCACCTGCTTCTCGTCGAAGGGCTTGGTGAGGATGTCGTTCATGCCGGCCTCGGAGCACCGGCGCATCTCGTCCGGCATGTCGTAGGCGGTCATGGCGACGATGGCCGTGGGCGGCAGGTTCTTCTCCCGCTCCATTTCCCGCAGCCGCCGGGTGGCGGTCCAGCCGTCGATGACCGGCAGCTGGCAATCCATCAGAATCAGGTCGAAGTCGTGTTGCCGGGCCAGAGCCAGGGCCTCCGCCCCGTCCTGGGCGACCTTGACCTGGCAGCCCATCAGCTCCAGCAGGCCGCGGCCGGCCTCCCGGTTCACCGCGTCGTCGTCCACCAGCAGCAGGCTGCCGGAAAACTTGGGCAGGGCTGACGACGGCACGGCGCTCCGGGCAGCTTCGGCGTCGGCCGGCGGCAGGGGCAGCTCGAACCAGAAGGTGGAACCCTGGCCGACAGTGCTCGAGAAGCGCAGGTCGCCGCCCATCAGCGCCACCAGTTCCCGGCTGATGGCGAGGCCGAGGCCGGCGCCCTGGGGGCGGCCCTGGAAATTCTCGCCTTGGCTGAAGGCATCGAACAGCCGAGCCTGGTCCGCCGGCAGGATGCCCGGGCCGGTGTCGCTGACCTCGAAGCGGATGGTGGGCTTGCCCGCCAGTTGGCGCTTCGAGCTGGTGATGGAAAGGCGGACTTCGCCTGCGCCGGTGAACTTGATGGCATTGCCCACCAGGTTGAACAGCACCTGTTTCAGCCGGTGCCGATCGCCGATGATCTGGTCCGGCAGGTAATCGGCCAGCTGGCAGGTCAGCTCCAGATCCTTGGCCTGGGCGGTGGGGAAGAGGGTGGCGATGACGTCATGGGCGGCCTCCCGCAGGCTGAAGGGCTTGGCCGCCACTTCCATCTGCCCGGCCTCGGCCCGGGAATAGTCGAGGACGCCGTCCAGGAGATCGAGGAGCAGCTGGCCCGAACGATAGGTGTTCTCGGCCAGCTTGCGCTGCTCGGGGGCGAGGGGAGCGGCCTGCAGCAGCCGCGCCATCCCCAGGATGCCGGTCAGGGGCGTGCGGATTTCGTGGCTCATGGTGGCCAGGAAGCGGCTCTTGACCCGGGAGGCCTCCTCGGCGGCTTCCTTGGCTGCCGCCAGCTCGGCAGTGCGCTGGCTGACCTTGCTTTCCAGATTGTCCCGCTCCCGGGCCAGCTCCTGGTCCCGGGCCTCGATTTCCCGCAGCATGGCGTTGAAGCTGTCCACCAGGCGGCCGATCTCGTCCTCGGCGTCGGTCTCCACCCGCAGGGAGAAATGCTTCTGGGCGGCGATCTCGTGGGTCGCCTGTTCCAGGCGCTCGATCGGCTCGGTCACCGAGCGCTGCAGGCGGCGGGCCGGGAACATGGCCATCGCCAGGGTGGCCAGGGTGACGAGCAGCCACAGCAAGCCGCCATTGACCGCCGTTGTCCAGAACTGGTCGCGATTGGCCACCAGCTCCAGTTCCCCCAGCACGCTGTCCTGGAGCCGGATGGTCCGCACCAGCCGGATGCGGTTGAAGGATTCCGGCAGGGAGCCCACCAGGGCCCCCTCGGCCCCGGGGTTGGGGCGGACATATTCGGCCAGGAGGCTACCCTTGCTGTCCGTGACCCGCACCGCCAGGACGGCGGGGTCGCTGGACAGGCTGCGGAGGGTTTCCGTGGCGGCCCGGGAGTCGTTGAAGACCAGGGGCGCCTCCAGGTTGCGGCCGACCACATCCGCCAGGACGTCGAGGTGCTGGCGGTTCAGCCGATCCACCTCCCGCAGCCCGGGAATCAGGGTGAAGAGGGCGTAGATGAGGATGGCCATGCCGGCCATCGCCATCAGCGCGAGGCGCAGGCGGCTGCCGAGGGAGGTATGCCAGGATCTATTTGCCGTGAACATCGCGGGCCAGGCGGAGGAGTTGGGAACCGATGCGCAGGTTGGAGCGGCGCATCGCCAGGAGATTGACGTCGAAGGTGATGCGGCTGCCGCTGCGGTTGAGGCTGATGATGCCGCCGTTGGGCAGGAAATCCTCGCCCTCGGAGACGGTCAGGACCGGTTGCCCGGCGACTTCCCGCAGCCAGTCGATGGGGCTGCGGTTGCTCAGTTCGCCGACGAAGAGCATGCGGCAGTTGCCGATGACCGAGGCGGCCGGGGCGCGCTCCACCCACACCCGGCGGCCGTGGATGGCCTTGCCATTGAAGCCCAGCAGGGCATCGGCGGTGCTGCCGTGGCCGGCGATGCAAATCCGGATGTCGGCGGTGGGGGGTGGGCCGTCGGGCCATTCCACGTAGTGGATGAAATTGACCACGATGGCAGCCCGCACCTCGCTCTCCGGCACGGCGCACCAGACCTCGGATGCCAGCCCGAGGAGGCACCCGGCGAAGACGAGCAGGCGGAGCCAGGGGGCCATCAGAAAGTGACGGTCACCAGGCCGACCAGTTCGCGGCGCAGGACGGTCTCCTGGAAGAAGGGCTGGTCGCCCAGTTCCCGGTGCTCGGGGCCTCCCAGGTTGCGTCCGATCAGGCTGAATTGCAGACCCTTGTCGTAACGCCAGGTCCAGCGCACGTCCGCCGTCCCGTAGCCGGGAACGCCCCGGTGCCACAGGGGGCCGGCGCCCCGCAGGGTGACGTCGAGCCGGTGGTTAGGCGCCACGTCCCACAGGGAGCGCAGGAAGGCCTGGCGGTTCGGGAAGCTGTCGTGGAAGGAGATGATCGGGCTGGGCTGGGCCGGCAGCTCGGCGAAGACCAGCCTTTCCTTGTACAGGGTGATGCCGCCGCGCAGCTGCCAGGTGTCGGCAGCCTGCCAGTCGAGGGCCCATTCCAGGCCCTGGGTCGTGCCCTTGGCGTGGTTGTAGTAGGTGAGGTTGGTGAAGGTGGGGGCGATCTCGATCGTCTCGAGCCGGCGATAGCGGTTTTCGTAAATGGCGAAATCGCTGGAGAGGTGGGCGGACAGCCGGGTGCGCCACCCCGCCTCGAGGCTCACCACCCGTTCCGGCAGGAAGTCGGGATTGCCGTAGGCCGGCGGGGCGCCGCCACCCCCCGGCAGGCAGGCCGAGCTGGTACCCAGGGGGCCGCAATAGCGCAGGGCGGTATCGACCTTGTTCGGTGCCCGCACCGCCTTGCCGGAGGCCGCCCACAGGGTGTGGCGGCTGGTCGGGGTCCAGGCCACCCGCAGGTTGGGCTGCCACTGGAGGCCGTGGTCCGGCAGGTTTTCGGCCCGCAGGCCGCCGACCACGACCAGTTCCCGGGGCAGCAGGCTCCATTCGTCCTGGACGAAGAGGTTGCTGACGGTGGTGATGCGGCTGCTCGGCACGAAGGCCAGCTTGGCCGAGCCGTCGCTGTCGAAGCGGTATTGCCGCCAGCCGGTGCCCCAGGTCAGGCGGTGGCTCGGGGAAGCCTGGATGTCATGCAGCAGGTCGAGGTCGAGGACCTTCTCGTCGAGGACGCTGCCGACAGCCAGGTCCTTGCGCCAGCCGTGGTCGTAATAGGCCTGGAACTGCAGGGAGGAGTCGGAGGACAGGCGGTGGGTGAGGCGGCCGAGGAGGTGCTCGCCGTGCAGGTCGTCGGTGGTGGGCTGGGGGTAGGGAGCGCCGCCGCTGCGGCCCTGGTAGGCGTCGCCGGTGAGCATCCAGGCGGTCGGGCCGGGGTGGTTGCTGTCGGCCCGGAAACCTACCCGCTCGGCCCGGGTAGTGTCCCCGGGCGCGACTCCGACGGCGGATTTCTGCTCATCCCGGTCCCGGCTGCGGGCATAGACCCGCCAAGCCGCGCCCGTGGACTCGGCCCCGTAGCGCAGATCCGCCAGGTGGCGTTCCACGTTGCCGGCGCCGACCTCCACCCGACCGCCCTGAGTCTCCTGGGCGGAGCGGGTGACGATGTTGATGACCCCGTTGACCGCATTGGATCCCCAGAGGACGCCGGCCGGCCCGCGGATCACCTCGATGCGGGCGATGTTGTCGAAGGGGATGTCGTAGGCGTCCCAGAAGACGCCGGCGAAGGTGCTGTTGTAGATGCTGCGGCCGTCGATGAGGACCAGCAGCTTGCTGCCGAAGAAGCCGTTGAAGCCCCGGGAGCCGATGGCCCACTTGTTGCCGTCCACCTGGGCCACCGCCAGGCCCGGGACCACCCGCAGCAGGTCGGGGAGGGTGGTGGCGCCCAGCCGCTCGATGTCCTCGCGGCGCAGCACCGTCACCGCCGCCGGCGCGTCGGCCAGCCCGGAGGCGTGCTTGAGTACGGAACTGACTTCGGTATCGAGGAGTGATTCGAGGGATAGGTTAAGCAACCCTTCCGACGACGAATCGGCCTGCCCGTAGGCGGCGGCCGGACCGAGCAGTCCGGCCAGCAGTGCAAATGCGAATTTCATCCATCCTCCCACCTGTCATTATAACAGGCGGGTCCTGGCGGCGGGATGCTATTCGAACAGATTGAGGAGGGCGTCGAGGCCGCCGAAATTGATGGCGACGGAGGCCTTGGCCCGGGTGGCGGGCTTGGCGCGGAAGGCCACCGAGAGGCCGGCTTCGGCCATCATCAGGAGGTCGTTGGCGCCGTCGCCGACGGCGATGACCTGCTCCCGGTGCAGCCCCAGCTCGTCCCGCAGGCGGCCCAGGTGGTGGGCCTTGGCGCTGGCATCGACGATGTCGCCGACCACCCGGCCGGTGAGCTTGCCGCCGGAAATCTCCAGTTCGTTGGAGGTGGCGAAGTCGAAGCCCAGCTCGATCCGGAGGCGCTCGGTGAAGTAGGTGAAGCCCCCGGACAGGATGGCGGTACGCAGGCCGGCGGCCTGGGCGGCGGCCAGGAGTTCCCGGGCGCCGTGGGAGAGCAGCAGGCGCTCGCCATAGACCCGGGCCAGGACCCGGGCATCGAGCCCGGCCAGGAGGGCCAGGCGGCGGCGCAGGCTTTCCCGGTAATCGATCTCGCCCCGCATGGCGGCCTCGGTGACCGCCGCCACTTCGGCCTTCTTGCCGGCGAAATCGGCCAGCTCGTCGATGCACTCGATGGTGATGAGGGTCGAGTCCATGTCGAAGGCGATGAGGCCGAAATCGGACAGTTTGCGGCCGGGGGCCACGAAGGCCCAGTCCAACCGCTCGGCCTCGATGAGGGGAATCAGCTCGTCGAAGGCGGGCGTGCGGCTGGCGCCGCGCAGGCGGGTGACCTGGGGGGGGAGCGGCGTGACGGCGCCGGCGGCGGTGGCGGCCACCACGCGGTCGAGCAGGAAGGTGGGCAGGGCGCCGCCCTGGATGACCAGATCCATGGGGGTGCAGCTCACTTCAGACGTTCGGGCAGGACGTCCCGCAGCAGGATGGCGGCGTCCCGGATCATCTTCTCGGTGGTGTCCCAGTCGATGCAGGCGTCGGTCACCGAGCAGCCGTACTTGAGCTGGGAGAGGTCGGCCGGGATGGACTGGTTGCCGGCCTCGATGTTGGACTCGATCATGACCCCGACCAGGGACTCGTTGCCCAGGCGGATCTGGTTGACCACGTCGGCCATGACCAGGGGCTGCAGCTCCGGCTTCTTGTAGCTGTTGGCGTGGGAGCAATCGACCACGATATTGGCGGGCAGCTTGGCCTTGGTCAGGGCCTGCTCGGCCAGGGAGACGGAAACGGTATCGTAGTTGGGGCGGCCGTCGCCGCCGCGCAGGACCACGTGGCCGTAGCTATTGCCCTTGGTGCGGACGATGGCGACGCGCCCCTCGTTGGTCAGGCCCAGGAAGGCATGGGGCTTGGAGGCGGACAGGATGGCGTTGATGGCCACGGTGAGGTCGCCGTTGGTGCCGTTCTTGAAGCCGACCGGGGTCGACAGCCCGGAGGACATTTCCCGGTGGGTCTGGGACTCAGTGGTGCGAGCGCCAATGGCGGTCCAGGAAATGAGGTCGCCGTAATACTGGGGCGAGTTGGGGTCGAGGGCCTCGGTGCCGGTGGGCAGGCCGATTTCGCAGACGTCGTGGAGGAAGCGGCGGGCCTTCTCCATGCCGACGTCGATGCGGAAGGAGTCGTCCATGAAGGGGTCGTTGATGTAGCCCTTCCAGCCCACGGTGGTGCGGGGCTTCTCGAAATAGACCCGCATCACCAGGACCAGGGTGTCCTTGACCTCGTTGGCCAGGGCCTTGAGGCGGCGGGCGTAGTCGAGGCCGGCCTCCGGGTCGTGGATGGAGCAGGGGCCGACCACCACGAAC
The DNA here is from genome assembly GCA_035255045.1 of Rhodocyclaceae bacterium. GTDB lineage: Bacteria > Pseudomonadota > Gammaproteobacteria > Burkholderiales > Rhodocyclaceae > JAGTRP01. The sequence goes on along the minus strand of DATFAA010000117.1, from coordinate 7,911 downwards.
AGGCGATGATCCTTGCGGTCCAGGATGTTGCGGAGGATGTCGCGGCCGTGCACCACGGTGCGGGCAGCCTTGTCGGAGATGGGCACGCGGGCGTGGAGTTCCTCCGGCGTCGGCATGGCGTCGAAGGCGGTGACATTGACGTTTTCGATATCGAGGATGGGCATGGGTCAGTCCGTAAGCTGGCGGATCAGGTCTTTCACCGCGGCGACCTTGTCCTGCAGGGTCGGGCAATGACGCAAATAGGCGATTTTATCCTGTCCGGCTAGTTTGTAGTTCCTGTTCTTCTGGATGAGATTGATGATCTTGATGGGCTCGATGGGCGGTTTCGGGCCGAACTGCACCGAAACCTGGTCCATGGTCGCATCCAGTTTCTGCACGCTCAAGGGCTTGGCCAGGAGCCGCAGGCGATGGGTGGCGATGAGGGACTGGCCCTGGGGCGGCAGTTCGCCGAAGCGGTCGATGAGCTCCTCCTGGATGCCGTCGATCTCCGCCGCCGTCTCGCAATTGGCGAGCCGCTTGTAGAGGGTGAGGCGCTCGTGCACGTCGGGGCAGTAGGCGTCCGGCAGCAGGGCGGGGACGTGGAGGTTGATCTCGGTGGCGATGCCGAGGGGCTGGGTGAGATCCGCCTCCTTGCCCTGCTTGAGGGCGGCCACGGCCCGGTTGAGCATCTCGGTGTACAGGTTGAAGCCGACCTCCTGCATCTCGCCGGACTGGTTCTCCCCCAGCACCTCGCCGGCGCCGCGGATTTCCAGGTCGTGCATGGCCAGGTAGAAGCCGGCCCCCAGCTCCTCCATCATCTGGATGGCCTCCAGGCGCTGCTTGGCCTGCTTGGTCATGGCCTTGTCGTCCAGGACCAGGAGATAGGCGTAGGCCTGGTGGTGGGAACGGCCGACCCGGCCGCGCAGCTGGTGGAGCTGGGCGAGGCCGAATTTCTCGGCCCGGTTGATGAGGATGGTGTTGGCGTGGGGGTTGTCGATGCCGGTCTCGATGATGGTGGTGCACAGCAGCAGGTTGGCCCGCTGCTGGGTGAAGTCCCGCATCACCCGCTCCAGCTCCCGCTCGTTCATCTGGCCGTGGCCGATGACGATGCGCGCCTCGGGCACCAGCTTCTCGAGCTTCTCCCGCATGTTGGCTATGGTCTCGACCTCGTTGTGCAGGAAATACACCTGGCCGCCCCGCTTCAGTTCCCGCAGCACGGCTTCCCGGATGATGCCGTCGGAGAACTTGCTGACGAAGGTCTTGATGGCGAGGCGCTTCTGCGGCGCCGTGGCGATGACCGAGAAGTCCCGCAGCCCCTCCATGCTCATGGCGAGCGTCCGGGGGATGGGGGTGGCGGTCAGGGTCAGCACGTCCACCTCGGCCCGCAGGGCCTTGAGGGCCTCCTTCTGGCGCACCCCGAAGCGGTGCTCCTCGTCGATGATCACCAGCCCCAGGCGGGAGAATTCCACTTCCTTGCCGATCAGCTTGTGGGTGCCGATGACGATGTCGATCTTGCCCTCGGCCAGCTCCTTGAGGGCCTGGGCGGTTTCCTTGGCAGTCTTGAAGCGGGACAGCTCGGCGATCTTCACCGGCCAGTCGGCGAAGCGGTCGCTGAAGGTCTGGTAGTGCTGCTCGCAAAGGAGCGTCGTGGGGCAGAGGACGGCCACCTGCTTGCCGCCGGCGACGGCGCAGAAGGCGGCCCGCAGGGCGACCTCGGTCTTGCCGAAGCCGACGTCGCCGCACACCAGGCGGTCCATGGGCTTGCCCGAGCGCATGTCCTCGATGACGGCGGCGATGGCCTGGGCCTGGTCCGGGGTCTCGTCGAAGCCGAAGCCCTCGGCGAAGGCCTCGTAGTCGTTTTCCTTGAAGGCGAAGGCATGGCCCTGGCGGGCGGCGCGGGCGGCATAGAGGGCGAGGAGTTCGGCGGCGGTGTCCCGGGCCTGCTCGGCGGCCTTGCGCTTGGCCTTTTCCCACTGGCCGGAGCCCAGGGTGTGGAGCGGCGCCGTATCCGGGTCGGCCCCCGAGTAGCGGGAGATGACGTGGAGCTGGGACACCGGGACGAAGAGCTTGGCCGCGTTGGCGTAGTGCAGTTCCAGGAACTCGGTGGCCCCTTCCCCCAGGTCCAGGCGCACCAGGCCCTTGTAGCGGCCGATGCCGTGGTTCTCGTGGACCACGGGATCGCCCACCTTGAGTTCGGTGAGGTCCTTCAGCCAGTTGTCGAAGCCAGCCTTCCTGTGGGCTTCCCGGCGGGGGCGCCGCGGGGTGCCGGCATAGAGCTCGGTCTCGGTGACGAACGCCAGGCCGTCCAGCCGGAAGCCCGCCTGGAGCGGCCCGACGGCGATGGCCAGGCGGGTGTCGCCGGCGACGAAGCCGTCCAGGTCGGTGGCGGCCGGGTTGACCCCGTGCTCGGCCAGCATGGCGCCCAGGGTTTCCCGGCGGCCGGCGGACTCGGCCAGCACCAGCACCCGGCCGGGGAATTCGGCGATGAAGCTCTTGAGGGCCGCCAGGGGGTCCTCGGCCCGGCGCTCCACGGCCACCGGGGGCAGCGGCGTGGCCGGTCCCTCGCCCTTGGCGCCCACCTGGACGCGGCCGTAGGGCTTGGCGGCGACGAAGAAGGCTTCCTCGGGCAGGAAAAGCATGTCCGGCGGCAGCAGGGGCCGGGCCCGGTCGCCCTGGAGGAGATCGTGGCGGGAGCGGGTGTCCTTCCAGAAGGCCGAAATGGCACCCGGGGTGTCGCCGTGGGTGACCAGCACCGTGTCCTTGGGCAGGTAATCGAAGAGGCTCGCCGTCTCCTCGAAGAAGAGGGGCAGGTAGTACTCGACACCGGCGGTGGCGATGCCGCTGGAGATGTCCTTGTAGATGCCCGACTTGGCCGGGTCGCCCTCGAACACTTCCCGGAAGCGCTGGCGGAAGTGGGTGCGGCCCTTCTCGTCCATGGGGAATTCCCGGGCCGGCAGCAGCCGCACCTCGGGCACCGGGTAGAGGCTCCTCTGGTTGTCGATGTCGAAGGTCTTGATGCTCTCGATCTCGTCGTCGAAGAGGTCCAGACGGTAGGGCAGGGCGGAGCCCATGGGGTAGAGGTCGATGAGGCCGCCCCGGATGGAATATTCCCCGGGGGAGACTACCTGGGTCACATGGCTGTAGCCGGCTAGGGTCACCTGGGTGCGGAATTTCTCGGCATCCAGCCTTTCCCCCTTCTTGAAGGCGAAGGTGTAGGCGGCCAGGAAGGAAGGCGGCGCCAGGCGGTAGACCGCCGTGGTGGCGGGCACCAGCAGCACGTCCACTTCCCCCTGCATGCTGGCCCACAGGGTGGCCAGGCGCTCGGACACCAGGTCCTGGTGGGGCGAGAAATGGTCGTAGGGCAGGGTTTCCCAGTCGGGCAGCAGGCGCACCCGCAGCCCCGGCGCGAACCAGGGGATTTCCTCCAGGAGGCGCTGGGCATCGGCCGCCGTGGCGGTGATCACCGCCAGGGGACGGCCCGGGGCGGCGAGTTGGGCGAGGGCCAGGGCGTCAGCCGAACCGGCCAGGGGAGGAAGGTCGATGCGTTGTTCCGGCCTGGGGAGCGCCGGCAGGGACAGCAGATGGGGCAAGACGGGCAAGATCGAACCGCGCGAGATTGAGGCAAGCCCTTGATTATAGCGCCTGGAGATGCTCCCCGAACCAGCGGGCGACGAGGGTATCGGGGTTTTGCCCCGGCTCCAGGCGAACCAGTTTCCGGGGCACGGACAGGTGGGGGGCGGCGCGCTCGTAGGAAGCCAGGGACGCCGGGTCGTCCTCGTCCACCAGCATGAGAAGGGGGGCGGCCAGGAGGCGGAGGTTTTCCAGGCCGGCCAGGTCGATCAGTCCGCCATGGCAGGCCAGGGCGGCCACCTGGGCATCCCGCAGGGCGGCCACCCGGATGGCGGCGGGAGCGGCGTGGCGGTCGGCCAGGAGGCCGAGCGGCAGGCCCTCGGTGTCGCCGTCGTTGCGGAGGAAATCGAGAAGCCCCGTGAGCCGCCGGGTGAGGAGGGGGACGTTATGGAGCGCATCCGGGAAATGCCCTTCCTCCGGCGTCAGGAGGGGCATGGACAGCAGCCCCAGGCCCCGGGTGGCCAGGTCGGCGGCAAGGCCGTCGTCCGCCGGATGCGCGGATATGCGGACGACGGCGGCCAGGCCCCGGGGGGCCGGGGGCAGGGTCAGCTGTCCCGGCAGGAAGCCATGGGCGATGGCGAGGGACAGCTCCCGGTTCATCGCCCCAGGTGCACCGGGATGCGCCGGGGACCGAAGGCCTTGCCGCCGTGGCCGACCTTGGGGCCGAAGCGGCCGGCGATGGCGGTCTGGCAGTGGGGGCAGCGGCCGTCGGGGGCGAGGTCGTAGCGCCGGATGTCGTGCCAGTCGCGGACGATGAGGGCGGCGTGGCAGGACGGGCAGTAGGTGGTGCCGCCTTCGGTGTCGTGGATATTGCCGGTGTAGACGTAGTGCAGCCCGGCGTCCTGGGCGATGCGGCGGGCCAGGATCAGGGTTTCCGGCGGCGTCGCCGGGGTCTCGCCCATTTTCCAGTCCGGGTGGAAGGCCGTGAAGTGGAGGGGCACGTCGGGGCCCAGCTCCTTCATCATCCAGGTGGACAGCTCGTTGATCTCCTGCGGCGAGTCGTTGTGGCCGGGGATCAGCAGGGTGGTGACCTCCAGCCAGCAGTCCGTCTCGTGGTGGATGTAGGCCAGGGTGTCGAGGATGGGCGTCAGGTGGCCGACGCACAGCTTCCAGTAGAAGTCCTCGGTGAAGGCCTTGAGGTCCACGTTGGCGGCGTCCATGACGGCGAAGAACTCCTTGCGGGGCTCGGGGTGGATGTAGCCGGCGGTGACGGCGACGTTCTTGACTCCCTTCTCCCGGCAGGCGAGGGCCGTGTCGATGGCGTACTCGGCGAAGATCACCGGGTCGTTGTAGGTGTAGGCCACCGAGTCGGCGCCGTAGCGGGCGGCGGCGTCGGCGATGGCTTCCGGCGAAGCGGCGTCCATCAGGCGATCCATGTCCTTCGACTTGGAGATGTCCCAGTTCTGGCAGAACTTGCAGGCCAGGTTGCAGCCGGCGGTGCCGAAGGAAAGGATGCTGGTGCCCGGGTAGAAGTGGTTGAGGGGCTTCTTCTCGATGGGGTCGATGCAGAAGCCCGAGGAGCGGCCATAGGTGGTGAGCACCATCTTGCCGTCCTCCATCTTGCGCACGAAGCAGGCCCCGCGCTGGCCCTCGTGGAGCTTGCAGTCCCGGGGGCAGAGGTCGCACTGGATGCGGTCGCCCTCGAGGGCGTGCCACCAGCGGCCGGGGTGGGAGGTTTCAGGGATGCTCATGGCGTTTACTCCTTCCATTTGCGCACTTCATAGCGCTCCAATTGCACGTCCGGCCCCCAGTAGTCGGCCGGCAGGCCGGCCTTCCGCTTCAGGTGGGCCAGGAATTCCGACGGCGTCGGCAGCTGCTCCCAGACCTGGGGCAAGAAGGTCGAACGCCGGTAGCCGGCGGTCAGGACGATGCCGTCGATGCCCGGGCGCAACTGCGCCAGGGCGTCGGCTTCGTCCTTGAACTGCATGGGCTGGGGTGGGGTCAGCAACGAGACTTCGACCTTCGTTCTCGCCCATTCCTGCAAGGTCAGGGGCGGGAAGCGCGGGTCGCGGAATGCCGCATTGCAGGCATTCTCGCGGACATCGTTGGCCAGGGACTGATGGGGCAGCAGAGTGCCGATACAACCACGTAAATCGCCGTCCTGCATCAGAGTGACGAAGGTCGCGCCGGGTTCCCCGAGTTCCGGCGGATCGTCGCGGGCCGCCGTCGCCGGCAGGCCGAAGCGGCCGGCGATGGCGTCCCGGGCCAGCCGCAGCAGGGTGGAGCCGAGGTCAGGCATCCTTGCCGTCCTTGTCGTAGAAGGCGATGGCGGCATAGCCCACGACCCGGGACTTGTCGCCGGCGGTATCGCCCGAATTGCACAGGTGGATCATCTCCGGCTGCAGGCCGTGCCGCCGCGCCGCCACCAGCAGGCCGTTGATGGGATAGGCGCCGCAGGCCTGGTGGGGGTCGATGTGGGGGTCGAGCTGCAGGATGCGGTCGCAGGTGGCCCGGTCGGTCTGGCAGGCGGTGGCGTAGCCCAGGTAATGGGAGAGGTCGGAGCTGATCACGAACAGGGTCTCGGGGCCGCCCCACAGCCGGTCGAGAACCTGGGCCACCTCTCCGGGCGTGGCGTTGCCCACGGCCAGGGGGAGCAGGGAGAAGTCGCCGAGCACCGTCTGCAGGAAGGGCAGATGGACTTCCAGGGAATGCTCCCAGGCATGGGCCTGGTCGCTGACCGCCACCTGGGGCAGGTCGGCCAGGCTCGCCAGGGCGGCGCGGTCGATGGGAATCCGGCCCAGGGGGGTGGCGAAGAAATCGGCGCTGGAAGCGGCGAGACCTCGCACCGGCACCCGGTGGGTGGGGCCCAGCAGGACGACCCGGCGGATGGCGTCCCGCCAGGGTGCCAGCAGGGCGTAGGCGTCGGCGGCGGTGGAGCCGGAGTAGATGTAGCCGGCATGGGGGGCGATGATTGCCTTGGGCTGCCTGGGGGCAGCCTGGGGTGGGGCGTCGGCCAGCAGGCTCTCGACGTCGGCGGCGAGTTCCGCCGGGTCGCCGGGATAGAAGGCGCCCGCCACGGCGGGGGGACGAACGGCAGGATTCATGGTGACCTCCTAAACGATGAGCAGGCCGACCCCCATGCCGGCGCCGATGGCGAGGAGTCCCGGCAGGACCTTGCCGGCCAGGGGGCGGCCGCCGATGCTGACCACCAGGCCGATCTTGAAGATCAGGTTGGCGATCAGCGCCAGGGTGACGGCGATGACGGCGTGGTGCTGCTCGACTTTTTCCAGGTTGAACATACGCAATGTAGACAGCACGCTGGCGTCGGCATCCGTCAGGCCCGAGGCCAGGGCGACGACGTAGAGGCCCTTGCTGCCGGCGACGTCCTGCAGCCAGGCGGCGGCCAGCAGTACGAGGGCGTAGATGAGGCCGAAGGAAATGGCGGTCCGGAGCTCGGTGGGGTTCTTGACTTCCGGCAGGGGCAGGTGTCCGCCGTTGCCCAGGCTGCGCCAGCCGTAGAGGGCGAGCACCAGGCCGGGCAGGGTGCCGCAGCCGAAGACCACCGCCAGGGGCAGCATGAGCGCCGGGGACAGCATGCTGGATATCAGCCACAGGCGCACCATCACCATCAGGTTGGCGATGAGGATCACCGGCATGGCCAGGCGGAGCAGGTTCTCGTGGGAAGCGGCATGGCGGGAGAACATCATGGTGGTGGCCGTGCTGGAGGCGAGGCCGCCGAAGACCCCGAGCACCGCCGCTCCGTGGCGGGCGCCGACGATGCGCAAGGCCATGTAGCCGGCCAGGGCGAGGCCGGAGATGAGCACCACCATCCACCACACCTGGCGCGGGTTGAAGGCGTCGAAGGGGCCGTAGTCCTGGTTCGGGAGAATGGGCAGGATGACGAAGGACAGCACCGCGAACTGGAGGATGGAGTGCATGTCCTTGGGGGTCATGCGCTCGCTGATGCTGTGGAGTTCGGCCTTGAAGTAGAGCAGCGCCGTGGTGGTGATGGCCAGCATGACCGCCAGGGTGTCGTAGCCGAACCAGACGGCGGCCCCGAGACCGTAGCAGATGATGACGGCGATTTCGGAAGTGAAGCCGGGATGGCTCTCCTCCTGGGGGGCGTTGTAATTGGCGCCGACCATGGCGGCGGTCACCACCAGTAGGCCGACAACCAGGATCCAGGGAGTTCCGGTCTTGTCGCTGAGGAGGGCGAAGAGGCAGCCGAGAAGGGCGATGAGGGCGAAGGTCCGCAGTCCCGCCGCCGCATCCTGCTGCCGCTCCCGCTCGACCCCGATCAGGAGGCCAATGCCCAGGGATGTGGCGAATGCCTGCACCGGGCCGGCGAGGTTGGGTTCGAGC
>DATFAA010000116.1:0-12685 GCA_035255045.1 Rhodocyclaceae bacterium | reverse complement strand
CATCCCCGACGTGCCGCGGCTTTCCGCCTACGTCTGCCCCGCCGGCTGCGACTGGTAAGGCTCCTGGCCGGGAAGCCCGGCCGCCATTCCCTTTAGTGGCAGCAGCTGTCGTCCAGGTGCTGGACGTCGTCGTAGCTGCGCTGGTTGGCCTCGTGCCGGCGCTTGATGAGGTACATCAGTCCGGAAACGAAGAGACCGAACAGGGTCAGCACCACGTAGATGGAGAAATCCAGCCGGATCATCAGGTAATAGAGCCCCGTCATGATCAGGATGGAGAGGTTCTCGTTGAAATTCTGCACGGCGATGGAATGCCCGGCACCCATCAGGATGTGGCCCCGATGCTGGAGCAGGGCGTTCATGGGCACCACGAAGAAGCCCGACAGGCCGCCGATGATCACCAGCAGGGGAATGGCGACCCCCGTATGGGTGACCAGGTTCATCACCAGGACGATGAGGCCCATGGCGATGCCAAGAGGAATCACCCGCACCGACCGGCGCAGCGTGATGAGCTTGGCGGCGAAGATGGCGCCGATGGCGACGCCGATGGCCACCACCCCCTGCAGGAGCGAAGACTTGGAGAGATCCAGGTGAAGGGAGGCCTCCGCCCACTTGATGACGATGAACTGGAGGGTGGCGCCGGCTCCCCAGAACAGGGTGGTGACGGCCAGGGAAATCTGGCCCAGGCGGTCGCGCCAGAGGAGGACCAGGCAGTGATTGAATTCGTGGATCAGGTACCAGGGATTCTTCTTCAGGGGCTTGTGATCCACGTCCGTCTCGGGAACGTAGAGATTGAAGATGGCCGCCAGGACGTAGAGGATGCCGACCACCGAAATGGCCATCTTGCCGGCGGTGTCGACGCCGGTTTCGATAATGGGGAAATCGAAGGTGAGCAGGGTCTGGGCCACGTCCGGCTTGATCAGGGTACCGCCGATGACCACTCCCAGGATGATGGCGCCGACGGTCAGGCCCTCGATCCAGCCGTTGGCCACCACCAGGAGGCGGTGGGGCAGGTATTCGGTCAGGATGCCGTACTTGGCCGGGGAATAGGCGGCGGCGCCGAGGCCGACCACGGCGTAGGCGGCCAAGGGATGCAGGGAGAAGAACATCATGCCGCAGCCGATGATCTTGATGGTGTTGCTGATGAACATCACGCGCCACTTCGGCATGGAGTCGGCGAAGGCGCCGACAAAGGCAGCCAGGGCTACGTAGGAGACGGTGAAGAAGGTCTTGAGGAGCGGCTCATATTCCGGCGGGGCCTGCATTTCGCGCAGGGCGGAGATGGCGGCAATGAGCAGGGCGTTATCGGCCAGTGCAGAGAAAAACTGCGCTGCCATGATGATGTAAAAGCCGAACGGCACTGGCGTACTTTGTCTCAGATTTAATTGTGGGCGAGGTTATACCACGGAATTCCCAATGGGGATTAATACAACTCAAAACGGCATCAAGGCGATCAATGGCACCAAAACTGTGCTTGAATAACGGTCTGACCATGATTGGGAGATGAGTGATGGCGGACCGGCGCCTGCAGGTTTTCCATGCAGTGGCTAAGAATCTGAGCTTTACCAAGGCGGCCGATGCCTTGTTCATGACGCAGCCTGCCGTCACCTTTCAGATCAAGCAGCTCGAAGAGCAATTCAATACCCGCCTGTTCGAACGGGGCCATGCCCGCATTTCCCTGACTCCCGCCGGCGAGCTGGTGCTGCAGTACGCCGAGAAGATCCTGGCCTTGACCGACGAAATGGAGATGCGCCTGGGCGAGATGACCGGCGAGATGCGGGGTGCCCTCCTGGTCGGGGCCAGCACCACCATCGCCGAATTCATGCTGCCCCGGGTGCTGGGGGAGTTCAACGCCCTCTATCCCCAGGTGCGGGCGCGGCTCATCGTCGCCAATTCCGAGACCATCGAGAACCGCATCGCCGAGCACACCCTGGACGTGGGCCTGATCGAGGCTCCGGCCAAGCTGCCCGGGCTGGCTTCGGAAATCTGCTGCGAAGACGAATTGATGGTCATCTGCGCGCCGGAATATCCGCTGGCAGGCCTGCCGGAAGTCACTCCCCAGATCCTGGGCGAGTACGAGTTCATATCCCGGGAACCGGGGTCCGGCACCCGGGAAGTGACCGACAGCTACTTCCGCACCGCCGGCATTCCCCCGGAGAACCTGAAGACCCTCATGGAGCTGGGCAGCCCCGAAGCCCTCAAGGGCGTGGTCAGCACCGGACTGGGCTTCGCCATCGTCTCCCGGGCGGCCTTCGACAAGGAGCAGCAACTGGGCACCCTGTGCGCCATCCCGTTGAAACCCAGGCTTACCCGCAGCCTCTATCTGGTCTATCCCCAGGATCGTTTCCGCTCCCGCCTGACCGCCACCTTCATCGACTTTGCCAAGCAGAAACTGAAGGAACTGGCGCTTTAAAGCTTCTCGCAATCATGAAGACCTCCCGTCCCATCCGCGCCCGCATCGATCTGGCGGCGTTGCGCCGCAATTATCTTGTCGCCAAGCGCCTGGCTCCGGCCGCCAGGGCCTGGGCCGTGGTCAAGGCCGATGCCTACGGCCATGGCCTGTGGCGGGCGCTGGCCGCCCTGCGCGATGTGGCCGACGGCTTCGCCGTGCTCGAAACCGAAACGGCGGCAGCCCTGCGGGAAGCCGGAACGACCCAGCCCGTCCTGATGCTGGAGGGAATCTTCGAATCCCGGGACCGCACGGCCCTGGTCGAGTACGACATCACCGCCGCCGTCCACTGCCGCGAGCAGCTGGACATGGTATTGGGGGCCGGGACGGATGCGACGCCCCGGTCGGTGTACCTCAAGCTCAATACCGGCATGAACCGCCTGGGCTTCACTGCGGCCGAGCTGCCTGCGGTCCTTGCCCGGCTGCGGGAGAAGCCGTCCATCCACGTCACCCTGATGACCCATTTCGCCGAAGCCGACGGCGACCGGGGCGTCGCCTGGCAATTGGAGCGCTTCCGGGCCATGGCCGTGGATTGGCAGGGGCCGGTGTGCCTGGCCAATTCGGCGTCCATCCTGCGCCATCCCGAAACCCACGGGAATTGGGTGCGGCCCGGCATCATGCTCTACGGCGCCAGCCCCTTCGCCGACCAGACGGCGGCGGAGCTGGGCCTGGAGCCTGTGATGACCCTGGAAAGCCGCATCATCGGCGTGCAGGAGATTCCGGCCGGGGAGCGGGTCGGCTACGGCGGCACCTTCACCGCAACGGAACCCACTCGGGTGGGCATCGTCGCCTGCGGCTACGCCGACGGCTATCCCCGCCACGCCCCCACCGGCACGCCCATCGCCGTCCATGGCAAACGGACCCGGGTGCTGGGGCGGGTGTCCATGGATATGCTGGCCTGCGACCTCACGTCCATTCCGGAGGCGGGTATCGGTTCGCCGGTGACCCTGTGGGGCCGGGGAGTGGCGGGGGAGGTGCCGGCAGACGAGGTGGCCGCCGCCGCCGGCACCATCGCCTACGAGCTGTTCTGCGCCCTGGCGCCGCGGGTTCCGGTCGAGGTGACCGGACCCTAGCGCCGGCGGCCGAGGACGAAGAGATCGTCCATTTCCCGCAGGCGGTGGCTGAGGATGCGGGCGATATTGCGGAAAATCTTGGCGCTGCCGGTGGGGTGGCGCCAGCAGGCGTTTTCCGAAATGCGCAGGAGGACGCAGGGGGTGAGGGCGATCACCGAGGCCGACCGCACTTCCTGGTCCACCAGGGACATCTCGCCGAAACTGTCGCCGGCTTCGAGCTGGGCGAGCTCGGTGGCCCGGCGGGACGGCGACGACTTGAGGACCGTCACCCGGCCCTCGATGATGACGTAGAGAAACGAGCCGGTGCTGCCTTCCCGGACGATGGCCTCGCCGCCGGAGAAGGTGCACTTTTCGGCAGCTTCGAGGATGCCGAGGAGCTCTTCCTGGGACAGCCCGGCAAATACTCCAACCCGCTCGAGCAGGCGGAACATGATGCGCTGCAGTTCCTGAAAGCTGAAATTTTCCTTTGTCCAGGTGGTCATGGCGGAGGAAGCGAGGTCGACGGCGGCTAGTGTATCCTCCAGGCATTATGGCGAAAAGCAAGACATCCTATATCTGCACCGAATGCGGTGCTTCCAGCCCCAAGTGGCAGGGTCAGTGCCCCGGTTGCGGGGAGTGGAACACCCTGGTCGAGACGGTTGCAGAGAAGACCACCGGCCACCGCTTCGAATCCCTGGCACCGGTCTCCCAGCTCAAGGTGCTGGCGGAAATCGAAGCCCGGGAAGCCGAGCGCATCCCCACCGGCATTCCCGAATTCGACCGCGCCCTGGGGGGCGGCCTAGTGACCGGCGGCGTCGTCCTCATCGGCGGCGACCCCGGCATCGGCAAGAGCACGCTCTTGCTGCAGGCCCTGTCCACCCTGTCGGCGGCCCACAAGGTGCTGTACGTGAGCGGCGAGGAGTCGGGGGAACAGGTGGCCCTGCGGGCCCGGCGGCTGGCCCTCGATACCCGGCGGCTGCAGCTCATGGCCGAGATCAACCTGGAGCGCATCCTGGCCACCCTGCAGGCCGAGAGGCCCCAGGTGGCGGTGGTCGACTCCATCCAGACCCTGTGGTCCGACCAGCTCACCAGTGCCCCGGGCTCGGTGGCCCAGGTGCGGGAATGCGCCGCCCAGCTCACCCGCCTGGCCAAGCAGATCGGCATCACTGTCATCCTGGTCGGGCACGTCACCAAGGAAGGCGCCCTGGCCGGGCCCCGGGTGCTGGAGCACATCGTCGATACGGTGCTTTATTTTGAGGGCGAAACCCATTCCAGCTTCCGCCTCATCCGGGCCTTCAAGAACCGTTTCGGGGCGGTCAATGAGCTGGGCGTCTTCGCCATGACCGACCGGGGCTTGAAGGGGGTCAACAACCCGTCGGCGCTCTTCCTCTCCCAACACGGCCAGGAAGTGGCCGGTTCCTGCGTCATGGTCACCCAGGAAGGCACCCGGCCCCTGCTGGTGGAAATCCAGGCCCTGGTGGACACGGCCCACGGCAATCCCCGGCGCCTCACCGTCGGCGTCGATGCCCAGCGCCTGGCCATGCTGCTGGCCGTGCTCCATCGTCACGCCGGGGTCATATGCTATGATCAGGACGTTTTCGTGAACGCAGTCGGCGGCGTCAAGATTGGCGAGCCGGCGGCGGATCTGGCAGTCTTGCTGGCGATCGTTTCGTCGCTGAAGAACAAGGCCCTGCCGCAGAAAATGGTGGTATTTGGCGAAGTTGGCTTGGCGGGGGAAATCCGGCCGGCGCCCCGGGGGCAGGAGCGCCTGAAGGAAGCCGCCAAGCTCGGCTTCACTTCCGCCCTGATTCCGGAAGCCAACCGGCCCAAGCAGCCGATTCCGGGATTGGAGGTGTTCCCCGTGCGCCGGGTCGAGGAGGCAGTGGAGAAGATCCGGCACATGTAGACGAACTGGCCCCGTCCGTGACCTACAACTTCAACCTGTCCCGCTATTTCCTGACCCTCAGCCTCGTGCTGATCGCCCTGGCCGCCGCCACCCTGGGCACCCTCTACCGGGATATTTCCCTGCGCCAGATGAAAGATCTCGTCACCGACCGCAACGTCGCCATGACAGAGGTTTTCCGCAACTCCCTGTGGCCGGCCTTTTCCATCCACCTCCGCCAGCTCGAGAGCGGCAGTGCCAAGGCCCTGTGGCTGTCGGCCGAAGGCGAGAAGCTGCGGGCCGCGGTCATTTCCCTGATGCGGGAAACCGACGTGGTCAAGGTCAAGGCCTACAACCGGGCGGGGATCACCGTCTTCTCCACCGATCCCCAGCAGATCGGCGAAGACAAGCACTCCAACAAGGGCTTCGCCTCGGCCCTCAACGGTAAGGTGGCCAGCGAACTGGCCCACCGGGACAGCTTCGATGCCTTCGAGGGCACCCTGGCCGAGGTGGACCTCCTGTCCAGCTACGTGCCGATCCGCAGCCAGGACGGCAGGATCGAGGGGGTGTTCGAGGTCTATCAGGACGTCACCCCCTTCATCGCCTATCTCGATCGTACCCTGTGGTGGGTGGCCGGCAGCGTCGTCTCGGTCTTCGCCTTGCTCTACCTGCTGCAATACCTGGTGGTGCGGCGGGCCCAGTTCATCTTGCGAGCCCAGGAGGCCGAGATCACGGCGGCAAAGGCCTCCCTGGAAGCCCAGGTGGCCGAGCGCACGGCCGAGCTGTCCGAGGCCAACCGCCAGCTCCAGGCGGAAATCACCGAGCGCCGGGAGGCCCAGGAACGCCTCAACCACTTCAGCTACCACGATGCCCTCACCGATCTGCCCAACCGGCGCTACTGCATGGAGCGCCTGGACTACGGCCTGGAATTCGCTTCCCGGCGGGCCGCCAGCCTGGGGGTGCTGTTCATCGACCTGGATCGCTTCAAGGAGGTCAATGACAGCCTGGGCCATCATGTCGGCGACGAACTGCTCATCGCCGTCAGCCGGCGCCTCAAGGAAGCGATGGCGGACAAGGGCTTCATCGCCCACCTGGGCGGCGACGAGTTCATCTGCCTGGTGGAGGGCATGGACGGCCGGGAACAGTCCATCCAGGTGACCGAAATGCTCCTTGCCTGCCTGAGCCGGCCCTATGAGGTCAGCGGCCAGCAGATGTTCGTGACCGGCAGCATCGGCATCAGCCTCTACCCGGAAGACAGCGACAGCGGCCAGACCCTGATACGCAACGCCGATGCCGCCATGTACCGGGCCAAGAAGCAGGGCAGGGGCAGCTACCACTTCTACACCCCGGAAATGACGGCCCACTCCGCCGAGCGCCTGCGCCTCCTGTCCAACCTGCGCCAGGCGGCGGTACGCAACGAACTGAGCCTGGCCTTCCAGCCCCAGGTGGCCACCGCCAGCGGCCGCCTGATCGGGGCTGAGGTGCTGGTACGCTGGGAGAGCCGGGAACTGGGCCGGGTCTCCCCCATGCGCCTCGTCGCCGAGGCCGAGGAATCGGGGCTCATCCTGGACGTCGGCACCTGGGTGCTGCGCCAGGCCTGCCGGCAGTTCATGGCCTGGCGGAAGTCCGGTTTCGACCTGCCGAGCATTTCGGTCAACATCTCGGTCAGGCAGCTGGAGCGGCCCGAATTCTTCCGGACCCTGACCGACATCCTGGCCGAAACCGGCATGCCGCCGGACAAGCTGGAGCTGGAGATCACCGAGACCGTCCTCATGGCTGTGGACAACGCCCTGGCGCTGCTGGAGCGCATCCGTGAGCTCGGCATCGACCTCTCCATCGACGATTTCGGGACCGGCTATTCCTCCCTCAATTACCTGAAACTCCTGCCCATCCAGGAGGTCAAGATCGACCGTTCCTTCGTCGTCGGCATCGGCCGCAATGCCGGTGACGAGGCCATCGTCCGCACCGTCATGGCCCTGGCCGACAGCCTCGCCCTGGAAGTGGTGGCCGAGGGCGTCGAAACCGAGGAACAGGTGTCCTTCCTGCGAGGAGTGGGATGTCACTACCTGCAAGGCTACTTGACCGGCCGGCCGCTTTCCGCCCTGGAATTCCAGGACGCCTGGGCCGTGGTGGCGTGAGCTTCGCTTGGCGGCTCCTGGGCCGCGAGCTCCGTTCCGGCGAGCTGCGCCTCCTCTTCCTGGCGCTGGTGGTGGCGGTGGCCGCCACCACGGCGGTGAGTTTCTTCGCCGACCGCATCCGTCAGGGCCTGGAGCGGGAGTCCCACCAGCTCCTGGGGGCTGATCTCCTCCTCATCGCCGACCATGCCTGGAGGCCGGACATCGTCCAGGAAGCCGAGCGCCGGGGATTGAGGCGGGCCGAAACCCGCCTCTTCCCGAGCATGGTGCTGGCCAACGGCCAGGCCCAGCTGGCGGACGTCAAGGCGGTGAGCGCCGCTTACCCCCTGCGCGGCAGCCTCCATCTCGCCCCCCGGCCCGGCGTGCCGGGCCGGGCGGTGGCCGGCGGGCCGGCCCGGGGCACGGTCTGGCTGGACGAGCGCCTGACCACCGCCCTCGCCGCCAAGCCCGGCGACCGGGTGGCTCTGGGACAGAGCAGCCTGGAGGTCGCCGGCGTCCTGACCCTGGAGCCCGACCGGGGCATCAATTTCTTCAGCGTCGCCCCGCGCCTGATGATGAATCTCGAGGACCTGCCGGCCACCGGGCTGGTCCAGGTCGGCTCCCGGGTAAGCTACCGCCTCCTGGTGGCGGGAGAGCCGCCGGCGGTGGAGGATTTTCGCACCTGGGTCCAGTCCCGCCTGGGCCGCGGCGAGAGGATCGAGGACGCCCGCAACGCCCGGCCGGAAATACGCACGGCCCTGGAGCGGGCCCAGCGCTTCCTGGGCCTCGCCACCCTGCTGACCGTGGTGCTGGCCGCCGTCGCCGTGGCCCTGGCAGCCCGCCGCTACATGCAGCGCCATCTCGATGCCTGCGCCGTCATGCGCTGCCTGGGGGCGACCCAAGGCCAGCTGGTGCGCCTGCACATAACACTCTTCGTCATGCTGGCGCTGCTGGCGGCGGCGCTTGGCTGCCTGGCCGGTTATGGCGCCCACTTCGTCCTCCATGCCTGGCTGGCCGACCTGCTGGCTACCCCGCTGCCGCCCCCGTCCCTGTGGCCGGTGGGGCAGGGGGGGGCGGTGGCGGCGGTGCTGCTGTTGGGCTTTGCCCTGCCGCCCCTGTTCCAGTTGAAACGGGTGCCGACCCTGCGGGTGCTGCGCCGGGAGCTGGGGCCGCCCCGGCCGAGCTTCCTGGGGGGCTACGGCCTCGGCCTCGCCTTCCTGGTGGCCCTCATGTACTGGGTGGCCGGCGACATCCGCCTGGGCAGCTACGCGGTCGGCGGCTTCGCGGCGGCGCTGCTGGCCTTCGTCCTGCTCGCCCGTGCTGCGGTGCGCGGTCTGGGAATGGTGCGGGGCGCCGGCAGCTTCGGCTGGCGCCAGGGGCTGGCCAGCCTGGAACGCCACGCCTGGGCCAGCACGGTGCAGATCGTCGCCCTGGCCCTGGGGGTGATGGCCATGCTGCTCCTCACCGTCACCCGGACCGAACTGCTGGCGGCTTGGCAGCGCACCACCCCGCCCGACGCCCCCAACCGCTTCATCATCAACATCCAGCCGGAGCAGGTGGAGCCGGTGCGCCAGGCCTTGGCGGCCGGGGGCGTGGAGGCGGAGCTCGCGCCCATGGTGCGGGGCCGCCTGGTGCGCATCGGCGGGCGCCAGGCGAGCGCCGCCGACTACCCCGAGGACGAGCAGGCCCAGCGCCTGATCGAGCGGGAATTCAACCTGTCCTGGCGGGCGACCCTGCCGCCCGGCAACCGGGTGGTGGCCGGACGCTGGTTCCAGCCCGGGGCGCAAGGCCGGACGGAGGCCTCGGTGGAGGAGGGACTGGCCAAGACCCTGGGCATCCGGGTCGGGGACCAGCTGGAATTCGTCATCGGCGGCGAGCACAGCACCGTCCAGGTGGTGGGGCTGCGCAAGCTCGACTGGGACTCCATGCGGGTCAATTTCTTCGTCCTCACGCCGCCGGGGGTGCTGGACAAATTCCCCGCCAGCTACATCACCAGCTTCCATCTGCCGGCCGGAGGCGACCGGCTGACCCTGGAACTGGTGGCCCGCTTCCCGAACCTGACGGTGATCGACGTGGCCGCCATCCTGCGCCAGCTGCAGTCGGTCATGGCCCAGGTGGCCAGCGCCGTGCAGTTCATTTTCCTATTTACGCTGGCGGCCGGCGCCATCGTCCTCTACGCCGCCCTGGTGACGGCCTTCGACGAGCGCCGCTACGAGCTGTCGGTGATGCGGGCCCTGGGGGCGCGCCGTCTCCAGTTGCGCCAGGCCCTGTTCACCGAACTGGCCATGGTCGGCGCCCTGGCCGGGCTGATCGCCGCGGCCGGGGCCTCCATCGTCGGCCAGGTGCTGGCCCACAAGGCTTTCCAGCTCGACATCGGCTTCGATGTCTGGATACTGCCCCTGGCGGCGGCCGCCACGGCTCTGCTGTCGGTGGCGGTGGGCTGGCTGGGCATGGCCCGGCTGCTGCAGGCGCCGCCCCTGCTGGCCCTGCGGGCGGGTGCTTGAACTCCCTTTCGGTGAGACAATCCAACACCCGTCCGTTTTCTACCCAATTCACCGTATAAATATCGTGCAGCAGGCTGTTCCGCTCTTTTCCTACCGCAAGTTCTGGGCCCATCGCTTCGGCAAGGCGCCTTTCCTTCCCATGTCCCGGGCCGAGATGGATACCCTGGGCTGGGATTCCTGCGACATCATCCTCATCACCGGGGATGCCTACATCGACCATCCGAGCTTTGGCATGGCCCTCATCGGCCGGCTGCTGGAGGCCCAGGGTTTCCGGGTCGGCATCATCAGCCAGCCGGACTGGCACTCGGCCGCCGATTTCAAGCGCCTGGGCAAGCCCAATCTCTTCTTTGGGGTGACGGCGGGCAACATGGATTCCATGGTCAACCGCTACACCTCCGACCGCAAGATCCGCTCCGACGATGCCTACACCGCCAATGCCGAGCCCAACAAGCGGCCGGACCGGGCGGTCATCGTCTATTCCCAGCGCTGCCGCGAAGCCTATGCCGACGCCAATGTGGTGGTCGGCTCCATCGAGGCCAGCCTGCGCCGCATCGCCCACTACGATTACTGGTCCGACAAGGTGCGCCGCTCCATCCTGCCGGACTCCAAGGCCGACCTGCTGCTCTTCGGCAATGCCGAGCGGGCCATCGTCGAACTGGCCCACCGCCTGGCCAAGGGTGAGAAGATCGAGGCCATCCGCGACCTGCGGGGCACCGCCTTCATGGCCCCCCGGGGCTGGCGGCCCTCGGAGGAATGGGACGAGATGGACTCGTCCCAGGTGGACACGCCGGGGCCGGTGGGCAGCCACCCCAATCCCTATGCCGAACAGCCGGCGCCCGCCGCCGCTCCCCAGGGTGAGCAGGTGGTCCGCCTGTTACCCAAGGAGAGGGTGGCCGCCCGGCGGGAGCGCCGCGCCCATACGGTGGTCCGCCTGCCTTCCTACGAGCAGGTGAAGGATGACCCGGTGCTCTACGCCCACGCTTCCCGTACCTTCCACCTGGAGTCCAATCCGGGCAATGCCCGGGCCATGGTGCAGGGCCACGGGGATCGGGACGTCTGGCTGAACCCGCCCCCCATCCCCCTCACCACCGAGGAGCTGGATCGGGTCTACGAGGCGCCCTACGCCCGCCGGCCCCATCCGGCTTACGGCGACGCCAAGATTCCGGCCTGGGAGATGATCCGCTTTTCGGTCAATATCATGCGGGGCTGCTTCGGCGGCTGCACCTTCTGCTCCATCACCGAGCATGAGGGGCGCATTATCCAGAGCCGTTCCGAAGATTCTGTGCTGCGGGAAATCGAGGAGATGCGGGACAAGACCCCGGGATTCACCGGCATCGTCTCCGACCTGGGCGGCCCCACGGCCAACATGTACCACCTGAAATGCAAGGACGAGAAGATCGAATCGTCCTGCCGGCGGCTGTCCTGCGTCTATCCGGACATCTGCGAGAACATGAATACCGACCACAGCAAGCTGGTCTCCCTGTACCGCAAGGCTAGGGCGCTGCCCGGCGTGAAGCGCATCCTGATCGGCTCCGGCCTGCGCTACGACCTGGCGGTGCGCTCGCCGGAGTACATCAAGGAACTGGTCACCCACCACGTCGGCGGCTACCTCAAGATCGCGCCGGAGCATACCGAGGCCGGTCCCCTGTCCAAGATGATGAAGCCGGGCATCGACGCCTACGACCGCTTCAAGCAGCTCTTCGAGCGCATCTCCCGGGAGGCGGGCAAGGAGCAGTACCTGATTCCCTATTTCATCGGCGGCCACCCGGGCACCACCGACGAGGACATGCTCAACCTGGCCCTCTGGCTGAAGCGCAACAATTTCCGCCTGGACCAGGTGCAGACCTTCCTGCCGACTCCCATGGCCCTGGCTTCGGCCATGTACCACAGCGAGCGCAATCCCCTGAAGAAGGTGTCTCGCCAGAGCGAGAAGGTGGAGACCGTGCGCGGCGGCCGCCAGCGCAAGCTGCACAAGGCCTTCATGCGCTACCACGATCCCGCCAACTGGCCGCTCCTGCGGGAGGCCCTCAAGGCCATGGGCCGGGCCGACCTCATCGGCAACGGCAAGCATCAGCTGATCCCGGCCTGGCAGCCGGCGGGGGTCGGCGGGTGCCAGAAATCCCAGAATCAACGTCGGACAACCCAAAAAGGCATTCGAAAATAAGATGAAACCTCTCACTCCCTACGAATTGATGGGCGGCGAGCCCGTCGTTGCCCGCCTGACGGACCGCTTCTACGAGATCATGGATGCGGCTCCCCAGTTCAAGATCCTGCGTGACCTGCATCCGGCGGACCTCAAGAGCTCCCGGGACAAGCTCTTCATGTTCCTGTCCGGCTGGTTCGGCGGCCCCGACCTGTTCGTCGAGAAATTCGGCCATCCCCGCCTGCGGGCCCGGCACCTGCCGTTCTCCATCGGCACCGTGGAGCGCGACCAGTGGGTGGCCTGCATGGTCCTGGCCATGGAGGACGTCGGCATCGAGGAGGAGCTGCGCCAGAAGCTGCTGCAGAACTTCTTCAATACCGCCGATTTCATGCGCAATCGGGAAGGTTGATTCTGGGAGGCGCGACAGGGTGCTATAATGTCGGGTTTTATTCCTCAGGCTGTCCCCATGTCCGCTCGCCCCATCCGTAACGTCGCCATCATCGCCCACGTCGATCATGGCAAGACCACCCTGGTCGACCAGCTT
>DATFAA010000115.1:0-3655 GCA_035255045.1 Rhodocyclaceae bacterium | reverse complement strand
AGCGAAGAAGCGGAATTATGAAGAAGTTCAACCAACTCGTCAACCCCTTCCCTGCCGCTTCCTTCCCCCCGCCGCCCCGGAAAACCGCCCCGGCGCTGCGAAGAGGTGCGCATTATAGCCATCAAAAACCGGCGGTCAAGCGGTATTTGCATTGAATAGCATCGGGATGAACCGCCCCGGCTCGAAGAGAACGCGGTACACTTTTTGACCGCCTCTAATTTGGAAGTTTCTCCAGCGTGCGCCTGACTGTTCTTATTCCCCAGCTTATTTGGCCCGAACCCGAGGACAGGGCGGCCCTGGACCAGTTGCCTTGCCCAGGCCTGGAGTGGCTTTTTGCCCACGCTATCCTAACCAGACAGCCGGTCCAGGCCTACGAGCACGCCTTGGCCGCACTGTTTGGCCTGACGGACGACGCCCCCTTCGGCGCCCTGCGGCTACTCGGGGAGTCCCGCAACATTATGGAAGCAGATGCCCGAGAGGGCTTCTGGCTGTGCGCCGACCCGGTGCATCTGCGTTTTCACCACGAGCGCATCATCCTGGCCGACGCCGGTGCCTTCGACTTGGCGGAGAACGAGGTGCAGACCATCGCCACGGATCTCAACCGCGAGTTCGCCGACATCGGCGTCTTCCACGTAGCCGATGCCCGGCGCTGGTATGTGCGGCTGAATGACCACACTGCCTTCCCGGCCGCGCCCCTGTCGGCCGTCGCCGGCCGCCGCATGGAGGGCGAACTTCCCAATGCGCCCCATGCCTCGAAGCTGCGCTCCTGGCTGAACGAGGTGCAGATGTTCCTGCACGGCCACCCGGTGAATGCGACCCGCGCCCACGCCGGCAAGCCCGCCGTCAATAGTCTGTGGCTGTGGGGCGCCGGCACCCTGCCGGAATTGGGCGACATCGAGCATGACGGCGTCTGGTCCACCGACCCGCTGGCCCTCGGCCTCTCCCGTGCTGCCGGCATCCCGGTCCATCCCCTGCCCCAGCAGCTCGACGGGGTTCTCGCCCACGCCACTCCCGGCAGCACCCAACTGGTAGTCATCGACGAACTGCTCGCCCCCGTGCTCTACGAAGACAGCCACGCCTGGCACGACGCCATGGTCCGGCTGGAGGAAGACTGGTTCGCGCCGCTGCGCTCGGCCCTTGGCCGACAGGTGAAGTCCCTGCGCCTCGTCGCCCCCACCGTCTACGGCGAACTGGTCTGGGAACTGGCGGGCACCGACCGCTGGAAACTGTGGCGCCGCCCCAAGTCTGTCGCCACCCTGGCCCGGGAGCTGGCCCAATGACCCGCATCGTCACCCGCTCCTATCCGCCGCGCCTGGCCTGGCAGCTCGAGCAGCAGGGCCTGCATCCGCTCCTCGCCCGCCTCTATGCCGCCCGCGGCGTCCAGGACCGCTCGGAACTGGCCTACGACCTCAAATCCCTGCTGCCGCCTTCCGCCCTTACCCATGCCGAGGATGCCGCCTGTCTGTTGGCCGACGCCATCGAGGCGGAAGCCAAGCTCCTGATCGTCGCCGACTACGATTGCGACGGCGCCACCGCCTGCGCCGTCGGCATCCGCGCCCTGCGGGCCTTCGGCGCCAATGTTGATTTCCTGGTGCCCGACCGCTTCAAGCTCGGCTATGGCCTCTCCCCGGAAATCGTGGACCTGGCCGCCCGCCAGGAGCCGGACCTGATCATTACCGTAGACAACGGCATCGCCAGCCTCGAAGGCGTCGCCCGGGCCCGGCAGCTTGGCATCGCCACCCTGATCACCGACCACCACCTGCCCGGCGAGGGGCTGCCCGAGGCGGACTGCATCGTCAATCCCAACCAGCCGGGCTGCGACTTCCCCTCCAAGTCCATGGCCGGGGTCGGTGTCATGTTCTACGTCATGCTCGCCCTGCGGGCAGAGCTGCGGGAGCGGGGCTGGTTTGCCGACCGGGCCGAGCCCAACCTCGCCACCCTCCTCGACCTGGTGGCCCTGGGCACCGTGGCCGACGTGGTGAAGCTGGACCGCAACAACCGCATCCTGGTCAGCCAGGGCCTCAAGCGCATGCGCGAAGGCCGCCTGCAGCCAGGGCTGCTCGCCCTCTTCCGGGCCGCCGGCCGGGAACCGTCCCGGGCTTCGGCCTTCGACCTCGGTTTCCTCCTCGGCCCTCGCCTCAACGCCGCCGGCCGGCTGGCCGACATGCGCCTGGGCATCGAATGCCTGCTCACCGACGACCTCAACCGGGCCCTGGCCATCGCCCAGGAGCTGGACTCCCTCAACCGGGAACGGCGGGAGATCGAAAGCGACATGCAGGAGCAGGCCCTCCTGCTCCTGGAATCCGTGGATGACGCCGCCGACGGCGCCGGCCTCGCCCTCTACGATGCCACCTGGCACGAAGGGGTGGTCGGCATCCTGGCCTCCCGCATCAAGGACAAGCTGCACCGCCCGGTTTTCGCCTTCGCCCCCGGCGAGGGCGGCGTCATCAAGGGCTCCGGGCGCTCCATTCCCGGGCTGCACCTGCGGGATGCCCTCGACCTGGTGGCCAAGCGGGCTCCGGGCCTGTTGCTGCGCTTCGGCGGCCACGCCCTGGCCGCCGGCGTCACCCTGCGGGAGGACGATTTCCCGCGCTTCCGGGACATGTTCCGGGACATCGCCGCGGAACTGGTCGCCCCCGCCGACCTTACCCGCACCCTGGAAACCGACGGCAGCCTGGAATCCGCCTACCTCTCCCTGGATATCGCCCGCCTGCTGGAAGGCGAAGTCTGGGGCCAGGGCTTTCCCGCTCCCCTCTTCCTGGACGAATTCGAGGTGGAACAGCAGCGGGTACTGAAGGAGCGGCACCTGAAGCTGCGGCTCAAGAAGGGCAATACCCGCCTCGACGCCATCCAGTTCAATTTCTCACTGCAGCCCGGCGCCCGCACCCGGGCCACCTACCGGCTCGGCATCAACGAGTACATGGGGGTGCAGACGCCCCAACTGCTCATCGAGCACCTGGAACTCCCGGGCGAATCCCGCTGAGCCGCCCTCCCCTACATGCCCCAGGGGAGGCCGCTCCGCGGCCCCAGGCCGGCGATACCTTGGCGTAGCGCCGGCTTTATGGTGGAAACGGTATTCCCACCGGCAAGCCGGGGCCGTAAGGTCTGCCAGCATGAACATGGTGTCTTTTCCGGTTCGGCCGATCCTGTCGGGCCTCTGCCTGGTCCTGATCCTCGGCGGCTGCGAGCCCCTCTCGCTCACCATCCTGGGCGTCGGCGCCAGCGCCGGCATCACCCACCAGATGAACGGCCTCGCCTACAACACCTTCACCGCTCCCCTGCTGCGGGTGAAGGCGGCCACCAAGCTGGCCCTCAAGCGCATGGACATCAGGCTCGAATCCGAAGCCAAGACCGATAGCGGGGAAATCCTGTACGCCCGGGCCTCGGACCGCTGGATCGAGATCGAAATCGAGCGCATCACCCCCACCGCCACCCGCATCCGGGCCGTTGCCCGCAGGGAATACTTCCTGATGGATTCGGCCACGGCGGTGGAAATCATCGCCCAGACCCGCAAGGCCATGGAGCTCGCCGGAGAGCCCACCTCCTAGGCCCGGGCGGCGCCCCGCTCCGGCAGGGCGGCGCGGATGGCGGCGGGCGGAACAGGCCGGGAGAAGTAGTAGCCCTGGAATTCCTCGCAGCGCTCCGCCACCAGGGC
>DATFAA010000114.1:0-5405 GCA_035255045.1 Rhodocyclaceae bacterium | reverse complement strand
GTTCCACCATGACCACGCTGGGGTCGTTCTCGATGCCCACGTCGCCCGGGTAGCTGGCGGAAATGCCCTGCTCGACCGGGACGGTGGCGCCGGTTTCCGGCTGGCGCAGCTGGTAGGCGCCGACGGTGGTGCTGCCGGAGGACGAGGCGGTGGTCATCTTGAGGACGGCCGACTTGACGTCGCCGCGGCGCGGGATGTCGAAGGACAGCGCCGTCTTCATGGACGAGCTGACCTGCATCGTGGTGGTCTGGCCCTTGCCGTACACCGTGGAGCAATCCAGGTGGGAGTCGGCATTGGGCTTGACCGTGGCGCTGGTGCCGTCGTTGTAGGTGACGGTCAGGACCGGCGAGGCGGAGCCCTCCCGGGAGCTGAAATTCACATAGCCGCTGGTTTCGCCCTTGAGCATGATGCCGCGATAGTTGGCCGCGGCGGCCCAGCCCTGGACGAGGCGGGTGACGTCGAAGCTGAAGGCCTTGCCGGTGCCGCTCACCGCCACCTTGGCGAAGGCGGAGCTGCCCTGGGCGGAGCCGTTGGCGTCGAGCCAGTCGCCGCCCTTGTTGCGCCAGTCGAGCTTGGCGCCGCTGTTCCAGGAGGCACAGGTGACGCCGGTGGAGCCGTCATAGAGCCGGTACCAGGCCGGCGGCTCACCGCTGACGGGTGAAGGCGTCGGACTTGGGGTGGGCGTCGGGGTCGGCGCCGGAGTGGGTTCCGGCGTCGGAGTCGGGGTGGGCGTCGGCGTCGGCGTCGGTGCGGGTGCCGGAGTGGGGGTCGGGCTGGTCGTGCCCGTGACGCTGCCCGGGGGCACCAGCTGGAAGACCCCGACGGAGGTGTTGCCGTACTGGGCGGTGGTGGTCATGGTCAGGGTGGCGCTGACTACGTCGGTGCGGCGGGCCGCATCGAAGCGCAGGACGATGTTCTGGACCTTGTCCAGGGTCATGGTGGTGCCGGTGCCGATGGGGGTGTACCAGGGACACTGGAGCTGGGAGTCGGCCTTGGCATAGACGGTGGCGGTGCTGCCGTCGGCGTACTTCACCACCAGCCTGGGGGCGGCGCTGCCTTCCCGGGAGCTGAAGGCGACGGTGTTGGTGCCGCCGATGTTGCGCACCACGATGCCGCGGTAGACGGCGGAATTGCCCCAGTTCTTGACCAGGGAGGTGAGATCCCAGCTCACCGGCTTCACCGTGTTGGTGTCGGTGATGTAGGCCACTTTGAAGGCATTCCAGCCCTGCAGACGGCCCGTGGCGTCGATCCAGTCGCTGCCGGGATTCTTCCAGGCGCTGCCGGAGGCCTTGTCCCAGTACTGGCAGCTGACGCCGGTGGAACTGTCGTTGAAATCGGTCAGGGCCCAGGCGGGCACGGAGGCGGCGAGGCCGAGGATGGCGATTGCGGTTTTCCTGCGGGCGAAAACGCTCCGCAAGCCACGGGTGGCGAATCGTTGAGACATGGGGTCTCTCCTACAAAATGAACAAGAGTTCAGGAGAGGCTGGTGCTTCTATCGACTGTTGCGAGGCTTCGACCTACCCGCGCCGCGTGATGGGCGCAGGACTCCCTGTTGCTGGTGCAACCGGTGAAGCCCATTTCTTGTTCGAGGGCGCCGATGAACCTTGGACGGGAATATTTTCCTCGTCCTTAGCCTCCCTGAAATCTATTACCAAAGTAATAGATGGTAGGCATTCTATGTAGCTTCTCACTACTGTCAACCCTGAAATCCAAATCAGGGTAGGTTGATTCCGTATATCAGGGGGACGTTCCGGGCCCATGGAACCGGGCCTGACCTGCCGGCCGTTTCACTCTGAAACAGCGGGGTTGCAGAATGAAACGATGGCCCGACCCTCGCCTCACCCCGGATTTCCCCCACCGGACCGCTGCGTCGGGCCAATCCGGGGTCCAGCCGTTGCAGGCTGCAACACCCGGTCGTCCGTCCCTTTCCGCGGCCAAGGCAACAAATCCTTCAAAAACCGATGGTTGCGGCGCCACGGCTACTGGCACGTCCTCTGCTATGTAATGCACGACCCATGCCGGCCCGCGGCCCTATCCCCTACTCGAGCGCTGCTCCTCGGGCCTCCGGGACTGGCGCTGGCCAGAAAGACCAGCCTATGTTCGACGATATCAAGACCGCCTGGGGGAGCCTGCAGGATCGGCTCCTCTTCCTGCCCCCCTTCCCCGACCAGATCGATTCCCTGGCCCTGTTCAGCGGCCTCCTGGTGATCGGCCTGCTGGCCGGGGAGTGGCTCCACGCCCGCCTCGGATTCCCCAAGGTGGTCGGCTACATCCTGGCCGGCATCCTGTTCGGCCCCTCCCTCCTCGGGCTCATCTCCGCCGAGTCCCTGGCCCAGATGCGCCCGGTGGCGGACGCCGCCCTCGGGCTCCTGCTCCTGGAGATCGGCCGCCGCCTGGACGTCGGCTGGCTGAGGATCAATCCCCGGCTGCTCTGGGGCGCCCTCGGGGAGTCGGCCCTGTCGTTCGGCCTGATCTTCGGCTACGCCCTCATCGGCGTCGGCCTGTCGGCGGGCTGGTCGGCCGCCACCGCGGCCATCACCATGGCCTCGGCGCCGGCGGTGGTGCTCATCACCACCGAGGAGAACATGTCCCAGGGCCAGGTGACCGAACGTACCGTGCTCCACACCGCCATCAGCTGCGCCTCCTCCTTCGTGGTCTTCGCCTTCGTGCTGGGCCTGCTCCATGCCGAGGAGAGCGCCGAATGGCTCAATGCGGTGGTCCATCCCCTCTGGGTAGTGGGCGGAGCCCTGCTCATCGCCTGGCTGGCCGCCTCCTGCGCCCTGGCGGTGGCGGCAGTCGTTCCCAGGCGCTCCCTGTCCCAGGTCTTCTTCCTGGTGGCCTGGGCCCTGTTCGCCGTGGGAGTGGCCCGCATGCTGTCGGTGCCGGTATTCCTGACCCTCTTCGTCATGGGGGTCTTCCTCGCGGCCCAGGACCGGAAGAAAACCCTGGCCCATACCGAATTGCCGGAAGGCCACTGGCTGCTCGCCATCATCCTGTTCGTGGTCACCGGCGCCTCCCTGCCCTGGCACGACTTCTCCTGGTGGACCCTGCTGCAGGCCGCCGGGCTCCTGGTGGTGCGGGCCGCCGCCAAGTTCCTGGGGGTGTGGCTGACCGGCGGCCCCCTGGGGGCGGCCAAGAAGGCCTTTGTCGCCATGGGCATACAGCCCCTGTCGGCGACGGAAATCTTCATGGCGGCGGAAATCGCCTCCCTCTACCCGGCGGTGGGCGGCACGGCCCTGGCCCTGCCCCTCTTCGCCGCCGCCCTCATGGAACTGCTCGGCCCCATCCTGTGCCGCGAGGCATTGCGGCGGGCCGGCGAAACAGCCGTCAAATCGTCCCGCGGAGGTGTCCTATGATCGACGACAAGTTCGACTTCAAGCCCAGCCGCCCCCTGACCCTGGGGGTCGAGCTGGAACTGCAGCTGATCTCGAAGCGCAACTGCGACCTGGTGCGGGCGGCCACCGACCTCCTGTCCGGCCTGGACTGCCAGGTGGAGCACGGCGACATCAAGCTGGAAATCACGGAAAGCATGATCGAGGTGAGCACCCAGGCCCGGCAGACGGTGGGCGCCATCCATCGGGACCTGATCGGGCTGCGGGACATCCTGGTGGAGCGCTGCGCCCTCCAGAACATCCTCATCGCCGGCGGCGGCACCCACCCGTTCCACCGCTGGCCGGAGCGCCGCATTTGCCCGGGGGAAAGATTCAACGCCGTGCAGGAGCGCTACGGCTACCTGGCCAAGCAATTCACCGTCTTCGGCCAGCACATTCATGTCGGCTGCCCCTCCGGCGACCAGGCCATCTGGCTGACCCAGGCCCTCAACACCTTCGTGCCCCATTTCGTGGCCCTGTCGGCGGCGTCGCCCTTCATGGACGGCGAGGACACCCTGTTCCAGTCGGCCCGGCTCAACGCCGTCGGCGCCTTCCCTTTGAGCGGCCAGTGCCCAGCCCTGGCGGACTGGGAAGGCTTCAACGCCTACTTCCGCATGCTGCGCCGGTGCGGGGTCGCCCAGAGCATCAAGGACCTCTACTGGGACGTCCGCCCCAAGCCCGAATTCGGGACCGTCGAAATCCGGGTTTGCGACACTCCCCTGACCATCGAGACGGCCACCGCCATGGCGGCCTTCGCCCAGGCCCTGGTGGCCTTCCTGCTGGAGCGCCGGCCCCGGGTGGACCAGGGGCAGTACGGCCATGTCGCCCGCTTCAACAAGTTCCAGGCCTGCCGCTACGGCTTCGATGCCGTCATCGCCGACCCTCTGGCCGGCGGGACCACGGCCCTGCGGGACGACATCGCCAATTTGCTGGAGCAATTGCTGGACTACAGCCCGGACGGGGACTGCACTCTCTGGCTGGAATGGCTGCGGCACCGGGCGGCAGGCGGCGAAAACGACGCGTGCTGGCTGCGCCGGGGCTACGAAGCCCGGGAGGACCTTCGGGATGTGGTCACTGCCGCCGCCGAGTGCTTCGTGGGCCGGGAGGCTGCCCATGCTTAAGCAGCGCGCGGCAGCCTCCGCCCTTTGCCTCGCCGCCCTGGCGATGCCCGCCCTGGCGGAGCAGAAATGCACCATCCAGCCCCCGGCCCGGGAGGCGGCGCCGAAGACGCCCTGGATCGGCAAGGGCAACTGGCTCGCCCCGGAGAATTTGCGCTACGGCCTGGGCAACCTGCCGAGATTCATGCCCGCCGTGAAGCTTTCCCCCCGGGAACCGGCGACCCCGCTGCCGAGGGCCGGCCAGCCCCTGGACCTGCAGCGCCTGACGGCCTCCGACCCCATCGACGGCACGGAGCGCAGCCTCGCCTTCCTCCTCGACACCCGCCTCCATGCCGACGGCGTCCTGGTGCTGCGGGACGGCGCCGTCCTCGTCGAGGATTACCGCCACGGCCTGTCGTCCGTTGAGCCGCGGCTGATCGGCTCGGCCACCCGGCCCGTGGTCGCCATGCTGGCCGCCATCTCGACGGCCAAGGGAAAATTGCGCCTGGAACACGCCCTCAGCCGCCACCTGCCGGACCTGGCGAACGTCGCCGAACTGCGGAAAATCTCCCTCCACCGCCTCCTCAGCCGGCCCGATGCCTTCCACTGGGAAGAGACCGACCTGCAGGCCTGGCGGCATGCCGCCGGGTGGGATTCGGAGCAGGCCGGCGAGAGCCTGCGGGCCTGGGTCAAGGCGGCCCCCTGGCGCCTGGCTTCGGGAGACCAGCCGGGCGTACCGGACGGCCCCGAAGGGCAGCTGGTGATGTGGGCCGTCGAGCGGGCCTGGAAGCAGCCCCTGCCGGCGGTCTTCTGCGACCGCCTGTTCGTCCCGGCCGGAGCCGAGCACCCCGCCTACTGGGCGACCAGCCCGGAAGGGGATGCCCTGGCGGACGGGCTGGCCCTCTCCCTGCCCGACTTCGCCCGGCTGGGGAACGCC
>DATFAA010000113.1:0-20509 GCA_035255045.1 Rhodocyclaceae bacterium | reverse complement strand
CGAACAGGACCGTGAAACGAAGTCGCGCCAATGATAGTGAGCACCTCGCTCGCGAAAGTAGGTCACCGCCAGGCACCCCATCCCCCAAAGCCCTCCCTGGATCACCAGGCGAGGGCTTTGCGCTTTGGTGCACGGGAATTTGCTTGCCGATTTCGTCGTCTTATAGGTATTCGTCCTTGCGCATGGAGGAAGCGAACGATGGAAACAGCGGTCCTTGGAGGCGGATGCTTCTGGTGTCTCGAAGCAGTGTTCGAGCAGATGCGGGGCGTGGACAAGGTGACATCGGGCTACTGCGGCGGCTCGGTACCCAACCCCAGGTACTCCGAAGTCTGCGAAGGCCGCACCGAGCATGCGGAAGTGGTGCAGATCGATTTCGATCCTTCAGTCATCCCGTTTGCGGAGCTTCTGAAGGTGTTCTTCGCCATCCACGATCCGACTACCTTGAATCGCCAAGGCAACGATATCGGCACCCAGTACCGCTCGGTGATCTTCTGCCAGTCTCAGGAGCAGGAGAGGGATGCGCGGCGGGTGATCGCCGAACTGGATAGCCAGCACGTCTGGGACGCGCCAATTGTCACCCAGGTGGTTCCGGCCCAACGCTTCTATCCTGCAGAGCATTACCACCAGGAGTATTTCCGCAATAATCCCGAACAGGCTTACTGCGCCTTTGTCGTCGGCCCCAAAGTCGCGAAGTTCCGGAAGCGCTTCGCACCCGCCCTCAAGCCGGAATATCGCTAGCCCGCGATAAAATCGAGCAGGTCCTTGGCGAAGCGCTCACGCTGCCACTGGTGGGGGGAGTGGTCGGTTCCCTCGTAGATATGGAGTATGGCTCCGGGAATCCGGCCGGCGACATAGTGAGCCGTTGCGGTATGGTAGAAATTGCTCTCGCTGCCGTAGACGAGCATTGCGGGGATGGCGATTTTCTCCAGCACATCCCGGTAGTCGGCCTCGGTGAGGCTCTTCCAGCAGCCGATAAGGGGCCCCGGATTGAGACCGGCCAACTGGTCCCGGGATTTCTGCCAGCCGGGGGCGTTCTCCAGGTACTTCTGGCGGGCACGCTGGTTCAGTCCGAAAGCCGTGAGCCGCAGCACCGCCTCGGGGAAGTCTTCTTCCAGTTCGGCGATGAAGCTCTGGGATCGCTCCGAGTCGAAGTCGCCATAGATCCCATGCGTCCACTGCTTATCGGTAATGAGCTTCGGGGACTGGTCGATGAAGCAGACCCTGCCCAAGCGCTCGGTGCCGAAGTCTCGAATGTACTGCCAGAGGGTCAGCGCTCCCATCGAGTGTCCCACCACCGTGGTGCCGGCCAGATCAAAGTGCTCCAGAAGGTTCCGCAGGTCGGCGGCCATGCGCTCCACCGTGGGCGGGTTGGCGCCGGTGGCGGAGTGGCCGCCGTGGCCGCGGGCGTCCCACCGGAAAACCCGGTGCTTGGGATTCAGGTGGGCGAGGAAGGGAAACCAGTCGCGATGGCTTGCCGTCCAGCCGTGCAGCAGGACCACTGGCGAGCCCTCGCCGGAAATATGGACATGGATCTTTTCGCCGTCGTCGGCCAGAAAGTGAGACATGGCGCGCAATGAGCTTTGCAGAAACGCGCCAGTATAATGCCGCGGCCATCGCAACGGAGAGTTAGGAATGTTTGACTGGAGAGATTACGGCAACGGTATCGTCGCCTTCGACGCGGGCTATGTCCGTCCTATCCTGGCGGCCATCCATATGGTCGTCGAGGAAGGCCGTGTGGCCTTCGTCGACGCTGGCACCAACGATTCCCTGCCCCACGCCCTGGAGGCGCTTCGGCGCCTTGGCCTGTCGGCAGAAGCGGTCGATTACGTCTTCCTGACCCATATCCACCTGGATCATGCCGGCGGCGCCGGTGCGATGATGCGTGCCTTCCCCAACGCCAGGCTGGTGGTTCATCCCAGGGGGGCGCGCCACATGGCCGAGCCCTCCAAGCTGGTGGCCGGGGTCTGCGCCGTCTATGGCAAGGAATACGTGGAACGGGTGTATGGCGAAATCCTGCCCATCCCCGCGGAGCGCATCATCGAGGCGGCTCATAACCATGTCGTCTCCCTGGCCGGCCGTGACTTGCTGTGCCTCGATACCCCGGGACATGCCCGCCACCATATCTGCATCGTGGACCGAAAGACGGGCGGGATCTTCAGTGGCGACATGTTCGGGCTCTCCTACCGGGAGTTGGACGTAGACGGCCGGGAGTTCATCTTTCCCACCACCACGCCGAGCCAGTTCGAACCCCAGGCCATGCACGAGTCCTTCGACCTGCTATTGAGCTTAAAGCCGGAGGCCATCTATCTCACCCACTACAGCCGTGTCCGCCACATTCCGCAATTGGGGAGAGACCTCCACCGGCGACTGGACGGCCTCGTCGCAATCGCGCTGGCAGAGAAGGACGCCGGGCAGCAGCGCCACGACCGCATCAAGGCCGGGCTGACCAGCTACCTGCTGGATGAGGTGAGCAATCACGGCTGCATGCTCCCGCCGCAGACCATCCTCGACCTGTGGGCCGGCGACCTGGAACTGAATGCCCAGGGCCTCGGCGTCTGGCTCGATACCCTGGACCAGGCCTAGACGCTGCGCCGCCGCCAGAAAAGCAGCAGCATGCCGCCCGCGACCAAGACCATGAGGACAAGGGCGTAATAGAAGCCCTGGGGCAGTTCCAGCCAGGGCATCTCCTTGAAGTTCATGCCGAAGATACCGGCGATCAGGGAGGCGGGAAGGAACACCGTGGCAACCACGGTCAGGGCGCGGACTTCGAGATTCACACGGTGGCTGACGGTGGTCAGATAGACGTCGAGCAGGCCGGTGGTCAGGTCGCGCAGATCCTCGATGGATTCCAGGATGTGCACCGTGTGGTCATAGACATCCCGCAGGTAGAGTTGGACTTCCGGCCGGAAAAAGTCGCCCACGTCGCGGTGCAGGCTGCCCAGCACCTCGCGCAGCGGGTAAAGGTTGCGCCGCAGCCGGGAAAGGCAGCGCTTCAGTTCGTGGATTCCTTGCAGGGATGCCGACCGGGCCCCGGCCAGGATCTGGTCCTCCAACCCATCGGCCCGATCGTTCAGCTCTTCGACGATGCCGAAATAGCTGTCCACCATGGCATCCAGAAGGGAGTAACCGAGGGTGTCCACGCCGCCCCGACGCAGGCCGCCCCGGTCGGTGCGCACGCGCTCGCGTACCGTCTCGAAGGTTTCCGCCTTGCACTCCTGGAAGGTGAGGACGAAATCCCGGCCGATGACCACGCTGATCTGATCCTGAGCCAGCTGCCGCCCCTGCCCGCCGCCGTTGAAGCGGTAACGGTGCAGCACCAGGTAAAGGTACGTCCCGTAGCTTTCCACCTTCTGGCGCTGGTCGGTGTTGAGGATGTCTTCCACCACCAGGGGATGGAGGTCGAAGATGCGGCCGATCTCCCCGAGCATCAACGGATCGTGCACGCCATAAACATTTACCCACAGCACCTCATGCTGGCGAGGGTGACGGCGCAGGGCATCGACATCCGGTAGTTCGGCCTCGACGCAGCCCCCCGCGCCGTAGTCCATGATCGAGAGGCTGGGCTGCTGAGTTCTGACCTCGCCGATATGCACCAGGGAGCCGGGGGGCAAGCCGGCCTTCTGGGACCGCCTCTTGCGCGGCTGCTTCATGCTATGGCGATGAGCCGCAGAACATGGGCCGCTGCGGCCATGCCGAAGACCGACGTGACGCAGACCGACGAGCCGAAGCCGGCGCAGTTAAGTCCGGTAGGGCCGCTGTCGGTGGAGCAGACGGCTCCGGTCTCCGGATAGCGCAGTTGCTCCGTCGAATAGACGGCGGTGATCCCGAATTTCTTCTTGCCGTCCCGTGGGAAGCCGTAGTCCCGGCGCAGGTGCGAACGCACCTTGGCCAGCAGGGGATCCTGGACGGTCTGGGAGAGGTCCGCGAGGCGGATCTGGGTCGGATCCATCTGGCCGCCGGCCGCACCGGCGGTGACGATCGGCAAACGATGGCGGCGGCAGTGGGCCAGCATCGCCGCCTTGGCCTTGACCTGGTCGATGGCGTCGACGACGGCGGCGAACGGCCCGGCCAGCAGTTCGGCGGTGTTCTCCGGAGTGACGAAGTCCTCCACCGTAGTCACCGCGCAGTCCGGGTTGATGGCCGCGATGCGCTCGGCCATGGCGTCCACCTTGGCCTTCCCGTAGATGTCGTCCAAGGCATGGACCTGGCGATTGGTATTGGACTCGGCCACCATGTCCAGGTCGATCAGGGTAAGGGCACCCACGCCCGAGCGGGCGAGGGCTTCGGCGGCCCAGGAGCCGACGCCGCCGATGCCCACGATGCAGACGTGGGCCTGCCTCAGCCGGGCCGCGCCGGCGTCGCCGTAAAGCCTTGCCACGCCGCCGAAGCGG
This sequence comes from Rhodocyclaceae bacterium, assembly GCA_035255045.1. GTDB lineage: Bacteria > Pseudomonadota > Gammaproteobacteria > Burkholderiales > Rhodocyclaceae > JAGTRP01. The sequence continues at coordinate 16,118 of DATFAA010000113.1, read as the reverse complement.
CGTTCCCTGTCCATCCCCATCAGGCTTCCACCGTGCGGCGGATGACGGCGTTGAACGGGCCGATCCACTCAGGCGCAAACTGGTTGTCGCAGGCGTTGATCTCGGCGATAGCCCGGAGCACCGACCGGTTCTTGCCCCGGTGAATATGCTTGAGCATGACTGCCTCGAAAGCGTCCACGATGGCCAGAATCTTGGCTCCAGGACAAATCTGCTCCTGCTTGAGACCGTTGGGGTAGCCGGCACCGTCGGGCGTCTCATGATGCTGGGCCACCATCTCGGCCGCCGCCTCCCAGCCCGGGATGCGGGAAAGGAGGCCGGCGCCGTAACCCGGATGGTTGCGCAGCACCAGTTTGTCCTCCGGAGTCATGCGCCCGACCTTGAGCCAGGTCGGCTCGGGCAGGAACATCATGCCCAAGTCGTGCATATAGACGGCCGCCTCCAACTGCATCGGGTCCACCGGGGAGTGGGCCGCCTTGTTGGTTTCCAGGGCCAGGCGCAGGATGCGCATGGTCCGGCCCTTGAAGAGGGGAGAACGGCTTTCGAATTGCTGGGCGAGGGAGCGGAAGAATTGAAGGTCGCTGGTCGTCGTCGCCGGGCTGCCGGGGGGAGGGGTAACCTTGGGCGTCTTGGTGGACAGGTGGGCCAGGACAGGGGGGAAGCCCGTCACTGCCTCGATCAGGTCCTTGCTGAGATCATCAATCTTGTCGGCTGGGGCGATGGCCATCTTTTCCAGGCCTTGCACCAGGGGCAGCAGCCGCAGGTTCTCCAGCGCCCGGTGCCTGAGCACGCCTTCCGTCGCCAGCTCGAGCCGGTCGACGGCGAGCAGGATGGATTCCGCCAGTAGGTCCGAGAATCCGATCTCCCCCTCACGCAGACGGGCCAGCAGGGATTCGATGGGATGGGAGATGGCAACCGCCAGTTCGAACTTGCAGAGGGCGGCATCTCCCTTGATGTTGTGGATGGCGCGGAAAAGGCCCGCCACCAGCTCCCGATCGCCGGGGGTGCGCTTCAGGCGGGCGACATCCCGTTCCACTTGCGGCGCGCGGTCGAGGAGCATGTCGGCGAATTCGTCGAGCGCGTCGCGGTCCTGGATGACGGGGGCAATGATGGACCGAATATCCACGGTGATCTCCCTAGCTTTTCCAATGGCCGCAGTGTAGCCCAAAGGCGCTATCCTCTGGCGGCCTTGACGCTATTTCGGCCGACGCCTAAGATTCGACGCTTTACGAATTTTCTGGTCGCTGTGACGCTCGAACAGCTCTATGCCCTGATCGGGCACGACATGAAAGCCGTGGATGCCGTCATTCGCGACCGCCTTCACTCGGATGTCGTGCTGGTCCGCCAAGTCGCGGAATACATCATCAACAGTGGCGGAAAACGCATGCGGCCGGCCCTGGTGCTGTTGGCGGCCGGCGCCCTGGGTTACGAAGGTACCCACCATCACGAACTGGCGGCGGTGGTGGAATTCATCCATACCGCGACCCTGCTGCACGACGACGTCGTAGACGAGTCGGCCCTGCGCCGCGGGCGGGATACCGCCAATGCCATGTTCGGCAATGCGGCCAGCGTGCTGGTCGGGGATTTCCTCTATTCGCGCGCGTTTCAAATGATGGTCGGTGTGAACGACATGCGCGTCATGCGAGTCCTGTCGGATGCGACCAATGTCATCGCCGAAGGCGAAGTGCTGCAGCTCATGAACTGCCATGATGCCGACGTGGATGAGGCACGCTACCTGCAAGTAATCCGCTACAAGACGGCCAAGCTGTTCGAAGCGGCAGCCCAGCTCGGCGCCATCCTCGGCAAGGCAACCCCGGAAGTCGAAAAAGCCCTGGCGGTCTATGGCATGCACCTGGGCACCGCCTTCCAGCTGGTGGATGATGTGCTCGACTACTCGGGCCAGGAAGCGGACACCGGCAAGCATCTGGGCGACGACCTCGCCGAGGGCAAGCCGACCCTGCCCCTCATCTATGTCATGCAGCATGGCACCCCCGAGGAAGCCGCCTGCGTCCGGCGCGCCATCGAAGAGGGCGGGCGGGAAGACTTCCCGGCCGTGCTGGCCGCCATCAGGAATTCCGGAGCCCTCGACCATGCCCGCAAGCAGGCCGAGCAGGAGGCAACTTTGGCGAGGAATGCAATTCAATGCCTGCAGGATTCAAATTATCGAAAAGCTCTGCTACAATTGTCGTCTTTCGCGGTTGAGAGAAATCATTAGCTCTCAAGACGCATCGGAGTGTAGCTCAGCCTGGTAGAGCACTGCGTTCGGGACGCAGGGGTCGCATGTTCGAATCATGTCACTCCGACCAATGAATATAAAAAAGCCTGACTTAGTCAGGCTTTTTTTGCTTTCCGGCATCGGAAATGGCGTCTCATGCCAAGGCACTCCTTGGAGGATGCCGCGCCGATTCCCGTCAGTGCATCGCCTGCCGCAATTCCAGTTGTTTTTTCAGATCGGCCAGGCAGGGCGCCAGGGCTTCGAGGGAGAACTCGAGGCCGGCACCCGGGACGCGGGCGCCGTCCCGATGGGGGTTGGGGTTGAGGCTGCTGAAGTTGCGCGCATTGTGATTGTTGTTGTGGTTCATGTTTCCTCCTTGGTAGGCGCGAGATTCTCGATGAAACAAGGGGAATGGGGCATGGGGGAAACACTGTATATGCCACGGGAGAGTATTCCCCAATCGGGTTCCCCATGTCCTCCGACGGGCTAGCCTTACGGGGCGGCACCGGACGCCGTCCCGGGTTCCAAAAAGACTTGGACCAGCGCGGGTTTATTGGGCATCATGCGCGGGAAATCGGGGATTGACGCAATGCTCAAATATCTTCTTCTGATCGCGTTGGCTGTGGTGGTCTGGTCTGTCTGGCAGAAGCGCGCCCGCTCCGGCCCGGAAACGCCGCGCCGGGAGGTGCCGCCGGAGCGCATGGTCACTTGCGCCCGTTGCGGGGTCCATATGCCCCTCAGCGACAGTGTCGCCGACGGCGGTCGCTACTACTGTTGCGAGGCCCATCGCCAAACGGGGGCGAAATCCCCGTCGTGATGACTGGCTGGCTGTCGTCCACCTGGGAGCCGAACTGGAAGTCGTTCCAGTATTTCAATCTGTACAGGCTCATCGTTGCCGCCGTGCTGGTGGCCATGAGCACCTTTTCCCACGGCTGGCTGTCGCCATTCCGCCTCGCCCACTCGGTTCTGTTCGACTCGGTGGGCATCCCTTACATCCTGATCGCCGGGGCGGGGGCCCTGGTGTCGGTGCGCTGGCATCGGCACTTCAACCTGCAGCTCTCCTTCCAGGTGATGTCCGATGCCATCGGGGTGGCGCTCCTCATGTACGCCGCCGGTGGCCTGTCGAGCGGCTTGGGGGTGCTGCTGCTGGTTTCCCTCGCTGCCGCCAGCCTGGTGGGGCATGGGCACATGGTCCTCTTCTATGCGGCCTTCGCTACGATGGCGGTGCTGGTCATGCAGGCGTACGGCGTGGTGACCAAGGAATTCGAGGTCGCCAGCGTGGTGCAGGCCGGCTTCCTGTCGGCGGGTTTCTTTGCCACCGCCATCCTGGCCCGCCTGCTCGGCCAGCGCATGATGATCCATGAAGAACTCGCCCGGAGGCGGGGGATCGCCCTCGAGAACCAGAGCCGCATCAGCCAGCGCATCATCGAACGCATGCAGGGCGGGGTTCTGATCGTCGCCCGGGACGGCCGGCTGCTGCGCTGCAATCCGGTGGCGGCCACCATGCTGGGCCCCACGGCCCAGGTGGGCCACTCCCTGGCCGACAGTTCCCGAGCCCTGGCCGAGGCATTCGCCACCTGGCTCGAGGACGACAGCCGGGAATGGGTGGACTTCCTCGGCAGCCGGGATCGGGAGTTGCGGGCCCGCTTTGAATTCACGGACAGCAGCGACGGCGAAGCGCTGGTCTTCCTGGAGGACGTGGGGCGCATCAAGGAGCGGGCCCAGCAGCTCAAGCTCGCTTCCCTGGGGCGGCTCACCGCCAGCATCGCCCACGAGATCCGCAATCCCCTGGCCGCCATCAGCCACGCCAGCGACCTGCTGCGGGAGGAGCGGGATGGGGACATGCAGGAGCGCCTGCTGCGCATCCTGGGGGACAACATCGGCCGCCTCGACCGCATCGTCCAGGACGTGCTGGACCTCGGGCGCAGCGACCGGGCGCAGCCCGAGCGCCTGCGCCTCGACCAGTTCGTTCGGGACTTCGCCGCCGAGTATGCGGCCACCGAGGTGCCCGATCCGGCCATCGTCCAGGTCGATGCCGACCAGGCGGTGGAAATCTGTTTCGATCGCTCCCACCTGCGCCAGGTGCTCTGGAACCTGACCGGCAATGCCCTCCGCCATTGCCGCAACCAGGCCGGCAGCATCCATCTGCGGGTGGCTGCGCCCAAGGGGAGCGGGCGGGTAGAATTGCACGTTATCGACGACGGCCCCGGGGTGCCGGAGGGCATCCGGGCCCAGGTCTTCGAGCCGTTCTTCACCACCCACCACAAGGGCACGGGCCTGGGGCTGTTCATTGCCCGGGAGCTGTGCGAAACCAACGGAGCGAGCCTCGAGCTGGGGCCGCTGGTGGGCTGTGGTCATTTCATAGTTGTCGGGAGAAACGACTGGTGTCAAACCCAAGACCGGAACGTGGCGTCCGCGGTGAGCTGAACCGCGTGCTGGTGGTCGACGATGAGGCCGATATCCGGGAACTCGTCGACCTCACCCTGTCCCGCATGGGACTGGCGGCCGACTGCGTCGGCACCGTGGCCGAGGCCAAGGCCTGCCTGGCCGGGGACCACTACCAGCTGTGCCTCACCGACATGCGCCTGCCCGACGGCGAGGGCCTGGAAATTGTCCGCCTCATCAACGAGCAGTACGGCGAAACGCCGGTAGCGGTCATCACGGCCTTCGGCAGCGCCGAGAATGCCGTCGCCGCCCTCAAGGCCGGCGCCTTCGACTATCTGGCCAAGCCGGTGGGGTTGGAGCAGTTGCGGGCCCTGGTGAAATCGGCTCTGCGCCTGCCCTCCCAGCCCAGCCGGGAGGGGCCCCTGCAGGGACTGAACGGTGAATCCGGTGCGATGCAGCAGGTGCGGGCGATGATCGCCAAGCTGGCCCGCAGCCAGGCGCCCATCTACGTCTCCGGCGAATCCGGCAGCGGCAAGGAGCTGGCCGCCCGCCTCATCCACGCCCAGAGCGCCCGCAGCGGCGGGCCCTTCGTTCCGGTCAATTGCGGCGCCATTCCCGAAACTCTGATGGAAAGCGAGTTCTTCGGCTACCGCAAGGGCGCCTTCACCGGCGCTGAAACCGATCGGGACGGCTTCTTCCAGGCCGCCAGCGGCGGCACCCTTTTTCTCGACGAGGTGGCCGACCTGCCCTTGGCCATGCAGGTGAAGCTGCTGCGCGCCATCCAGGAAAAGAAGGTGCGCAAGGTGGGCTGCGCCGTCGAGGAGCCGGTGGATGTGCGCATCATCTGCGCCACCCACCGCAACCTGCGGGAGTGCGTGGACAAGGGGGCTTTCCGCCAGGACCTCTACTACCGCCTCAATGTCATCGAGCTGCGCATGCCGCCCCTGCGGGAGCGGCCCGAGGACATCCCGGCGCTGGTTGACGCCATCCTCGGCCGTCTCTACGGCGACGGCTCGACGCGCCTGTCCGGGGGGGCCCTCAAGGCCCTGGAGCGCTACCCCTTCCCGGGCAACGTGCGGGAACTGGAAAACATCCTGGAGCGGGCCACGGCCCTATCCTCGGGGGACGTCATCGAAGCCGAGGACCTCCAGCTGGCGCCCGAGGACATGCCTGGGGAAGCCGTCGGCCGGGGCAGCGAGACCCTCGACGATTACCTCAACCGCCTGGAGAAGCAGGCCATCCTGGAAGCCCTCCAGAAGACCAGCCACAACCGCACGGCGGCGGCCCGCCTGCTGGGGGTGACCTTCCGCTCCCTGCGCTACCGCCTCGAGCGCCTGGGCATCGAATGATGTCCTGGCAGAACGGCGGCTGGCTGGCCCAGGCCCGCATCCTGCCCTCGCCCAACGAGGAAGCGCGCCCGGAAGGCAGCGCGGTGAGCCTGGTAGTGATCCACAACATCAGCCTGCCCCCCGACCAGTTCGGCGGCGAATGGGTGGAGGATTTCTTCCTGAACCGCCTCGATCCCCAGGTCCATCCCTACTTCGCCACCATCGCCGGGCTGCGGGTTTCGTCCCACTTCTACGTGCGGCGCAGCGGCGAGATCGTCCAGTTCGTGGATTGCGGCCGCCGGGCCTGGCATGCCGGGCAATCGGCCTGGCAGGGGCGGGGCAACTGCAACGACTATTCCGTGGGGATCGAGCTGGAGGGCTGCGATTCCAGGCCCTTCGAGCCGGCCCAATACGAGGCGCTGGGGGAGCTGATCGACGCCCTGCGCCGGCGCTATCCCATCACCGCCATCGCCGGCCACTGCCACGTCGCGCCGGGGCGCAAGACCGACCCGGGGCCCCACTTCGATTGGGCCGGGCTGCGTCGCCGCTACCCGGACTTGGAACTACCGCCGGCCGAGGAGCCGTTCTAGGCGCAGCACCGCTTCCCCCAGGCGGTCCACGCCGGTGGTGTAGGCGAAGCGGATGTGGTGTTCCGGCCCGTTGGCGCCGAAATCGAGCCCCGGTGTGGCGGCGACGCCGGCCTCCTCCAGCAGGCGGCCGGCCAGCTGGAAACTGTCTTCGGCCAGACCCGAACTGTCGCAATAGAGATAGAAAGCGCCCTGGGGGCGGGCGATCAGGCGGAAACCCAGGTTTTCCAGGGCGGGGGCGAGGAAATCCCGACGGCGGCGGAATTCGGCCCGGCGGGCTTCCAGAATCTCCAGGGTTTCCGGCCGGAAGGCGGCGAGGGCAGCGTATTGGGCCGGGGTCGGGGCCGAGATGAAGAGGTTCTGGGCCAGCTTCTCCACGTCCCGGACATAGGGCTCGGGCACCACCAGCCAGCCCAGGCGCCAGCCGGTCATCTGGAAATACTTGGAAAAGCTCTGCACCACCCACAGGTCGTCGGCCACCCCCAGGGCGGTCGGCGCGTCGCCTTCGTAGGTGAGGCCGTGGTAGATCTCGTCCACGATCAGATGCCCCTGGCGCTCCCGGGTGAAGCGGGAGAGGGCGGCCAGGTCGGCAGCAGAGAGCATGGTGCCGGTGGGGTTGGCCGGCGAGGCGACGATGAGGCCGTCGGTCCCGCCGTCCCAATGCTCGGCCAGGACGGCAGGGGTGGGCTGGAAATTGGTCGCCGCCCCCACCGGAACGCTCACCGGCACACCCTCGAAGCTGCGCACGAAATGGCGGTTGCAGGGGTAGCCCGGGTCGGGGAGCAGCCAGCGGCGGCCCGGCTCGGCCAGGCAGGCCAGCGCCAGGGTCAGCGCCCCGGAGGCGCCGGCGGTGACGACGATGCGGGAAGCCGGCACGGCGACACCGTAGCGGCTGGCGTAGAAGTCGGAAATGGCCTGGCGCAGTTCGGGCAGGCCGAGGGCGGCGGTGTAGAACACCTTGCCTTCGGCGATGGCGGCCTGGGCGGCCCGGACGATGGGCTCCGGGGTGGGGAAGTCCGGTTCGCCCACTTCCATGTGGACGATGTCGCGGCCCTCGGCTTCCAGGGCCTTGGCCCGGGACAGGAGTTCCATGACGTGGAAGGGGGCGATGTCGCGGGTGCGGGAGGCGGGACGGTACATAGGGAGCAGTGGCAAAAAGGAAAACGGCCGCCCGAGGGCGGCCGTGCTTGAATCATAGCGCGGATCGGTCAGTCGGCGCTTTTCCAGAGGCCCAGTTCAAAGAGCTCGCGCTTGAGGATGAATTCCCGGGGCAGCTTCTCGCCCATCTTGTCGAACCATTCCTTGTGGCCGGCCAGTTCGGCCTTCCAGGCGTCGGCATCGATCTGGGTGAGGGCTTCGAATTCGGCCTTGGAGATGTTCAGGCCAGCCCAGTCGATATCCTCGAACTTCGGCATCCAGCCGAGGGCGGTTTCGCGGGCGCCGACGGTGCCCTTGCAGCGCTCGACGATCCACTTGAGGACCCGCATGTTCTCGCCGAAGCCGGGCCACATGAAGTCGCCCTGGTCATTCATGCGGAACCAGTTCACGCAGAAGATCTTGGGGGCGTCCTCGACGGCGTGGCCCATACGCAGCCAGTGATTGAAGTAGTCGCCCATGTGGTAGCCGCAGAAGGGCAGCATGGCGAAGGGGTCGCGCCGGACCACGCCCTGCTGGCCGAAGGCGGCGGCGGTGGTCTCCGAGCCCAGGGTGGCGGCCATGTAGACGCCGTAGTTCCAGTTGAAGGCCTGGTACACCAGGGGCACGGTGGTGGCGCGGCGGCCGCCGAAGATGAAGGCGGAAATGGGCACGCCGGCGGGGTCCTCCCAGGCCGGGTCGATGGACGGGCACTGGCTGGCCGGGGCGGTGAAGCGGGAGTTCGGATGGGCCGCCTTGCGGCCGCAGTCCGGGGTCCAGTCCTGGCCGGTCCAGTCGATGAGGTGGCTGGGCACTTCCTTGGACATGCCTTCCCACCAAACGTCGCCGTCATCGGTGAGGGCCACGTTGGTGAAGATGATGTCCTTCTTCAGGGTGGCCATGGCGTTGTAGTTGGTCTTCTCGCTGGTGCCCGGGGCGACGCCGAAGAAGCCAGCCTCCGGGTTGATTGCGTAGAAGCGGGTGACGCCGTCGGCATCCTGGCGGGGCTTGATCCAGGCGATGTCGTCGCCGATGGTGGTGATCTTCCAGCCGTCCATGGTCTTGGGCGGGATCAGCATGGCGAAGTTGGTCTTGCCGCAGGCCGAGGGGAAGGCGGCAGCCACGTAGCTCTTCTCGCCGGCGGGGGATTCGACGCCCAGGATGAGCATGTGCTCGGCCAGCCAGCCCTGGTCGCGGGCCATGGTGGAGGCGATGCGCAGGGCGAAGCACTTCTTGCCGAGGAGGGCGTTGCCGCCGTAGCCGGAACCGTAGGACCAGATTTCCCGGGTCTCGGGGTAATGGACGATGTACTTGACGGTCGGGTTGCAGGGCCACTTGGCGTCCTGCTGGCCCGGCTCCAGGGGGGCGCCGACGCTATGGACGCAGGGCACGAATTCGCCGCCGGTACCGAGGGCGTCGTAGACGGCCTTGCCCATGCGGGTCATGGTGCGCATGTTCACCACCACGTAGGCGGAGTCGCTGATCTCGACGCCGACGTGGGCGATGGGCGAACCCAGGGGGCCCATGGAGAAGGGGATGACGTACATGGTGCGGCCCCGCATGCAGCCCTCGAACAGGCCGTTCAGGGTCTGCCGCATCTTGGCCGGGTCTTCCCAGTTGTTGGTGGGGCCGGCGTCTTCCTTGTTCTTGGAACAGATGTAGGTGCGGTCCTCGACCCGGGCCACGTCGGACGGGTCGGAGAAGGCCAGGTAGGAATTGGGGCGCTTCTCGGGATTGAGCTTGATCAGGGTACCGGCTTCGACCATCTCGGCGCACAGGCGGTCGTATTCCTCCTGGGAGCCGTCGGCCCAGTGGATGCGATCCGGCTGGGTCAGCGCCGCGATCTGGGCGACCCATTTCTTCAGGGCTTCATGCTTTACGTAGGAAGGAGCATTGATGGGTGCTGTCATTGCGATCTCTCGTTCGGTCAAGGAGTCGGTGCCAGCCGCCGTCATGGCCGCTGAGGGCATGCGGTGACAGGTCATCTGGCTGATGGAGCTTATAATTGTGCCACGGATGGAAGGTAGTGCGAGTGGGCGTTTACCCTTGCTACGCCCCGGTGTGCAGGGTAGCGCCGAGGCGGCCGAAAGCTGGTCGATTCTTCGCGGCCTGCCGGCTGGAATGGGGTGAATACGCCCTTGATATTCCAAGGTAAGTAATTCCCGCAGTGTCGGCCCCCTGGGGGGGCGTGGTATCATCTTGCGCCATCCGGTATGCGATTTCACTATACGAAATGGAGGTAGACATGGATTCCAATCAGCTTCGCGAGGCGGCCCTTTATTACCATCGACAGCCTCGGCCAGGCAAAATCGCTGTCACCCCCATCAAGCAGCTCACCAACCAGTACGACCTGTCCATGGCCTATTCTCCCGGTGTGGCGGCGGCCTGCGAGGAAATCGTCGCCGATCCCGGTGAGGTCAGCACCCTCACCGCCCGCGCCAACCTGGTGGGCGTCATCACCAACGGCACCGCCGTCCTCGGCCTCGGCCCCATCGGTCCGCTGGCCGCCAAGCCGGTGATGGAAGGCAAGGGTGTGCTGTTCAAGAAATTCGCCAATATCGATGTCTTCGACCTGGAGATCGCCGAGCGCGACCCGGACAAGCTCATCGACATGATCGCCGCCCTGGAGCCCACCTTCGGCGGCATCAACCTGGAGGACATCAAGGCCCCCGAGTGCTTCTACATCGAGAAGAAGCTGCGGGAGCGCATGAAGATCCCCGTCTTCCACGACGACCAGCACGGCACCGCCATCGTGGTGGGGGCCGCCATCCTGAACGGCCTGCACCTCATCGGCAAGGACCTCTCCAAGGTCAAGATCGTCACCTCCGGCGCCGGCGCAGCCGCCCTGGCCTGCCTCGACCTCCTGGTCATGCTGGGCGCCCCGGTGGAGAACATCTGGGTCACCGACATCAAGGGCGTGGTCTACCAGGGCCGGGTCGAGGAAATGGACGAGATCAAGGCCCGCTATGCCAAGGACACCAGCGCCCGCACCCTCGGCGAAGTCATCGCCGATGCCGACGTCTTTCTGGGCCTCTCCGCCGGCGGCGTGCTGAAGCCCGAAATGGTCGCCAAGATGGCCGCCAAGCCCCTCATCCTGGCACTGGCCAACCCGACCCCGGAAATCCGGCCGGAGCAGGTCAAGGAGGTGCGGGAGGATGCCATCATCTGTACCGGCCGCTCCGACTACCCGAACCAGGTCAATAACGTCCTCTGCTTCCCCTTCATCTTCCGCGGCGCCCTGGACGTGGGCGCTACCACCATCACGGAGGAGATGAAGATGGCGGCGGTGCGGGCCATCGCCGAGCTGGCCCGGGCCGAGCAGTCGGAAATCGTGGCCAGCGCCTATGGCGAAAAGGTCACCGGCTTCGGCCCCGAGTACCTCATTCCCAGGCCCTTCGACCCCCGCCTGATCGTCAAGATCGCCCCCGCGGTGGCCAAGGCCGGCATGGAATCCGGCGTCGCCACCCGCCCCATCACCGATTGGGCCGCCTACCTGCAGGGCCTCAACGAGTTCGTGTACCACTCCGGCCTCATCATGAAGCCGGTGTTCGCCCAGGCCAAGCTCAATCCCAAGCGCATCGTCTTCGCCGAGGGCGAGGACGAGCGGGTGCTGCGGGCGGTCCAGGTGGCGTGTGACGAGGGCATCGCCAAGCCCATCCTCATCGGCCGCCATGCCGAGATCAACCGCCGCATCGAGGCCGCCGGCCTGCGCATCCGGGAAGGGCGCGATTTCGAGATCGTCTACCAGGACAACTGCAAATTCTTCGAGGAACACTTCGAGGAGTTCTGCCAGACCTACCATCGCCTCACCGAGCGCAAGGGCGTCTCCCCCGACTACGCCCGCCGCGAAGTGCGCCGCCGTGCCACCCTCTACGGCGCCCTCATGGTCCGCCTGGGCTATGCCGACGGCCTCGTCTGCGGCACCTTCGGCAACCACGAGTCCCATCGCCACTACGTGCAGAGCGTCATCGGCACCCAGCCCGGCCTGGACCGCTACTACGCCATGAACCTGCTGATGCTGCCCGGACGCACCGTCTTCATCGGCGACACCTACGTCAATTACGACCCCAGCGCCGAGCAGCTCACCGACATGGCCCTGCTGGCGGCCGAGGAAGTGCGCAATTTCGGCATGCAGCCCAAGGTGGCCCTGCTGTCCCATTCCACCTTCGGCACCCAGGACACGCCGACCTCCCTCAAGATGCGCAAGGTGCTCTCCCTGCTCGAGGAGCGGGCCCCCGAACTGGAAGTGGAAGGCGAGATGCACGGCGACGCCGCCCTCGACGAGCAGATCCGCAAGACCGCCTTCCCCAACTCGCGCCTCAAGGGCCAGGCCAACCTGCTGATCATGCCGACCCTGGATGCCGCCAACATCTCCTTCAACCTGCTCAAGGTGGCGGCCGGCGACAACCTCACCGTCGGTCCCATCCTGCTGGGCGCCGCCAAGCCGGTGAATATTCTGACCCCCACCGCGACGGTCCGCCGGATCGTCAACATGACGGCTCTCACTGTAGTGGACGCGGTATGAAAATAGGGTAGTTGACCTATATCAGTGCTTACTTTAGGTAGGTGTTCTAGAGGTCTATTTCCGCGTTGATTTTTGCCCGTCGTCTGTTAAACTCAAACGCAGTTTCCCCGGGTTCTTTGCAGGAGCAAGTAATGAAAAAGAGTTGGCAGACGGCGGTCATGATCGCTGCGATTTTGGGACTAGGAATCAACGTTCCGGCCGAGGCAGCAGAGAAAGCGCACCGGGTCTCCAACAAGAAGAGCTCCCACAAGGCAGTGATCAAGCCGGCCAAGGCCCGCCAGGTGCAGGCCGCCCTGCCGGCCAAGAAGCTGGTCCACAAGGTTTCCATGCAGGAATGGGAAGCGGGCCGCCTGGCCCTCTTCTCCGCTTCCGCCCTGGTCATCGACCAGGCCACCGGCAAGTCCATCTTCCAGAAGAATCCCGACGCCGTCGTCCCCATCGCCTCCATCTCCAAGCTGATGACGGCCATGGTGGTTCTCGATGCCAAGCAGGACATGCAGGAAGTCATCAACATCGGCGACGAGGACGTGGACACCCTCAAGGGCACCCGCTCGCGCCTCCATGTCGGCACCACCATGACCCGTGAGATGGCCATGCTGCTCGCCCTGATGTCTTCGGAAAACCGCGCCGCCCACGCCCTCGGCCGCCACTACCCGGGCGGCATGCCGGCCTTCGTCGCCGCCATGAACCAGAAGGCCCGCTCCCTGGGCATGGCCAACAGCCGCTTCGAGGAGCCCACCGGCCTGTCCACCAACAACGTGTCCACCGCCCACGATCTCGCCAAGATGGTGGCGGCGGCCAGCCAGTATCCGGAAATCCGTTCCTTCTCCACCACCGCGGAAGCCCGGGTGGACCTGAACGGCCGCGTCCAGGATTTCCGCAACACCAATGCCCTGGTCAAGAACGACCGCTGGGAAATCGGCGTTTCCAAGACCGGCTACATTTCCGAAGCCGGCCGCTGCCTGGTCATGCAGGCCAAGGTGGCCGACAAGCCGGTGGTCATCGTCCTGCTGGATTCCAACGGCAAGATGACCCGGGTGGGCGACGCCATGCGCATCAAGAAGTGGATGGAGAGCCCCCGCTTCGCCAACGCCGCCGAAGGCAAGTCCGTCTAAGGCATAGGGGTCCGCAGGATCCCCTGTTGCAGAGAGCCGCCCGCCGGGGCGGCTTTTTCGTGCCCTATTTCCGCTGGTAGCCGAGGGCGTGGGAAATGTCGTCCGCCGTCTGTTTGACCAGTGTCACCCAGTCGGGGTCATGGCGGTCCGCCGGGGCGGAAACTGAGAGGCCGCCCACCACGTTGCCCTCGTCGTCCCGGATGGGGGCGGCGACGCACTTGAGGCCCAGTTCGGCCTCCTCGTTGTCGTAGGCGATATCGTGGCGGCGAATCTTGTCCAATTCCCTTTCCAGGTTGGCGAGGGTACTGAGGGAATAGGGGGTCTTGCCCGGCAGGCCGGTGCGCTTGGCGTAGTCCCGCACCTTCTGCGCGCCGTCGGCGGCCAGGTAGAGCTTGCCCACCGATGTCAGGTGGAGGGGGGCCCGCCCGCCGACCAGGTAGACCACCCGCACCAGGGAGCGGCCCGAGGAGGTGCGCTCGATGTAGATGATTTCGTCGTCGTGGCGGACGCCCAGGTTGACCGCCTCGCCGATGGCCTCGTGCAGCCGCTGCATGAAGGGCTGGGCCACTTCCCGCAGGTTGATGCGGGATTTGACCAGGTTGCCCAGTTCCAGCAGGCGGATGCCGAGCCGGTAGGTGCCGGCTTCCTGGCGTTCGACGAAGCGGGCCGAAGTCATGGCCCCCAGGATGCGGTGGGCAGTGGACGGGTGCAGGTCCGTCGCCTGGGCCAGCTGCTTGAGGCTGGCCGGTTCCGGCGATGCGGCCAGGGCATCGAGGAGCGACATCATGCGCTCGATGACCTGGATGGAACTGGGACTCTTGGCGACCTCGGCCAACTGGATTCCTTTATTCGCGAGGTTTGATTAGCATAGGACCCTTTTTGGGTCTTTGTGCGGCGCAATATATTAGCATGCGAGTAGCTCTGTTCGTTACCTGCCTGGTGGACGTCATGCGCCCGTCGGTCGGGTTCTCTGCCCTCAGACTTCTGGAAGCCGCCGGCTGCGACGTGGTCGTGCCGCCGGGGCAGACCTGCTGCGGCCAGCCGGCCTGGAGCGCCGGCGACGCCGCCGCCGCCCGGGACCTGGCTCGGAAGGCCATCGCCGACCTGGAGGGCTACGACCATGTGGTCATCCCCTCCGGCTCCTGCGCCGACCATATCAAGAATGTCTACCCCGAACTGCTGGCGGCGGACCCGGAATGGGGCCCCAAGGCCCGGGCCCTCGCCGATCGCGCCTGGGAGCTCACCGCCTTCCTGGCCGAAGTGGCCGGCCTGGAGGCCGTTCCCGGCCGCTTCCACGGCAGCGTCACCTACCACGATTCCTGCAAGGGACTGCGGGGTCTCGGCATCAAGGACCAGCCCCGCCGGCTGCTCTCCCGGGTGCCCGGGCTCGAATTGAAGGAAATGGCCGGCAGCGAGGAGTGCTGCGGCTTCGGCGGCGCCTTCTCGATCAAGTTCGGCGACGTCTCCACCGCCATCGTGGACCGCAAGTGCGATTGCGTCGCGGCGGCGGGGGCCGACGCCGTTGTCGGCGGCGACCTCGGCTGCCTCCTCAACATCGAGGGCCGGCTACGGCGCCGGGGGGACGACAAGACCCGGGTGCTGCACATCGCCGAAGTCCTGGCCGGCGAGGACTCCGTCTGATGCAGTCCCAGGCCATGTTCTTCCGGGCCCGAGCGGCGGAGAAGGTGCGCAATCCGGTGCTGCAGAAGGCCCTGGAGAAGGCCAAGCCCCTGTTCGTGGGCAAGCGCGCCAAGGGCATGGAAGGCCTGCGCGAGGACGGTCTCGATTTTGAGGGGCTGCGGGCTGCCTGCGAGGATATCCGCAACCGGGTGGTGGACGACCTGGACGTCTGGCTGGAGATATTCGAAGCCAAGGCCAAGGCCACCGGCGCCGAGGTGCTGTGGGCCCGGGACGGCCAGGAAGCGGCCGAGCTGGTGGTTGAAGTGGCCCGCCGGAACGGGGTCGCCAAGGCCGTCAAATCCAAGTCCATGCTCTCCGAGGAAGCCCGGCTCAACGAGGCCCTGGAGGCCGCCGGCATCCGGCCGGTGGAGACCGACCTGGGGGAATACATCGTCCAGCTGGCGGGGGAGACCCCGTCCCACATCATCGCCCCGGCGGTGCACAAGACCCTGGCGGAGGTCGCCGACCTCTTCGAGAAGCACCACGGCCGGCCGCGCCACGAGGTGGATTCGGCCAATATCCCGGCCATGACCCGGGAGGCCCGGGAAGTCCTGCGCCAGCACTTCCTTTCAGCCGAGATGGGCATTTCCGGCGGCAATTTCCTCATCGCCGAGACCGGCTCGGTGGCCCTGGTCACCAACGAGGGCAATGGCCGCATGGTCACCACCCTGCCCAAGGTCCATGTGGTGGTGACCGGCATCGAGAAGATCGTCCCCACCCTGGAGGATTTCGCCACCCTGATGCGGATGCTGCCCCGCTCCGCCACCGGCCAGAGCATTTCCAACTACGTGTCGCTGCTCACCGGCAGCCGCGGCCAGGACGAGGCCGAGGGGCCGACCAAGATGGTCTTCATCCTGGTGGACAACGGCCGGGCCGGACTGGTGGGCACCGACTTCCAGCCCATGCTGCGCTGCATCCGCTGCGGCGCCTGCATGAACCATTGCCCGGTATATCAGAACATCGGCGGCCACGCCTATGGCTGGGTGTATCCGGGGCCGATGGGTTCGGTGCTGACGCCGACGCTCGCCGGCATCGACAAGGCCGGCCACCTTCCCAACGCCTCGACCTTCTGCGGGCGCTGCGAATCGGTCTGCCCGATGCGCATCCCGTTGCCGAAGATGATGCGCCACTGGCGGGAGCGCGAGTTCGAGC
>DATFAA010000112.1:0-8490 GCA_035255045.1 Rhodocyclaceae bacterium | reverse complement strand
CGATATTTCCAGGATTCAGAAGAAAGTGATTTCGGAGGACGCCGCCACCGCCTGCGGCCGGCTGCCCTGGTGCACCGCGTGCTGCTCCACCGTGGTGTACGTCCGCGACAGCTCGTCCAGCCAGAGGCCGGCGTCGATGGGTGACCGTTGGCCGCCGTTGGCGACCGGTTGTTCCTGCTCGTCCAGGTTCTGCTTGAGCTTGTCCAGGTCGTCCCGGACATGGCCCAGGATCTGGCTCACCCGGTCCTGGAACTGGAGCGCCACCAGGACTTCGGCGATCTCGCCGCCGATGACCCGGCTCTCCTCCCGCAGGACTTGGGAAGTGTCGGCGAGGTCCGTCGTGGCCCGCTGGAAGCGGTCGATCACCTGCTCGATCACCTGGCCGGCGCCGGCGACCATCTGCTCGTCCTCCTGGGAGAAATCCCGGGAGATCTGCTGGGTCGCCTCGATGGCCTTGCTGACCGTTTCGACGGTTTCGCTGATTTTCTTGCCGGTTTCGCCGGAGAGGGTGGAGAGCTTCCTGACCTCGTCGGCCACCACGGCGAACCCCCGTCCGGCTTCGCCGGCCCGGGCGGCCTCGATGGCGGCGTTGAGGGCCAGCAGGTTGGTCTGCTTGGCGATGTCGCCGACGCTCTCGGCCATGGGCTTGAGGGCCGCGGTCAGCTGGGAGAGGGAGGCGACCTCGTTCACCAGGGTCTCCCGGGCGGCCAGGGCCGAGCGCAGGGAAGCGGTGATGGAGTCGAGTTCCGCCTGGCTGGCCGTCAGCACCTGGACGAGCCCGTCCGAGGCCCCACCCTGGGAGGACGCGAGGGCAGTGTCCAGGCGCCGGGAGATGTCGGCGAAGCGGTTCGCCAGGGCGGTGATGGATTCCTCGGTGTGGCTGCGGGCCATGGTGATCTGGCCCGACCATACCGGCAGGACCGCCCGGCACAGCCGGTCGAGGCCGCTCACTCCCTGGGGCCGCGGTTCCTCGCCCGGACGGGTCGTTGGGGTGCCCGCCGCCAGGGCCTGGCCGAGGGCGCGCTGGCCCCGCCGGGCTACCCATCCCGCCGATGCCAGGGTGAGGATGGCGACCACCGGTGCCAGCGCCAGGGGCAGCGGCTGCAGTCCTCCCGCCGCCACCACGCAGGCGCCGTTGAAAACGGCAACACCCAGCATGGACGCCGTTGTGCCGACCCCGTTAATGCTAGTTTGATATTCCATGAAAATGAGGGCTAGGGCTCGTTGTTGTCCGTATTGGCCGATGCGCGGCGGAGCCGGCTTCGGAGGCCTGCGGCCAAGATAGCCCAGGCCCGGAAGGGCAGAAATCGTGGTGGGCCGCTGAAACTCCGTACTAATACGGATATCCTTGGCGGCCGTGCCGCCCGGTCGTGGTAGCGTCTGCGTCGGCTTGATCGAAAAGGTTGTGAGAAATTGGTTTACGTCATCGACGATGATGCTGACGTGCGCGCCCTGCTGGTGGCGTTGCTGTCATCGGTTTCAATTCCGACGCGGACTTTCGCCTCGGGTGTCGAATTCCTGCGGGAGGTGGATCGCTCCTTCAGCGGCTGCGTGCTTCTGGACGTGCGCATGCCGGAAATGAGCGGCCTCGAGGTGGCGGACCACCTGCGGCGTCGTGAGCTGGGCTTGCCGGTGGTGCTGATGTCGGCCTTCGCCGACGTGCCCATGGTCATCCGCGCCATGAAGGCCGGGGCGGTGGACTTCGTGCAGAAGCCCTTCAACTCCCAGGATCTCCTGGACCGCATCCAGCAGGCCCTGGCCCAGGCCCGGCAGCGGCCGGCCGGCGCCCTGGCGGGCAGCGCGGCCCAGTGCCTGGAGTCCCTCACCCGGCGGGAGCGCCAGGTCCTGGAACTGATCGTGGCCGGCAAGCTGAACAAGGAAATCGCCGTCGACCTGGGCATCGGCCTGCGCACCGTCGAGACCTATCGGGCCCATGTCATGAGGAAGATGGAGTGCCGCTCCCTGGTGGAACTGATCCAGGCGGTGGGGCCCCTGGCCCAGCCGCCCACGGCGGCGTGAGGGGGCGGGGACCATGGCGGACCTGAGCGTCGATCCCGCCGACCGCGGCTTCCGGGTGCTGGACCTGCTCGCGGACCCCATGTGGCATGCCGCGGCGGACGGTCGCCTGGACTGGGTGAACCGGGCCTGGTTGGCCTTCACCGGCGGCACCCAGGTGGAAGAAACGGGCAAGGGCTGGGAAGGGAATGTGCATCCGGACGACCGGGAGGCTTTCCTGACCGCCTACCGGGACAGCGTCGAGGCCCGCCGCCCGTTCAGGCTGGAATGCCGCCTGCGCCACCATGACGGGAGCTACCGCTGGATGGCCTCCTCCGGCACGCCCGAATTGGACGGGGAGGGGCGATTCAACGGCTATTTCGGCTGCTGCCACGACATCCATGACCGCAAGGTGATGGAAGAACGCCTGGTCCTGAAACAGCGGTTCCTGGCGGCCATCCTCGAGAGCGTGGATTACGTCGTCGTCGCCTGCGACGCCGAGGGCAGGCTTTCCTTCCTCAGCCGCAACGCCCGGGAAATCGAGGCCATGGCGGGCAAGGATGTGCCGCCGGAGAGATGGGCCCACGAGTACCGTCTCCTCGACCCGGCGAGCAGCCGGCTGCTGTCCATGGAAGAGGTGCCCCTGTACCGGGCCTGGAAGGGCGAGCCGGTGGTGGGGCAGGAATTCGACCGGGTGGACATCCACGGCCAGCGCCGCCGGATGGTCTGCAACGGCTGGGCCCTCCATGGAGCCCGGGACGAGCCTTTGGGGGCCGTCGTCCTGTCCTGGGATGTGACCGCCCAGCGGGATGCCGACAGGCTGCAACGCCGTGCCCAGGCCACCAAGCGCGCCATTACCGACATCCTGACCCTGACCCTGGATACGGCGCCGCTGCCGGTCCGCGCCCAGAGGGCCCTGGACTCCATCCTGGAGGGGAGCTCCGTGGCCATGGGCGGTGATGGCTGTCTGAGCCTGCATCTGGTGGCGGAAGGCGGGATCGAGGCGGCCGCCGCCACCGCCGCCGGGTTGTCCGAGCAGGCGCCGTGTAGCCGGGACTTTCCCATCCTGATCGAGGGCAAGGAGATAGGCGCTCTCCAGGTGGCCACGTTCCAGCCCCTGGATGCCGCCCAGGAGGAATTCTTCGAGACCAGCGGCACCCTGCTGGCCGCCATGATCCAGCGGGCCCGCTGGGAGGAGAAAATCACCCAGCTGTCGCGGGTGGTGGAGCAGAGCAACAACGGCATCCTCATCACCGATGCCCAGGGCACCATCCGGTATGCCAATCCGGCCCTGCTCCGCAGCCGCGGCTATGGGGCGGAGGAGGTGGTAGGGGCGAAACCCAGCCTGTTCAAGTCCGGCAGGACGCCGGAGGCGGTCTATCGGGAGCTGTGGGCCACCATCCGGGCCGGGGTGGACTGGTGCGGCGAACTGCAGAACCGGCGCAGGGACGGTTCACTGCTGTGGGAGCGGGTGACCATCTCCCCGATCCGGGACCAGGAGAACAGACTGGTCAACTTCGTGGCCAGCTGCGAGGACCTGACCCTGGTGAAGCAGGCGGAGCAGCAGCGGCAGACCCTGGAAAACCGGCTGTCCCAGGCCGAGAAGATGGAAGCCATCGGCCACCTGGCGGGGGGGATCGCCCACGACTTCAACAACATCCTGGTCGCCATCCTGGGCTTCACGGAGCTGGCGCAGAAGGAGTTCGGGGCCGTGGACCAGCGGCTGGGCAGCTATCTCGACCACTCCCTGCGGGCGGGACTGCGGGCCCGGGACCTGGTCGCCCAGTTGCTCACCTTCAGCCGCCACACGCCCCTCGACGCCCAGCCCCTAGCGCCGGGACCCGTCGTCCACGAAGTGGTGAAGCTGCTGCGCTCCACCATTCCGTCCAGCCTGTCCATCTCCCTGGCAGTTGCCGACGACCTGCCCTCGGTGCGCATCGACCCGGTGCAACTCCACCAGGTCATCATGAACCTGTGCATCAATGCCCGGGACGCCACCGCCGGGCATGGCCGGCTCGACATCGAACTGCGGCGCGCCCGGGATGTGCCCGAAACCTATTGCGCCTCCTGCCACAAGGGATTCGGCGGCGAGTATGTGGTCATCGCCGTGCGCGACGACGGCACGGGCATCCCGGCCGTGGAACGGGGGCGCATCTTCGAGCCCTTCTTCACCACCAAGGAGGTCGGGAAGGGAACGGGGATGGGCCTGTCGGTGGTGCACGGGATCGTCCACTTCCACGGCGGCCATGTGGCCGTCGCCGTCCCGCCCGGCGGCGGCACCGAATTCGCCATCTATCTGCCGGTGGCGGACAGCTCGGAGGAGTGCCCGCCGGCCGTCGCCGATTCGCGCCCCGGGCGGCTCTGCGGCCATGCCCTGGTCATCGACGACGAAGAGGCCATCGCCCTGTTCGTCGCCAAGGCGCTGGCGGGAGCCGGTTGCCAGGTGACCGTGGAGACGGACAGCCTGGCGGCCTGGGAACGCTTCGCCGGGATGCCGGACGCCTTCGACCTGGTGGTGGTGGATCAGACCATGCCCAACCTGACGGGGAAGGAACTGTGCGCCAGGATGCTCGCCCTGCGGCCCGAACTGCCCATCATGCTGTGGACCGGATTCAGTCCCGAGGTGGACGAGATTTCCGCTGCCGCCCTCGGCATACGCCGCTTCATGCTCAAGCCCGTTTCAGCCTCGGCCCTGCGGGCGGCGGCGGCGGAGCTCCTGGGCGGGGAAGGGGGAGACGATCGCGGGCCCTTGCCGGGTTGAGGCCGAAGGCCGGCCGGATCAGTCCATGCAGCCGGGCTTGTCGCCGAAGAAGGTGCAGTTGGTGTACTGCCTGGGCATGTCCAGGTTGATCAGCCGCGAGGTCATCCTCGCCTGGTAGGCACGGACCATTTGTGCGCCCCGGGCCTCGTCCTTGATGGCGGCGAACAGGAGATTGATGAGCTCCGCTTCCTTGGCCTCGAATTCGGCCTCCGAAACCTTGCCCCGGGCGTAGATGATCCAGACCTTGCGCAGCTCGCTGATGACAGGCCGGAAGAAGGGCCTGCCGCATTGCCCCCAGTCGAGGAAATCGAGGACGCGGTAATAGAAGTCCCTGGAGGTTTCGCCGTTCACAGCCTTCTCCCCATACTCCCTGTCCCATTCCACCACACGTTCGGAGCAGTTGCCGGAATTCTGGATATAGGAGTTGAGGGCCTGCAGAGGTGCACTGGAGACGGCTGCTGCCAGAGAGGCATAGCCCAAGAGCCAGGCCGCCGCCAGCCAGATCCGGTAAGACTTGAACATTTCGGAAGGCGATGAAAGCAAAGGGCGCATTTTAAACCGTCAGCCCGGCTTGCCGCTGCCCGGGGGCGACGCAAAAAAACCCGCCTCAGGGCGGGTGTCAGGGCTGAGAAGCACTCAGGCCAAGCGGTTTCTTCGGAATATGAGCAATATGGCGGGGAGCGCCGGCAGCGCCGCCAAGTTCGCCACCCAGGCATTGCCATCCTTGGCCCAGTCGACCCAGGGGGTCACCGCGAGCAGGCTGATGACAGTTGCGCAATAACCGAAGACCGCGGCAATTCTTTTGTCGTTCTTGAGCATGGTCTGCCTCCCATCGCTTTTCGGGCGATGATAGGGAGGAAAGGACTCTACGGACAGTAGGCTCATGCGGTATATCCAATGGGGAAATCCGGTAAAGGGAATACCGCGCCCGCTGCAGGAACCGCCGCAGCGATCAGCTTGTCCTCGGGCCGCGTCTCGTCGGCAGCCGGGGCGGATCGCTCCGCCCCGGCGCCACGGCCAGCCCCTCGGCTGGAGTAGACGCAAGAGGGGTTCCCCGATGGCTGGCTGCCGGTGATCTTCCCCTCGACCGGCTTGGGGGGACTTCGCAGAGTCGCTGCTCATCTTCGCTCTGAGCGTCGGGAAATTTAGTCCTGCCGTTGCCGGGGATGAATGCCGGGGAACCCCCAAATTGGCCGTCGCCGCCCCCCAGGGCCCGGAGGGCGGCCCCTACCGCCGGCCGCGAAAGCCGCTGGTCACCATGGTGGCGATGAACAGCAGCAGGGCCAGGGCATTGGCCAGGCCGCCGGCGTGGCGCCAGGGGAAGGCGCCGCTGAGGCCGCCGGCGACCCGGAGGGCCAGGGACAGGTGCAGGGCCGCCAGGGGCAGATAGAAAGCCGGGTAGTAAGGGATCTTGAGGCGGGTCACCGCCGGAAAGATGATGGGGGCGTGGCCGAAGACCATGGAAAAGACGAAGCCCAGTCCGAGGGCATGGAGAGCCGCATCCCGCAGGGCAGCGCCGGGCAGCAGGGCGCCCTGGACGCCGAGCAGGCCGGCCACCGCCAGCCAGCCGTAGCCCGACAGGAGACAGAGGGCGATGAAGCGGGTCAGTCCCTGCTGGCGGGCATTGCGGCGGGCGATGTCGTAGCGGGCGAGCCAGGCCGCCAGGGCCAGCAGGCCGGCGGAAAAGAGGGCGAGGCCGGCCCCCTGGCGCCAGAAAGCGACGACGGCGCCAGCCAGGAGCCCGGCGACGATGGCCAGGAACAGGGACTTGGCCCTGGGGGGCGTGGGCAGGAAACGGGTGAGTTCGAGGCGCTCGCCGGCGATGGTGAGCACCAGGAAGGCGAGCCACCAGGGCAGGGCGGCGAAGATGCCGCCGGAAATCCACCAGGCGAGATTGCCCACCAGCCAGCACAGGGCGGCGATGGCCAGGATGACGGTGAAGGTGGCGACCTGGCGGCGCAATACCTGGAGGCTGGCCATGACCAGGGTGGCGGCGCCGAGGACGGACAGGGCCTGGCCGACCCCGGGCGGGGCGCCGGCGATCAGGGCGAGTCCCCCCAGGCCGGCGGCGGCCGGGCCGGCATAGGCCCAGCGCCGGCCGACGGCCACCGCCCGCTCCAGGCTGATGACGGTGCCGAAGAAGGCCGAAACCATCAGGGCGCCGTGCCATCCGGCGGCGCCGGCGGCTAGCGGGGGCAGGGTCCAGCCCAGCCTCGCCAGCCCAGCGAGGACGCCGACCAGGAGGGAAAGCATTCCCAGCACCAGGAGGGGCAGGCGGGCGGCCGGCCGCAGGTCGCCTACGGGTGGCGCCGGCCGCTCGGAGGCGGAGGCCGGGATCGCCCGGCCGGAAGGTCCGTTACCAGCCAAAGTGGGCCTTCACCCGTTCGTTCATCATGGAAGGATTCCAGGGCGGCTCCCAGACCAGCCGCACGTCGAGCTGGCAGTCCTGGGGCAGGACGGGAGCCAGGGTGTTATAGACGTCATCGATGATCATGTCCCCCATGGGGCAGGCCGGGGAGGTCATGGTCATTTCTATGAGGAGCCGATCCGGGCCCGGTTCGATGCGATAGACGAGCCCGAGGTCCACGATATTGACCCCCAGTTCCGGGTCCACCACCCGCCGCAGGATGTCGCGAATGGCTTCGATGTCGGGAGTGAGGGCGCCTGTCGTTTCGGATGTCATATTTAAGATGTAAATTCAATGCATGTTCACCGTAGCACCACTCCCTTTTTCAGGCAATGACGGCCCCCGGGCCCGTCCCCACGTACCGGAAATCCCTTATCCACATTTCCTGTGGATAACTGTGGGGGAAACTTCTGGGCAAACTCGCTAAGTAGGCGTTCTATAAGGACTTTCCCTACTCTGCCGAATAAATATGCACCGTTGTAAGTAATTGATTTTAAAGTGGTTCGATTTGTGTCTCTGGGGTGTTCCCTGTAGCGGGTCCGGGAAGCCCATAAGCAGATTGCATGACGGCGTTTTGTGAGTAAGTCAAGTCTTGACAGTAACTCCGGTAGTCCGAATTCCGGAGGCGGTAGGGGAGATTACAGGGCTTTGCCGTGGCCTAATCAAGACTGGACCTGAGGGCCTACAGGATCGACCGGCGATAAATTAGGAGAAAAATGCAGCCCAAATTACCAGAAGGCCCAAGGGGGATTTGCTGTCTTTTCCTGCGTCATGTCGCCATGAGGCTCACATGCTGAGCCCCATGGTATTCATCATGATGGCCACGACAACCCATGGAGGAGATAACCATGATGAAACGCCTGCAGTCCCTTTTCGACCGCCTGGTGGGCATTTCCCGTTATGAGGCCATGCTGCGCTCCCAAGCCCAGATGATCTTCGGCGAACCCGAGCTGCAGCTCGCCCTGCTGGAAACCCCGGCCTGCTGGCGACGGGAGCCCCGGGTGCGTGCCACGGCGCATTAGGCACGAGCTGAAGCTCGGAGCCCTCGGGGAAGGTTAAACTCCCGCCTTCGGCCATCGGGCGGAGCCGCCTCCATGAACCAGACGGAACGCTTCTACAAGATCGACCAGCTCCTCAACGAGCGCCAGGTCGTCTCCTTCGCGGACCTCCAGGAAAGCCTGGAGGTTTCCCGGGCGACCCTGAAGCGGGATCTCGCCTACCTGCGCGACCGGCTCAACGCTCCCATCGTCTTCGGCCGGGACGCCGGCGGCTACCGGTTCGACCGGTCGGCGCCCCAGGTGGGCGGGCAGTATGAGTTGCCGGGCCT
>DATFAA010000111.1:0-2771 GCA_035255045.1 Rhodocyclaceae bacterium | reverse complement strand
GACGACGATGCCCATTTCCTGGGAACCCTTCTCGGATTCCACCTCGACGATGACGATGCAGGTGCGCCGGGTGATGTCCCGGGGCGGGCGGCCGAAGCGCACCGCCAGGTCCACCACCGGCACCACGGCGCCCCGCAGGTTAATGACCCCGCGGATGAAGGGTGGGGTCATGGGGACCTCCGTCACCTGGCCGTACTCGATGATTTCCCGGATGGCCAGGATGCCGATGGCGAACATCTCCTCCCCGAGGGAGAAGGT
The DNA here is from genome assembly GCA_035255045.1 of Rhodocyclaceae bacterium. Taxonomy (GTDB): domain Bacteria; phylum Pseudomonadota; class Gammaproteobacteria; order Burkholderiales; family Rhodocyclaceae; genus JAGTRP01. Next base: position 2,513 of record DATFAA010000111.1, on the reverse strand, counting down.
GAGGTACTGCTGCTGGTCGCCGGACTCCTGGATGAGGGCTGGTCCGCCGGCCGGCACCAGGGCCGGCTGGGTGGTCACTTGGGTTTCAGTAGCTGGCATGGCGCACCTTTAGAAGCGAGTAAATTCGGCATCGCAGGGCTCGGCAGCGGACCGGCCCTTCCTGCTGTGGGTTGGGGAGACGATGGCGTGAGCCGGCCCGGCAGCCCGGGTCCGCTGCTGGCCGTGGCGAGGCGCCTGGCGGCCGGCACTTTCCACCGTGAAGAAGGCCATCAGTTGCTGGAGGTTGTCCGCCTGGGAGGACATCTCTTCCGACGTGGCGGCCAGCTGCTCGGAGGCCGAGGCGTTCTGCTGGGTGAGCTGGCTCAACTGCCCCATGGCGGTGTTGATCTGCTCGACGCCGGCCGACTGCTCCTCCGACCCGGCGGTGATTTCCTGCACCAGGTCGGCGGTCTTCTTGGTGGCCGGGACGATCTCGTCCAGAAGCTTGCCCGCCTTCTCCGCGAGGCCGACGCTATTGACCGCCAGCTGGCCGATTTCCTGGGCCGCCACCTGGCTTCGTTCGGCGAGCTTCCGCACTTCCGCGGCGACGACGGCGAAGCCCTTGCCGTGCTCCCCGGCCCGGGCCGCCTCGATGGCGGCGTTCAGGGCCAGCAGATTGGTCTGGTAGGCGATGTCGTCGATGATGCCGATGCGCTTGGCGATCTGCTTCATGGCGGTCACCGTCTCGGTCACGGCTTCGCCCCCTTCGGCCGCCTTGCCGGTGCCGGCCGCCGACATGGAGTCGGCCACCTTGGCGTTCTCGGTGTTCTGGCGGATGGAGGAGGACATCTGCTCCACCGACGCCGAGGTCTCCTCGACGCTGGCGGCCTGCTCGGAAGACGCCTGGGACAGGGACTGGGCGGTGGAGGAGACCTCGCTGGCAGCGGAAGACAGGGTCTCGGCCGTGTTGTTCACCTCGGCGATGGTCTGGGCCAGCTTCTCCACCGAAGCATTGACCATGTCGCACAGCTCCTTGAGCTGGCCCTGGTATTGGGCGCTGATGGTCTGGGTGAGATCGCCCTGTTCCACGGCGCCCATGACCCGGGTGATTTCGGTGACCGGCCCGACCACGGCGTCCATGACGCCATTGAGGCCGCTGATGATGCGGCGGAAGTCGCCCTGGTGCCGGGAAGCGTCGGCCCGCACCTCCAGGCGGCCCTCGACGGCGGCGGTGGCCAGGCGGTCGGCATCGGCCACCAGGGCCTTGATGTTGCCCCGCAACTGCTCGATGGTGTCGTTGATGAAGCGCTTCTTGCCGGGGAACTGCTCCAGGGGGGCATCCAAGTTGCCTTCGCCGAAGGCCTGGGCACAGGCCATGGCCTTCTTCTTGACGCCGATGTGGCCGGCGACCATGTCGTTGATGCCCTTGGCCATGGCGGCGTACTCGCCCTTGAACCTGGCCTCGTCGATCCGCACGTCGATGTCGCCGGCGTCGTGCTCCCGGGACATGCGGTTCATCTCGGCGATGAGTCCCTGAATGGTGGCGATCATGTTCTGCATGGACGCCAGGAGTTGTCCCACCTCATCCCTGGAGCCGACTTCCACCTTGGCCGAGAGATCGCCGGCCGCCAGCTGGTTCGCCACCTGGGCGGCCTGGCCCAGGGGGCGGGTGATGCCGCGGGAAATGAGGAGGCCCAGCAGGATGCCGGCGACGACGGAGACGACGATCACGCCCACCATCGTCTTCTCGGACCAGGCGAAGATTTCGCTGGTCTCCTCGGCGTTCTTCTTGGCGTGGCCTTCCTTGTTTTCCGACAGGCCGCCCAGCACCTCGCCCATGATCCTGGCCCTGGAAGCGATGCGTTCCGCCGATTCCTGCATGGCGGGGGGCACGGTGGCCAGGTTGGCCTTGTTGATGTGCTCCTCGATGGCCTTCAACTCCTGCTTCCATTCGCCCAGGGCGGCGTAGATGCGGTCGAAGCGTTCCTTGCTCTCCAGGGAATGGAACATGGGCCGGGCCTTGCCCAGGCTGTTATCGAGCCGGGCGACGTTCTGCTTCAGGTCTTCCAGCGCCTTGCGGCGGCCTTCGGCACTGCCGGCGATGATGGCCTGCCGCCAGTCCCGGGCCGCGCTCATCAGGTGGATGTTGGCGTCCTTGACGTGGGCGAGGGCGGTGAAATGCACCTCATACATCTCCTTGGCCTCGCCGTTGATGCGGCTCATGTTGTAGATGCCGATGGCGCCGACGATGGCGCTGAAGATGGATACCGCGATGAAGCCGATGATCAGCTTGGTTCCAACTGCAAGGTTCTTCATTCTTGTTGTTTCCGGTTGCTAAGGATGTGTCGGGTCATGCCAAAGTGGGGGTCGCCGGGGCCGCATGGCGGCGGCTGTCCTGCCGCACCACCCGCCGTACCAACCCGGGCACGTCGAGGATGAGGGCGACCTGGCCGGAGCCGAGGATGGTGAAGCCGGAGATGCCTTCGAGGCCCGCGAAGACGTTGCCGAGCGGCCGGATCACGGTCTGGAATTCG
>DATFAA010000110.1:0-21166 GCA_035255045.1 Rhodocyclaceae bacterium | reverse complement strand
GACGACGATGCCCATTTCCTGGGAACCCTTCTCGGATTCCACCTCGACGATGACGATGCAGGTGCGCCGGGTGATGTCCCGGGGCGGGCGGCCGAAGCGCACCGCCAGGTCCACCACCGGCACCACGGCGCCCCGCAGGTTGATGACCCCGCGGATGAAGGGCGGGGTCATGGGCACTTCGGTGACGTGGCCGTATTCGATGATTTCCCGCACCCTCAGGATGCCGAGGGCAAACATCTCGTCGTCCAGGGTGAAGGTCAGGTACTGCTGCTGCTCGCCGGACTTTTGCATCAGGATTTGTCCGCCGGCCGGCTGAGTGGTCGCTTGAGCTTCGGTAGCTTGCATGGGGCACCTCTAGAAGTGGGTGAAGGTGGCGTCGAAGGCTTCCCCAGAGCCATTGCCTCTCTTGGCGGGACGGGTCGGGGAAAGCATCAGCACTTCCTTGGCGGCTTTCGCCTTGGATTGGGAAGGATGGATCGGCTGACGCCGCTGCCCGTCGACGGTGAAGAAGGCCATCAACTGCTGGAGGTTGTCCGCCTGGGAGGACATCTCTTCCGACGTGGCGGCCAGTTCCTCCGAGGCTGAGGCGTTCTGCTGGGTAAGCTGGCTCAGTTGGGCCATGGCGGTGTTGATCTGCTCCACCCCGGCCGACTGCTCCTCCGACCCGGCGGTGATCTCCTGCACCAGGTCGGCGGTCTTCTTGGTGGCGGGGACGATTTCGTCCAGGAGCTTGCCCGCCTTCTCGGCCAGGCCGACGCTGTTGGTGGCCAGCTGGCCGATTTCCTGGGCCGCCACCTGGCTTCGTTCGGCGAGCTTCCGCACCTCGGCGGCGACCACGGCGAAGCCCTTGCCGTGCTCCCCGGCCCGGGCCGCCTCGATGGCGGCGTTAAGTGCCAGCAGGTTGGTCTGGTAGGCGATGTCGTCGATGATGCCGATGCGCTTGGCGATCTGCTTCATGGCGGTCACGGTCTCGGTCACGGCTTCGCCGCCCTCGGCCGCCTTGCCCGTGCCCTCGGCGGACATGCTGTCCGCCACCTTGGCGTTCTCGGTGTTCTGCTTGATGGAGGCGGACATTTCCTCGATGGAAGCGGAGGTTTCTTCGACGCTGGATGCCTGCTCGGAAGACGCCTGGGAGAGGGACTGGGCCGTGGCCGAGACCTGGCTGCTGGCGCTGGAGATGATTTCGGCGGTGCTGGTCACGTTGGCGATGGTCTGGGCCAGCTTCTCCACCGTCGCATTGACGGTGTCGCACAGGGACTTCAGCTGGCCCCGGTATTCGGCGCTGATCGACTGGGTGAGGTCGCCCTTCTCCAGGGCGTTCATGACCCGGGTGATTTCCGTCACCGGGCCGACGATGGCGTCCATGACCCTGTTCAGCCCGTCGATGATCTTGCGGAAGTCGCCCTGGTGCTTGGCGGCGTCGGCGCGGATTTCCAGCTGGCCATCGACGGCGGCCTGGGCCAGGCGGTTGGCATCGGTGATCAGCGCCCGGATATTGGCCCGCAGTTGCTCCATGGCATCGTTGATGAAGCGCTTCTTGCCGGGAAACTGCTCCAGCGGGGCGTCCAGGTTGCCTTCGCCGAAAGCCTGGGCGCAGGCCATGGCTTTCTTCTTGACGGCGATATGGCCGCCGACCATGTTGTTCACGCCCTTGGCCATGACTGCGTATTCGCCCTTGAACCTGGCCTCGTCGATCCGCACGTCGATGTCGCCGGCGTCGTGCTCCCGGGACATGCGGTTCATCTCGGCGATGAATTCCCGGATGTTGCGGCGGACCTGCTCGATGGTGTCGTTGATGAAGCGCTTCTTGCCCGGCAGTTCCGGCATGGGGGCGTCGAAATTGCCTTCGCCGAACTCCTTGACCACGCCCATGGCCAGCTTCTTGACGGCGATATGGCCGCCGACCATGTTGTTCACGCCCTTGGCCATGGCCGCGTATTCGCCCTTGAATCTGGCCTCGTCGATTTTCACGTCGATGTCGCCGGCGTCGTGCTCCCGGGACATGCGGTTCATTTCGGCGATGAAGTCCTTCAGGTTGCCCCGCACCTGCTCGATGGTGTCGTTGATGAAGCGCTTCTTGCCCGGCAGTTCCGGCATGGGGGCGTCGAAATTGCCCTCGCCGAATTCCTTGATCACGCCCATGGCCTGCTTCTTGACGGCGATATGGCCGCCGACCATGTCGTTCACGCCCTTGGCCATGGCGGCGTACTCACCCTTGAACCTGGCCTCGTCGATCCGGACATCGATGTCGCCGGCGTCGTGTTCCCGGGACATGCGGTTCATCTCGGCCAGGAGGTCCCGGATGGCGGTGCACAGGCGGCCCATGGCGTCCTTGAGCTGACCGGTCTCGTCCCCGGCACCGCTATCGAGCTTTGCCGACAAGTCCCCGTCGGCGATGCGGTTGGCAGCGCCCATCAGCTCGGACAACGACCGGACGATGCCCCGGGACAGCGTGAATCCGATGGCCCCGACCGCCAGGGCGGCTACCAGGACCATGATCACGATCATCGTTGTCGCCGAAGCCCTGGCCGCGCCGGCCTCGCTGGCCTTCCTGGCGCCCAGTCCGGCGGTGTAATCCCTGAGGGCCTGAAAGCCGTCTCCTACCTTGGCGATGGTCTCGGGGCTGCTGAGCCAGTATTCCCGTGCCTGTTCCGTCCGGCCGGCCCGGGACAAGGCCAGACCCTTGTCGGCGAAGGCGATGTAGTCCTTGAAGGCGGCACGGAGAGCGCCCACCAGGGCGCGGTCCCGGTCGTCGGCGGCATTCTCCTTCTCGTACTTGCTCAGGAATTCCTCGACCTTCTGACGGCTTGCCCCGATCTTCCGATCCTGCTCGTCGAGGGCAGCCGAATCCGTCAGGGTCAGGCGCTGCCAGAACTGGGAACGCATGGTGCCGAAGGCCGCGTGTCCGTCGGCGATCGTCTCCAGGCTCGGGACCGTACTGACATTGGCGAAATCGGCCGCCTCGTAGACACGCCCCATCTGGTACTGGGCGGTGCCGGCGAGGACCAGGAGGCCAAGCAGCGCGGAAGTCACCAGCAGGGCCATTTTTCTTGCGATAGTCATCGTTGTTACCCCTTAGTCGAAGCGTCGTTGAGTCATGCGGAAACAGCCAGGGCCGGGGATGGCGAAGGCCACGGAGTCGCCCGTGGGGCCAGCCTGACCAAGGCCTTCCCTGGAATACCGGATCGATATGATGTCGTGCTAAGACGCGGCCAAAAAATATCGTCCCTCGGCACCCCGGAACATACGTACCGCTACGTACGGGGTTCGGCGGGCAAGGATAGGCGGGGATTGGAAGTGGTATGGATAGTCGTTCGAGCCACGGACAACAGGACAAACGGCAGGTTGAATCTGATATCCTATTCGGTTTTCAATTGTTGCCGCTTCCCCCCCCGGCGGACCGAAAAGGGACGCAACAGGACCCGTCGCTTCGAGCCCGGGCGCGGGGGCACCACTGGCGCCACAGGATTTTTTCATGATCATTTACGACCTTTGCTGCGACAGCGAGCACCGATTCGAGGGCTGGTTCCGGAGCGCCGAAGATTTCGAGTCCCAGCTGGAGCGCCATCTCATCACCTGTCCGCGCTGCGATAGCGAGGTGGTGCGGCGGGTGCCTTCGGCGGTCGCCATTTCCTCCTCGTCGCCCCGCGACAGCTCGGAGTCCGCGCCGGCCCAGCACAGCGTCGCGGCCGCCATGCCTGCCGGTTCCCAGGCCCTGGCCCTTTACCGGCAGCTGGCCAATCTCATGATGACCATGAGCGAGGACGTCGGCACCGCCTTTGCGGAAGAGGCGCGCCGCATCCACTACAAGGAAGCGGAGGAGCGGCCGATTCGCGGCCAGACCACGGACGAGGAATACGACGCCCTCCAGGAAGAGGGCATCGGAGTCATCCGCCTGCCGGTGCTGAAGAAGGAAGACCTTTCCTGATCGGCTGGCGCCGGCGGCGGGTCAGCGTGCCGGCGCAGGGGCCGGAGGAGGCGGAGGCGGTGGTGTCGAGCCCGGCGGGGGCGGCGGTGCCGGGGGCGATACGGTGAATTGCCCCGACACCGGCACCCGGTGCCCCTTCGCATACATGCACTGGATGAAGGCGTAATCGTAGCGTCGCTGGCTGCCGTAGGCGGAAGCTTCCCCGGCCGAGGCGCCGGCCATGCTACCCATCAGCAGGCCGGTACCGGCCCCGACCCCGGCTCCCTGATTGCCGCCGATGGCCGCTCCTGCGGCGGCCCCGATGGCGGTGCCGGCCACGGCGCTGCGGGCCATGCTGTCGCTGGCGGTCTGACCTGGCACCGTGCCGCCGATCTGCTCCAGGGCATATTGGCGACACAGCGCATCGTCATAGCGGAATTGCTCGAAACTCTTGCCCGTGCCGGGCAGGACCATGACGCTGGGGCCGGTTGGATAGCTGACACAGGCCACCAGCAGCAGGCTGGCCAGGGGGGCGATTCTGAAGGCGACGGTCATACCTGGCTCCGATGTTGTTCAGGGTTGCGGCCGGGGCATCACCTTCTGCCAGCCTTCCCGACACTGCTGCACGTAGGGATAGTAGGTCCTTGAACTGTTGCAGTAGTACCAGTAGCTCTGGGCAGGCGGCGCTTCGGTTCCCTGTTCGATATACACGGTCGGCGGGGGCGGCAGGGCCGGCACGGCTACGACAGGCGGATAGTAATAGGGCCGGTAAGGATAATACCAGGGCCACAGAGGGGCCCCGATGAATACGCCGACTCCGCTGTGGTGGTGATGACGGGCGCCTCGGTCGGCCCAACTGGCGTCGGCGGCCGCCATTGCCATTGCGATGAGCAGCAGAGCAATGGGCAGCTTGGATGTCTTCATGATGATCCCCGGTGCTTTCGCTAACCATCGTTTCATTGGCCCCGCCCACCGGGCGAGGATTGAAACGACCCTCTTCAAGTATGCCTCCTGGAGGGGGCAGTTCAAGGCGGGAAACAACTTTTTACCGATCGCGCCGGGCTGCGGTCGGTTGGGGGCGGCCGGCTGGCCGATCGCCTGTGCCTTCCGTGCTCTGCCTCACTTGTCGGAGCTTTGGCTGCGCCAGGCGGAATAGTCGAAGCCGTACCGGTCGTCCGGCACGCTTTCCTTCTCGGCCCGCAGTTCGGCAGCCAGGTCCACCTTGTGGTCCCAGTAGAGGGCGCGCCCCTTGCGCTGCTCCTCTTCCTCTTCCGGGTGCTCCTCCAGGAAGCGGCTCATGAATTCGGTGAATTCGGAAACGTAGGCCTTGTCCCGTTTGCCCTGGGTCGAAGGGGGTCCGTAGCGCATCGTCATGTCCTCGCTCGAGAAAACGCGTCTCGCGCCGAGACGCCCATTTCTCATCTGTCTGTTAGAGGAGACGCCGGAAAGGTGGTTTCCCGATGGCCCGAGGGGAAATGGCCGGGCTCTCCGGGGTCTAAAACCCTGAAAACACTGACGGCAATTACCGATTGCACCGGATGGCCGGTGCCGGTGCCGGGACCTAAATTCCCCGGAGTCTCGCTTTCCACCAACGCTTGGCAAGAAGGGTAGGGGCATGAAACTCGTCGAAGGAAACGCCGGCCACACCCGCTCGACACGGCATGCGCTGCACATCCTGAAGCGTATCTTCCGTGACTTCCCCGGCGGCCTCGAGGTCCGCCTGTGGGACGGCCATGCGGTTTCCCTGGGCAGCCATCCGCCGCGGTTCACCATGACCTTCCGGGATCCGGTCAAATTCCGCGAAGTGATGCTGTGCCGGGATCCCCTGCGCCTGGCCGACGCCCATTTCAGCGGCGCGGTGGAAATCGAAGGCAGCATCTACGACGTCCTCGGCCTCAAGGACTATTTCCAGTCCCTGCGGCTGTCGGCGGCGGAAAAGGCGGCCATCCTGGCCCGCACCCTGACCATCCGGCGCCCGCCCCGGGACCGGCAGGAGGATGCCGCCGGCGACGACCGGAGCTGGCGCGCCCGGGCCTCCGGGCGCCACTCCAAGGAAAGCGACCGCCACGCCATCGCCTTCCACTACGACGTCTCCAACGAGTTCTATGCCCTCTGGCTGGACGAGCAGATGGTCTATTCCTGCGCCTATTTCGAGACCCCCGAGGACGGGCTCGACCAGGCCCAGCGCCAGAAGCTCGACCATCTCTGCCGCAAGCTGCGCCTCAAGCCGGGGGAGAGACTTCTCGACATCGGCTGCGGCTGGGGCGGGCTGGTCTGCTGGGCTGCCCGCCACTACGGCGTGAAGGCCCACGGCATCACCCTCAGCCACCGGCAGCTGGAACATGCCCAGCGCCGTATCCGGGAGCAGGGGCTGGAGGGCCGGGTGACGGTGGAATTGCGGGACTACCGGGACATGCCGGGCCAGGAGTGCTTCGACAAGGTGGTGAGCGTCGGGATGTTCGAGCACGTGGGCATCCGCAACCTGCCGGTCTATTTCCGCACCGCCCATCGCCTCCTCAAGCCCGGGGGGCTGTTCATGAACCACGGCATCACCACCCAGAACGAGGGCTGGTGCAGGAACATCGACAACGAGTTCATCAACCGCTACGTCTTCCCCGACGGCGAACTCGAGACCATCAGCAACGTGCAGCGGGGCATGGAGCAGTCCGGCTTCGAGATACTGGACGTGGAATCCCTGCGGGCCCACTACGCCCTCACCCTGCGGCACTGGGTCAGGCGCCTTGAGGACCGGCGGCAGGATGCCATCCGCTATGCCGGCGAGGCCACCTTCCGCATCTGGCGCATGTACATGGCCGCCTGTGCCCTGCAATTCGAGGCCGGGGAAATGGGGCTTTACCAGATTCTCGGGGGCAAGAAGAACAACAGCCTGCCGGCGGTGCCCCTGACCCGCCGCGACCTCTATCCGCCCCGTTCTTCCTAGGAATGCCCGCAGTCAGCGATGCCAGTACACCCGCATCAGGTTCTCGGCCTCGCTGTAGTGGAGGTCGAGTTCCCCCTGGCAGGCGCGCAGCAGGGCTTCGCCCAGGCGCCGGGCGAGATGGGTGCCGGTGGTGGTGAATAGCATGCCGCCGTCGGCGGTGGAGCTTTCCATGACCCGCTCCAGGGGGCGTTCCGAGCATTCCCGGCGGGACTCGGCTTCGATCAGGTGCATGACCTGTTCGGGATGCCGCAGGAAATAGTCCCCCGAAACATGCACCAGGCCGACCGGAAACCGGTCATGGATGCGCCGGCAGGCGGGGCAGAGAATCTCCCGGGCACGGGGCGGGGCCTTTGCCCAGGCCCAGCGCCCGTCCTGGAAGACGACGCTGCATTGGGGACAGACCGTGGGCCCGCCCCGGGAATGTCCGGACATGGAAACTGCCCTCCAGGACAGGCGCCTGTCGGTCAGGCTATCTCCTCACTTCGAGGCGGTTCTGGACGTCATTGACCCCGAGGACGCACCAGGCGTCAAATTCGGCCATCTGCCTCTCCTCTTCCGAGGCGATGACGCCCTGCATGGTCACGATGCCCCGGCTGGTGGTCAGGTTGATCTGGTCGGCATGGGCTAGCAGGGGATCGATTTCCAGGGCGAGGCGGACGGCGTCGCTCACCTCGTCGTCGCTGTCGTTCTCGGCCGGCTTGACGGCCAGGCGGTTGATGACGTTGCGGCAGCCCGGCACCCACCAGGCCAGCACCTCGGCCAGGCGCTTGTGGGAGAGGCTGATGACGAAGCCGTCCAGGGTGACGGCGCCGTCGGTGACGGAAAAGGTGAATTCGCCGCTGCGGTCGTCATCCAGGGTCTGGTGGAGCAACTCCATCTGCCCCTTGGCGCTGCGGCTGATGGCGCAGTTCTTGAGGTCGATCTGCCCCAGGATCAACTGGGTGTAGGAGTCGAGGATCTCGCCGTCAGTCCTGGCCTCGGCGGGAACCACGCAGATCTGGTCCTCCACGGCCTCGAGCCCGTCGGCCGCCGCCGCCAGGCGCACCGCCAGGCGCTTGCTGGCGACGCTGTCCACGTCACCGTCCAGGAGAAGACGGTTGCCCTTGAGTTCGACGTGCAAAGGGGAAGTATGGAACCGGATGCGGGGCTCCCCTTCGATAGCCACCTGCACCTTCTTGAGAACTGCTTCTTCATCAGCGATCACAATGCCACCTCCATTTCCGGTTGTTCCGACGCCCCGGCAACCAGGAAAGATCACAAGGTGGGCGTCGTGTCATGAATGTGAGTCTTCTCGTGCTGTCCCTGGCAGGGCAAACAGCGCCGGGCGGCGGGAAAGGCCTGCAGCCGTTCGAATTCGATGGCCAGCCCGCAGTCGATGCAAGTGCCGTAGTCTCCCTGGTCCATGCGCTCCAGGGCGGCTTCGATGTCGCGGATCTCCTCGACGTCGCGATGGATCATGGCGTTGTCGAGGTCGATGAGAAGGTCGGCCACCGAGGCATCGCCCAGATCGGGTATGCCGGCCAGCTCGCCGTAGGGGTGCTCGCCCGTGCGGGCGAGGACTTCCATGATCTGGCCGCGCAACGCGTCCCGGCGCTGCTGCAGCTGGTCCCGCAACTGCTCGATCTGACGCTGGGTCAGTTGTGTCATCGACTATTCCCTTCGCTGCCCGCCCGAGACGGTCTTTGGCGGGATAGCGGCCGGCCGAGGCCGGCTGCGATCCTAACAATCAAGCTCAGAACCTCGAGCCGCGGTTGCGCCCGTCCCTCGCGGGACGAAGGCAGCCCTCAGCGCGAAGAACGGGGCATGTCGCTACGGCGGGTGACCAGCCAGCCGATCAGGGCGCCTACGCCCACCGCCGCCCCGGCCGTCGTCCATGGATGGTCATGGGCGAAGGTGTTGGTTGCCCGGGCAGCCGACTGGGAGTAGTCGATGGCCTTCTGCTTCAGGACGTCGAGATCGTCCTTGGCCACGGCCCAGTGCTCCTTCAGCTTGTCCTTGGCGGCGCTGTAACGTTCGGATACCTTCTCCTGGGCGGTATCCATCATCTGCGCAGTTTCGGACGCCATGCTCTCCATCTTGCCTTCGCTCGACTTCATCATGGGGTCGCTCATCTTTTCTATCATGCTTATCTCCTTGTAATGGACGCCGCGTCGAAGGCGGCTGTTTCAGGGAACCCGGCCGGGTGCCCGGATCGCTGGGACTCAGGCGCTCGTGCCACCAGGGCAACGAATTCTGGAGCGGAGGAAATAACCTGAACCGGTCGTTTGACCCGCATTACGATGCAATGAACGAACGTGACTTGTTTTTGGGTATGCCGAGGCAGGTGGAGTTCCGGCGAACTGAAAAAAACAACAATTCCAGCCCCTTCGGCCCGCCGGCGCCGATCCGGCGATGGCAGCGGCAATCCCGCAGACACAATTCATTACAGTTCCTTACAGCGGCCGGCCGGGGCTGCCCCTAGAGTGCGCACATCGGGCAGGTCCCGGCGTCACTCAGGAAGGAGAAAACGATGAACAAGTTCTGGATTCCCACATTGGTCGCCACCGCCGCCTTCAGCGCGAGTGCCCTGGCCCACGACGGCTGGGAGCACGATCGCGGCTGGCGGCATCACCACCGCGGCTACGTCGAGGAGCGGGTGGTGGTCCAGCCCGTCTACATGGAGCCGCCGGTGGTCTACCAGGCGCCGCCCCAGGTGGTTTACCGGGATCGGGTCGTCTACCGCGACCGGCCCGTCTACTACGAAGCCGAACCCCGCTACGCCCCGCCGCCGGCCCCGGCCTACTCCGGTTACGGCGGCAACCGGGTCATGGGCCAGGCCATCGGCGCCGTCGCCGGCGGCGTCATCGGCAACCGCTTCGGCCAGGGCAACGGGCGGGTCGCCGCCACCGCCGCCGGCGCGGTGATCGGCAGCATCGTCGGCGCCAACGTCTCCGGCTACAGCTACTAAGCGGCAGCCGGGACGCCGGGGCAGGGCGGCCCCGGCGCACGCTGCCCCTCGGAACACCGGCGGGGCGGCCGTGCCTAAATAATTTGTCGTACTGTTCGGGCCCTCCGGCCGCGCCGCCCCGGAGGGCCTTGCCGCCCCCATGACCGCAAGACCTCTCCTGCCCGGCATGCCGCTTACGCCGGAGCACGCCGGGCAACTGGACGCCCTGGTGGCGACCCTGTCGCCGGAGGAGGCCCTGTGGATCAGCGGCTATCTGGCCAGCTTCGCCAAGCACGCCGCCCGGCCCCTGCCGGGGACCGGCCGGCCGCTGCTCCTCATCCTTTACGGCTCCGAGACGGGCCATGCCGCCGGGCTGGCGCGGCAGGCCGAAGAGAAGGCCGCAGCCCGGAACCTGGCGGTCCGCAACCTGGACATGGCGGACTTCCGGCCCCAGGAACTCCAGGGGATACGCCAGCTCATGGTCCTCGCCAGCACCCATGGCGACGGCGACCCGCCCCAGGCCGCCGCCGATTTCTATGACTTCGTCCGCAGCCGCAAGGCGCCCCGGCTGGAAGGCACCAAATTCGCCGTCCTCGGCCTCGGAGATTCGAGCTACGAGCGCTTCTGCCAGACCGGCAAGGACCTGGACCAGCGCCTGGAGGCTCTCGGCGCCGAGCGCATCCACCGGCGGGCCGATTGCGACGTGGATTACGAGGGCCCGGCGGAGGCCTGGCTGGATGCCGTGCTCGAAGCCTTCGCCCGGGAGACGCCGGCCGCCGAGGCGGCCGCGGCCCGGCCGGCGCCTGCCGTGGTGGCGGAGAGCCGGCAATACGGCGTCAATCGCCCCTTCCCGGCGGCCGTGCTGGAAAACCACCTCCTCAACGGCCGCGGCTCGGACAAGGAGACCCGCCACATCGAACTCTCCCTGGCCGGTTCAGGGTTTGCTTGGGAGCCCGGCGACTCCCTGGGCGTCATGGCCGAGAATGACCCCGCCCTGGTGCAAGAACTCCTGGCGCTCCTGCACCTCAAGCCCGAGGAGCCGGTGCCCGGCGGCGAGGCGGACATGCCCCTGGCGGAAGGTCTGGCCCGGCGCTACGAGATCACCACCCTGACCCCGGGCTTCATCGCCCAGTATGGGGAGGCGGCGGGCGCCGAGGCCCTGCGCGCTTTGGCGGCCCCGGGGCGGCAGGCCGACCTGCGGCGCTACATGGCGGGACGGCAGGTGATCGACGTGGTCAGCGAATTCCCCGCCGGCGGCCTCGGCGCCCAGGCCTTCGCCGCCATGCTGCGGCCCCTCCAGCCCCGGCTCTATTCCCTGGCCTCCAGCCCCGCCGCCTATCCCGACGAGGCCCACCTGACGGTGGCGTTGGTGCGCTACCACAGCCACCGCCGGCAGCGCCGGGGCGTGACTTCCGGCTATCTGGCCGGGCGGCCGGCCAGCGACGACAGCCGCATCCCGGTCCATGTCTCCCCCAACCGGCTGTTCCGCCTGCCCCAGGACGGCTCCGTCCCCATCATCATGGTCGGGGCCGGCACCGGGGTGGCGCCCTTCCGGGCCTTCCTCCAGGACCGGGAAGCCCGGGGCGCCCCGGGACACAACTGGCTGTTCTTCGGCGAGCGGCGCTTCCGCACCGATTTCCTGTACCAGACCGAATGGCAGCGCTTGCACCGGGACGGCCGCCTGACCCGCATGGACGTTGCCTTCTCCCGGGACCAGGAGGACAAGATCTACGTCCAGCACCGCCTCCTGGAACGGGGCCGGGACATCTACGCCTGGCTGGAGGAGGGCGCCCGCTTCTATGTCTGCGGCGACGCCAGCCACATGGCCCCGGACGTGCACGGCGCCCTCGTCGCCATCGTCGCCCGGGAGGGGGGCATGAGCCCCGAGCGGGCGGAGGAATACCTGAAGCGCCTCCAGAAGGACAAGCGCTACCTGCGGGATGTTTATTGAGGGCCATGCCATGGACCACACGGACCAGCCTCCGGATCGCAGCCGCGACCTTTCCCAGCCCCTGGAGAACCTCAGCCCGGCCGAGGCCGTCAAGGCAGGCAGCCGGCACCTGCGGGGCACGATCGCCGAGGGCCTGGATGATCCCCTGACCGGGGCCATTCCCGGCGACGCCCCCCAGCTCCTCAAGTTCCACGGCATCTACCAGCAGGACGACCGGGACCTGCGGGACGAGCGCCGGCAGCAGAAGCTGGAGCCGGCCTACGAATTCATGGTCCGCCTGCGCCTGCCCGGCGGCATCTGCCAGACCTGGCAATGGCTGCGCCTGGACGAGCTGGCGGGACGCTACGGCAACGGCACCCTGCGCCTCACCACCCGCCAGACCTTCCAGTTCCACGGCATCCTCAAGAAGGACCTGAAGCGCACCCTGCAGGCCATCAACGACGCCCTCCTCGATACCCGCGGCACCTGCGGGGACGTGAACCGGGGCGTCCTCTGCTCGCCCTATCCGGTGCCCTTCCACTGGCGGCTCCAGGCCCTGGCCAAGGAAGTCAGCGACCACCTGGCCCCCCGCACCCGGGCCTACCACGAGATCTGGCTGGACGAGCAGCCGGTGGCCGGGGGCGAGGAGGAGCCCATCTACGGCCCCACCTACCTGCCCCGCAAGTTCAAGATCGTCTTCGCCGTGCCGCCCCTCAACGACGTGGACGTCTACGCCCAGGACCTGGGCTTCATCGCCATCGCCCACGGCGAGAACCTGGAGGGCTTCGATGTCAGCGTCGGCGGCGGCATGGGGCGCACCGACAAAGAGCCCGGGACCTATCCCCGGCTGGCCGACGTCATCGGCTTCTGCCCACCCCGGGAGGTGGTGCGGGTGGCCGAGGCGGTGGTGGGCATCCAGCGGGACTACGGCGACCGGGTGGACCGCAGGCACGCCCGCTTCAAGTACACCCTCGACGACCGCGGCCTCGACTGGTTCAAGGCCGAGCTGGAGCGCCGCCTGGGCGGGCCCCTGGAAGCGCCGCGGCCCTACCGCTTCACCAGCAACTGCGACCCCATCGGCTGGACCTCGGGGCCGGACGGCGCCTCCCACTACACCCTGTTCGTCGAGAACGGCCGGGTGCAGGACGCCATGCTGGCCGGCCTGCGGGAAATCGCCCGCATCCATGGCGGTGATTTCCGCCTGACCCCGAACCAGAACCTCATCATCGCCTACATCGCCCCCGAGCAGCGCCCCTGGATCTCCTCCCTCCTGGCGGAGTACGGCCTCGACCGCCGGCCCAGCCTGCTGCGCCAGAACGCCATCGCCTGCGTCGCCCTGCCGACCTGCGGCCTGGCCATGGCCGAGAGCGAACGCTATCTCCCGGGCCTGATCGGCAAGCTGGAGACCCTCATGGCCGAATGCGGCCTCGGGGACGAGCCCATCACCGTGCGCATGAGCGGCTGCCCCAACGGCTGCTCCCGGCCCTATGTGGCGGAAATCGGCTTCAGCGGCCGGGGGCCGGGCAGGTACAACGTCTACCTGGGGGGCGGCTTCCACGGCCAACGCCTCAACTGCCTGTTCCTCGAGAACGTCGGCGAGGCCAGGATCCTCGCGGCCCTGACCCCGATCCTGCGCCGCTACGGGGCGGAGCGCCGGGCCGGGGAGCGCTTCGGCGACTTCGCCATCCGGGCCGGCTACGTGCGGGAAATCCGGGCCGGGCGGGAGTTCAACGGCTGAGGTCGGGGCCGCCTTCGGCCAGGAGTTCCGCCAGCCGCTGCCAGTGGTCGCCCTCCCAGAACAGGCGGCGGCAGTCGATGCAGGTGGCGAAATGCTGGTAGCGCTGGCGCACCCCGGCCGGCAGACGGTCCTCCACCTGGGCCTTGTCCACGGCCTGGAGCGGGACGTTGCAGTAAGGGCAGAGGGTGAAGGGGCGGGCGCTGCGGGCGAGATCCAGGCGGGCGAAGACCTCCCGCAGCTGGGGCTCGGATTTCAGGGCATGGACGTAGCAGCCGTGGGTGACCGCCCGGCGCTTGAGGAGCTCCCGGTCCCGGGTGAGGACGATGCGCCCGTCCCGGACGGCGATGGCGACGATGGTCTCGTCGTCCAGCCGGTTGTCGTAGAAGGTGTCGAAGCCGGCCATGCGCAGCAGGTAGGCGAGGCCGCCCAGATGCACGTCGGCGACGAAGCGGGTGACCCGCAGGGGGGCCTCCCGGACCCGCAGCAGGGGAGTGACGTCGAAGGCCTCGAAGGTGGGATAGACCGCGACCCGGTCGCCGTCCCGCAGGACCCGGTCGAATCCCACCGATTCGCCATTGACCAGGATGAGTTCGACCTCGGTGTGGGGCACCCCGAGGGCTTCGATCATGTGCTTGGTGGTGGCCGCCCGGGCGCAGGGGCAGGCGAATTCCCGCCGGCGCCGCTCCGGCGGCAGGAAGTCGTTCAGCTCTTCGTAGAAGCGGAAGGTCGCCGTAACCACGGGCATCGGCAGGGCACGGAAGGATAAGCCTCAGGACAGCAGGGTGGCGGTCATCTGCTCGGTGATCCGGTAGGCCCGCCTTTCCAGGTAGGCCTGGAAGTCGTCGGCCGGCATGGGGCGCCCGAACAGGAAACCCTGGACCTCGTCGCAGTGGCAGGCGCGCAGCTTCTCGAGGACCGGCAGGTCCTCCACCCCCTCGGCGATGGTCTTGAGCCCCAGGGTCTTGGCCATCTGGACGATGGCCTGGACCAGGGCGGCGTCTTCCGAGTCGGTGGCCATGTCCTGGACGAAGGAACGGTCAACTTTGAGCTTGTCCACCGGGAAACGTTTCAGGTAGGAGAGGCTGGAATAGCCCGTCCCGAAGTCGTCGATGGAGAGCTTGAGGCCCAGTTCCTTGAGGCGGGTGGCCTTCTCCAGGACCGACTCGGTGTCGCGGATGAGGATGGATTCGGTGATCTCCAGCTCCAGGCAGGAGGGATGCAGTCCCGTCTCCGCCAGGGCGGAAACCACGGTGTCGTAGATGTCCGGGTGCCGGAACTGGACCGCCGACAGGTTCACCGCCATCACCAGGGGCGGCAGCCCGGCCCGCTGCCAGGCCACCGCCTGGCGGCAGGCCTCCCGCAGCACCCAGTTGCCGATGGCCACGATCAGGCCGCTGTCCTCGGCGATGGGGATGAAGCGGCCCGGCGCCACCAGGCCCATTTCCGGGTGGAACCAGCGCAGCAGGGCCTCGCAGCCGATCACCGTGCCGGTATGGAGGTCGATCTGGGGCTGGAAATGGAGGACCAGCTCGTGGCGGTCGCCGGCGCCCCGCAGCTTGCCCAGGAGGTTGAGGCGTTCCACCGCGTCGGCATTCATCTTGCGGTCGAAGAAGCGGTAGGTGTTGCGGCCGGCCTCCTTGGCCTCGTACATGGCCAGGTCGGCGTTGCGCAGCAGCTCGGTGGCATCGCTGCCGTCGTCGGGGTAGATGGCGATGCCGATGCTGGGGGAGGTCACCAGCTCCCGGTCGTCCACCGGGAAAGGGGCGGCGAAGGCGGCGATGATCTTCTCGGCGACGGCGCTGGTGTCGTCGCCGTGGGCCAGGCCGTTGAGGATGATGAGGAACTCGTCGCCCCCCAGGCGGGCCACCGTGTCCTCCTCCCGCATGGCGGCCTGGAGCCGGGCGGCGGCCTGGCGCAGGAGGCCGTCGCCGGTGGTGTGGCCGAGGGTGTCGTTCACCTGCTTGAAGTTGTCCAGGTCGATGTACATGGCCGCCGCCCGGGTGCCCTCCCGGCGGCTGTGGCCCATGGCGTGGAGCAGCCGGTCGTGGGCGAGGACCCGGTTGGGCAGGCCGGTGAGGGGGTCGTAGTGGGCCTGGTAGGCGATCTTCTCCTGCTGCTCGTGGCGCTCGGTGATGTCCTCCCGGGACAGCAGCAGGTGGGCGGCGACCCCGTTCTCGTCCTGGACCGAGGCCAGATGCAGCCGCTCCCAGTAGAGGCTGCCGTCGGCCCGCTGGCTCTGGCGCTCCGTCTCCCAGCCGCGTTCGCCCTCGACGGCCATGAGGATGGCCCCGTCGATGTCAATGGGTTCGCCGCCCCCCAGGGTCTCGGAAATATGGGCGCCGACCAAGCCGCCGATGGGCTCGCCGGTGATGCGCTGGTAGGCGGCGTTGGCGTACTGGACCTTGCCCTCGATGCCGGCGATCAGGATGCCCACCGGGTTCTGCTCGATGGTCTGGGAGAAGAGGATGAGCCGGCGGTTGGCCCGGCGCAGGTCCTGGGTGCGGGCCTGGACCCGGTCCTCCAACTCGAGCTGGGCCCGGCGCAGGGCCAGTTCCCGGGACAGCACCTGCTCCCGCATGCGGGTGAAGGCGGCGGCCAGGTCGCCGATCTCGTCGTAGCGGGAGATGCGGACGTAGCCGCTGTCCTTGCCTTCCGCCAACTGCTGGGCATGGCCGTGCAGCACCCGGATGCGGCGGACGACGATGCGCCCCGACAGGGCCAGGCCGACCACCATGACGGCGGTGCCGAGGAGGACCAGGAGCAGGAATTGGCGCCGCTCCACGGTCTGCTGGCCGGCGGTTTCGAGATAGGCCTCGGCGGCGGCGATCTCGGTGTGGTCGGCCAGTTCGGAGAGGAGGGCCTGCATGGCGTCGAAGGGCAGGCGGGAGCCCGAGGTGGTGACCCGGCCGGCGGCGGCCAGGTCCATGGCCTCCGCCAGCCGCATCTGCTCCGCCACCCGGGAGCGGTATTCCTGCCAGTGGTGGAGCAGGCGCCCGCCGTCGGCGGGTGTCCGCTCGCCGAGGCGGGCGGCGAAATCCCGCAGCTCCAGGTCGAGGTTGTCGCCCTCGCTCCGCATCTTGGCGACGTGGGCCTGGACGGCGAAGACGTCGTGCACATTCGCCAGCTCCAGTTCCAGGTTGCGCATGGCGGCCAGCTCGGACTGGAAGTGGTGGAGGCGGGCGAGGGGGCGGACGTGCTGGTCGAGCATGGTGACCAGGCGCTGGGAGCTGCGCTCCAGCATGTTGTCGCCTACCACGAGGAGGCAGGCCACGATAACGCCGCCGGCGGCGAAGCCGGTGAGGAGCTGGGCCAGGAGTCCGAAGCGGGAAGGCAGTTTCATGGTTGGTGGTGCATGTTCTGATTCATCGGCGGGCCTGTCCTCCTTCCTTCAGGGCCAGTCCGGCATTGAAGGCTTGCAGGGCCCGGATCTGCCTGTCCCGTCCGCGGCGTTCGGTGATCTTTTCCCATTCGGCGGCCGTGCGCCGCATGGCTTCGGCCGCCGTCTCCTCGCCCCGGGCCGCCAGCCACAGGTGCCGGTCCAGGGCTTCCAGATACTCGCTGTCGCCGGGGATGCCGGTGCCCGCGGGCAGGGCCACCCGCCATTCGCCGGCCAGGACGGAGAGCACGCCAGGGGTGTAAAGCTCGGCGATGCGCCGGTCCTCCAGGTGATGCCAGCGGTAGGGATCGGTGAAACCGCCCCGGGCGCCGACGGTGCGCAGGGAATTGTCCGGGTCGGTGAGCCACATGGCGAAGAGGAAGGCCAGCGCGGGATGGGGGCTGCGGCTCGACACCACCAGGTTGTTGCCGTAGATGGGCAGGTTGTGGCGCAGGACCTTGCCGCCGAGGCTTTGCCCCGGCATGGGAACGGCGACGAACTTGCCCTTCACCGCCGAGCCGGGGGCGTTGAAGAACTTGGTGGCGGCGACGGTGTTGATGAAGGCGAAGGCCCTGCCCTGGAGGAAGAAGGGCAGGAGATAGCTGTAGTCCTTGCCCTCGCCCAGGACGTCCGGGGGCGAGAAGCGGACGGTGCGGACGTAGCTCTCGGTGGCCGCGACGCCCGCCGGGGAGTCGATGAGGGGCCGCATGGCGTCGTCGAAGAGCCGCCGGTAGGGGGCGGACTGGCACAGGTAGCGGGGCAGCCAGAACATCCAGCCGCCGGCCGGGTCGCGTTCCTCGGCGGTACCGTAGAGCCCCTTGTCGGGGCGGTGGAAGAAGGCGACCAGCTGGTCGTATTCCTGCCAGGTCCGGGGGATGGCGAGGTCCCGGCCGTAGGCCTTGCGGAAGGCCGCCCGCTCCTGGGGATCTTCCAGCAGGTCCCGGCGCAGGTAGACCATAGCCACGTCGCCGTCCGCCGGCACCGCCGCCATGCGCTCGCCCACATAGGCCTGGAGGCGGGGGCGGATATAGCCGTTCGGCGGCTCGCCGGGCAGGGAGAAGCCGAACTGCCTCATGAGGGGCGCCAGGTCCTCCACCAGCCCCTGGTCGAGGAGATCGGGGGATTCGTGGTTGCGCACCACCGTCAGATCCACGTCGGGGTCGGCCTTGAGGGTCGTCATGCCCGGCTGCTGGGGAATGACATGGGCGGCGATCATGATGCCCGTGCGCCTTTCCCATTCCCCCTGGAGTTCCAGTTCCGGGCCGAGGAGGGAATTGATGTTGCCGGCCTTGAAGTCCACCTTGAGCCGGGCGTCGCGCTTGATTTCACCGGCGGCGACCAGGTCCCGCACCGCCGCCAGGGCCCGGTCCGCCTGCTCGCCGCCGAAGGCGGGCGGGGCGCCGAGGGAGGCCGCCAGGGAGGCGGCGAGGGCGGCGGCCGCAGGGAACAGCCGCGATCTTGGTCGGGAAGCCTTGCCGGTCGGGGTCGATGTCATCAGGTTGGAGCTTCAATTCCCACAG
Organism: Rhodocyclaceae bacterium; assembly: GCA_035255045.1. Lineage (GTDB taxonomy): Bacteria > Pseudomonadota > Gammaproteobacteria > Burkholderiales > Rhodocyclaceae > JAGTRP01. The sequence goes on along the minus strand of DATFAA010000110.1, from coordinate 2,828 downwards.
GATGAGAAGGGCTAAGCAAGAAGCGAACCGCTTTGCATGGGCCTTGAACGGCAAGGGATTCCCGTGGAATAGGGGATGCCGCCTTTCCCAAAAGTGATAGGCGGACGGCGGCCGGAGCGCCGCCCGCTCTCAAGATCGGGATGACCGGTGGTTACGGTTTGGGCGCGGGGCGCTGGGCGATGGGGGCGGCGTTCCAGTCCAGGGCCCACTTGGGCAGCTCGCCGGAGACGACGACGCCGTTCCGGTAGCGGACGCGGCCGGCCCTCACCCCGGTCTTGTGCCAGAAGTTCCACCAGCCCTCGGCGACGCCGTTCCGGAAGCCGCCCTGGGCCTGCTTCTCGCCGCTGCCCCAGCGGTAGGTGGCCGGCCCGTCGGCCTTGCCGCGGACGTAGGTTTCCTCCGTCCCCAGGACGCCGTTGGGATGCCAGGCCCGATAGGGACCGTGCAGCAGGGAACGGTCCGCCGCCAGTTCGCACCAGGCCTCGTCGCCGCTGACCGGGTGGGCTTCGTTAGGGACGGATTCCGGCGGGCAGTGGACGGCGGCCGCGATGGCGGTGCCGCTGAGGGCGAGGAGGGCGGTGGCGCAGAGTTTTGCCAGCATCGTGGATTGGGCGGTGAAGGGATGGAAAGATCGGTGGCAAGAAGCGGGCCAATCAGTATGAGGGCCGCCGCTGCGCCGCTCAAGGGGCGGCTTGATCGGCGGCGGGAATCCTCCCATACTCCGCGCCATGCCAATCCCAGCCACCTCCAGCTCCCCCAAGAAACTGCTCGACAAGGCCCTGCGCTGCCGCAATGCCGGCGACGTGGACGGCGCCATCGGCCACCTCCGCCAACTGGTGGGCCAGGCCCCCAGGCACCTGGACGGCAACTTCTTCCTCGGCACCTTCCTGGCCGAAAAGGGCGATCTCGGCGAGGGGCGCCGCTACCTGGCCAAGGCCCGGGAGCTCGACCCCCGCTCCATCCAGGTCCTCAACAACCTGGGCAACCTGCTGCGCATGCTGGGTGAGGCGGAGGAAGCCCTCGGCTGCTACCAGCGGGCGACGGACATCGACCCGTCCTTCGTCCACGGCTGGGTGAACCTGGGCTTCATCCATTCCAAGCTGGAGCGCTGGCAGGACTGCCTGGACAGCTTCCGGCGGGTGGGCGGCGAGCACTGCGCCGACGTGGACATCCTGCGCACCATGGCCAATGCCGCCCGTCAGCTCGGCCAGGCCGAACTTGCGTCCCGGCTCTACGGCCGGGTCCTGGAACTCGATCCGGCCGACCGCCACGGCGCCGCCGTCATCCTGGCGGCACTGGGCCGCCAGGCGCTGCCCGACCGCCACACGGACGGCATGGTGCGGGAAGCCTACCGGCAAAAGGCCGCCGGCTGGGACCGGGACGTGGACCGCCCCGGCGACTCCTACTTCGGCCCCGACCACCTGCGGCGGCTGCTGGAACCCCGGCTGCCGGCCGGCGGCGTCGACATCCTCGATCTTGGCTGCGGCACCGGCAACTGCGGTCCCTTCCTGGCCCCGGCCGCCCGCCGCCTGGTGGGGGTGGACCTGTCGCCGGAGATGCTGGCCCAGGCGGCCGGCAAGGGACTCTACGGCGAACTGGTGGAAGACGAGATCGGCGCCTACCTGGCCGCTGCCGACGGCCTCTTCGACGTCGTCGCCGGAGCCGGCGTCTTCATCATGTTCAGCCGCCTGGAGGACATCTTCGCCGCCGTCGCCGCCCGCCTGAAGCCCGGCGGCCTCTTCGCCCTGACCCTCTACCGCGCCGCCGCCGGGGACATCGAGATCCGCCACAACGACCACTTCGGCCATTCCCGGGCCTACGCGGAGCGGGCGGCGGCCGGCAGCGGCTTCGAGACGGTGGCGATCGAGGAGGTGGTGCACGAGACGGCCAACGGCGAGGACCAGCCGGGCTACGCCCTGCTCCTGCGCCGGCCGGCCTGACCGGGCGTCACCATCCCGTCTCCCTGAAATTTTCGTAGGCGGAGGCTGCCCGGGTGGGTATCATGCCCGGTTCCCCGAAAGCTTCCCCCCATGATCATTCTCAAGAACGTCACCCTGCGCCGCGGCGCCCGGGTGCTGCTGGACAAAGCCTCCGTCACCCTCAACCCCGGCGAGAAGGTCGGCCTGGTCGGCCGCAACGGCGCCGGCAAGTCCACCCTGTTCGCGCTCCTCAACGGCAGCCTCCACGAAGACGGCGGCGACTATTCCATCCCCGCCCAGTGGCGCATGGCCCAGGTGGCCCAGGACATGCCGGAGACCGAGCAGGGGGCGACCGATTTCGTCATCGACGGCGACACCGCCCTGCTCGCCGCCCGCAACGAGGTGTTCGAGGCCGAAGCCAGCGACGACGGCATGCGCATGGCCGAGGCCTACATGGCGCTCAACGATGCCGGCGAACACGACGCCGAGGCCCGCGCCCAGGCCCTGATCCTGGGCCTCGGCTTCAAGGTTTCGGAACTCAATAATCCGGTCAGCAGCTTTTCCGGCGGCTGGCGGATGCGCCTGCAACTGGCCCGGGCCCTGATGTGCCCCTCGGACATCCTGCTCCTCGACGAACCGACCAACCACCTCGATCTGGACGCCATGGTCTGGCTGGAAGCCTGGCTCAAGCGCTACCCGGGGACGCTGATCATGATCAGCCACGACCGGGAATTCCTGGACGCCATCACCCAGGTGACGCTCCACATCGACAATGCCCGGCTGGTACGCTACGGCGGCAACTACAGCCGCTTCGAGGACATGCGGGCCGAGCAGATGGTGCTGCAGCAGGCGGCGATGGCCCGCCAGGCCGACAAGATCGCCCACCTGCAGTCCTTCATCAACCGCTTC
>DATFAA010000109.1:0-19568 GCA_035255045.1 Rhodocyclaceae bacterium | reverse complement strand
ACCGGCGCCTACACCCGTTCCATCTCCCGGGCCGAGCTCAAGGAGGGCCTGGAAAAGGTGTACCACTACTTCCCCCGCCTCAAGACCCGCCGCACCTCCCAGGCCGGCTACACCTCCGGCGGCGAGCAGCAGATGTGCGCCATCGGCCGGGCCCTCATGGCCAAGCCCGAGATGATCCTCCTGGACGAGCCGTCCATGGGCCTCGCTCCCCAGATCGTCGAGGAAATCTTCGAGATCGTGAAGGATCTCAACAGCCGGGAGAACGTCAGCTTCCTCCTGGCCGAGCAGAACACCATGGTGGCCCTGCGCTACGCCGACTTCGGCTACATCCTGGAGAACGGCCGCGTCGTCATGGAGGGCGATGCCGAGGAGCTGCGCACCAACGAGGACGTCAAGGAGTTCTACCTGGGCCTCTCTTCGGCCGGGCGGAAATCCTTCAAGGACGTGAAGCACTATCGCCGGCGCAAGCGCTGGCTCTCCTGAGGTGACCATGAGCTACTACGATCCCCTGGAAACCCGGGACCCCGAGGAACGCGAGCTGGACCTGATGGACAAGCTGGCGCGCCAAGTGGCCCATGCCAAGGAAAGCACTTCCTACTATTTCCACCGCCTGGCCGGGGTCAACCCCTTCGAGGTGGTGAACCGCAAGGCCCTGGCCCACCTGCCGGTGACCCGCAAGCGGGACCTCATCGCCCTGCAGAAGGATCATCCCCCCTTCGGCGGCCTCAACGCCCTGAGCCGGGCCAACGCCAAGCGCATCTTCTCGTCCCCCGGGCCGATCTACGAGCTCCAGGGCAAGGAGACCGACCACTGGCGCATGGCCCGGGTGCTCTATGCCGCCGGCTTCCGCCACGGCGACCTGATCCACAACTGCTTCTCCTATCACTTCACCCCCGGCGCCTTCATTTTCGAGGGCGGGGCGCGCAAGCTGGGCTGTGCCGTCTTTCCCGGCGGCGTCGGCCAGACCGAGCAGCAGGTCCAGGCCATGGTCGATCTCAAGCCGGACGGCTACGTCGGCACGCCGTCCTTCCTCAAGCTCATCGTGGACAAGGCCGACGAGACCGGAGCCGACATCTCCTCCCTGAAGAAGGCCTGCGTCTCCGGCGAGGCCCTGCCGGGGGTGACCCGGGCGGCCCTGGCCGAGCGCGGCATCCAGGTCCGGCAGTGCTACGCCACCGCCGACATCGGCGCCATCGCCTACGAGACCGAGGCCCAGGACGGCCTGGTGGTGGAGGAGGGCGTCCTGCTGGAGATCGTCCGTCCGGGCACCGGCGACCCGGTGGAACCGGGGGAGGTGGGGGAAATCCTGGTGACTACCTTCAATCCCGACTATCCCCTCATCCGCTTCGCCACCGGCGACCTGTCGGCCATCCTGCCGGGCCGCTCCCCCTGCGGGCGCAGTAATGTCCGCATCAAGGGCTGGCTGGGCCGGGCCGACCAGACCACCAAGGTCAAGGGCATGTTCGTCCATCCCGAACAGGTGGCCGAGGTGGCCCGGCGCCATCCGGAAATCCACCGCCTGCGGCTGGTGGTGGACAATCCCGACGGCCAGGACCGCATGACCCTGCACTGCGAAATCGAGCAGGGCAGCGAGGCCCTGGCCCAGGCGGTGGTGTCCAGTTTGCGGGAAATCACCAAATTGCGCGGCGAAACGGCCTTTTGTGCCCCCGGGGGCTTGCCTAATGACGGGAAAGTGATCGAAGATAGCCGCGTTTACTGATGACGCGGCTATTTTTCCTCCTTCTCCTGTTGGGCAGCACCATTGCCTTGGCGCAGGCCGACGACCCGGTCCTGCGCCCGTCCGCCCGCCTCCTCTTCAAGGAGCCCGAAGTGGCCCGGCCCGGCAGCTGCGTCATGTACCGGGAAGGGGGCAACGGCTGGGTCTTCACCGAGCCGGTGTATTGGCTGAAGGGCACGGTGGTTACCGCGGACATCCATTCCCGCAGGATCGAGCGCTGCCCCGAGGTGCCCGGCAAGTCTATCGAGCAGTACTCCCGGGATGAGTTCAACCGCCTGGCGGCGGCCAGTCCCTGCGTCACCCGGGACGACCTCATCCATGAGGAGCAGAGCGGCCTTGTCCGCGTCCGGGTGGAGGAATGGGAAACCCCCTGGGCCAGGCGCGCCGCCAATGCCAACCGGCTGTACCAGGGGCATTTCCTCGACCGCACGCTGCACAAGGACATGGAACTGGAGATCGAGGCCGACCTCCTCGGCGCCTGCTCCTGAGCGACCCGCCTGCCGACGTCATCGGACTGCGGTTTTCCACAATTGGCGGTGCAGGCGTCCTGCCTAGAATGCCGCCATGTCCACCGCTCTCCTGCTTCTCCCCGATTTCGCCCTCATCCTCCTGGGGGCCGCCATCCGGCGCTGGATGCATCTCGGCGACCATTTCTGGAACGGGGTCGAGAAGCTCGTCTACTTCATCCTCTTCCCGGCCCTGCTCATCAATGCCATCGTCCGCACCAAGCTCGACCTGGCGGCGGCCCTGCCCCTGCTGAGCACAGCCTTCCTGGCCATGGCCGGCGCCATGGTGCTGGGGGCGGTGCCGCGCCTGTTCACGACCCTCAAGCCGATCACCTTCGCCTCGGTTTACCAGTGCGGCTACCGCTTCAATTCCTATATTGCCCTGGCGGTGGCGGGCATGCTTTTCGGTTCCCCGGGAATCGCCACGATGGGCCTCATTGTCGGCGCCGCAGTGCCGGTGGCCAATCTGGCATCTGTGTGGATGCTGGCCCGCCACGGTGAGTCCGGCCTGCTGCGGGAAGTGGGGCGCAATCCCCTGATCTGGGCCACGGCCGGCGGCTTCGTCCTCAACCTCCTGGGCTTCGTGCCGCCCCAGCCGATCCAGACCTTCCTCGGCCGCCTGGCGGATGCCTCCATCGCCCTCGGCCTCATCACCGTCGGCGCCGCTCTGCGCCTGGAGAACCAGGACGGAGTGCGGGGCGTCTCCCTGTGGCTGGCGGCGGTGAAGCTGGTGGCTCTGCCGGTGATGGCGGCGCTCATCGGCCGGCTGGCCGGGCTCAGCGGCATCGGCTACCAGATCGTCGTCCTGTTCGCCGCCATGCCCACCGCCTCGTCCGCCTACATCCTGGCCATGCGCATGGGGGGTGACGGGCGCAGCGTCGCCTGGCTCATCTCGGCCACCACCCTGGCATCGATGCTCACCCTGCCGCTCTGGGCGGCCTGGCTGGCAGGCTAGGACGGCTTAGGCGGCCGGCTTGCGGGGGCGCTTTGGAGCGGCGGGCTTCTTGGCCGCCGGCTTGGGCTCGGGAGCCTTGGCCTTGGTGGCGTCGGCCTGCTGCTGCAACTGCTCCTGCATCTGCTGCATCAGCTGCCAGGGCCACATGGCGGCCTGGGAGAAGGCGCCGACGGCTTCCGGCCCGACGCCCGTGGCAGGCGCTTCGCTGGCCGGCGGCGGGGTGGCAGGGGCGCTGGGCTGGGGCGCCGGCTGGCTGGCGCTCTGGGTTGCCTGTTGGGCTGCCTGCTGGGCGGCGTTGGTGGCCATGGTGCCCATCGCCTTGACGGCGGTCAGGGTGGTGACCTGCATCTCGAGACCCTGGATGGTGGCCTGCAGCATGGAAAGGTTCATGCGCAGCCAGCCTTCCACCGCCTTCAGGTCCTTGATGCGCTTTTCCAGCTCATCGACGTCGAAGGTGGGGGCGACCATGCCCGGCAGGGAAAATCCCATATTGCCCCACATATTGCGGACAAAAGCCAAGGGATCGGGGGAGTTGGGGTTATCGTTCGACATGGCTGCTTCTCCAGCATGGAATATGCCGGAAATGTTAAACCAAGTTTTCCGCAAGCATGGCGGGAAATGCTAAATTACCGGCAAAGCAAAACAAACTTGGGAGGTTTTATGCTGAAGCTCCTGGTGGTCGAAGACCATGCCCTGGTGCGCGAAGGCTTGGCGCGGCTGCTGCGCCAACTGGAAGACGATGTCGAAGTCACCGAGACGGCCGATTTCGAGGCTGCCCTGGGCGTGCTCGACAACGAGCGGGACTTCGACCTGGTGCTTCTGGACCTGGCTCTGCCGGGCATCGATGGCTTCGCCGGACTCAATATCCTGCGCCAGCGCTATCCGGCCCTGCCGGTGGCCGTGGTCTCCGCCTTCGACGACCTGCCCACCGTCACCCGGGTCATGAACAACGGCGCCTCCGGCTTCATCCCCAAGGCTTTCTCGGGTGACGAACTGCTCGGGGCCGTGCGGGAGGTCCTGACCGGCAACATCTTCCGTCCGGGCAGCCTGCAGTCCGCCAAGATCGACGACGCGGCGCCGGTGCCGCCCCAGCGGGGCTCGGTGCATCCATCCGAGGTGGGCCTCACCGACCGCCAGGCCCAGGTCCTCGCCCTCATGATGCGCGGCCTGTCCAATCGGGAAATCGCCGAGCAGCTCGACCTCTCCGAGGGTACCGTCAAGATTCACGCCACCGCCGTCTTCAAGGCCCTGGGCGTCACCAGCCGCACCCAGGCGCTGGTGGCGGCCAGCCGCTACGGCATCGACTTCGAACCGGTCTTCTGAAGCTGTTCCAGCAGCGCCCGGAGCTTTGCCGGGCGGATCGGGAAAGTCAGGTTAATGGATGAGGCCGGTCCGGCCTCATCCCCATCCCCCACCGTGACCAGGGAACAATCCGGCCCCAGCTTGGGCTGCAGGCTTGCGACCGCCGCGGCCTCGGCCACGGCGATGGCCGGCACTTCCTCCTCCCCAGGCTCATAGCCCTCAGGATCGACCACATGGGCCGCCGGGAAGCCCCAGCCCTGGGCTAGCCGGGCGGCGATGGCGATGTCCGGATTGAGGCCGACGAACAGCACCAGGCTGGACGGCACCTCCCGCCGGACAGCTACCGGCTCGGCCGCCGGCCTCGGTGCCAGGGGCAGGGTGATGGCGAAGGTGGTGCCTTGGCCGGGACTGGAACGTAGCTCGACAGGGACATCCAGGGCCCGGGCCAGGCGATCGACGATGGAGAGGCCCAGGCCGAGGCCCTTGTTCTGCTCCCGGGCCGTGTTCCCCACCTGGTAGAACTCGGCAAAGATGGCCGCCTGGTGCTCGGCGGCGATACCGATGCCGTTGTCCCGCACCTCCACCCGTACCTGCTGCCCCCGGCGGCGGGCCGCCACCAGCACCCGGCGGCCTTCCGGCGTGTAGCGGATGGCGTTGGAAATGAGGTTGGCGAGGAGCCGCTCGATGAGGGTGATGTCCGAGACCACAGACAGGTCGGTAGCCCGGAAGCGCAGGGTGAGGTCCTTGCTCTGGGCGGCCCGCCGGTAGGAGGAGGCCAGGCGCTCGAAGACGGTTTGAAGGGCGAAGGGCCGGATGTCCGTCTTGACCCCTGCCACGTCCAGCCGCGAGACGTCCAGGAGGGAATCCAGCAGTTCGCCGAGCACTCCCGTGGAGGTGCTGATCTGCTCCGACAGGCGCTGCAGGTCCTTGGTCTGGCCGCTGCGGATCTGGCGCTGGAGGTCGGCGGCGAACAGGGAGAGGGCGTGCAGGGGTTGGCGCAGGTCGTGGCTGGCGGCGGCCAGGAAGCGGCTCTTGGCGGTGTTGGCCCGCTCCGCCTCGGCCTTCTGGCCGGCCAGTTCGGCGGTGGCGCTCTCGATGCGCTCCTCCAGGTGCTTGCGGTGCTCCTCGAGGGCGGCGGTGACGCTGCTCAGTTCCCGCACCTGGCGCCGCACCAGCCAACTGCCGGACAGCAGCACCGCCACCACCAGGGTGGCGAAGACGCTGAACTCCAGGGCCCGGCTCTTCCAGGTGGCCAGCAGGGCCTGTTCCGGGATGGCCGTCAGCACCCGCAGGTCGCTGTAGCCCGGCACCGATGAGATGGCGACCAGGATGCCATCGGCCGTGAGAGTCCCCTTGTCCATCAGGGCGCCCTTGAGCCGGCCGCTGTAGAGGGTTTCCACCGCGGAGCTGCCGATGATGGAAGCCTGGCGGGTGAGGTCGGTGGGGCGGCAGGAAGCGACGATCTGCCCCTTGGCGTTGATGAGGACACCCTCGAAATCGTCGGACAGCCGGTTGCCCCAGCAGAAGTCGGGAAAGTAGCCCGGTTCGATGGCGGCGAAGGCGGCGCCGGCGAAGCGGCCGTTGCCATCCTGGATGCGGCGGGCCAGTCCGTAGGTGTAGCGCTTGGAATTGCGGCCTACGTAGGGGCCGTAGGTGCTGGCCTCCATGCCCTTCTCCATGGCCTGGAAATAGGGCCGGTCCCGGACGTTGATATGGGGCGGCGGGAAGTAGGTGGAAATGAAGAGCTGGTTGCCGCCCTCGTCGAACAGGACCAGGTCCCGCAGCTGGGGCATGGCCCGGGAGTGGCGCTGGGCCAGGTATTCCCAGCCGCGGCTGGCCTCCCAGTCCCGCCATTCCCGGTGGTTGTTGGAAAGGTCGCCGGCGGTGTCCCGCAGCAGGATGTCGATGGCCTCCACCGAGCGGGCCGTGTGCTCCGCCAGCATCTGGCTGAAATGCTGGAGGCGCTGGCGGCCGTCGTCCAGGTCCCGCTGGCGCGACATGAAGATGTCGATCATGAAGGCGCCCAGGACCGAGACGGAGCTGATCAGGGCGACGATGATGGCAAGGGAATCGGGCTTGCGGGGCAGCACGGGTCAGAGCTCGTAGCAGTAGAGGGAGCGGGCCGGGGTGCAGTCCACCTCGACCACCCGGGTGGCCTCCACATCCGGGACGGGGAAGCTGTTGCTGACGAAGAGGCTGCCGGGCTTCATTTCCGCCCGCGCCTTCTCCCACAGGGCCGCCATGGGCACGGGGGAAAGGAAAGCGTAGACGACGTCGAAATCCTTCAGGTCCACCTGCCACAGGTTGCCCCAGCGCCATTGGATGTTGGCGTGGGAGCGGGTGCGCAGCCAGCCGGCGGCCCAGGTCAGGGGGGCGTTCTCGACCCCGACGAAGCGCCCGGCCGGGAAGCGGGCGGCCAGGGGCAGCAGCATGCTGCCGACCCCGGCCCCGAGGTCGACGAAGCGCGGGGCCCCGCGGCCGGCGAAGATGTCGGCCAGGGCGTCGGCGGTGGCGGCGTTGGTGAGGTAGAGGGGCACCTGCTCGGTGACCGCGCCGCGGTAGATCAGCAGCAGGACGATGAAACCCAGCAGGAACCAGCCCGGGTCGATGTCCTGCTGGGTCACCAGCCAGGCCAGGGGCACGAAGACGGCGTGCATGATGCGCCACCAGATCGCCTGCCGGGTCAGCGTCGCGAGCAGGAAGGCCGCCCCGCCGATGACGAAGGCCGTCTCCGGCCAGGGCAGGTTGGCGGCCCGCATCCCGTAGTAGGGCCAGGCGAGGGACAGCACAAGCAGGGCTGCAGCCGCCTGGAGGGCTAGCTGGCGAAGGGGCGAAGCGGGCACGGAGCGGGTCGGTTGGCCGAAAACCGCGATTCTATGTCATTAGCCGCTGCCGCAGGTCCGAGCGTTTGGCCAAGGCCTGTTCAGCCGCCTTCATCTTCACCGGTCCGAAGCCCCGCACCGTTTCCGGCCAGGCGGCCAGCTGTCGGGCGGCGGCCGGATCGCTGGCCCGCCGTTCCAGAATCAAAGCCACATCGGCCTCGTAGTCGGCGATCAGGCGGCGCTCGAAACGGCGTTCCGCGCTGCGGCCGAAGGGGTCGAAGATGGTGCCCCGCAGCCGGCGCAGGCCGGCCAGCCAGGACAGGGCGGTGAGCATCCAGGGGCCGAAGGTGATCTTGCGCGGCCTGCCATCCGGGCCCGGGCGGGCGATCCCCGGCGGCGCCAGGTGGAATTGCAGCCGGAAATCCCCCTCGAAGGTCTCCTTGAGGCGGTCCATGAAATCGCCGCGGGTATAGAGCCGCGCCACCTCGTATTCGTCCTTGATGGCCAGGAGCTTCCCGTAGCTGCCGGCGACCGCGGCGGCCAGTTCCTCGTCGCCCGCGGCCCGCACCTGGTCCACCAGGCGGCGGTAGCGCTCGGCCAGCTTCCTGTCCTGGTAGGCGGTGAGATGGTCGGCGTGGCGGGCGATGAGTTCGTCCACGGTCGGCTTCTCCTCCACCGCCGGCAATTCCCTGACGCCGGCCAGGGACAGCACGCTCTCCGGCATCGCCGCCATGCGCCGGCCCCAGGCGAAGGCCGCCAGGTTGGCCTGCACCGCGGCGCCGTTCAGCTCGATGGCCCGCTCCAGGGCGATGCGTGAGACCGGCACCAGGCCCTTCTGCCAGGCGTAGCCCAGGAGCAGCATGTTGGTGTAGAGGGCATCGCCCATGAGGGTGGTGGCGAGGTGCTGGGCGTCGAGGAAATCGGCTCCGCCGGTGCCCACCGTGTCGGCGATGGCCTTCTGCATCCGGCTGAGAGGGAATTCCCAGTCCGGGTTGCGGGTGAAGTCGGCGGTGGGCGTTTCCGTGCAATTGACCACCGCCCGGGTGCGGCCTTCCAGCATCTTGGAGATGGCCTCGTTGCCGGCCGTCACCACCAGGTCGCCGCCGAGGACGGCATGGGCCTCGCCGGTGGCGATGCGGGCGGCGTGGATGTCCTCCTGCCGATCGGCGATGCGCAGGTGGGAGAAGACGGCGCCGAATTTCTGGGCCAGCCCCGTCATGTCCAGGGTCGAGATGCCCTTGCCGTCCAGGTGGGCGGCCATGCCGATGAGGGCGCCGAGGGTGATGACACCCATGCCGCCGACGCCGGTGATGAGCAGGTTCCAGGGCACGGCGGTGGCGGGCAGCTCGGGCTCGGGCAGGGGCGGCAGGTTGCGGTCGGAAATATCGAGGGCCTTGCCGTGGCGCGGCTTGCCGCCCTCGATGGTGACGAAGCTGGGGCAGAAGCCCTTCAGGCAGGAAAAGTCCTGGTTGCAGGCCGACTGGTCGATCTGACGCTTGCGCCCGAAGGCCGTCTCCACCGGCACCACCGCCAGGCAGTTGGACTGGGTGGAGCAGTCGCCGCAGCCTTCGCAGACCTCCTCGTTGATGAAGACCCGGGTGCCGACGGCGGGCATCTTGCCCCGCTTGCGGCGGCGCCGGGCCTCGGTGGCGCAGACCTGGTCGTAGATGAGGGCCGAGACGCCGGGGTATTCCCGCAGCTCACGCTGCACCCCATCGAGCTCATCCCGATGCCGCACCGGCACGCCGGGGGCGAGATCGGTGACCTGGGCGTACTTCTCCGGGTGGTCGGTGACGACCACCATCTTCTCGACCCCTTCGGCCTGGAGCTGCCGGGTGATCTGGGCCACCGACAGCTGGCCGTCCACCGGCTGGCCGCCGGTCATGGCCACGGCGTCGTTGTAGAGGATCTTGTAGGTGATGGGCACCTTGGCGGCCAGGGCCTGGCGGATGGCCAGCAGGCCGGAGTGGAAATAGGTACCGTCCCCCAGGTTGGCGAAGATGTGCTTCTCTGCCGTAAACGGTGCCTGGCCCACCCAGGGCACGCCTTCGCCGCCCATGTGGGTGAAGGTGGCGGTATTGCGGCCCATCCAGGTGACCATGTAGTGGCAGCCGATGCCGGCTACCGCCCGGGAGCCTTCCGGCACCCGGGTCGAGGTGTTGTGGGGGCAGCCGGAACAGAAGTGGGGCTTCCTCTCGGCCTGCACCAGGGGCGTCATGCCGGCCAGCTGCTTGGCCTGGATGAGCTTCAACCGCGCCTCGATGGCGGGGGAGGTGAAGAAGCGGGAGATGCGCTGGGCGATGACCTTGGCGATGGTGGCCACCGGCAGCTCGCCGGTGGCGGGCAGCAGCCAGTCGCCATGGGGCAGGGACCATTCCCCCTTCTCGTCGAACTTGCCGACCACCCGGGGGCGCACGTCCTCCCGCCAGTTGTAGAGCTCTTCCTTCAGCTGGTACTCGATGAGTTGGCGCTTTTCCTCCACCACTAGGATCTCTTCCAGGCCCTCGGCGAAGCGGCGCACGCCGTCTGCCTCCAGGGGCCAGACCATGCCGACCTTGTAGAGGCGGATACCGATCTGGGCGGCGAGGCGGTCGTCGATGCCCAGCTCGTCGAAGGCCTGGCGCACGTCCAGATAGGACTTGCCGGCGGTGATGATGCCCAGCCGGGGGTTGGGGGAGTCGATGACGACCCGGTTCAGCCCGTTGCGGCGGGCATAGGCGAGGGCGGCGTAGAGGCGGTAGTTGAGGAGCCGGGCCTCCTGCACCAGGGGCGGGTCGGGCCAGCGGATATTGAGGCCGTCGGGCGGCAACTCGAAGTCCTCGGGCAGGGCGATGTCGAGGCCGATGGGATCGAGATTGACCGAGGCGGCCGTCTCCACCGTGTCGGCCAGGGCCTTGAAGGCCACCCAGCAGCCGGAATAGCGGCTCATGGCCCAGCCGTGCAGGCCGTAGTCCAGATATTCCTGGACATTGGCGGGGTAGAGCACCGGCATCAGCACTGCCTTGAACAGGTGCTCGGTCTGGTGGGGCAGGGTCGAGGACTTGGCGGCGTGGTCGTCGCCGGCCACCACCAGGACGCCGCCGTGCCTGGCCGTGCCGGCGGCATTGGCGTGGCGGAAGACGTCGCCGCAGCGGTCCACCCCCGGGCCCTTGCCGTACCACATGCCGAAGACGCCGTCGTGTTTGGCGCCGGGGAAGAGGCCGAGTTGCTGGCTGCCCCACACCGCCGTCGCGGCCAGGTCCTCGTTGATGCCGGGCTGGAAGACCACCTGGTGGCGGGCGAGGTGCTCCTTGGCCTTCCACAGGGACTGGTCGAGGGCGCCGAGGGGACTGCCCCGGTAGCCGGAGACGAAGCCGGCGGTGTCGAGGCCGGCGGCCTGATCCCGCAGGCGCTGCAGCATGGGCAGCCGGACCAGGGCCTGGATGCCGGTGAGGAAGACGCGGCCGGAGGTGGCGGTGTACTTGTCTTCCAGGGTGAAGCTGGTGAGGGGCCCGGAACCGGGGCCGAAACCCTGCGCGAGGTTCGTCATGTCTGTCTCCACCTTGTTTGCGCCTTGTGGGCGCAGTTAGTTGTCATCGTCCGCCGCGGGTAGCGGCGGCGACTTCTGCAAGATGGACTTTAAGACGCCGTTATCGTTCCGGCAATATCTTGCCGGGATTGAGCAGGTTTTTCGGGTCGAGGGCGGCCTTGATGGCGGCCATCACGTCCACGGCCACGTCGCCGTGCTCCCGGGTCAGGTACTTGCGCTTGCCCAGGCCGATGCCGTGCTCGCCGGTGCAGGTGCCCCCGAAGGCCAGGGCCCGCTCCACCACCCGCTCGCTGATCCACGCCGCCTCGTCCATCTCCTTGGGGTTGTCCGGGTCCACCAGCACCACCAGGTGGAAATTGCCGTCCCCGACATGGCCGAAGAGGGCGATGGGGATGCTGACCTGGGCGATGTCCTCGTTGGTGGCGGCGATGCACTCGGCCAGCCGGGAGATGGGCACGCAGACGTCGGTGGGGAAGCAGCGGCAGCCGGGCTTCAGTTGCAGGCAGGCGAAGTAGGCGTCGTGGCGGGCCTGCCAGAGCCTGCTGCGGTCCTCCGGCCGGGTGGCCCAGGCGAAGTCCTGGCCGCCCAGTTCGCCGGCGATGGCCTGCACGGTTTCCGCCTGCTCCGCCACGCCGGCGGGACTGCCATGGAATTCGAAGAAGAGGGTGGGCGCTTCGGCCAGGGTGGTCTTGCTGTGGCGGTTGATGGCGGTCAGGGCCAGGGCGTCCAGGAGTTCGATGCGGGCCACCGGCACGCCGAGCTGGATGGTCTGGATGACCGCCTGGACGGCGGCATCGATGGTCGGGAAGGCGCAGACGGCAGCGGAAATCGCTTCGGGAATGGGATAGAGCTTCACCGTCAGCTCGGTGATGACGCCCAGGGTTCCCTCAGAGCCCACCAGGAGGCGGGTCAGGTCGTAGCCGGCGGAGGACTTGCGGGCCCGGCCGCCGGTCTTGACGATACGCCCGTCGGCCAGCACCGCGGTTGTGGCCATGACGTTCTCCCGCATGGTGCCGTAGCGCACGGCGTTGGTGCCCGAGGCCCGGGTGGCGGCCATGCCGCCCAGGGTGGCGTCGGCGCCGGGGTCGATGGGGAAGAAGAGGCCGCTGCCCTTGAGGGCGTCGTTGAGCTGCTTGCGGGTGACCCCGGCCTGGACCGTGGCGTCGCCATCCTCGGCGTGGATGGCAATGACCTTGTTCATGCCGGACAGGTCGACGGAAATGCCGCCCCGGGGCGCCAGCACATGGCCCTCCACCGAGCTGCCGACGCCGTAGGGGATGACCGGAACGCCATGCTCGGCACATAGTCTTACCACTGCCGCCACTTCCTCCGTGGACTCGGCGAAGAGCACACCGTCCGGCAGCATGGGATCATGGACGGACTCGTCCCGGCCGTGCTGCAGGCGGGTGGATTCGCCCTGGGAAAAGCGCTGCCCGAAGCGCTCGGAAAGGGCGGTGGCAAGGGAAGAAGGCAATTTCACAGCTGACATAGACAAATTCCGAAGAGATTGGACGGGATGCCGTCCCGAAGATTGACAGGCCAATGATCCGCCGGGAAAATCGGACGCCCGATCGCCGTCATAATCCCAACAGCCGAGGAGACCCATCGATGCGCGTTTTCACCGCCAAGCAGTCCGTGGTTGCCCTATCCGTCGTCGCGGCATTCTCCCTCGCCGCCTGCGGGCAGAAGGAAGAACCGAAATCCGCTGCCGCCCCGGCGGGATCCGCAGCGAAACCGGAAGTGACGGTCAAGCTCGGCCACGTGGCGCCCATGACCGGTCCCCAGGCGCACCTCGGCAAGGATAACGAAAACGGCGCCCGTCTGGCAGTGGATGAGCTCAATGCCCAGGGCCTCGAGATCGGCGGCGCCAAGGTCAAGTTCCAGCTCCTGGCCGAGGACGACCAAGCCGATCCCAAGCAGGGCACCATCGTCGCCCAGAAGCTGGTGGACGAAAAGGTGAACGGCGTCATCGGCCACCTCAATTCCGGCACCACCATCCCGGCCTCCAAAATCTACGCCGACGCCGGCATCCCACAGATTTCCGGCTCCGCCACCAATCCCAAGTATACCCAGCAGGGCTTTGCCACCGCCTTCCGGGTCATGGCCAACGACGAGCAGCAGGGCAAGGTCCTCGGCCAGTTCGCTGCCAAGCAGGGACTCAAGACCGTCGCCATCATCGACGACCGCACCGCCTACGGCCAGGGACTGGCCGACGAGTTCCGGAAGTCCGCCGACGCCAACGGCCTGCAGGTGGTCGCCACCGAATACACCAACGACAAGGCCACGGATTTCAAAGCCATCCTCACCTCCATCAAGGCCAAGAAGCCGGACCTGGTCTTCTACGGCGGCATGGACGCCCAGGGCGGCCCCCTGGTCAAGCAGATGCAGGAGCTGGGCATCAAGGCCAAGTTCCTGGGCGGCGACGGCGTGTGCACGCCGGAGTTCATGAAGCTGGGCGGCGACGCCGCCGAGGGCCAGTACTGCTCCCTGCCCGGCAAGCCCCTGGAGAAGCTCGCCAAGGGGCCGGAATTCCGCGACAAGTTCACCAAGAAGTTCAATGCCCAGATCCAGCTCTACGCCCCCTACGTCTATGACGCGGTGATGGTGATGGCCGATTCCATGAAGCGGGCCAATTCCGTCGAGCCGGCCAAGTTCCTGCCGGAGATCGGCAAGACCAAGTACGACGGCGTCACCGCCACCATCGAGTTCGACCAGAAGGGCGACCTCAAGGACGGCGCCATTTCCCTCTACCAGTACAAGGGCGGCAAGCTCGAGTATGTGGAGACCCTGGGCGGCGCCCCGGCTGCCGCTCCCGCCGCCCCCGCTGCGGCTCCCGCGGAGAAGAAGTGATCTCCGCCTACAACTGACGGGACGGCGCCTGCGGGCGCCGTTTTCCATGGAAACACTCCTCCAGCAACTCATCAACGGCCTCGTCCAGGGCAGCATCTACGCCCTGGTCGCCCTCGGCTACACCATGGTCTACGGGATCATGGGTCTCATCAATTTCGCCCATGGCGAAGTGGTCATGATCGGCACCCTGGTCGCCATCACGGTCATCGGCACTCTCATGGCCGGCGGCGTCCCGGTGGGGCTGGCCGGCGTGGCCGGCGTGGCGGCGGCGGTGCTGGTCTGCATGGTGCTGGGGTGGTGGCTGGAGCGGGTCGCCTACCGGCCCCTGCGCCACGCGCCCCGGCTCACTCCCCTCATCACCGCCATCGGCATGTCCATCGTCCTTCAGAACCTGGCCATGATCATCTGGGGGCGCAATTACCGGACCTTCCCGCCCCTGGTGCCGAGGCACAGCTTCGAGGTGGCCGGGGCCAGCTTCAGCAGCGTCCAGGTCATGATCGTCCTGGTTTCGGCGGCGGTCATGGCGGGGCTCCTCTTCCTCATCTACCGCACCAAGCTCGGCATGGCCATGCGGGCCACCGCCCAGAACCCCCAGGTGGCGAGCCTGCTGGGGGTCAATACCGATCGGGTCATCGCCTCGGCCTTCGTGGTCGGCTCCGCCCTGGGGGCGGTGGCCGGGGTCATGGTCGGCACCTATTACGAAATCGCCCACTACCAGATGGGCTCCATGCTCGGCCTCAAGGCCTTCACCGCCGCCGTGCTGGGAGGCATCGGCAACGTCGCCGGGGCCATGGCCGGGGGGGTGCTCCTGGGCATCATCGAGGCCCTGGGGGCGGGCTATATCGGCGACCTCACCAATGGCTTCCTGGGCAGCCACTACCAGGACATTTTCGCCTTCATCGTCCTCATCGGCGTCCTCATGTTCCGGCCCTCCGGACTGTTCGGCGAGAAAACGGGAGACCGGGCATGAAGTGGCTGACCCCCCGTTCCGCCCTCGGCCTCGTCCTGGTCGCCGTCGCCCTGACAGCGCTGCCCTTCGTCGCCGCCCTCGGCGGCCAGGCCTGGGTGCGCATCGTCGATTTCGCCATCCTCTACGTCTTCCTGGCCCTGGGGCTCAACATCGTGGTCGGCTTCGCCGGCCTCCTGGACCTGGGCTATGTGGCCTTCTACGCCGTCGGCGCCTATCTCTACGCCCTGCTCGCCAGCCCCCACTTCGGCCTCCATCTGCCATTCTGGGCCATCCTCCCCCTGGGGGCGGTCACCGCCTGCATCTTCGGCGTCCTGCTGGGGGCGCCGACCCTGAAGCTGAGGGGCGATTACCTGGCCATCGTCACCCTGGGCTTCGGGGAGATCATCCGCATCTTCCTCAACAATCTCAACGCCCCCATCAACATCACCAACGGCGCCCAGGGCATCACCCTCATCGACCCCATCGCCATCGGCGGCTTCAAGTTCAGCGGCAGCACCCAAATCCTCGGCCTCACCCTCACCGGGCCGCAGAAGTACTACTTCCTGCTGGTGGCCCTGGCCATCGTCGTCATCCTCATCAACCTGCGGCTGCAGCATTCCCGCATCGGGCGGGCCTGGCAGGCGATCCGGGAGGACGAGGTGGCGGCCAAGGCCCTCGGCATCAACACCCGCAACATCAAGCTCCTGGCCTTTGCCATGGGGGCGAGCTTCGGCGGCGTCGCCGGCGGCATCTTCGCCGCCATGCAGGGCTTCGTCTCGCCGGAGAGCTTTTCCCTGGTGGAGTCGGTCTCCATCCTTTCCATGGTGGTGCTGGGCGGCATGGGCCACATCCCCGGGGTCATCCTGGGGGCGGTGCTCCTCACCGTCCTGCCCGAGTTCCTGCGCTACGGCGTCGGGCCCATCCAGCAGGCGGCCTTCGGCAAGGTGCTGGTGGATCCGGAAAGCCTGCGCATGCTCATCTTCGGGCTCGCCCTGGTGCTGGTGATGCGCTGGCGGCCGGCCGGCCTGTGGCCCTCGTCCGACCGCCGGCGCGAACTGGCCGAGAGGACCTGATGGCCGAAGTTCTGCTCGAGGCCCGGGGAATCGCCAAGCATTTCGGCGGCGTCAAGGCGCTGCGGGATGTCTCCCTCTCCATCCGGCGCGGCGAGGTCTACGGCCTCATCGGCCCCAACGGCGCCGGCAAGACCACCCTGTTCAACTGCCTGACCGGGCTCTACGTCCCCGAGGCCGGAGGCTTCATCTTCGACGGCGCTCCCCTGGTGGCCGATGCGCCGCACCAGGCGGCCATCCGGGGCATCGCTCGGACCTTCCAGAACATCCGCCTGTTCGGCAACATGACGGCCCTGGAGAACGTCATGGTGGGCCGCCACGTGCGGACCCGGGCCGGGGTGTTCGGGGCCATCTTCCGGGATGGCCGCACCCGGGGCGAAGAGGCCGCCATCGAACGCCGGGCCCACGAGCTGCTCCATTACGTGGGCATCGCCGACCGGGCCTTCGACCTGGCCAAGAACCTGTCCTACGGGGATCAGCGCCGGCTGGAGATCGCCCGGGCCCTGGCCACCGACCCCAGGCTCCTCTGCCTGGATGAGCCCGCCGCCGGCATGAACGCCACCGAGACCGAGGAGTTGCGCCGGCTCATCGAGGGCATCCGGGCGGATGGCACGACGGTGCTGCTCATCGAGCATGACGTCAAGCTGGTCATGGGTCTGTGCGACCGGGTGGCGGTGCTGGATTACGGAGAGAAGATTTGCGAGGACGTGCCGGCCGTGGTGCAGAAGGATCCGCGGGTGATCGAAGCCTATCTGGGAGGGGGCCACGGTGCTTGAAGTGACCGGTCTGTCGGTGGCCTACGGCGGCATCCAAGCGGTGCGAGGCATCACCTTCCACGTGGAGGAGGGCGAGATGGTGGCCCTCATCGGCGCCAACGGCGCCGGCAAGACCAGTTCCCTCAAGGCCATCTCCCGGTTGCTCGACGCCGCCGGCGGCGACGTGCGCTTCTGCGGCCGGGAGATCACCCGCCTGCCGCCCCATGGCCTGGTACGGGAAGGCATCGCCCTGGTGCCGGAGGGGCGCGGCGTCTTTCCCCGCCTGTCGGTGGCCGAGAACCTGGCGATGGGCGCCTTCGTGCGGGACGACGCCGGCGGGATCGCCGGCGACCTGGAGCAGGTGTACGGCTACTTTCCCCGCCTCAAGGAGCGCGCTGCCCAGCTGGCCGGCACCCTGTCCGGCGGCGAGCAGCAGATGCTCGCCATCGGCCGCGCCCTCATGAGCCGGCCGCGCCTGCTGCTCCTGGACGAGCCGTCCATGGGCCTGGCACCCCTTATGGTGCAGAAGATTTTCGATGTCATCCAGGCGGTGGCCCGGCAGGGCATGACCATCCTCCTGGTGGAGCAGAATGCCCGGCTGGCGCTGGAAGTGAGCCGGCGGGCCTACGTCATGGAAAGCGGCGAAATCACCCTGACCGGCGATGCCCGCCAGCTCCTGACCGATCCCAGAGTTCGCGCAGCCTATCTCGGAGAATCATGAAAAATCGAATCGCAGTCCTCGCCGCCATCGCGGCCTTTGCCGGCATCGCCGTCGCCCACGCCGAGGAAGCGGCCGGCCCCAAGCTGGCCTCGGGCCTCCTCATGAAGCAGGCCGACAAGTTGGTGTTCGCCCCCTGCCACGACCGCAGCTACGCGGTCATGGACGACATTTCCTCCAACGGCGAGCTGACCGGCGCCCTCAACCGCATCGGGCTGGAGGCCGGCAAGAAGCTGTACGTCGAGGTGTTCGCGGTCCTCGAGGGCGCCAATCTGAAGGCTTCCAGCCTCAATTTCGCCCGCCCGGACGGGCGCTGCCAGCCTCCGGGCAACAAGGAGGAAGCCTGGCGGGCAGCGGGCAAGGGCTGGGCCCTGGCCGCCGGGGGCGACCAAGTCCTGGTGCGCCGCCCCGGCAAGCCGGATGTCGCCGTGCCCTATGCTCCCTTTAAGACCGAGGGCGCCGTTTCCAGCTACGAGGCCAGCCGGGCCGGCAACAAGCTCGCCCTGCGCTTCGAGCGGGGCGCCTGCCAGGACAAGGCCAGTGATGTGCTGGTGGGGTGGACGGCGACGGCCACCGTCAATGGCGAGACCCTGAAGGGCTGCGCCTGGCAGCGCTGAGCGCCGAGGGAGCGACCGGCGGCCGCTCCTCCATGCCTCAGAACTCGTATTCCGTCTGCAGGCGGAAGGTGTGGTCCGGGGAGTGGGAAGTGCTTCCCAGCAGGTAGGCGGCGTTGTACTTGATCACCTGGCGGCCGCCCAGGTTGAACTTGCCGAACACGGCGGGGCCGGCACGATGGTTCTGGTCGTTGTCATGCTCCCACTTGTTCCATTTGCCCATCTCTCCGAAGGCCTGGAGGCCATATTCGAACTGCGGCAGCCAGCGGTACTTGGCCTGCAACTGATAGCCGATCTCCGAGTTGCTGGGGGTGGTGCTGCGGTAATGGCGCTCGAACAGCAGGTTGGCGTTCAGCTGTACCTTGCCCACTTCCGTCTGGAACAGGGGGCCCCACTTGAATTCGTAGCCTTCCGAGTGGTCCTTGGGGCGTTCGATTTCGGTAATCAGGCCGATGTCCACCGGGAACTGGCCCGTCTCGGTGAGCTGGAACTTGTTCTCCCACTCCCAGGCATCGAAATTGGCGTTCTGGTCGCCCAGCTTGTTGTATTTCACATACAACTCGGTGAACCAGCGCTCGGTGGCGCCGTAGCCGAAGCCGACGCTGGCCGCGCTCAGGCGGTCCTCGCCCTTCTTGGTGGCGCTGCCGAACTTGAAGTCGATTTCACGCTCGCCATACTCGACGGACGGCAGGTAGACATAGTCGGCCGGGCCGGCAACCGCGTTTTGCAGGCAAAGGGTCGCCGTGGCAGCGACGAAGGCTGCAAGATATTTCATGGAAAGTCCTTTCAGGAAGCTTGGGGCGCGGGTGACCCGATGGGCCGGTTGGCGAGGCGCATGCCGGCCAGGATTACCGCCAGGGTGGTGGCGTAGAAGATGAATTGCATCCCCGTGGGCTGCGCCTCGTAGCCGATCAGCATGTGCAGCACGGCGCCGACGGCTGAATCCATCGGCAACAGGGACGAGGTGTCCCACAGCGGCGAGCGCAGGGGCGGCAGGATGTCCGCCTGGATCAGGAAGCGGGCCACCTGCCCGGCCATGCCGGCGGCGACCAGGAGGATGAGGCCGGCGGTGACGCTGAAGAACCAGCGCAGGGGAATGCGCAGCAGGCCGAAGTACATGGCCAGCCCGGCGCCGACACCACCCGCCAGACCGAGGACGCCCCCCAGGGCGATGCCCGAGGTGTCCGGGCCGCTGGTGGCGAGGCCATAGAGAAAGAGGACCGTCTCGGAGCCTTCCCGCAGCACCGCCATGGCGATGATGACGGCGATGGCCGAGAGGTCCCGTTCGCCCTCCCGCACCGAATGGGCGACGCCCTTGGCCTCGTGGACCATTTCCTTGGCGTGGGAGGCCATCCAGATGTTGTGCCAGCCCAGCATCAGCACGGCGATGCCGAGAATGCTGGCGTTGAACAGTTCCTGCCCGGCGCCGTCAGCCCAGGCGGCGATCTGCTCGGTGAGCCCCGCCACCAGGAGGGAGCCCAGGAGGCCGATGGCAATCCCTCCGGCCAGCCAGCGGTTGCGGCCCGGGATAGCCCGGGTGGCGGCGGCCACGATGCCGATCAGCAGGGCGGCTTCGAGGGATTCCCGCAGGACGATGATGGCGGCGCCGAACATGGCGGTTACTCCGCGATGACCACGCCCTGCGCGGTCTTGGAGTTGAATTCGCCGAAGAAGGGATACTTCCCGGGTTTCAGGGGGCCGATGAACACCACACCCTTGCGGTTGCCGGGGATGACCTTCTCCCGGTTCAGTTCATGGCT
>DATFAA010000108.1:0-8759 GCA_035255045.1 Rhodocyclaceae bacterium | reverse complement strand
TAGACACCATAAATAGAAAAGAGGGGGCGAACCCCCTCTTAACTGGTTGACTGCAAAGGACTTCGGATTTCTCAGGCGAACTCGGCCAGGGCCCGCATGCCGCGATCGACGTCCAGGTGCTGGTTGATGTCCGACAGCAGTTCCTTCATGTCGAGGATCAGCACGATCTGCCCGTTGGACAGGGTGGTGACCCCCGCGACGCCCTTGGGTCGGAAATCCTCCAGGGACTTGATGACCGCATCGTCCCGGCCGGCGAAGCTGTCGACGCCGAGGATGAAGCTGCGCTCCGCCGTCTGCATGAAGACGCCGTACTCCGGATGGCGCTCCAGCGGCCAGCCGAGGAGCCGCGCCAGGGAAATGACCGGCAATACCTCGCCACGGACGACGAGGGTCTCCTTGCCCCCCACCTCCTGGATCTTCTCGTGCTCGATGGGCAGGATCTCGCGCACCAGTGAGAGCGGCAGGGCGAAGGGCTGGTCACCCAGCAGGACCAGCAGGACCGGCAGGATGGCCAGGGTCAGCGGCAGGGAGATGATGAATACCGATCCCTTGCCCGGCTCCGAGCGGATGTCGATGGAGCCGTTGAGCTTCTGGATATTGGTCTTGACCACGTCCATGCCGACGCCGCGGCCGGAGACGTCGGAAATCTGGGTCTTGGTGGAGAAGCCCGGCAGGAAGATGAGATTGAGGCTCTGGCGCTCGTCCAGGGTATTGGCCTCTTCCTCCGTGATCAGGCCCTTTTCCACCGCCTTGGCACGGATGCGCTCGGCGCTCATGCCACGGCCATCATCGGCGATGATGAGGACGATGTGGTCCCCCTCCTGCCGCGCTTCCAGGCGCACCAAGCTCTTCTCCGGCTTGCCGGCCGCCAGCCGCTCCGGCGGCATCTCGACGCCGTGGTCAACGGCGTTGCGGATGAGGTGGATCAGGGGATCGGCGAGATCCTCGATCATGGTCTTGTCGACCTCGGTCTCCTCGCCGGCTAGCACCAGCTCGACATCCTTGCCCAACTGGCGGGCCAGGTCCCGGGCGATGCGGGGATACTTCTGGAACAGGCGGCCGATGGGCTGCATGCGGGTCTTCATGACCGAGTTCTGGAGGTCGGAAACCAGCAGATCCAACTGGCTGACCGCCTGGTCAAGGGCATGGAGCGTTTCCGAATCCCGCTTGCCGGCGAGAATGTCGGCCCGCAGGCTGGTAAGGCGGTTCTTGGTGAGGCCGATCTCGCCCGAGAGGTTCAGCACCTGGTCGAGACGGGAGGTGTCAACGCGGATGGTGTTTTCCCGGGTCCGTTCCTCGACCCGCCGTCCAGTCGACGCCGACGCGGCACCCGGCCGGTCAGCGCCGCGGCGGCCGTAGGCGGGCGTCGCCGGGTGCTCCGCCGCCTTGACGGCAGCCGCTTCATCTCTGGTGATGACCTCGCCCTGGGCTGCCGCCACGGGAACGGCGGGCTGCCCGGTAACAGCGGCATGGAGGGCAGTCCAGTCGGGTTCGCCGACGGCCTTCTCCGCCACCAGGGTCGCCGGCTCGGGACTGGCGGCCGGAGCCGGAGCACTCGCCACGGCGACCGGGGCCGGCGCCCCGCCCTCCAGGACGGCGTGCAGGTCGGCGATAACCAGGGGATCAGCCGGATGGGGCTGCACCGCCTGGGCCAGCTCTCCGAACATGTCGCGCACGCCCTTGGTGGCGGCCATGATCGTATCCATAAGCTCCGGCGTCAGGTTCAGCTCGGCGTTGCGCAGCCGGTCGAACAGATTTTCAGTCAGGTGGCAGAGGGTCACCAGTTCCGTCGCATTCAGGAAGCCGGCGCCGCCCTTGATGGTATGGAAGCCGCGAAAAATATCGTTGAGCAGGCCCCGGTCGTCCGGCATCTTTTCCAGGTCGACCAGCTTGTTGTCCACGTCCGAGAGCAGATCGTTGGCTTCCTGCAGGAAGTCCTGCAGCAGATCTTCCATTCCGGCGAAATCGCTCATGTTCGGCTCCTCAGAATCCGAGACTGTCCAGCAGGTCGTCCACCTGCTGCTGATTGACTACCACGTCACTGCGCCCTTCGGCATTCACCACCGGGCCGTTCATCAGGTTATCCACTTCCTGGGTGCGCCGCGTATCCGGCACGACCTCGATCAGGACGCCCATCAGACCGCTCTCCAGACTCTGGGCGAGACTCACGATCTTCTTGATCACCTGGCCGGTCAGATCCTGGAAGTCCTGGGCCATCATGATTTCGGTAAGTTGGGCATGGGTAGCCCGGGTCTTCTGGGGCAACTGGTCCCGCAGGAAGGCCCGCGTCTCAGTCGCCAGGGCCTTGAAGTCGGCAACGTTCATGTCGTTGGCGAAGACCTTGTCCCAGCGGTCACCCAGGGCCTGTGCGCCCCTTTCCATCTCTTCGACCAGCGGATTGGCGATATCGGTGGCATTGAGAACCCGGCAAGCCGCCTGTTCGGTCAGATTGGCCACGTAGGCCAGCCGGTCCTTGGCATCGGGAAGGGCCGACATGGTCTGCTCGAGGAGCTTGTCGTAGCCCAACTCCCGCAGGGTGTCGTGGAGTTCCCGGGCCATATGGCCGATGCGGTTGAAGACCGCCTCCTGGCCGGGCCAGCTCTCACCCCCCTCGACCGCCGCAGCCTTCGGCGCGACCGGCTCGGGTGCTACATACTCGGAGGCAACGGTGTCGAACAGAGCCTGCAGTTCGTCGTCGTCCCCAGTCTTGGCGGGTGCCGGAGGAGGGGCAACCGGCTTCGGCGCCGGTGCCGGCACTTTGACGTCGGCGGCGATGCTATCGAAGAGAGCTTCCAGTTCGGAAGAGTCGTTATTCGCGGTCATGACTGCTTTTCCCTCACCCCTGACCCATCTTCTCGAAAATCTTGTTCAGCTTTTCGGATAGGGTACCGGCGGTGAACGGTTTGACGATGTATCCGCTGGCGCCGGCCTGGGCGGCAGCGATGATGTTTTCCTTCTTGGCCTCGGCGGTGATCATGAGGACCGGCAGGTGCTTCAGCGTGGGCGTCGCCCGGATCGATTGGAGCAGGGTCAGCCCGTCCATGTTGGGCATATTCCAGTCGGTCACCACGAATTCGAAGCCGCCCCCTTGGAGCTTCTGCAACGCGATGGCGCCGTCCTCGGCCTCATCGACGTTGGTAAAACCCAGTTCCTTGAGCAGATTGCGCACGATACGGCGCATGGTGGAAAAGTCATCCACCACAAGAAACCTCAATTTCGGATCAACTGCCATGCAGGACTCCAGATGTTGTTATCTTTCGAGCAGGGGACGCAGGGTGTCCGCTAACGCTTCGGCATCGAACTTGGCGACATAGGCATCGACCCCGACAGTTTTCCCCATGGCCCGGTTGGCCTCGGACGAGAGGGAGGAATGCATGACCACAGGCACGCCTTCGAACCGCTGGTCCGCCTTGATATTCTTGGTCAGCACATAGCCGTCCATTTCGGGCATTTCCGCATCCACGAGGATGAGGCGGATTTCTTCCCGCATGCTCTTGCCGCTCTGCTGGGCGTGGGCCGCGATGCCTTGCAGGCGGGTCCAGGCCTCGACCCCGTTGGTGGCGTGCTTGTGCTTGACGCCGAGCTTGTCCAGAACCTCGGTGATCTTCCGGCGGGCAACGATGGAATCGTCCACGAAAAAGACACTCGTGTCGGCATCGACGCGGGCCGGCGCAATGTCGACGATGATGGCGTCACCGAAGGCGTTGGCGAGAATCTGCTCGACGTCCAGGATGGACACGAGGCCTCCGCCTTCCATCTCGATAACCGCCGTGATCAGGCCCTGGTTGGCCGACAGGACACTTTCCGGAGCCTTCACCCGGTCCCAATCGACACGGATGATGCGGTCCACCTCATGGACCAGGAAGCCCAGGGTGCGCTTGGAATACTCGGCGACCATCATGGTCTTGCCTTGCCCCGGAGGGGAGCCTTCCAACTGCATGAAGGCGGCCAGGGACAGCACGGGAATGACATTGCCCCGCAGGGATATGAGCCCCTCGACGCCGCGCGGCATATTGGGGGTCTTGGTGATGTGGGGCGTACGGCCGACTTCCCTCACCTTGAAGACGTTGATGCCGAAGGTCTCGCGGGTACCCAACGAGAACAGGAGTATCTCCATCTTGTTGGAGCCTGCCAGCTGCGTGCGAGCGTCTACGCTCTCCAGCAGATTCTTGTTTTCGACCAGATTCATGAAATTCTCCCTACACCCTTAGGCCTTCACAGGCATCTGCCCGGCCAGGCGACGCGCCAGGGTTTCGGCCAGGCGCTGCGGCTCGAACTTGGGTACGTACTCATCCACACCGACCGACTGACCGAGCTTCTGATTGGACATCCCGGACAAGGATGAATGCATGATCACCGGCACCCCGGCGAAGCGCGGATCTGTCTTGATCGTCTTGGTGAGAATGTAGCCGTCCATTTCCGGCATCTCGATGTCGGTCAAGACCAGGTTCACTATCTCGGATACCGGCTTGCCGATGGTCTGGGCATAGGCGGCGATCTTTTCGAGTTCCACCCACAACTGGCGGCCGTTGACTGCGGACACGCCCTTCACTCCCATGGCGTTCAGGGTGCGCTCGATCTGCCGGCGGGCAACCGTCGAATCATCGCAATAGAAGACCGTGCAGTCGGGACGATTGACCTGGGTCACGCCCCGGTAGAGATTGTCGTCATCGATATTGGTGGTTTCGGACAGGATCTTTTCCACGTCCATCATCATGACCAGGCGCCCGTCTTCGAGCTCGGTCACCGCCGTCACCAAGCCACCGGTCTGAGCCATCAGCATTTCCGGCGGCACCCGCATCTTGCTCCAGTCCAGGCGCAGGATGGTATCGACCCCTTCCACCAGGAAGCCCTGGGTGTGGCCGTTGTACTCGGTGACGATCATGATGTCCCGGGGCGTATCAGCGGTGACGCCGGTGTACTTGGCCAGGTCGATGACGGGCACCAGCGCCCCTCGCAGGCTGACCATGCCTTCCACCGAGGCCGGCATGTCGGGGGCGGCGGTGATGGGCGGCGTGCGCATCACCTCCCGGACCTTGAAGACGTTGATGCCGTAGGTTTCGCGCCGGCCGGTGCGCTGATCGACGCCGAGGAAGAAAAGAAGTATTTCCAGCTTGTTGGTACCAGCAAGCTTGGTCCGCGCATCAATGCTCTTGAGCAGCTCCGACATTCTTTCCCCTTTAATTCATGGTCCGACCGACATGACCAGCTAGTCGTGCCGACATGGCAAGCATACACACATTCGTACCGACTTAAAACCTGTCCGGCGGCCTTCCAGGCAGCCGGAAACCGCCCCAGCATTACCCTCTGACATAAGTCGGCGGGGCAATGTCATAACAGCTGCCGCCGGGCATTCGAGGGACAGCGCCCAGCCGGCGGAAGCCGGCCGCAAAGGGCGCCGATGGGGGATTATCGACCTCTCCCGGCCAAGCTTTAGGCGATCTTGAACAGCTTGCCGAAATTGGCGATGTCCAGGACCTGCTTGACGCTGCCCTTGACGTTGCCGAGGGAGACTTCCTTGCCGGCACCGCTCATCTTGTCCCGCAGCATCAGCAGCATGCCGAGGGCCGAGCTGTCCAGGTAGTCGACGCCGTCGAAGTCGACCCGCACCTCCCGTACCTCGGAATCGATCACCAAGGGCTCATAGGCAGATCGGAAGTCCCGGTGGGTGTTGAAGTCGAAACGACCGGATAGTTTGATGACGGCCCTGCTTCCGTCCCGGGTAACGTTTGTGTGCATACGCACTCCCTGTTTTTTTAAGTCCGCTAGTTTATACCGTCCGTACCGGGGTGCGGCCAGTCAGCGGTTGACCGCCGCCAGCACCCGGCGGGCGATTTCATCCAGGCCGTGCTGTTCTTCCACCGCGCCGATGAGAAATGCCTCCCGGGGCATGCCGTAGACCACGCAGCTCGCCTCGTCCTGGCCGAAGGTCCGGGCCCCGGCCTGGCGCATGCGCAGCAGGCCCTGGGCGCCGTCCTTGCCCATGCCGGTGAGGATGACCCCCACCGCCTGTCGTCCCACCACTTCGGCCGCCGAGTCGAAAAGCACGTCCACCGCCGGGCGATGCCGGTTGACCGGCGGCGTGGCGAGCAGCTCGGTGACGAAGCCTGTCGCGGCCCGCTTGATCTGGAGGTGGGAATGCCCCGGCGCGATATAGACGGTGCCGGGCTCCACCTTCTCGTTGCCCTGGGCCTCGATCACCCGGGGAGCGCACAGGCTGTCGAGCCGGCGCGCGAAGGAGGCCGTGAAGGTCTCGGGCATATGCTGGACGACCAGGATCGGCGGGCAGTCCGCCGGCATGTCCAGCAGGAAGTGCTTGATGGCCTCCGTTCCACCCGTGGAAGCACCGACGAAAATGATTTTGTTCACCATGCCTGACCGTGAAGTTGTTGTCCCTTTGGTTGCACCATGGGCTCCGGGCTCGCGGCTGGAAGATTCCGGCCGCCCCAGGCGCGCTCCCCTGGCGGCCCGGAGCTTGTCCGCCAGTTCATCGGCGTATTCTTCCAGACTCCGGCTGTCGTCAGCCCGGGGCTTGCCGATGAAGTCGACGGCGCCCAGCTCCAGGGCCCGCAGGGTGGTCTCCGACCCCGCCTCGGTGTAGGAGGAGACCATGACTACCGGCATCGGCCGCAGGCGCATCAGCCGATTGAGGAATTCCAGGCCGTCCATGCGGGGCATGTGGACATCGAGGGTGAGCACGTCCGGATTGAGGGCCTTGATCATTTCCCGCGCCGCATGGGCGTTCGGTGCCGCCCCGACCACCTCCAGGTCGGCGGCGGCGCCGATCATCTCGCTCAGCAGGCCGCGCATGACGGCCGAGTCGTCCACCACCAGGACGCGGGTCTTCATGTCCCTATCCATGCCGGCCCGCCATCACAGGAACAGCTCCACGTCGCCCTCCACCTTGGCCGAGCTGAGCCGGGCCCGGTACTCCCGCTCGCGGTTGAAGAGGGTGTCGTTGTGGACCCGGTGCAGCTTCTTGACCAGCACCCGGCCGGGCCGCGGAAAGTAGTAGACCTTGCGGGGATAGGAGTCCAGCAGATCCTTGGCGACCACCGGGATCTTCTCCGTCTTCAGGTAGCTGAGCACGAATTCCGCGTTCCTGGCCCCGACATTGCTGTTGGTGAGGCTTTCCAGGACCGCCCCGCCGCCGAACACCTTGGCTTCCAGCCGGCTGCGCCGGGCTCCCAGCTTGAGGAGATGGTTGATCAAGATTTCCATGGCGTAGGTGCCGTAGCGGGCCGACGAACTGACCATTTCCCTGATGCCCTCGTCCGGCAGCATGAAATGGTTCATGCCGCCTATCCCCAGCTCGGTGTCCCGGATGCAGGCGGCTACACAGGAGCCGAGCACGGTCACCAGCACCACGTCTTTCTGGGTGACGAAATACTCCCCGGGCAGGATCTTGGTTGCCTCGGAATCGAAGTGCCGATCGTGGTAGTGATTGGTGGCGAGGTGCTCGTCGTAGGCGTGTTCCAAGCTCGGCTTCCTACCTGGGGCCGCGGCCGTTGGCGGCGAGGGCGTACACCGTCTTGCCCAGGGAGCGGAAGATGTCCGCCGCGTGCAGGAAGCTTTCCGAATGGCCGGCGAACAGGAGTCCGTCGCCCTGCAGCAGGGGCACGAACCGGGACAGGATCTTGTACTGGGTCGGCTTATCGAAATAGATCATCACGTTGCGGCAGAAGATCACGTCCACCGGCCCCCGCACGGGCCAATTGGGATCCAGCAGGTTGATGCGCTGGAAATCGATCATGCGCTTCAGCTCGGGGCGCACCGAGACCATGCCTTCCTGGGGGCCGGTGCCCTTGAGGAAGAATTTCCGCAGGCGCTCCGGTTCCATCTTCTCGACCCGGTCCTGGGCATAAACCCCCTGCTGGGCGGTGGCCAGGACGCTGGTATCGAGATCGGAAGCCACGATGGACACCTGGGAAGCGTTGCTGCCGAAGGTCTCGAGCACCGTCATGGCGATGGAATAGGGCTCCTCGCCGGTGGAAGAAGCACAGCACCAGATGCGGATCGGGCGCCGGCTGG
The DNA here is from genome assembly GCA_035255045.1 of Rhodocyclaceae bacterium. Taxonomy (GTDB): domain Bacteria; phylum Pseudomonadota; class Gammaproteobacteria; order Burkholderiales; family Rhodocyclaceae; genus JAGTRP01. The sequence goes on along the minus strand of DATFAA010000108.1, from coordinate 728 downwards.
CGATCTTCTTGAGATGCTCGGCGAAGATCGGGAAGTGGTGGGGTTCGCGGAAGAAGGACGTGAGGTTGGTGGTCAGGGAATTGACGAAGCGTTCCCATTCCGGGCTGTTGCCGCGCTCCAGGGCGTCCAGGTATTCGGCGAAGGACTTCGTCCCGGTAGCGCGCAGGCGCCGGGCCAGCCGGGAATACACCATGTCCTGCTTGATGGGCGACAGGGAGATGCCGGCATGGTGATAGATGAGCTTGCGAACCCGCTCGAAATCGGCGGCGGAGAAGGCGAATTCCCGTTCGCTTGCCTCCCGGGCGATCCCGAGCCCGGGCATCCCCGGCAGGGAGGTCGATGAGAAGGAACCGGTCTTTGGCAAATCTTTCATGGTATGTCAGAACTCTTGCCACGCCTCGTCCCGAGGCAGGGAGGCGGGAATCTTGGGTTGGGAAAGAATGGAGAGCCGCACCGGCTCCCCATGCGCCAGGGCTGCCCGTGCCGGCGCGGCAGTGCGGGCCGTGCCGCCGTCCTCCAGGCTGAATACTGCCACCGCCCGGGTCAGGGTGAGTGCCTGTTCCTCCAGGCTGAGGGCCGCTGCCGCAGCCTGCTCCACCAGGGCCGCGTTCTGCTGCGTCACTTCGTCCATCTGCGCCACCGCCAGGCTCACCTGCTCGATCCCCGAACTCTGCTCCCGGCTCGCCTCCGAGATGTCCGTCATGATCTTCGCCACCCGCTTGATGCTG
>DATFAA010000107.1:0-2331 GCA_035255045.1 Rhodocyclaceae bacterium | reverse complement strand
CCCCAGGACGTGATCGACGCCCTGGTGAAGGGCCGCGACGCCGAAGAGGAAGGCAGCCGGGCCTTCAACACCCTGAACGACATGGTGCGCAACATCATCCTCGCCGACGGCCATGTGACGCCGCTTTGCCAGGACACGGGCACGATCATCGTCTGGGTGCGCCACCCCTTCGGGCTGAGCCAGCGGGCCGCCAAGCAGCAGATTCGGGCGGCCGTGGCCGAGGCCACCAAACGCTCCTGGCTGCGTCCCAACTGCGTGGAAGCCCTCAGCGGCAAGAACACGGGCACCAACATGGACCCCTTCCATGAGGGCCACCCGGCCGTCCACTTCGAGGAGTGGGACAAGCCGGAAGTCGAGATCGCCGTCATGCAGAAGGGTGGTGGCTGCGAGAACGTGGGCGCCCAGTACCGCCTGCCGGACGCCGCCATCGGCGCGGGCCGCGACATCAAGGGCGTGCGCAAGTGCATCATCGACGCCGTGGTGAAGGCCCAGGGCCAGGGCTGCAGCCCCGGCATCCTCGGCGTGGCCATCGGCGGCGACCGCGTCTCCAGCTACGAGAAGAGCAAGGAACTCATCCTCCGCAAGCTCGGCACGCCGAACCCCGATCCCAAGATGGACGCCTTCGAGAAGGAGATCACCGCCGATCTCAACACCCTGGGCATCGGCCCCATGGGCTACGGCGGCAACACCACGGTGCTGGGCGTCCTGGCCGAGGAGATGTACCGCCACCCGGCGAGCTTCTATGTCTCCATCAGCTACATGTGCTGGAGCAGCCGCAGGGGCTCGATCACGCTCAAGACCAACGGCGAAGTGTCCTTCGACTGACCGCGACGACGAGGCTCAACATGATCCGTCTCACCACCCCCATCACCGAAGACCAGATCCGCCAGCTCAAGGTTGGCGACGAAGTGCTGCTCAACGGCCGCGTCGTCCTCAGCCGCGACATGGGCCACAAGTACATGAAGGAGCAGAAGCCCGAGTGGCTGAAGCCCATCCTCGAGAACATGGTCATCTACCACTGCGGTCCCGTGGTGAAGAAGCACGAGGACGGCCACTACAGCTTCGTGGCGGCGGGTCCCACCACTTCCATCCGCGAGGAGCCCTACCAGGCCGACGTCATCGAGACCTACAAGGTCCGCGGCGTCATCGGCAAGGGCGGCATGGGCAAGAAGACCAGCGAGGGCCTCCAGAAGACCGGGGCCGTCTACCTCCACGCCACCGGCGGCGCCGGCAGCCTGCTGGCCGAGCGCTGCAAGCGCGTGGTCGACGTGAAGATGCTCGAGGAGTTCGGCAGCCCCGAGGCCTTCTGGATCATCGAGGTGGAGGACTTCCCCCTGGTGGTCACCATGGACAGCCACGGCGGCAGCCTCCACGAGATCGTCGCCCAGCAGAGTCAGGAGCGCGCCAAGGCCCTGATGGGATGAATTCTTTCCGGGGGTTCTCCTCGCGGCGCATGCGTCGCGAGGATCTAGCGTCGTGCTTCGCACACACCCCCGGAACCCCCGCGCCGTGTCCTGGCCGGGGCCAGGCCACGGCTTGTCCAGGATCGGAGTTGGGGCGCGCTTCTTCCGCGCTAGGCTGGAGGGATGGTCCAGACGTACCGACAGCTCCGCCTCGATCTGGGCGCCGCCTTGGCCGGATTCCTGGACTACGCGGAGGCCCATGCCGAAAGCCTCCGCTGGTTCGAGGAGGGGCTGGGCCTCTCCCGGTCCTGGATGGCGGCCCATGGTGGCGACCTGGTTCCTGACGAGGCGCGTGCGCAGGTGAGCGCCTGGGTGCGCCGGCGCAGGACGGGCGAACCCTGGGCCTACATCCTGGGATGGTGCCTCTTCCGGGGGCGGCGCTTCAGGGTCACCCGGGAGACGCTGATCCCGCGCCCCGAGACTGAGCTGCTGGTGGAGGCCGCCCTGGACGTGGGGACGCGGCTCGGGGTGAGCCGATGTGTGGATGTGGGTACGGGCAGCGGCATCATCGCCGCGAGTCTGGCTCTGGAAACGGATTGGCAGGTGTCCGCTTCGGACCTGAGCTCAGGTGCCTTGGCGGTGGCCCGGGAGAACGTCGCCGCCCTGGGCGCGTCCGTGACTTTCTTCCAGGGCAGTCTCCTGGATCCGGTTCCCGATCCTCTGGGCCTGGTGGTGGCGAACCTGCCCTACGTGGACCCTGCGGATGAGCCCGGCCTCCAGCGGGAACTGGCCTTCGAGCCCGCCTCGGCCCTCTTCGCCCCGGACCGGGGATTGGCCTTGTCGGCCCGCCTGCTGGAACAGGCCCGAGCGCGCCAGGCGCCGGCCTGCCTGCTGGAGATCGGGGCGGGCCAGGGCGGCGAGCTGTGCC
>DATFAA010000106.1:0-16073 GCA_035255045.1 Rhodocyclaceae bacterium | reverse complement strand
AAACCCGGCTCATTTTCTCCACTTCGCCCATGGATCGGAATCGCCGTGAACCGAGGCGCTTGAATGGTTCGACGCCCGCTTGTCCGAGCCGGAGCGATGACCTGCATCCTGGCCTCGCATCGCGGCCTTCCTGGCACGCTTCTCCCGTAGTCTCTCGGCGTCCTCCAGACTCAACTCGGCTGGCTGACCGGGCTTCTGATCCTGGGGAATGATGCGGTCTCTTGGGGGCAACTCAAACTGCTCGGCGGACGCCCGAGGCAGATTCTTGAATTGATACAGATAAAACGCTTCAACCTTTTCCCGCGCCCAGTCCGTCTTTTTAAGAAACTTCACGCTGGAATCGATGCTTGGATTGTTATTGAAGCAGTTGATATTCAAATAGGCGTAGAGGATTTCGAAGCCGTAATAATCGACTATCTCAGTCAGCAGTTGCTTCAAGCTGACGCCGTGCAGAGGGTTGTTCTTGTAATCGATATCAGTATTCATGGGGTCGGAAGGATTGCGTTTTCGACAGGGATTTCTGCCGTCAGAGTGGCGGCGTAAAGCCGCTTCTCCGAGGCGGTCAGCTGCTTGATCCGGTATTCGGCCCTGGACGCCGAAGACCGATCCGGATGTACTTCAATGCCCAGCAGCTGCCTGGGTGGATGGGACCGCGTGTAGCGCGCCCCCAGCCCACGGGCATGGACGGCATACCGGGCTGCAACATCCGTTGTGATGCCCGTATAGATGCTGCCGTCGGCACATTCGATCAAATAGAGATACCAGGGTTTCAAGTCAGAAAACCGACCCGGCGCCGGTCAATTGAACCTGGCCTGGTTCTGAGCCAGGATTTGCCGCGCCAGCTCCCGGTAGGCTTCGAGTATCAGCCGGGCCGCCCTGTCCACATCCGGCTCCGAGGTGATGCCCTTCGACACGCAGTAGCTCGTCACCGCGACAAGATCAAAAGGACTCACCGCACCATCGGAGCCAAGCACAGCTCCTACTGCCTTTCCGACCGTGGTTTCCGAAGACAGCCGCTGGAAGTCCGAAAAGGTCGTTTCCTGGACCGCGACCTCGGCAGCCCCGACATGCAGGGCGACGTCCTTGGAAATATGCAGGCTGACCAATCCATCCCAAGGGGGGGTCGGCGCCACCAGCCCGACCACGGGCAGGGGAAAACCTGGAATATGGGGGATCAGACCAATCCGCCAGTCGTCGTAGTTGTCGTTCACCAGCATTCGAGTCGGCTGTCGTTGAGGACAGGGATTCTACAAGGTCGAAGGCGTTCCAGGGACACTCCCATTCCTCCCGTCCCCAACGCACCCAAAACTACGCATTGCCTTTATTGGCTTCCCCGGCCAAACCGGGGATGATGTGCCGATCCGCAACACCCGCCCCCTTCCCGCCCATGAATTACCTCGCCCACGCCCTGCTCGCCGGAGACGCCCCACCCCTGGTCGTCGGCGGGGTGGTGGGCGACTGGATCAAGGGACACCTGCCCGGACCGCTACCGGGCGACCTCGCCCGGGGGGTCGCCCTGCACCGGGCCATCGACGCCTTCGCCGAGACCCATCCGGCCTTCCGGCGCAGCCGGAGCCGGGTTTCCCCGGCGCGCCGACGCTATGCGGGCGTCCTGGTGGACATCTTTTACGACCATCTCCTGGCCCGGGACTGGGCCACGATTCACCACGAACCCCTGGGCGGCTACTGTGCCGGCATCTACGGGCATATCGCCGGGCGGCTCGACGACATCCCGGAATCCGCCCACCACGCCCTCGGGCTCATGGCCCGGGAGGACTGGCTGCAGAGCTACGCGGGCCTGGACGGCATCGCCGATGTCCTCGCCCGCATGTCCCGGCGGGCAAGGCAGCCCAATCCCCTGGCCGGGGGCGAGGGGGAATTCCTGGCCGATCCGGCCGGCTTCGCTGCCGACTTCCGCGCCTGGCTCCCCGATGCCGTGCGCTTCGCCGGGCAGTGGCTGACCCCTCCGGCGGACCGCTAGCCCCGCGTCACGCCGCGACCAGCATGCCGATCACCGCCGCCGCCATGACGGCGGTGGCCAGCCAGCCCCAGAAGCGGTGCCGCCTGGACAGGGTGAATTGCCCGAGGAGTTCCGGCCTGGCCCCCAGCCACATCATCACCGCCATGATGGGCACGGCGATGACGCCGTTCACCACGGCGCTCCAGACCAGCGCCCGGATGGGGTCGAGGTCGGTGAAATCGATCAGGGTGCCGATGACCGTGGACGCCGCCACCACCCCGAAGAAGCCCTTGGCCTCCATGACGTCATGGTCGAACCCGGCGCGCCAGTCGAAGGCATCGGCCACGGCGTAGCCGGCCGAGCCCGCCAGGACGGGCACCGCCAGCATGCCCGTGCCGATGATGCCGAGGCCGAAGAGGGCGAAGGCGAATTCCCCCGCCAGGGGGCGCAGCGCCTCGGCCGCCTGCCGGGTGGTCTGGATGTCGGTGATGCCGTGCTGGTTGAGGGTGATGGCGGTGGTGAGCATGACGCAGAAGGCGATGCCGTTGGAGAAGACCATGCCCACCACCGTATCCAGCTTGATCCGGTACAGGTGCTCCCGGAGAAAGGCCGGCTGCCGGCCGAGGTGGATGCCGGGCCCCGGCTCGGCGTCCATCTGCCGGCGCTGCTCGGCCTCCTGGGCCGCCTGCCAGAAGAAGAGATAGGGACTGATGGTGGTTCCCAGCACGGCCACCACCACCATCCAGTAGTTGCCGCTGGCCTGGAGGTTGGGAACCAGGGTCCCCACCAGGACCTTCTCCCAGTCGATGTGCAGCATGAAGACGACGGCGACATAGGACAGGAGGGCCAGGGTCAGCCACTTGAGGACCCGGACCATGGCTTCGTAATTGAGGCGCATGGGCAGCGCCGTGCACAGCAGGCCGAAGACCAGGGCGTGGCCGTGCTTGGGCCCACCGACCATCATCTCCAGGGCCTCGCCCATGGCGGCGATGTCGGCGGCGATGTTGAGGGTGTTGGCGAAGAGGAGGAGCATCACCAGCCCGGCGGTCGCCCAGCCGGGCAGCAGGGTCCGGATGTTGGCGGCCAGCCCCCGGCCGGTGAGCCAGCCGATGCGGGCGCTGACCATCTGGATGCTGACCATGAGGGGAGTCGTGAGGGCGAGGGTCCACAGGAGCCCGGCGCCGAACTGGGCACCCGCCTGGGAATAGGTGGCGAGCCCGCTCGGATCGTCGTCGGCGGCGCCGGTGATCAGACCGGGGCCCAGGCGGCTGGCGATTCTGCGGGCATGGCGCAAGGTCGGCATCGGCCGGACCTCCTTTGTCTGTGCTCCTGTCCTTAGAGTGCCGGAACGCTCAGAATTCGGCGTGGAAGCGCAGGGCGTAGAAGTTGGCGGGCCCCCGGTCGGCGTTGTAGGCGGGATTCCACATGCGCTGGTAGTCCGCCGTCAGGAAGGACTTCTTCCAGACCCGGACACTGTAATAGGTCTCGACAATCTGCTCCGGCCGGTAGTTGAGCCGGGTGTCGCCGATGAAGAAGGAGATTCCCCCCGCCTCAAGGTACTGGCGGCGCTCCCGGGAGAGGGTGTTGCGGGCGTAGGCGACGCCCACCGTGTCGTCGCCCCGACCCCAGGCCGCCCCCCTGAGGGCCAGGCCCGTTCCCAGGGAGCCGTCGGTCTCGGTGAAGGCGTGGGTCTCCGTCCGCCCGTCGGCCTTCATGGCCCGCAGGAAGAAGCCCAGGTCCTCGGTGATGGCCTGCTCGACATTGATCCCGGCCCCGTACTTGATCTTCTCGCCGTCGCGCACGGCGAAGATGGCCTGCCGGTCGGCGGCCGGATTGGCGTTCAAGTAGTCGAGGACGTCCTTGAAGGCGGCCAGGCGGGCCCGGTTGCGCCACCCCAGGAGGCGTACCTTGCCCGGCTGCCCGCCCAGGACGTGGCTGTGCTCGATTTCCGCCTGGTCCCCGTAGTGTTTGCCGATACGGTAGTCCACCGGCAGCATGTTGGGCTCCTTGGGCCCGGTCATGCGGCCGAGGCGGAAAGCCCAGTCGCCCTGGTACCACTCGGCCGCGAATCCCCAGCCGAAGCCTCGGGCGTCGGCGGCGTAGTCGTAGGCGAGGGGAGCCATGAAGCTGGCGTTCATGAACTGGACCCGCGGGTCCTTGGCGTAGGCATTGCGGTCAAAGACGTCGAGGGTGGAGAAATTGCCGACGGTCAGCACCACCCGGTTGCGGTCCACCGTCCCAGCCATCTGGTTGAGGTCGGCCTCGACTCCCTCGTCGCCACCGCCCAGGCCCCAGGTCTGGCGCAGGAAGAGGCGCTGGCGATAGAGCTTGGGGTTGGTGCCGGCGGTGCGGGTCAATTCGCCGTTGGTGAACCCGGCACTGCCGGTCAGCCCGGAGAAGGGGACACCCTGGGTGATCTCCGGGTTGAGATAGAGCTCGCCCCCGTGCCAGGGCCGCAACCCCAGATAGCCGGTGACGGTCGCGGTGTAGCTCTTTTCCTTGCCGGCCCGCAGGCTGTTCGGGCCGCTGTAGCGGGCCCCCATGGCCGGCTTCTCCTGCCAGACATAGGTGGTCTGGAAGCGGGCCGTCCACTCCTCATGGTCGTCGGCCCGGGCGGAAGCCGGGAGGAAGACGCAGAGTCCGAGGCACAGGGCCGCGACTTTCGGGGAAGAGGGGCCCATCGGGGTCTCGGGAAAATTTAGGCCGGCGGATTTTGGCGGGCCATGCCCCGAAAGTAAAGGGACAGGACGCGGCACCTCTTATCTTTGGCCGGCGGCGGCCGTTATTGAAGTCATAGAGCTACGAATGCTCCCACCGCAAGGAGAGCGCCATGGGTCCAGCCCTGAAGTCGATCGCGTTTGCCGCCGCGTTCCTGGTGCATTCGCTGGCCGCGGCGGAACCGGAGACACCGCCGGCAGCGCCGTCGGTCTTCGCCGACAGCTTCGGTCAGAACGCCCCGGCAGGGATCTCGGCCACCGGCGCCGTGAATCCCCAGGCGCCGCAAGCCTCGGTGCCGGTCGCCGACAGTTTCGGCCTCAACCGCGGCATCGCCGCCACCGACTGCCGGAAAGCCAAGGCCGTCGCCCAGCCGGCGGCCAAGGCCGGGAAATGCTGACGGGGCCGCGGCCCGCCGTCAGAGCAGGACGCGCTTCCTCTGCTTCATGGCCGGCGCCGGCGGGGCGGCGTTCACCGCGTCCACCGCCTTGCGCAGATTGACGTCATTGGCGATGACCTGGGTCTGCTCGTCCAGGCCGGCAGTGATCTCCACCCAGTGGTCCTTGACCCGGCCGGTCTTGACGTCGATCGCCTCGATCTTGCCGTCCCCGTCCACCCTGAACACCTGGGACACCCCTTCCTGATCGAGCACGGCGGCCGTCGGCAGGACGAGGACCTTGCGCTTGCCGATGGCCAGGGTGCCGGAAACCCGCAGCCCGGCCTTCAGGTTGGTGTCGGCGGGCAGGTCCACGTAGGCCAGGCCGTTGCCGGTCTTGAGGTCGATGGTGGGCGATACTTGGCGGACCCGGCCCTTCACTTCCGGCCCCAGCGGGCTCTTGACCGTGACCTCCTGCCCCGGGGCGAGCCTCAGGAGGGTTTCGCCCTTGACCTCGGCCCGCCACTCCAGGCGCCCCTGCCGGATCAGGCGGAAAAGTTCGCTGCCGCCCTGGACGATGGCGCCCTCGGCGGCGGAGCTGGCGGAAATCACTCCGTCGTCGGGAGCCACCAGGGTGGCGAAGTCCAGGCGCAGCTTCTGCTTCTTGACCTGGGCCCGGGCGGCGTTGAGGCGCGCCTCGGCGGTGTTCTTCTGGGTTTCGTAGAGGGTCAGTTCCTGCTGGCTGACGCCGCCGGACGGCGCCAGGCGGTTGGCCCGCTCCAGGGTCGCCATGGCCTGGGCGAGGGCGGCCTTGGCCTCCACCATCTGGGCATTGGCGGCCTCCAGCTCGGTTTCCACGGTGGCGGCATTGAGGCGCGCCAGGACCTGGCCCTTCTTCACAACGTCGCCGACATTTGCCAGCACGCTGACCAGGCGCAGGCCGCCGACCTCGGTGCCGATATGGCTTTCCTGCCAGGGCATGACGTTGCCCTCGGCTTCGATGAGCTCGGGCCACAGCTCGACCTTGGGCTTCACCAGGGAGACCGGCGGCGGCGCCGGCTCGGCGGGAGCAGCCTGGGCGGCGGGCGCAGGCGCCTCGGCCGCCAGGGTCTTCTGGGGCTGGGCCGGGACCTCGGGGCTGGCCGCGCCGGGAGCGCCGAAGGTGGAAGGGAAGGGCAGAGCCAGGGCCAGCAGCACCGAAGCGGTCTTCAGGCGGCGGACGGTAAGGGGGGAAAGCGGCATGGCAGGGCTCACTTGGCGGGAGGGGTCTGGACAGGGGAATCGCCCTGGGGCGGGACGGACTCGGCGCCGTACTGGGCCGCGCCGCCGGTCGCCCGATTCAGCGCCACCCAGGCCTGCAGCCGTTCCTGCTGGACGCCGAGGAGGGTCTGCTGGGCGCTCAGCATGGCGCGGCGGGCGTCCTCCAGTTCCAGGAGATTGCTCGCCCCTTCCCGGTAGCGCACATCCACTGCATCGAAGAAGCGCTGGTACTGGCTGGCGGAAAGGCGGGCGCTTTCGGCCCGTTCGTGGGCTGCGGCATAGCGGGTCAGGGCGTCCTCGACTTCCTGGATGGCCCGACGGGTGATGGCCTTGAAGTCGGCGAGGGCCTCGTCGTAGCGGGACTTGGCCAGCTGCACGACGGCCGCCCGGCGGCCGGCGTCGAAAATGGGCAGGCTGATGGAGGGGCCGAAGGACCAGGTGCCGAAGGACAGGGTGCCGCTGCCCCCCGTGCCGGCCACCGTGTAGCCCAGGTTGCCGCTCAGGGCCAGGCGGGGGTAGCGGTCGGCTTCGGCCAGGCCGATGTCGGCCGAGGCGGCGGCGACGTTGCGCTCGGCGGAGCGGATGTCGGGGCGCTGCATCAGCGCCTGGCTGGGGATGGCGACGCTGAAATGCCGGGGCACGGGCAGCCGCTCCAGGCCGGTGGGCTTGTCGGCCAGGACCTTCATCAGGGTCGGGCGGGCGACGCCGGTGAGGCGGGTCAGGAGGTTTTCCAGGCGCTCGCACTGGGCCCGGGTGGCGGCGAGCTGGGTCTTCGCCTCCGCCACCGAGGCCATGCTGCGGATGCCCTGGTAGGGGGCCGTGAATCCCACCTCGACGCTGGCGGCGGTGAGCTTCTCGGTGGCTTCCCGGGAAGTGACGTCCTGCTCGGCCAGGGCCACATGGGACTGGCAGGCCCGGTAGCTCAGGTAGGCGTCGGTGACATCGGCCGCCAGGCTCACCCGGGCGTCGGCCAGGGTGGCCCGCTGGGCCGCCTCCCGGGCCAGGGCGCCCTCCTTGCCGCGGCGCACGGCGCCGAAGAGGTCCACCTCCCAGGAGGAATTCATGGACAGCCAGGACTGGCTATAGATTCCGCCGGATGATCCCCGCTGGGCTCCAGCGGCGGCGTCAACGGTCGGCAGGGCGGCGGCCTCGGCCTGGGTGAACTGGGAGCGGGCCTGGCGCAGCTTGGCCATGGCGGCCTCCAGGGTCGGGCTGGTGCTGACGGCTTCGTTCACCAGCTGGTCCAGGGCCGGGTCCGACAGTTCGGTCCACCAGCGGGCGGGAGAGGACTGGACGGCGGGGGCGGGAGCCGTATCGGCTCGGGACGTCCATTGGGCGGGAACGTCCTTTTCCGATAATTGGGGAGCGACATAGTTTGGCCCCACGGCTGAGCATGCCGAGAGTGCCAAAAGCACGCCGAGCGCGGGCCATTTCGGCCGGTGCGCTAGAGGGGAAAACATTCTGAATCCTATTCCTGGGCGGGCGGGGGGGCGGCCCCCCTCAGTCGATGCCTGGGCAATTCTTGCCCAAAACCATGGCGAAGGGTGCCAATTTCATCATTTAAAACCGGGGCGGCGATGCCTGAAAAGCGCAGGCGTATGTATCGCAAGCTGGGGTGAATCCGGGAGACCCCGATAATAAATGACTCGCCGGCCGGCCGCCACCCCGGCGGGCAATTGCCCGCCGTTCAGAGGGGCACGAAGCCCAGCAGGGTGGTGTCGTCCCGGCGGGGCTCGCCGTCCCGGTAGGACTCCAGGGCCTGCTGGAGGCAGGCGATCTGTTCCTCCATCGGCCGGTGCACGTTGGCGGCGATGAGGGAAGCCAGGCGCCGGCGCCCCAGCAGCCGGCGGGGCTGGCCGCCCATGTGGTCGGGCACGCCGTCGGTGAGGAGATAGAAGGCCGTGCCGGGCTCCACGTCGATGACGTGGTCGGTGAAGGCAGCCTGGCGCACCGGGGCGCTGTAGCCGAGGCTGGCGCGGTCGCCCCGGATTTCCCGCACCTCGCCGCCGGCGCAGTAGAGGAGGGGCAGCCCGGCGCCGGCGAAGGTGAGCTGGCGGGTTTCCGTGTCCCACAGGCAGACCGCGGCATCCAGGCCGTCGTCCGAGGCGGCGTCGGGACGGTCCTGGCGCAGGCGGGTCCTCACCATGGCGTCCAGGGCCTTGAGAATGGCCGAGGGCTGACGTTCCTGGCTCTCGTGCAGGATGCGGTCGAGGGCCGAGGCCGCCACCAGGGTGATGAAGGCCCCCGGCACGCCGTGGCCGGTGCAATCCGCCAGGATGAGCAGGCTCTTGCTGCCGAAGCGCTCCAGCCAGAAGTAGTCGCCCCCGACCACGTGCAGAGGTTCCCACCAGACGTGGAGGTCCCGGACCGCATCGCCCAGGGCGCGCTTGTCGGGCAGCATGGCGTGCTGGATGCGGCGGGCGTACTGGATGCTCTCCACCACCAGCCGGTTGGCCTTGGCCAGTTCGCCGTGGGCCCGGGCCAGCTCGGCCTTCTCCGCCGCCAGCGCGGCCACCGTCACCTGCAGCTCCCGGGTGCGGTCGTCCACCCGCTTCTCCAGCTCCTGGGTCAGCAGCAGCAGCTCCCCCTGGGCCTTGTCCCGCTGCTGGAGGCCGCGCTGGAAGGCCTTGAGCAGCCGGTCCACGGTCTGCACCAGCAGTCCCAGCTCGTTCCGCTCATGGCTGGGGAAGCGGGGAGCGGGCCATTCCCCCGGCCGCTCCGGGTCCACCCGGGAGATGGCCTGGCTGAGCCGCACCAGGGGCCGGGTGATGATGAAGTAGAAGATGAACACCATCAGCAGGGAGATGACCGTGTCCCGGATCAGGAACAGCATCCAGTTGATGGCGGCGACGTCGAGCACCCGCTTGGCGATGACGGCGGGGGCGAGGGTGATTTCCAGGCGGCCGACATTCTCCTGGGTCTGGCCCGAGAGGGCGTGGTCCAGGGTCAGGGACTGCCTGGCCAGGTCGCCGAAGAGGGCCGGGCCGAGGCGGGCGCTGAGCCCCTCCGTCCGCCGCTCCCGGGCCTGCTCGGCCAGCACCCGGCCGAAATTGTCCCGCAGCACCGCCCGCTCCACGGTCTCGTCCCCCAGCAGGCCGTCCACCACCCGGCGGGAAAGCTCGGGATTGAGCTGGTAGGCGGCCTCGGCCGCGCTCCCCCGGATGAGGTTGGAGACCTGGTGCAGGTGGGCCAGGGTCTCGGCGCGGACGTCGCGCCACTGGATGAAGAGCTCCGCGACGCTGCCCAGGAATCCGAGGGCCATGACCACGGTCACGGTGGTCGCGGCCTGGCGGAAGGTGAGGCCCCGAGTGAAGGGAATCCTGGCCAGCCCCACGGCGTGCGCCTGCGGCGGGAGGGCGGCGGTCACTGGACGACGCCCTTCTCGACGCCGTACCTGGCCTTGAGGGTGCGGACCAGGCCCTGATTGTTGCGCAGCCAGTCATTGAACTCCCGGATCACCTCCGGGTGCTTCAAGGTGGAGAGGAAATAGTGGTCCTTGGAATAGGGCAGCTTGGGATTGAAGACCAGGGCGCCGGGGCTCTTGAGGACGTGGTCGAGGCGGTAGTTCATGACCGCCACGCTGCCGTAGGCGGCATCCAGCCGCCGGGCGACCACCTGCTCGGCGAGGGCGCCGATCTCGGTGTTCTCCCGCACCAGCACTTGTCCCCGGGCGATGGGCTCGCGCCAGGCCCAGGGCGTGAAGCCGGAGACGATGCCCAGAGTCTTGATGTCCTCGATGCCGGCATCCGCCCGGTCCGCCCGCACCATGGCGCCGTCGATGTAGGTGAGGACGGAGGCGCTGTAGACGATATTGCTCCCCCGCCGCAGGTCCGCCTGCCAGTAGGGGTTGTCGGGGAACTTGAAATCCACTTCGCCCTGGAAGAAATGGGCGAACAGCCGCGGCACCGGGAAGGCCCGGTATTCGAAGCGGTAGCCCCGGGCCTTGGCGAAGGCGTCCAGCACCTCCCGGGCGTAGCCGGTGTAGGTGCCCTTCTCCATGCGGTAGATCGGGTAATAGTCGGTGTTCTCGACGCCCACCACGTAGATTTTTTCCGGGGCGGCGGCGCAGGGGGCGGCGCCGAGGACCAGGGCAAGGACGGCGAGCCAGGCGGACTTCATTGCCGGTACCCCGAAGTGTCCGCCGAGCCGATCCCCGGCAGCAGGATCTCGATGCGGTTGCGCCCCCCGTTCTTGGCCTCGTACAGCGCCGCATCCGCCCGGGACGCCGCGTGGTCGAAGGTGGTGTCCGCCGCCAGCACCTCGGTGATGCCGATGCTCAGGGTGACGCCGATGGCGCCGCCGGGAATCGCGATGCTCTGGGCCGCCAGCCGGGCCCGGATGCGCTCCGCCACCCGGGCGGCCTCCTGGGTGCCGGTGGTGGGGAGAATGGCCAGGAATTCCTCGCCGCCGATGCGGCCGACGATGTCCTCTTCCCGGAAGCAGTCGCGGCAGAGGGCGCCGAACTCGCGCAGCACCTGGTCGCCGGCGCCGTGGCCGTAGCCGTCGTTGATCTTCTTGAAGTAGTCCAGGTCCATCATGAGCAGGCCCAGGGGCTGGCCGTGGCGCCGGCGGCGACGGAATTCATGCTCCCCCAGTTCGAACAGGTAGCGCCGGGAGAGCAGGCCGGTGAGGGCGTCCTCCCGGGCCATGCGCCGCAGTTCGTCGGCCATCTGCTCCCGGATTCCGACCTCCTTGCGCAGGGCTTCGTTGAGGTGCCTGAGTTCGTCCGCCTGGGCGCCGAGGGCCTTGTTGGCTTCCCGCAGCTCCAGCTGCTGGCGGTCGCTGATCCGCAGCAGCCGGCACTGCTCCCGATAAGCCCGGCGATAGGCCTCGGCCAGGCGGCGCACGCTGTCGGACACCGTTCCCAGCGTCCGGATCATGATCTCGCTTTCCCGGATGACCTGCTTTTCCTGGGTGAACAGGGAAAATTCTCCCTCTTCCAATGAATCGACCTTAGCCATGTGGATGTTTCCGATGCCGAAAGAGCACTTCTCCGATTACTCTGCTGGACTGGATTGGATCGGGATGGACAGGCGGAAGCAGCTGCCCCGGCCCGGTGTCGAATCGACCGCGATCGAGCCGCCGTGCAGCCGGGCGATCCAGTCCACGAGGAACAGACCGAGGCCCGCCCCCGGGACCCGTTCGGGGACGGCGCCCCGGATGTACTTCTGGAAGATGGCCTCCCGCATGTCCTCGGGAATGCCCATGCCCCGGTCCGCCACCTCCACCCGCAGGCTGCGGTCGCCGTCGACACGGCTGCGCAGGATCAGCGGGCCGCCCTGGGGCGAATACTTGACGGCGTTGTCCAGCAGGTTGGACACCGCCACCCGCAGGAGCGCCGGGTCGCCCAGCGTCACCGGGTCGCAGTCCGTCAGTTCCAGGGCCAGGGGATGCCGGGGGCTGGCGGCGAAGGGCTCGGCCGCCTCCAGCAGCATGGCCCGCACCGAGAAAGGGGTCTTCCGGATGCAGGTGTTCTCGATGGACACCCGCTCGTCGGCAAGGCAGTTCTCGATCAGGGTGGACATGCGCTGCACGGCGTTCTGGACCCGCTGGTAGAGGGGCTCCCATTCCGGATGAGCGGTTCCGGATTCCGCCTGCAGGACCTGCACCGTGCTGCTGATGACCGCCAGGGGGTTGCGGAATTCGTGGGATACCATGGCCATGAAGCGGCCCTGGAGCTGGCGGCTTTCCCGTTCCTGCTCGAGGGACTGGCGCAATTGGCTCTTGGCCGCCGTAAGCTGCTCCGCCTGGCTGGCGAGGGCCTGGTTCGCCTGGTGCAGGTCGAGCTGCAGGCGGTCGCCGATGTGCAGCAGGCGGCGCTGTTCCCGGTAGCCCTGATCGTAGGCCGTGTCCAGGCGGCGCACGCCTTCCGCCACCTCGGCGAGCTTGGCGATCATCTCCTCGGCCTCCCGGATGACGGATTCCTCCTGGTGGAACAGGGAGAATTCATCTTCGGCAGGCGGAGGGGTCTTGGCCATGGCGGCGGGGATCAGTCGGCTTCGAGGGGGCAGAGGACGAAGGCGGCGTGATCGAAATCCTCGGCGAAATCCTCGCCGAATTCCTCCATGGTGTCGTCGTCGCGGTGGTAGCGCCAGTTGATCCGGATGTCCTTGCCGCCGGCCGCCGCCTGCTCCAGGAGCATGAACATGTTCATCAGCGCCTTGGCGCTGCTGCTGTTGAAGTAGCTCATCTCCAGATCGACCACGAAGGGCTGGCCGCCGAGGGATGCCAGGAAATCCCGGAGGGCCTGCTGGAGCGGGCCGAAAAAGGCCGCCGCATCCTCCGGATAGGACTCTCCCCGCAGCACCAGGCGCGGGCCTTTGGGATCGAACTCGGTATAAGGCGTGCGTTCAGTCGCCTCGAGAAGGATTTTTTCCATGGTCAGATGTACGCCTTGAGGCAGAAGAATGCCGCCGAATCATCGATGGCGAGGAAATCGAACTGGATCGGGGCGCTCGCCCGGCGGGCGATCTCGATGAGCCCCAGGGAAGCGCCCTTGCTGTGCTCCTCGGGAGGCTCCCGCAGTTTCTCCTTGTAGTGAAGCTTGAGCTCGTCCTTGCTCATGGCGGCCAGGACGCTGAGGCGCTCCCGCAGGGCCGCGGCGTCTTCCCGGCGGACGACATTGCCGCACACCACGAAGAAGCGGTCGTCCTCCCGGCCGACGGTGATGGTGCCGGAGCTCAGTTCCACATGCCTGCCCAGGTCGCCCTCAACCCGCTCCGCCGAGTAGCGGATGATGTTCTGCACCTGCTCGACGAACACCGAGAAGACCTTCTTGGTGATATTGGCGTCGGCCTCGTCCAGGGCCATCTTCTGCCGCAAGGCATCCCCCAGGGCGAACAGGATGCCTTCAGAGAGATAACCGGTGAACGACAGGATGATGCCCTGCCGGGCAAGCCCCTGGTGAAAGTCGTAGTACTCCTGCGCAAGCATGGAATTCCCTCGAATGAACTTAGGCGGCGGCTGCGTCCGATCGGCGCCACACGGCCGCGATGCTCAATGGATTCTAGATAAGTGGGTGGCCGGGAGCGCTCACAGGCACTCACAGCGCCTCACGGCGGCGGATATAGCGCGGCTCGCACGTCAGCGACGCTCATACCTCGTCCCACGGTCCCGGCGTCCGCATCACTTTCAGAAGCCCGGGACTGGGGGCCGGGGCGTGGTCCAGGCGAGCCAAGAGTTCGGCGTAGGCTTGCCGGCTCGCAACCGGGAGCCATTGATCCAGCAGGGTTTCTTCCGCCGCCGCGCGCGCTGAGTCGAGGATGAAAGCGGTGCGGCTTTTCCCTTGTGCCTTTGCTGCACGGTCAATGAGGGCGCGAATTTCGGGCTTGACCCGCAAATTCACGGTAAGGCTCTTGGTGTTAGGGTTGGCGGAGGGCATGGTCAATCCTTTCCTGCAGTCGCCTGAGCATAGCAGCGTAGTGTTGTCGTCAGTAGAAAACAAACACAAGGCTGCGGTGGCACGTTCGGTGAGCGATCTGCCTCCAATGACCCGATCCTCGGCACGGACACTCCCCCGTCTCTACGCCCCGTCATCTATGCAGCGACAACCTGCCGCCCAAGACTAAGCACGAAGGTCGCCCCGAACCCCTCCCGGTCGGCAATCTCGATGCCCCCGCCATGCAGCTCCGCGATCTTCCTCGCCACATGCAGCCCCAGCCCCACCCCCGGCTTGCCGCGCACGTCGGCGCCCCGGGCGAAGCGCCGGAAGACGGCCTCTCGGGCCTCCGGTGGGATGCCGGGCCCGTGGTCGGAAACGGCGAAGCAGACCTTGTCCGCCGCCCCCCAGGAGCGCACCGTCACCTCGCCGCCGGGGGAGTATTTCACCGCGTTGTCGATCAGGTTGGAGAGGGCCATCCGCACCAGGGTGGGGTCGCAGGCGACAGTGGCGGGCACCTCCTGGAAGTCCAGCCGCAGGCAGTGCTGGGGCGACCACTGCACGATCTCGGCTGCTTCCCGCACCAGGGCTTCCGGCGAGGCTACCTGCAGCTGGGGCGCCAGGGCCTCGCCGTCCACCCGCTCGTCGGCCAGGCAGTTCTCCACCAGCCGGGCCAGGCGCTTCACCGCCCGGCGGACCTGCCGGCTGCGCCCCGCCAGGTCTTCCTCCCCCGCCAGGGGTACTTCGGTCAGATTGGTGGCGACGCTGTCGATGACCGCCAGGGGAGTGCGGAACTCGTGGGACACCATGGCCATGAACTGGCGCTGCTCCAGCAGCGAGCGCCGCTCGGTGGCGAGGGCGTTCTCCACCGCCTGCTTGGCCGCCGCCAGTTCCCGGGTGCGGTCCTCCACCCGGCGCTCCAGCTCCCTCTCGGCTTGACGGGAGGCAGCAAGGGCGCCTTCGAGGTCGCGCCGCAGGCTCTTCTCCCGGGCCCAGATCCGCGCCACCAAGGCGGCATGGATGAGGAGGAGGTGGAAGGGCAGTTCCAACTGCCAGCCCGAGAGTAGGAGGGGGAAGGGGGGCAGCAGGCCGAGGACGGTGAAGGTCACGGGGAAGGCCACCAGGGCGTGGACGCCGAAGGCGACCAGGAGGACGACCGCGCCGGCGCGCTTCTCCCGCAGCTGCTGGGCGGAGAGCAGGAGCCCGACCACGGCGCAGAAGGGCGAGGTCAGGGACACCGCGGCGGAGACATAGGCGGCCAGGTCGGTGAATTCGAAGACCGCCGAGCCGGCGATGGCCAGGCTGAGAACGAACAGCGCCCGGTCCAGGCGCGGCATCCGGGTCTCGGTGTACATGATGGTGCGCAGCAGCCAGACCTGGACCGCCATGCCCAGGGTGACCAGGATTCCGACCAGGACGCTGGCGACGGCCGGGGAGTCCGGCAGCAGGTACTGGGCGTGGTAGCCGTGCAGCGACGCCACCCCCAGGACCGCCGCCGAGTTGGCCACCACCAGGACGAAGTGGGTGCGGTAGCGGAAGACGATGGCGTAGCCGATGAAGACGATGAGGGCGATGGCCCAGACGCCGAAATAGAGCCCGGCCCCCATGGACTCGTTGATGGCCGCCTGGGTGAAGGCGGCGGGTCGCCACAGGCTGCCGTTCACCGCCAGGGCCTTGTGGGACCGCACCCGCAGGTAGAGGGGCCGCCCGGCGCCGCCGCCGTGGAGGCGGAAAAGGAAGTGGTGATAGGCGATCTCTCGCCCGGAGAAGGGCCGCAGGTCGCCGGAAGCATGGGCCTTCCAGCCGGCGGCCTTGGGCTCGAAGACCGTCAGCTCGTCCAGGATGGGGGGAAATATTTCCAGCCAGCGTTCCTCCCCTGGCCCGAAATCGGCCGGCAACTCCAGCCGCACCCAGAAGGCGCTACGGGAAAAGCCCCCGGAGAAGGGCGTGGCGAGGCGGCGGAAGCGCTCCGGCGGCAGGGCCGCCACCTCCGCCAGGGACAGGCGGCCGTCCGGGTCCTCCAGTACCGAGAGGGGAAGATCCGGGCCGAGGCGCAGGCGATCCCCGTTGACCGCGGCCAGGGCCTGGCCGGCCCAGAGAAGGACGATGCAGGCCGCCAGGGCCAGGAACGAGCGGCCCGGCACACCGCCACGGGAAATCGCCATCAGCCGCTCACGAGAAGACGCACTGCCCCGTGAACACCAGCCCGAATCCCGGCAGGGCCTTGATGGGCAGCGGTCCGCCAGTGATTTCCTGGCCCTTGCGGCGCAGACGGGAGAGCAGCATCTCCACCCGGTGGAAGTCGAATTCGTCCGGTTCGCCGCCGAAGGCCAGGACAATGTGGGCCTTGGGCACCGGCTGGCCGCACTTCTCCACCAGGCGGG
>DATFAA010000105.1:0-4971 GCA_035255045.1 Rhodocyclaceae bacterium | reverse complement strand
GGCCAGCAGGTCCTGCTGGCTCAGGCCCCGGGCCTTCATCACGTCCTGCAGGGACTCCGCCGACCAGGCCGACGCCGCCCCGAACCCCATCCCCGCTGCCAGCAGCAGCACAGTGGATTTCACTGCTAATCTTTTCATTTCACTCTCCCATGGAAACAATGCGGTATTGCTTTCCCCCAAAGTGCGGCAATTTGACGCACAAACGCATTGTGGTAGGGAGAGACAGAAATAGACACGTGGGAGAAACTGATTTCCCCCGTGGGAATATGCCAGGGGTCGGGTAGGAATATTCCTAGAAGAAGGGGCGTTGGCCCCTAGCCCTGGGTGCCTTCCGCCTCGTCGATGAGGTGGTGCCGGATGGCGTAATGGATCAGTTCGGCGGTGTTGGTGAGACCCATTTTCTCGAGGATGCGGGTCTTGTGGGTGCTGACGGTCTTGACGCTGACATTGAGCGCCTTGCCGATGTCCGTCACTCCCATGCCCCTGGCGATCATGAGGAAGATCTGGTACTCCCGGTCGGTGAGCTGGGTGTGGGAGGTGGTCTGCCCGGCCCCGGTCAGCATTTCCATGGCCAGCTTTTCCGCCACTTCCTGGTGGATGAAGAGGCCGCCGCCGGCCACCTTGCGGATGGCCGGGGCCAGGAGGGTCTCGGCATTGTCCTTGCACAGGTAGCCCGAGGCGCCCGCCTTCAGGGCCCGCACCGCGTAGATATCCTCCTTGTGCATGCTGAGGATCAGGATGGGCAGCTTGGGGTATTCCGTCTTGATCTGCCGGATCAGGTCCACGCCGCTCTTGCCCGGCATGGTCAAGTCCAGCACCACGGCGTCCCATTTCTCCGCCCGGATGCGGGCGAGGGCCTGGTGGCCGTCGCTGGCCTCGCCGCCGACGACGATGTCGGACGTATCCTGGAGGATGTGCTTCAAGCCCGCCCGCAGGATGTCGTGGTCGTCGGCAATCAATATCCTGATCATTCAGTTTCTCCCTGTGCCTTGGGAAACCAGGCCTCGATGCGGGTCCCGGCCCCGGGCTGGCTGTCGATGTCGAGGCGGCCGCCGAGCATCTTGGTCCGTTCCTGGATGCCCAGGAGGCCGAAGGTCTTCTTCTGGCTCGGCAGGACGAAGCCCTGGCCATCATCCTCCACCCGCACCCGGATATGGTCCGGAGCATCCTCGATCATAACCGAGACGTGGTCGGCGGCGGCGTGGCGCATGACATTGGTGAGGGCCTCCTGGACGATGCGGAAGATGGCCGTCGCCAGCTGGTCGCCGAGCTGGAATTCCTCCCGGTTCATGGACAGGTCGCAGCGGATGCCGGTGCGCTCCTGGAACTGGGCGACGTGGTGCTCGATGGCGGCGGCCAGGCCGAGGACATCGAGCATGCCCGGGCGCAGGCCCTGGGAGATGCGGCGCAGGGAATCGATGCTGCGCTCCACCAGGCTGTGGGCCGCCGTCGCCCGCTCCTCCACCGCCGGCCCCAGGGGGGCGCACTTCTTGCGGAGCCAGGCGAGGTCGATGCGCAGGGCGGTGAGGGCCTGGCCGAGCTCGTCGTGGAGCTCCCGCGCGATGCGGGCCCGCTCCTCTTCCCGGGCCGTCTCGAGGAAGCCCGCCAGTTCCTGGAGCCGGGCCTGGGAGGCCCGCAGGCTGGCGTCCGCTTCCTGGAACTGGGCGGTGCGTTCGGCCACCAGGTCCTCGAGGCGGGAGCGCAGGCGATGGAGGTCGAGGTGGGTCCGCACCCGGGCCAGCACCTCGTCCGGCTGGTAGGGCTTGGAGATGTAGTCCACGGCCCCGAACTCGAAGGCCTGGACCTTGTTCCCCGTGTCCCGCAGGGCCGACAGGAAGATGACCGGCACGTCCCGGGTGCGGGGGTCGGTCTTGAGGCGCCGGCAGACCTCGTAGCCGTCCATGCCGGGCATGCGGATGTCGAGGAGGATGAGATCGGGGGGGCGGGCGAGGGCGGAACGCAGGGCCATGCGTCCCTCCTGGGCCGGGCGCACGGCGTAGCCGGCCCCCCGCAGGAGATCGGTGAGGAGCTCGAGGGAGGCCGGGGTGTCCTCCACCACGAGGATTTCCGCCGGAGCGGGGCTGGTCTCGGTCACGGTCATTCCTCCGAATCGAAAATCCCCAGGACCTGCCACAGCTCCTGGTAGTGGGGGGTTTCGGCCAGGCGGGCGAGGGCGGCCGCCACGTCGCCATCCTCCCGGGCCACTTCGGCCAAGGCGGCGGCGATCTGCTCCCGGTCCAGGGCCAGGGCGGCCTGGGTCAGCCGCGCCCGGGTCGCCGGCGACAGCCGGTCGAGGCCCGGGGTCGGGGCGGCCGCCGGGGCCTGGACGCTCTCCGTCCCCAGGTCTATCCGCACCGGCAGGTGCTTCTCCAGGAGTCGGTAGAGCTCCGCCTCCTGGTAGGGCTTGCTCATGAAATCGTCGGCGCCGGCGGCGAAGGCGGCCTGCCGGCTCTCCTCCAGGGCGTTGGCGGTGAGGACGACCATGCGGGGCTGGCGGATGCTCGGCCGGGCGCGGATGGCCTGCATGACTTCGAGGCCATTGCCGTCAGGCAGGAACCAGTCCATGAACACCAGGTCGGGCTGGGCCTCGGCCACCACGCTCTCGGCCTCCCGGCCGCTGCCTGCTTCCAGCACCTCGAAGCCGAGGGGCTCGAGGTGGGAGCGCACCAGCAGCCGGGCTTCGGGCATGTCGTCCACCACCAGGATGCGCAGGCCATGGTCCCCGGGGGTGGCGGCGGCGACCCGGCGGGCGGGGTGGTGCCCCGGGGTAGCCTTGCCCACCGGCACCTTGATGATGAAGACGAAGGTCGAGCCCTTGCCGGGTTCCGAATCCAGGATCAGTTCGCCGCCCATCATGCGGACATATTGCTGGCTGATGGTGAGGCCCAGGCCGGTGCCGCCGTGGTGGGTGCCGCCGGCCTGCTCGAAGGGGCGGAAGATACGCTGCCGGTCCTCGGCCGGGATGCCGATGCCGGTGTCGATGACGCTGAAGGCCAGCCGGACCATGCCCTGGCCGGCGTCTTCGGGCTGCACCTTGAGGGTCACTTCGCCGGCTGGGGTGAACTTGACGGCGTTGGAGAGGAGGTTGAGGAGCACCTGCCGGAGCATGACCGGATCGAGGACCACGGTGGTCGGCAGGTCGGCGGCGCACAGGGTGAGGGCGAGGCCGACCTGCTCGGCCCGCAGGCGCATCATGCCGATGACCTGGTCGAGGAGGTCGGCCAGATCCACGTCCTCGACATTCATTTCCATCTTGCCGGACTCGATCTTGGAAAGCTCTAGGATGTCGTTGATCAGGGTGAGCAGGTGGTTGCCGGAGGCGTTGATGATCTCCACGTTGTGCCGCAGCTTGGAGGACAGGGAGGCGTCCTTCTCCATGAGCTGGGAATAGCCGATGACGGCATTGAGGGGGGTGCGCAGCTCGTGGCTCATGTTGGCGAGGAAGGCGCTCTTGGAGCGGTTGGCGCTTTCCGCCTGGTCCCGGGCCACGGTCAGTTCCTCGGTACGCTTGCGCACCAGTTCCTCCAGGTGCTCCCGGTAGGCCTGGAGTTCCTGCTCGTTCTGCTTGCGCTCGGTGATGTCCGAGAAGATGGAGATGAAGCGGCGGATCTTGCCGTCCGGGCCGCGCAGGGCCTGGATGGAAATCTCCTCCGGGAAGATTTCGCCGCTCTTGCGGCGGTTCCACAGTTCGCCGCGCCAGTGGCCGTGGCGGTCCAGCTGCTGCCAGAGGGCGGCATAGAAGCGGTCGTCGTGGCGGCCGGACTTGAGCAGGCGCGGGTTCTCGCCGACGACCTCCTCCCGGTCGTAGCCGGAAATGCGGCAGAAGGCGTCATTGACCCAGAGGATGGTGCCACCGGCGTCGGTGATGATGGCGCCCTCGGCCATGGCGGCGAAGGCCGTCTCGTTCTCCCGACGCTCCTCTTCCCGGTGCATGGCCTCCACCGCCCGGTTGCGGGCGAAGAACCAGAGGGTGTAGATACCGGCCAGGCCGAGGATCCAGATGCCCAGGTGCCAGTACTGGATGACGCGCCAGGTGGGCTCCTGGGCGGTGCGGTAGGCGTTGAGGTCGATGGAGACGCTGGCGCCGCCCCGCAGGCCACCCACCGGCACCAGGGTGTCCCGGTGGCATTCCAGGCATTCCTCTTCCATGCGCATGGGGATCATGACCCGCATCAGGCCGTGGCCGCCCTTCTTGGGCAGGGCCTCGGTGAACAGGTCGCCGCCGCCCTTGAGGGCGGCGAGGGCCTTGGCTTCCCACTCGTCGGGGGCGTTGCCGAAATTGCGCAGCTGATTGGAGGTGAGGCGCTCCCGCAGGCCGAATTCCTTCTTGCTGGTGTCCTGGATGGCCAGCAGCAGGTGGATGGGGGTGACCGAGATGAGCCGGAAGGTCTCGCCGTCGGGCCGGGTGACGGTGACCCGCTCCTGCTCCTCCAGGGAATTGAAGGGCGGCACCTTCTCCTCTCGGATGTAGATGCCGTCCACATTGGAGGCCCATTTGCGGATGGCCATGTCCTTCTTGAGGTTGGCGATGGCGTCGATGCGGGCCAGGGCGCTGGCCGTGCGGTTGAGCTGTTCCCGCTGGGTGAGCAGGGAGGCGAGTACCAGAAGGGTCCAGATGGCAACCGCCAGATAGACCAGCTTCTTGCTGGTGGCCAGCGGATGGGAAGTGTCCGTCGCTCTCATGATTCGTGCCCGATGGACGGGCGGATGTTCGGAGGATGCCGCCTTGCGAGGTTAGCGCATGGAGTGGGCTCCTGCCAAAGGCGGGAGCTGATCCAAAACAAAAAAGGGGCAGATTTCTCTGCCCCTTGGCTGCTGCGGTTGCCTGTCGGCTTACTTCACCTTTTTGGCGCCGTTTTGTTCGAGGTAGGTTTTGGCACGCAGGCCGAGGTCGGCGGCCTTGACCTGGTACTGCCAGACCTGCTCGGCCCAGAGGTTGGCCTGCTCCCAGTCCTTCTTGGCGGCGGCGGC
>DATFAA010000104.1:0-4953 GCA_035255045.1 Rhodocyclaceae bacterium | reverse complement strand
GGCCAGCAGGTCCTGCTGGCTCAGGCCCCGGGCCTTCATCACGTCCTGCAGGGACTCCGCCGACCAGGCCGACGCCGCCCCGAACCCCATCCCCGCTGCCAGCAGCAGCACAGTGGATTTCACTGCTAATCTTTTCATTTCTTCTCTCCATGGAAACAACAATGCGTTACCCCATACCCTCGATCGTCGCTGCAAGTCCCTCTGGCTGCGACAATTTGCCGCAGACTCTATTCCTATGGGCTTATGAAGAAATTGATATAAGCTAATTTTCGAACCCGTATGTGGGTGAGAATGCTGTTCAGATGTTTTCTACGGTTGAAAATGACTCGTGAATAAGAAGTTGCTTGTCGATGTAATAGGTTTCACCCTGATCGCCCTGGTGGTCGTCGTCGGTTACAAACTGTCGCCGCTGCTGTTGCCCAAGGCCGATGTCACCGTGCAGCCCCCGTCCGGTTGCGACCTGCACCGGACGCCCTGCGAAGTCGCCCTGCCGGGGGGCGGCTCCGCGCAGTTTTCCATCACTCCCCGGCCCATACCCATGGTGGCGCCCCTGCAGTTGGAAGTGACCGTGAACGGCCGCGAGGCCAGCAAGGTGGAAGTCGATTTCGCCGGGGTGAGCATGAACATGGGGCTCAACCGGCCCGAACTGAAGTCCGTCGGCAATGGCCGCTTCAGCGGCCAGGGCACCCTGCCGGTGTGCATCACCGGCAGCATGGACTGGCGGGCGACGGTGCTCCTCGAAACCGCCAAGGAGCGCATCGCCATCCCCTTCCGCTTCGCTTCCAAACAGGGATGAGGGCCATGTCCCAGAGACTCCTGCTGGTCATCGCCATCGCCCTCGGGGCGCTGGTCATCGGACTGGCGCTATTGTGGGAGCCTGGGCGGCAGGCGGCGCCAACCGGCCCGGTCGGGGGCGACTTCACCCTGCACTCGGGGGATGGGCCGGTTTCCCTGGCGAAATTCAGAGGCAAGGTGGTGCTGCTCAACTTCGGCTATACCTATTGCCCGGACATCTGCCCCACAGCCCTGACTTCCCTGGCGGCCGCCTTGAACCAGCTGGCGCCGGCCGAGGCCGAGCGGGTGGCGGTGCTGTTCGTGTCGGTGGACCCGGAGCGGGATACGCCCGCCCATCTCAAGGACTACGTGGCCTTTTTCGATCCCCGCATGGTGGGCCTCACCGGGACGCCGGCGGAGGTGGCGGCGGTGGCCAGGCAGTACGGCGTCTTCTACGCCAAGCACAAGAGCGAGTCCGCCGCCGGCTACGTGGTGGACCACAGTTCGGAAACCTACCTGATCGGCCCCGACGGCAGCCTGCTGGGGCGCATCCCCCACGCCACGGCGCCGGACCAGGTGGCGGCCGAAATTCGCAAGCATCTGGATTCGAAGTGACCATTACCAAGGAGAAAGCTATGGGCAAGATTTCCGTTTTCGCGGCAGGCATGCTGTTCAGCGCCGGCATTCTGGCGGCGGCCGCCGACCAGGTCTCGGTGCAGGACCCCTACGTCCGCCTGGCGCCGCCGGGAGCACCGGCCACCGGCGCCTTCATGGTGCTCAAGAATGCCGGCGACAAGGACGTCAAGGTGGTCAAGGCCGACAATCCGGCTTCCAAGGTCACCGAGATGCACAACCACATCAACGACGGCGGGGTGATGAAGATGCGCCCGGTGCCGGCCATCGAGATCAAGGCCAAGGGCGAGGCCGTGCTGAAGCCGGGTAGCCTGCACATCATGCTCATCGACCTCAAGGCGCCCATGAAGGAGGGCGATGTGGTGCCCATCACCCTCAATTTCGATGATGGCAGCAGCAAGCAGGTGGAAGCCAAGGTGGTGCGGCCGACGGCGCCGGCTGCGGCCATGCCCATGCCGATGGAGCACAAGCACTGACACTCCCCGGGTACGGCCCGGGGCCCGCCGGTCAGAACAGGCCGGCGGCGCGCCGGACGCCCTCCAGGTAGGCCTGGGCATCCATCGGCCTACCGTCCCGCTGGGCCCTCCAGATGGTCTCCCCCAGACATTCCAGGATCGCGTGCTCGGCGGCGTGGGGCTCGAGACGGGCGCGCAGGGCCTCGAAGGCGGCGCGGATTCCCGGCGGCTGGTCGATACTGACCTGCTCGAAAATGGCCAAGTGCAGGGAGAGGTGCAGGAAGGGATTCATCTGCCCGCTTTCCGGCGTCCATTCCGTGTCCAGGGCGCCTTCGGCATTGCTCAGCAGGGCGTGGTATTCCGGGTGGCGGGCGATGATGTCGACGGCCGTGACTTCGGCCCCCACCAGGGGCAGGCGCTCCTGGTGCTTCTTCCAGGCGTCGCAGAAAAAGCGGCGCACCTGCTCGCGGGAGGGATTAAACATGGTCGGTCTCGAAGAGGGCGGTGATGACTGAATTCTGCCATTGCCGGTTGCCGCCGCCGGCGGGGCCGATCTGGCTGCCAGCATAGGCGCCGAGCAAGGGCAGGCCGGGGAAGCGGCTACGGAAGGCGGCGAGGTCCCGGTCGTCGTCGCCGTAGAACATCGGGCCGCGGCCGATGCAGGAGCACATCAGGCCGAAGGCCGGCGCCGGGCAAGCGGCGGCAACGGTTTCCAGGGAAGCGGCCATGTCGGCCTCGGCGGACAGGGGTTGGCGCAGGGCCCAGAGCAGCCTTTCGCCCGGCCGGGGACGTTCGGCCAGGGTCAGGGAGCCGTCGGCATTGGCGGCCAGGATGGCGATGGCCGGCTGCAGTTCCCCTTCCCGCACCACCCCAAGGAGATGGACCGGCAGGGGGGAACGCTGCCGGATTTCCGGCGGCAGGGCCCGGCTCAGGCTTTCCACCGCCGTCAGGCCGCCGAGGCGCAGCAGGTCGTGGCCCCGGGCTTCTTCCACAGCATGGGCCGGGCCCAGGCGCCGCAGGCCGGTGGAAATGGCGAGATGGCACCGGGCTCCGGCGACCGAGGCTTCGGCCCGGCCCGCCGCGGCGAGGCGGGCGGCCTGCCAGACCGGGGAGACTGCGTGCATGAGGCCGAAGCGGGGCAGACCGGATTGCCAGTCGGCGGGCAGGGCAGTACTGGCCAGGGAAAACAGGGGAGCCTCGGGGCTGCCTTCGGCTGGCGTCAGGGCAAGGCCGTCGCCCAGCACCAGGGCCGCCGCCGCCGGTCGGTCCAGGGGCCAGTCGGCTTCGGTGAACAGCCCGGGAACCACCATGCCCGATACCTGCAGGCAGCCGGCGGCGCGGGCGGCGGCAAGTACGGCCGGCTGGCAGCGCCGGGAGAAGTCCGGCGACAGGAAGAGGATCACGCCCCCGGCCCGCTCCAGGCCAGCCTTGTCCATGGCTTGGCGAACCGCCGTCTCGGCCAGGCGGGGGGATGGTTCGAAACCGGTGGCCAGGGCGCTGGCGGCGCTCATTTCAGGGGCTGCACGTTACGGTAGTAGGCGCACAGGTCGGTGAGGAAGCAGCGCTCGCATTCCGGCCGCCGCGCCTTGCAGACGTAGCGGCCGTGGAGGATGAGCCAGTGGTGGGCGTCCTGCCGGTACTGGGGCGGCGTCACCTTCTCGAGCTTGAGTTCGACCTCCAGGGGCGTCTTGCCGGGGGCCAGGCCGGTACGGTTGCAGACCCGGAAGATATGGGTGTCGACGGCGATGGCCGGGTGTCCGAAGGCGGTGTTCAGCACGACGTTGGCGGTCTTCCGTCCGACCCCGGGCAGGGCCTCGAGGGCCGCCCGGTCGGCCGGCACCTGGCCATCGTGGAGTTCCACCAGGCGACGGCAGGTGGCGATGACGTTCTTGGCCTTGGTGCGGAAGAAATTGATGGTCTTGATGTGCTCGGCCACCGCTTCCTCCCCCAGCGCCAGCATGGCTTCCGGCGTCGGCGCCGCCGGGAAGAGGCGGGCCGTCGCCTTGTTCACCCCGACGTCCGTGGCCTGGGCCGAGAGCAGGACGGCGATCAGGAGCTGGAAGGGCGTCTCGTAGCGGAGCTCGGTGGTCGGCGACGGGTCGGCCGCCTGGAAGCGGGCATAGAGCTCGGCGACTTCCGACCGTTTCACGTCTTAGTGGCAGCCGCCGGCGGCTACGGGGGCGGGGGACGGCCGCCGCTGGCGCTCGGCGGCACGGGCATCCATCCAGTTCTTCCAGGCGATCAGGCAGCCGAGGACGATGAAGGCGCCCGGCGGCAGCAGGGCGAGCAGGAAGCCGGGGTAGTCGGCGGGCAGCAGGTGGATGGGCTGCAGGCTGGGGAAGACCATGTCGATGCCGCCCAGCAGGGTGCCGTTGCCCAGCAGCTCCCGCAGACCGCCCAGGAGAGCCAGGGTCCACAGCATGCCGACCCCCATGAAGACGCCGTCCAGGGTGGACTGCAGGGGCGGGTTCTTGGCGGCGAAGGCCTCCACCCGGGCCAGGACGATGCAGTTGGTGACGATGAGGGGGATGAAGATGCCCAGCACCAGGTAGAGCTCGTGCAGGTTGGCGTTGAAGAGCAGGTCCACCACGGTCACCAGGGCGGCGACGATGAGGATGAAGACCGGGATGCGGATTTCGTGGGGGATGAAATTGCGCAGGCTGGCGATGGCGAAGTTGGACATGGCCATGACCACGATAGTGGCCAGGGACAGCATGATGCCGTTCACCGCATTGGTGGTCACCGCCAGCAGGGGGCACAGGCCGAGGATCTGGACCAGGCTGGTGTTCTGCTTCCAGACACCGTTGCCGGCAATGGTTCGGAATTCTTCACGGGTGATCATTGCGCAGCTCCTGCCTGGGCGAACAGCCGGTCGCGGTTCTCGTCGGCGAACTTCACCGCCTTGTGCACCGCCTTGACCACGGCCCGGGGGGTCACCGTGGCGCCGGCATAGTAATCGAAGCGGCCGCCATCCTTCTTCACCTTCCACTCCTGGTCTGGCATGGTGGCCCGGGAAAGGTTCTCGAACTGGGTGATCCAGGGACGGCTCTTGTTCTTGTCCTTCTTGGGCTCGACGTAGTCGCCCAGGCCC
>DATFAA010000103.1:0-49374 GCA_035255045.1 Rhodocyclaceae bacterium | reverse complement strand
GCATTCTTGCCGCGGTCGCGCTGCCTCGGTTCATCAACCTTCAGCGCGACGCCCGGATCGCCAAGCTGCAGGCGGCGCGGGGCAGCGTGTCGGCGGCGGCCGCCCTGGTGCATGCCACGACCCTGTCCAGGGGCAGTATCGCCGATGCCAACAACTGCGGCACCACCGGCGTCAAGGCCAACAACAGCAACGCCGCGACCGGTCAGGTCTGTACCGAAAGCGGCTTGGTTTACACCGTCTATGGCTATCCGGAAGTCACTGCCTTCGAGGCTAACCCGGGCATCCTGTCCGCTGCAGGTCTTACCGGCATCTACAATCCGACTCGCGCACAGTTGGAGGCTGAAGGTTATACGTACGCCGCCAACACCGGGGTAGCTACCTTTAGCGTGGTCGGCGCCACCGACGTTGCAAGCTGCTATTTCACCTACACGCAACCGGCACTGTCCAATACCGCTTCAATCATCAGTGGGCTGACGATTTCTGGCTGCTGATACAATTTCCGCGATTCATTCCAAAGGGGGGATACCATGAAAATGAAGCAACAAGGTTTTACGCTCATCGAGCTGATCGTCGTCATTGTCATTCTGGGGATTCTGGCGGCGACTGCACTGCCGAAGTTCATCGACCTGGGCGCGGATGCACGGAAATCCGTCGTGGAAGCGCTCGAAGGTTCCATGCGCTCGGCCAACACGATGATTTATGCCAAGGCGGCTTCGGCCAGCCAGCTATCGGGTGTCCAGTCACTTACCATTACGGGCGTGAGCGGAACCGTTGGTATCACAAACGGTTTTGCCACCAATGCTAGTGAGTTGCTAAAGGTCATGGACGTCGATGCGGCCAAGATTTCCGGGACGAGCGCCGGGATGTTCTACAGCGGTTACGGCACTACGACCTGCGGTGTTGGCTACACAGCTTCCGCTGGCGCTGGCGTGGCACCGACCTACACCAGGAACACCAGCGGCTGCTGAAGACTATGAGGGGTGACGTTACAGCCCTGTCGTGATGATCTGTGGCACCGATGGAGTGTTCTGTTTGGCCACCACGGCGCTGTGAGATACGAGAGCCCGGGCAACCTCCCGGGCTTTTTTCGCCTAGCGATACTTGCCGGTCACGGGGTTTCACCCTGGTGGAGTTGGTGGCGGTTCTATTGGTTGCGGGGATTCTCGCGGCAGTGATCTTTCCTCGCGTGACAGGCGAAACTGGCTTCGAAGACCGACAACTCCGGGACGAAACCGTCGCAGCCCTACGCTTCGCCCAGAAATCCGCCATTGCCGCACGACGGACGGTGTGCGCGGCAGCGGCAGACAACCGGCATCTGATAGTCCATATCGAAACCGGATTCGGCGCCGGTGATTGCACAACCGGGGGCCCGGCTCTGAATGGTCCTCGGGGTGAGCCATTGTCTGTAACGGCAACGGGGAACGCCAGCTATGCGACCGTCCCACCCGGCTGGATAACATTTGATCCCCAGGGCAGGTCCACCGCGGGTGCTGTCATCACCGTTACCGATCTGGCAGCTTTACCGATAACGGTCGAAGCCGAAACCGGTTATGTCCACTGAGGACCGTTTTCCCCGCCAGGGTGGGGTTACCCTCATCGAGCAGATTGTCTTCATCGTCGTCGTGAGCGTCGGAGTGATCGGCGTCCTAGCCACCATGAGGCCGTCTCTCCGGTTCAGCGCCGACCCGCAACTGCGGAAGCAACAACTGGCCATCGCCGAGTCGCTGCTGGCGGAAATACTGCACCAACCCTTCACCTACTGCGACCCGGATGATGCCAACGCCGGCACCGCCACGCTGTCGGGAGCAGTGCCGACCTGCGCGGTGGCGGGCAACGACCAGGACAACCAGGGCAATCCGCTGACCTCCATTCCCGCCGGGGTGGAGTCCCGCTTCGATGGCAACCCCGGCAAGCAATTCGACAACGTGGCCGACTATGCCGACTACACCCAGGATGGCGTGACCGGCCTCTCAAGTGCCGCGGTGGCAGGCTATACGGCTAGAGTAGCCATTACCCGGGCGGGCGGGACTTTTGGCCTGTCCGCAGCCGGTGCGGCCCTGAAGGTGGATGTCACCGTGACAGGCAGCAATGCCGAGCCCCTAACGCTGACCGGCTATCGGTTCCGCTATGCGCCGCGCTACTGATAGGTCTTCGCAAGCAGGTTTCACATTGGTGGAGATGATTGTCTCCATCGTCGTCGGCGGCATCCTGGTGGCCCTGGTTGCGATGTTCGGGCGCTGGCAGATCCAGTCCTATTTCGACATTTCCGCACGGACGGAGCTTGCCGACGGAGCGGATACGGCCCTGCGCCGAATAACCCGCGAGCTGCAGTCGGCTTTGCCGAACAGCGTCAGGGTGACACTCTCCGGAACCAGCTTTTTTCTGGAATATGTCCCTATCGCGACAGCTGGGCGTTATCGGGCCGATGTCGGCCTGAGCGGAACCGAAGACATCCTGGACTTCGCCGATGCCGGCGATACCTCCTTCGAGGTCTTGGGGCCGCCAGTCAACATTGCCAGCGGGCAGCAGCTAGTGATCTATAACCTCGGGATTCCGCATCCCGACGGCACCCACAACGGCAGTGACGTATACGAGGGTGACAACCGGCGCTTGATTCCTGCAGCCGGCGTCGGAAATTCATTGTCGACGGTGACTTTCACGAAGCGCACGGCTCCTTCAAACCTACCTCTGCCCTTTGCTTCCCCAGCCAACCGCTTCCATATCGTGAGCGGGCCCGTGAGCTTCGAGTGTGCCCCTAATGCGGCCGACCCTGCCGCGGGGCAGATTATTCGGCGCTGGTGCTATGCATTCCAGGACGTTCAGCCGACCGGGGGATTTGGCGTCTTGCTGCCTTACACCGGCTGCCCGGCAGTCCAGTCGGCGGTACTGGTCAATAATGTATCCAGCTGCAGCCTATCCTACGATGGATCGCCGGCTCTCCAGCGCAACGGCTTGGTGTCCCTCAATCTCGCCCTCTCCGCCAATGGCGAAACAGTTAATCTGCTGCACCAAGTGGAGGTCTTGAACACGCCATGATGTCGCGGAGATTCGGTTCACTGCTGAGGAAACAGCATGGCGTCTCGGTGATCACGGCCATCTTCCTGCTGCTCCTCTTTGCCGGACTGGCGGCCCTGATGGCGAGCATGATCTCGACGTCCCACGCCACTTCTGCGGCGGATGTGTTGAGCGCCAGGGCCTACCAGGCAGCGCGGGCCGGGGTGGAGTGGGGGCTCTATAAGGTCTTGGAAGACCCTGATGCAGACCACACCGAGATCATTCCCGCCGCGGGCGCTTGCATCTCCGCGGTGGTGCTCCCCAGCTGTCCGCAACCCGAAGATTTTCCCCTGCCGAACCTGGACGGGTTCGACATGCATTTCAAGTGCGAACAATTTCCTCCTGATAGTTCAAGCGAGGACTATTACCAAGAAGGCTGCCGCCGCGTACGAATCTTTCGCCTGACTGCAACGGCCAGAGGACCGGGGCCGGCTGGCCTCACCATAGAGCGAGAAGTCCAGGTGGTTGCCGAAAAATGCCGTGACGCTTCAAGCGCGGCGGCGCCTTATGATTGCTGAGCCGCCAAGAGCGTATCCGGTGAAAGCGGAATGACATGCTGAGCAAACTGCGATTTGTGCAGAAGACCGTGCTGCCTTCGAGAGCCAGGGCCAAGGCGTGGCTTCTTTATGCATTCCAGCTCTCGGTGCTTCTCCTCGCGCTGTGCTGCGCCGGTGAAGGAATGGCAGCAACAGCCAGCTCATATCCTTCCTCATGTGGTAATTCGGACACAGGTGCGTCCTGGTTCAATACCAGCAATGCCTTGAGCGACAACGGTTTCTATGCGATCGCCTTGCTCAACAAGTCGAGCACTCGCTACCTGCGCTGCACCGGCTACGATTTTTCATCCATTCCGGCCGGAGCCACGATCGATGGCATTACCGTCAGGGTGGACAGGAGGGGCGGCTCGAACGGCTTTCAGGACAATGCCGTGCGGCTGGTCAAGGCCGGCACAATTGGCGCGGCCGATCGTGCCACGAACACCAAGTACACAACCTCCGACGTAGTAGAAGCTCATGGGGGACCCACCGATTTGTGGGGCGACACGTGGACGCTGGCGGACATCAACAACGGCAACTTCGGCGCAGCCTTCTCGGCCATCAAGACCAATGCCGGCTACGCATATGTCTATGTGGACTACATCCAGATTGTGGTCGATTACACGCCAAAACTGGTGGTCTCCTCCATCAATCGGGCCGGCACCGATCCCATTTCCGGCGCTGCCACGACCGCATCCTGGACAGTGACTTTCAACGATGCCGTTGCCGGGGTTAACGCGAGCGACTTCGCATTGGTCCAGGCGGCCGGCATGTCAGGTGCCACCATCGCCTCCGTGACCGGTAGCGGAACCACGTGGACGGTTACGGCAAACCTGGGAAGCGGTACGGGAACTCTGGGACTGAACTTGATCGATGACGATACGATCGCTGCGGTTTCTGGT
The DNA here is from genome assembly GCA_035255045.1 of Rhodocyclaceae bacterium. Taxonomy (GTDB): domain Bacteria; phylum Pseudomonadota; class Gammaproteobacteria; order Burkholderiales; family Rhodocyclaceae; genus JAGTRP01. Next base: position 44,882 of record DATFAA010000103.1, on the reverse strand, counting down.
GGACGCAAGCTTGGTGGAACGGGGACCGGCAACGGGAATTTCACGGGGCAGGTCTATACCGTCTCGCCGCCGACAGTGACCGCCATCACCCGGGCCGGTGCCAATCCGACTGCGGGAGCGACGTCCGTGTCGTGGACGGTAGTGTTCAGTACGAACGTGACCGGCGTGGATGGTACGGATTTTTCCCTGGTGCAGTCGGGGGGGTTGAGCGGAGCCACGATTGCTTCCGTGACCGGAAGCGGCACAACATGGACGGTCACGGCAAACACGGGCGGCGGCACGGGAGTCCTGGGGCTGAATCTTGTGGACAATGATTCGGTCATAGACGGAGGAGGGCGTCGGCTCGGCGGCACGGGAGCGGGCAATGGCAATTTCACCGGCCAAACGTATACCGTCACTTCGGATTTCTGTTCCCCTCCATCCAATACGCCATCGGATGTTTCCCTGACCTGTGTCTGCGACACCTTTGGCCGCTCCAGTTTGAATCCGTCGACCATCTTCGGCGGCAACTGGGCCGTTTCCAACAGCGACGGCATCAGCAATCCCTACATCAACACCACCACGGGTCTGCTCCGGCTTACCGAGAACACCGGCAACAATGCCAAGGCGGCCACGGTGCCTGGCATCTTCCCAGCCGCCGGCAACTACATCTCGGTGGAGTTCCTCCATTACGCCTACAACGGCAGCAGTACAGGCGCAGACGGACTCGCTGTGACGCTGTCCGATTACTCCATACCAGCCGTTCCGGGTGCATTTGGCGGCTCCTTGGGCTATGCCCAGAAGGGGCAAAATCCGATCTCGGATTGCACGCTGGCAGGGGGATGTCCTGGTTTCGCCGGAGGGTGGATCGGTGTGGCGCTTGATGAGTACGGCAATTACCAGAGTTCGACTGAAGGTCGGGTATTAGGAGCGTGCACATCCAGCGCCTGTCGTCCCCAATCGGTTGGGGTACGGGGGCCGGGGAGCGGGATGAACGGTTATCGCTGGCTAGGCGGTACGGGCAGCAATCCGGACGGGCTTCGCATCGATACCTCCAACCGCACGTCGACGACCCCGGGGCCGGGCTACAGGTACCAAGTGATCGTTGATGCGCGCGGGTATAAGTCGAATACGATCAACGTTACGGTCAACCGCGACGCTACGACCCGGGATGGCAGCAGCTATACCGCCCTGTTTGGGCCGTTCAATACTTATCCCGAGGCGAGCTATGCCGTCACGCAAGGCTGGATAAGCAAGCTGGTGCCGGATTACTGGAAGATATCTTTCACCGGTTCGACTGGCGGCTCCAGGAATATCCACGAAATCGGCAGCCTCCGCGTCTGCGCGCAAACGGTACTGCCACCCGCTGAGGGGGCGGCGAGCGGCTTCTCCGCCATCGACGAGGCCTATCCGACAGCGACCAACTCGATCCCGGCTTATCAGTACTTCCAGACCGGCAACATCTACATGAAGTTGACGGGCGACCCGTTCAAGCTGTGGGTAGCGGCCCTGACCAGTACGGGGCTCTATTCCACCTATTCGGCCTCGTCCACCAAATATGTCGAGGTGAAACTGGTGGACAACAGCGACCAGGCTTGCGGTTCGAACGCCGAGCGTACCTGCAATGCCTCCTGCACAGGCAAGCAAGCAGTCGAGACGGCGGGTAGGCAGATCGTCACGTTTACAACAAGCGACAAGGGCGCCAAGCTTTCGCCGAGCTTTACTCTCAAGTCGGCGTGGAAGAACTTGATCGCCGTGATGAGGGAGTGCTCCGGCTCCACCTGCAGTGGTTTCACAACGACCGCGGCGGCGTGCTCCGCTGATTCTTTCTCAGTGCGACCTACGGGAATCGCGTCGGTTACGTCATCCAATGCCAGTACCGATGCGTCGGCCGGCACGCCCGTCTTGAGGGCTGCAAGAGACCAGTTCTCCCTTGCCATGACGACGGTCGGAATAAGCGGTAGTGCTAGCGGCTATACCGGAATCGCAAAAATAGACAACCACACACTAAAACCGATCAGCCCGGCCACCGTATCCGGCGTTGTGACGGGGAGCTTTCCGGCGGCAACTTCCGGGACGCCTTCGTCCTCTGCAACTGGCAGCGATTTCACCTATAGCGAAGTAGGAGCTTTCCTGCTCCCGGGCTACAGTCCTGCCACAGACACGACCTCGCCCCGTGGCGTCTACGATGGCGTGCATGCCGCCACGGAATGCAAGGATCTGACAACTAACGATTGCGATACTGTGAAAGCAGCGACGTGGACGGGAGTTGATAGCGTCAGCACGAAAGCCGATTGCGTTGCCGACGGCTATGCGAACACCAAAGACACCAGCGGCACCTATGCCAGCAACGCGAACTATGGAAAATACGGCTGCAATTTCGGGCTGATTTCCAACACCGCTGCATTCGAGCGTTTCATCCCGGATCACTTCGGAGTTGCCGGCAAGGTTTTGCCCCGTAGCGACTTGGCGCCCTTGTCCACCGGGGCGATCAATCTTGCTTCTCCCTCCATTCTGACTGTCTCATCGACCTCCGATGCTGGCAAATATCTCGTCGGCAGGCTGGTTCGGATACCAGGGGCTGGAGCAACCGGAGGAACATTGGTGGCAAAGGTAAGCGGTGTGAGCGGGACTTCAGTGAGCCTGGATACGGCAGCCCTTACCGCCGTGACGGGAGTGAGTGTCTATCCGACCGACACCTTCTTCTACATGGGTGAGCCGTTTCTCATGCAGATGATCGTGACTGCCTACAATGGTGCCAATCAGGTGACCGCCAACTATGCCGGCAGCTTGGCCAGGCTCGATGCCGCTACTCTGAATAGTGGGTCGAACTGGTTCAAAACAGGGTGTGCCGGTACGGCCCAGTGTTTCGGACTGGGGGCGGTCAACCGCCCGCCCGGTACCGGTTCCGTCAAGACGGGCATTTCGGGGCGACTGTCAGTGGACACCGGTATGACGACCAATACGGCCTGGACGGGCGGCAGCAGCATGTTTACGGTGGCTCTGACCCTCACCCGGTCGACCAACCCGGACGGTCCCTTCGACTACCTTTACTTCGGCGCGGCCCCACGGGATGCCGACGGGGTTACCATCCCGCCCTCGGGCAATCCCGACCACGAGGCTGACCTTGACGCCACCACCGGTGACACTTTGGCATCCAACCCGGACGGAACGATGGAGCGCCGGCATATCGATGAGGCAGCAAACAAGGCGCGTTTTGGTCGCTTGTCTCTGTCCAATGCCTTTGGTTCCGAGTTCCTGCCTCTCCGGGTGCCGGTCTTGGCACAGTACTGGACCGGTAACGGCTGGGTGAAGAACGATGTCGATCACCAGACCGTCTTGGCGATCCCCACAGAAGCAAACGGGGGGTTGAGATTCTACGCGCCGCCTGCAACCGCCCGGAACGCCCTGGTCAAGGATTACCTCGCGGCGCGCATGGGCACGCTGTCCCTGGCCAACTGTTGCCTCAGCACCGGAACGAGCCTAATCGCCAAGTTGATTGGCGGCGATGCCGGACTGTGGCTGACTAGTCCGATTACGTACACCGAGGGACCGGGCAGCGGGCACCACGGCTACGTAGACATCATCGCCTCCAAACTCAATGCCGGGGCATGGCTGCCGCCCACCAGCGATGTCCGCGTATGTTTCGGCTCCTGCGGGCCTCGTTCGCCGGTGATATATCTGCGAGAGAATTACTAAACCTCGTCTGCCATGAAGGTTCGCCTCGGTTTGGTCTGATCTATTAGGAAAATCGTTGAAATTTAGTACCTTGCGGGATATCCTTCGCCTCAAACATAAGTTGGTGAATTGATGCCCCTACTGCTGCGAGGGAACAAAGCAAAGGGGTGGATGGCGGTGGTGCGTTCCGGCGAGCGGATCGACCTTGCCCATGTCATCCACCCGGCCGGCGACAAGCCCCAAATCCGTCTCCTGGACTCGTTCGCCGTCGAGAAGGGCGAGGCCGATGCCCTGTCGCGCCTGCGGGTCGCCCGCAATCTCAAGGCATTCCGTTGTACTACCCTGCTGTCCGAGGGCGACTACCGCCTGCTCCAGATCGATGCGCCGGCGGTCCCGGATACGGAAAAGGTGCAGGCGGCTCGCTGGCGCCTGAAGGACATGGTGGATTTCCCGGTTGAGAACGCCGCCATCGGCCTCCTCGACATTCCCCTCAAGGAAGGCTCCGTCGGGCGCCAGCCCATGGCCTTTGCCGTGGTCGCCCCGGCCTTGGCAGTGGGAGAACGCATGCGGCTGTTCGCCGGCGCCAAGGTGCCCCTGGACGCCATCGACGTGCCGGAGCTGGCGCAGCGCAACGTCGCCGCCCTCTTCGAGGAACCCAACCGGGGTTTGGCCTTTCTCGGCCTGGTGAATGGGGATGGGCTGCTGACCATCACCTACGGCGGCGAGCTCTACCTGGCCCGGCGCATCGAGCTATCGGCCAAGGCCATGGCCGATGCCGATCCCGAGCGCCGGCAGATGCTGGTGGAGCGGCTGGTGATCGAACTGCAGCGAACCCTCGACACCTTCGACCGCCAGTTCAATTTCATTTCCGTGGCGCGCCTGGTGGTTGCCTGCGAATACCCGGTGGACGGCCTCATGGAGGCCTTGAGCGAAAACCTCTACGTACCGGTGCAGGCCATGGATCTGGCGGCGGTCGCCGAATTCCCGGGAGTACCGGAATTGAAGAGTCCCGAGCGCCAGGCCCAGTGCCTGCGCTCCATCGGCGCTGCCCTGCGGGAGGGAAGCGAGTGAGCCAGCAGATCAACCTGCTCCTTGCTGAACTTCGGCCCCGGCGCGACTGGCTGGCCTTTCCCATCGTGGCCGGCGTGGCCCTGATGGGCCTGGTGATACTGTCCGGCCTGGCTGTCCTGGGGCGTTACCAGGTTCAGACGCTGGAAGCGGCCCAGGCCCGGTCGGAGACCGAGGTCAAGGCCTTGCAGCAGCAGGTGCAGAACCTCGGGCAAGTCCTGGCGGGCCGGCGGGGCAACCCGGCCCTGCAGAGCGAAATCGATCGCCTGCGGGACTTGCTCCAGCAGCAGGATGCCGCCCTGGCCGTGGTCGAGTCCGGCAAGACCGACTCCGGCGGCGGCCACGCCTCCCTGATGCGCGGATTCGCCCGCCAGGTCACCGAAGGCGTCTGGCTGACCGGCTTCTCCTTCTCGGGCCATGACGCCGAAATTCGCGGGCGCCTGGCGGACCCGGCGCTGTTGCCCCTTTACATCCGCCGCCTCAATGCCGAAGAGGCCTTCCAGGGACGGCGTTTCTCCGCCCTCGACATGAAGGACGGCAGCGCCGCCAAGGCGCCGGAGGGAGCCCCGGCCGCCCGCTACACGGAATTCACCCTGCACGGCAATCTGATTGCGGGGGAGGGCAAGAAGCCATGAGTATGCTCCTGGGACACTGGAACAAGCTGGCGGCCCGTTATGCTGCCTTCTCCCTGCGGGAAAGGCGCCTGGTGGCTGCCGCCATGGTCCTCGGGCCCCTGGTGGCCGGCTACAGCCTGGTAGTGGAACCCCAATTCCTGCGTGCCGCCAACCTGCGCCGCCAGATGGAGAAGCAGGGGAGCACCGTCCAGGATCTCAAGGCCCAGATGGCGACGCTGCAGGCCCAGGTCCAGGCCGACCCCGATGCCGCCAGGAAGGCGGAACTCATGGCCATGCGCCAGCAGGTGGCAGGTGCCGACGAGCGCCTCAAGAAATTGCAGGACACCCTGATCGCCCCGGAGGAGATGAACCATTTCCTCGAGCGCCTGCTGGCCAAGCATGCCAGCCTGCGGCTGGTGAGCCTCAAGACCCTGCCCCCGGAGAGCATCGTCGCCCCCCCGCAGGCCCGGGACAGCAAGGCTGCAACCGAGCGTCAGTTCGACATCTACCGGCACGGGGTCGAGCTGCGGCTGGAGGGGAGCTACCTGGAACTGCTCGCCTATCTGGAGCAACTCGAGCGGGCCGACCGGAAAATGCTGTGGGGGGCGTTGGAGCTGTCGGTTGTCGAGTACCCTAAGTCCCTGCTGGTGGTTACCGTTTATACCCTGGGGTCCGACAAGACCTGGCTGGCCATATGAGATACGCCCTGATACTCCTCTTGAACCTCCTTGCCGGCGCCCAGGCGGCGGAGACGGCGCCTTTGGCCGACCCCACCCGGCCGGCCGGGCTCCTCGCCGGTCGTGAAGGGGCGGAAGGGAGCGACGGAGGCTGGCGCCTGCAGTCGGTGATCATGCCCAGGGGGCAGAAGCCGACGGCCATCATCAATGGCCAGGTGGTGGCCCTGGGACAGAAATTGGGGGAAGCGCGCCTGGTCCGCCTCAGCGAGACGGAGGCGGTGCTGCAGGGGCCGAAGGGGATGGAGCGCCTGTCCCTCATTCCCGATGTGAGCAAGAAGACGGAAGTGCTGAAAGCCGCGGCAATGGATAACGAAAAAAGGAAGAAACCATGAGAGTGGTCTGGCTTGCCATCATGAGTGCTGCCCTGCTGTCCGCCTGTGGCGGCCCGCAGACGCGTCCCGGCGAGACCTTCGACCGCATCGGCCAGGAAATGAAGCAGGCCGCCGATAGCAAGCCGCGGGCCCCCGCCGCCGATGCGGTGGGCAAGGCGATGATGCCACCCCTGCAGGTGGAGGAGCCGGTCGTGGCGGCCAAGCCAGAGCCGCGCTTCGACCTGGCGGTGAATAACGCACCGGCCGCCCAGGTCTTCATGGCGCTGGTTTCTGGTACCCGCTACAGCATGCTCTTCCCGCCCGAGCTGTCGGGCAACGTGACCCTCAACCTCAAGGGGGTCACCGTGCGTGAGGCCCTGGACGCCATCCGCGACATCTACGGCTACGAGTACAAGATCCAGGGCAACCGCATCACCATCCAGCCCAACACTTTGCAGGCCAGGATCTTCCAAATCAATTACCTGGCCAGCCGGCGCCAGGGGACGAGCGACATGCGGATCACCTCCAGTTCCCCGAGCATCGTGAACCCCGGGGGCAGCACGGGCGGAACGGCGAGCACGACCATGAGCACGCCGGTGGTGCCGGCCGGCGCGACGCCGGGGGCGGGCGGGTTGCCCATGAGCAGCGCTGATTCCAGCCGGGTGCGCACTTCCTCGGACAACGACTTCTGGCGCGACCTGCAGACGGCCTTGACCACCATCATCGGGAGCGGGGAAGGGCGCAGCATCATCCTCAACGCCATGTCCGGCGTGGTTCTGGTGAAGGCCATGCCGTCCGAGCTGCGGTCGGTGGAGAGCTATCTCAAGGCCACCCAGCTGATGGTCGAGCGCCAGGTCATGCTGGAAGCCAAGATTCTCGACGTGCGGCTCAACGAGTCCTTCCAGACCGGCATCAACTGGGCGAAGTTCAGCGGCAACGACCAGCGCTGGGCGGGGGGGATCCTATCGCCGGGGACTGCCCTGACGGGTACGCGATCCGCGCTGACCGGCCCGGGCACCGGGACCCAGATCAGCGCGCTGCCCGGCAAGGGCGGCACCCTGGATGCCCTGGCCCAGGGCAAGGGCTTCTTCGGCCTGGCCTTCCAGTCGGGGGATTTTGCCGCCCTGCTGTCCTTCCTGGAGACCCAGGGCGATGTCCAGGTGCTGTCCAGCCCGCGCATCGCCGCCCTCAACAACCAGAAGGCCGTGCTCAAGGTCGGGGCCGACGATTACTTCGTCACCAATATCTCCACCTCGACCACGGCCAGCGGCACCGGCACCGTCACCACCCCGACGGTCACCCTGCAGCCCTTCTTCTCCGGCATCTCCCTGGACGTGACGCCCCAGATCGACGACGAGGGCAACATCATCCTCCACGTCCACCCGGCGGTGACGGTGGTCGAGGAAAGGTCGAAGGATGTGCGCATGGGCGACCTCGGGACCTTCACCCTGCCCCTCGCCTCCAGCAGCATCAACGAGACGGATTCCATCGTCCGGGTCCAGGATGGCCACATCGTCGCCATCGGCGGGCTCATGAACCAGAAGCAGACCAACGACCGCAACGGCCTGCCGGGGATCAGCCGCGAGCCGGTGGTCGGCAACCTGTTCGGCCAGAGGAGTTCGGTCAGCGAAAAGCGCGAACTGGTGATCCTCATGAAGGCCACCATCATCCAGAACGAGAGTTCCTGGCGCCAGGACACGGCCGAGGCCCAGGAGCGCATCCAGGCCCTGGATCCGCGCAAAGCGTCCTGGCCCCGGCCCCAGTGAGCGAGAAGGCGAGGCAGTCGTGTACCTAGAACATTTCGGACTGACCGAACTGCCCTTCGGCATTACGCCGGACACCAGCTACACCTTCAACACCCAGAGCCACCAGGAAGCCCTCAATACGCTGCTGGTGGCCATCGGCGGCGGGGAAGGGTTCGTCAAGATCACCGGCGAGGTCGGCACCGGCAAGACCCTGCTCTGCCGCCGGCTTCTCCAGGCCCTGCCCCAGGCCGCCGTGTCGGCCTACATGCCGAATCCCTACGTGGCGCCCCGCACCCTGATGCTGGCCCTGGCCAGCGAGCTGGGGCTCGACGTGGCGCCGACCATGGACGACTACTACCTCCTGCAGCGCCTCAACCACGCCCTCCTGGAGACGGCTGCCGCCGGGCGCTACGTGGTGGTCTGCATCGACGAAGCCCAGGCCATGCCCCTCGAAACCCTGGAGGCGTTGCGCCTGCTGTCCAACCTGGAGACCGAGAAGCACAAGCTCCTGCAGATCGTCCTGTTCGGACAGCCGGAGCTGGACGAGAAGCTGGCGCAGCCGTCGGTTCGCCAGTTGCTGCAGCGCATCACCTTCCATTACCGGCTGAAGGGGCTCTCCCGTAAGGAGGTTCCCCTCTACCTCAGCCACCGCCTGCGGGTGGCCGGCCATCGCCGCGAGGCACTGTTCGGTCCGGGGGCGACCGGGGCCCTCTACCGGGGCAGCGCCGGCATTCCCCGCCTGGTCAATATCCTCGCCCACAAGGCGCTGCTGGCGGCTTTCGGCGAAGGCAAGCAGATGGTCAAGGCGCGGCATGTGCGCAAGGCGGCGAGGGATACGGAAGGCGCCCGTTCCGTCGGCTGGTGGTGACATGAGCCTGATCAACGACATGCTCCGGGATCTCGAGGCCCGCCGGGCCGGAGAACTCGCCAAGCCGGACCTGCAGCGGGAAATCCGGCCGCTGCCCGAGGTGCGCCGGTCGTTCCTCCCGACGCTGGTCGCGATTCTGGCCGGCCTGCTGGCGACCATCGCCGCCGCGGCAGCCGTCTGGTGGCAGGCCGATCGCTGGATCGAAGGGAGGGCCGAGGTCGAGAGCAGCGCCGTTCCCGCGGCTCAGCCGTCAACGCCGGCGTCCGCGCCGGTCCCGGTGGAAATCTCTGCGGATACCGTCACCGAAGTCCTGCGTCTGTCCGAGGAGCTGAGCAGCCAGCCGGTGGAGGAAGCTCCGCCGGAGACGTCACCCGTCCCGAAGCCCAAGGCCCCGTTGGCATCCCGTCCGGCCAACGAGCCCGCCGCAGCAGTTACGACCCGCAAGGAGCCGGCCCCGGCGAAATCCGCTCCCGTCCAGGATGCCGCAGCCTCCGAAGGCAACATCGAGAAGACCGTGGTGCTCGGGACGCCCAGGGAGCGGGCCGATGCCGAATACCGGCGGGCCCAGACGCTGGCGGCCGCCGGTGGAGCTGCATCGGCCTTGGTCGACGCCCTGCAGGCCGCCCTCAAGCAGGACAAGACCTACAATCCGCCTCGCCAGCTGCTGCTCAAGGTATACCTGGAGTCGCGCCGAATCGACGAGGCCATCGCCCTGCTGCAGGAGGGCGTGGAACAGCAGCCCGGCCAGATCGGCTGGACCATGTCCCTGGCCCGCCTGCAGGTGGAGCGGGGTGACGTGGCGGCGGGGGAGCGCACCCTGGCTCGCTTCGCGGCCTACGGGGGCGGCAATGCCGAATACCTGGGCTTCCACGGCCATCTCCTCAACCGCCTGGGCCAATACCGGGAAGCTGCGGAGCGCTACACGGCTGCCAGCCGGATCGCTCCCGCCGACGGCCGCTGGTGGTTCGGCCTTGGTCAGGCCCTGGAAGGCAGCGGGCGCGGGGACGACGCCCGGGGTGCCTTCCGCCGCGCTCTCGAGGCAGGCAACTTGACCGCCGATCTCATGGTGATGGCCGAGCAGAAAGCCCGCTGATTCAGGGCAGGGGGGTGCTGGCCACCGACGGGAAGTCGGCCACCAGAAGGGCGAGGGCGGGTTCCTTGGCGCTGCGTTGCTTCCATTGCCTCAGCACCCGTTCGGCCCGGTCCGGATAAGCCGCCACCGCCCGCCGTAGGGCCAACTGGCTGGCATCCTTCTCCCCGGCCAGGGCCAGGAAGTGGGCACACTTGAAGACGATGTCGCCGCTGGCCGAAAAGCGCTGGGCCCGTTCGCAGTTCTTCAACTTGATATCCAGCGCGTCCTTGTCCTCGGCCATCATATTGGCGAGGGCCAAGTCCACATAGGGGCGGAGGAGAGATTCCCGGGCCAGCTGCTGCAGGGCGCTGCCCGTCTTCTCCCGCCGCTCCTCCGGCGATTTCGCGCTCAGGCGGCCATTGAGGGTGTCTTCGAGCAGGCTGTAATCCTGGTGGAGGTTATACAGGGTGAGGGCGCCCAGGGCGAGGAATGCAGCCATGACATAGGGCGCCGTTCGGCCTACCCTCAGGGTCCGGTTGTCCTGGCTGGCGGCGCCGGCGAGGAGGGCGGCTATCCCCAGGAAGAAGCCGTACCACAGGGGATACTCCAGATTGGAGTGGATTCCCAGGATCAGGGCGAGAGCTGCGACCCACCACATCTCCGGAGTGCGGGGGGCGCGCGCCACGCCTAGGGTCCAGCGGAATATGAATACCAGGAACAGCAGGCCGGCCATGAACCCCATCTCGGCCAGGAGGTTGAGAAGGATGTTATGGGCGTGCTCCGGCAGTCCGGGGAGGCGATAGGGCATCAACTCCAGCACATGTAGATGAAAATAGCGGGTGTACTGGCCGAAACCTGTCCCCAGCCAGGGGTTTTCCAGAAAGCCGTCAACGGCAATGCGCCACAGGGCCATACGGATCGGGTCATAGGAGCCCTGGTTCACCAGCTTCTGGCCGGAAGTGACGATGTCCGTCGCGACGGAGATCAGGCCCGAACTGAATACCAGCTGATAGAAGACGCTGCCTGCCAGGACGCCGATACTCCAGTTGCGCAGGCTCCTGGCGGCCGGGCTTGCCGATCTCCATCCCCAGGCGATCGAGAAAAGCGGCAGGCCCACGGCGTATAGCCACATGGCGCGGGAGCCGGAAAGCACGCCGAAGGGCAGCAGGACAAGCAGGCAGGCGATGGTCGCGGTGCGTCCGAGCCAGCCGCGGCTCCTGAGGTAGAGAGCGGAGGCCACGCCTAGCCACAGGTAGTCCCCGAAATTGTTGGGTTGGGCCAGGTTGCCCCGCAGGCCGCCGCCGCTGGCTGGAAAGAGCCAGGGCAACTGGGCCTGCCCAGCGAGTTGGGCGGCTCCCGACAGCGCTTCCAGAAGGGCGCCGATCAATATGGCGGTTGCCATGACGTCGGCCAGGAACTGCAAGCCGGCCGTCCGGGCCAAGTGGCGGCCGAGGATGGCGAGGAATATGGCCCAGACCATGTAGCAGCCGAACATCAGGAGGCGATCGGTGAGGGCGTCCGCCTGCACGAGCCACTGCAGTACGGCAATAAGCATCAGCCCCGCTGGGAGCAGGGCGATCTCGGGAACCTCCAGCGGTTCGCCGGCCTTTCTCCATGCCAGCGCCGTGAGGGCGACCAGACTCAAGGCGACGGCGGTCCATTCCTGGAAGAAGGTCGGGATCGGGTTGTAGTGGTGCGCCATGAGAAAGGGCACCGTCGCCATGAGAGCGAGAGCGCCCAGGCAGATGCGGAGATGAAGGGTGTCGGGTCGGATGGCCATGGCCGGCGATTATCTCAGTTCCGCAGGGCCCGGGCGACCACGGCAACCTCCACCCGGGCGGCGCCATGGAGCTTGAGTGTCCGGGCACATTCACTGAGGGTGGCGCCGCTGGTCATGACGTCGTCGATCACCAGAACCTGCCGTCCGCCCAGGTCGGACACGCATTCGAAAACGCCCCGCACATTGGCCGCGCGCCGGGACAGCGGCAGTTCGGCCTGGGGGGCATTGGGGCGCCAGCGGCGGCAACTCTCGATGTCTACCGCCAGCCCGAGCCGCCGGCCCACGACTCGGGCGATTTCGCCCGACTGGTTGAAGCCGCGTTCCCGCAAGCGGGACGGGTGCAGGGGCAGGGGGATGATCGAATCGAAATGGCGTCCGGCCAGAGCCTCGGCCAGCCGCTCGCCGAACCATTGGGCGAGGGACAACTGGCCGCCGTACTTGAGGCCATGGACCAGGCGGTCGAGGGGAAAATCGTAGCGGTACAGAGCCGTGGCAGCATCGAAGTGGGGCGGTTCGGCAAGGCAGCGGCCGCAGTGCTCGCCTCCGGAAGTCGGTTCGCAGCAGCGCGGGCAGCGACCCGATGGCAGCGGGGGCAGGTCGGCACGGCAGCCTGCGCACAGGAGATCCGCTCCATCGGCGCCGCACAGCAGGCAGGAGTTGGGCAAGGCGGCGCCCACCGCTTTTCGGCAAAGGCGGACAAGGCCTTGGGTTAGAATTGACATGCTGGGCGATGTGCTCAATAATTCATAATTACGGACCGGTTCCGCGACCTGTTTTCTGTGGTTTCCCCTTCAAGGTTTCCTGATATGCAAGCTTCCTCTCTCGCCGCTGTTCCCGCATCTTCGACCCCTGCTTCTCCGTGGACGGTACAAGCCGTCCTGGCGCTGTACGAAATGCCGTTCATGGATCTCGTCTGGCGGGCCCAGGAAGTCCATCGGCAGAATTTCGATCCCAACGCCATTCAACGCTCCACCCTGCTGTCGGTCAAGACGGGCGGCTGCTCCGAGGATTGCAGCTACTGCTCCCAGTCGGCCCGGCACAAGAAGGCCGGCATCGAGCGGGAAAAGCTCATGCCCGTAGACGAAGTGCTGGTTGCCGCCAAGGCGGCCAAGGACAAGGGCGCTTCCCGCTTCTGCATGGGGGCGGCCTGGCGCGGCCCGAAGGACGGCGACCTCGACCAGGTGGTGGAGATGGTGAGTGGCGTCAAGTCCCTCGGCCTGGAGACCTGCCTCACCCTGGGCATCCTCGGGGATGGGCAGGCCGAGAAGCTGAAGGCCGCCGGCCTGGACTACTACAACCACAACATCGATACCGATCAGGAGTTCTACGGCCAGATCGTCAAGACCCACACCTTCAATGACCGTCTCGATACCCTGGACAAGGTGCGGGAGGCCGGACTCAAGATCTGCTCCGGCGGCATCGTCGGCATGGGCGAGACCCGCAAGAACCGGGCGGCCATGATCGCCCAGCTCGCCAACATGGAAAAGGCACCGGAGTCGGTGCCCATCAACAGTCTGGTGCCGATCGCCGGAACGCCTTTGGCGGAACAGCCCCGCCTCGATCCCTTCGAGTTCGTGCGTACCATCGCCGCCGCCCGCATTGCCATGCCCAAGTCCTGGGTTCGCCTGTCGGCTGGCCGCGAGGCCATGAGCGACGAGCTGCAGGCCCTGTGTTTCCTGGCCGGCGCCAACTCCATCTTCTATGGCGAGAAGCTGCTCACCGCCGGCAATGCCGAGGCGGAGCGGGACGATGTCCTGTTCCAGCGCCTCGGGCTGAAGGCGGTGTGACGGCCGGCTTCGTCGATCCGCGCCAGGTTCGGCGCCATTTTGCCCGGGTCGCCGCCGGCTACGGCGGCGGCGCCGACTTCCTTTCCCGGGAAATCGACCGGCGCATGCTGGAGCGGCTCGACTTCGTGCAGATCGAGCCGGGCCGCATCGTCGATGTGGGCTGCAGCCAGGGCGCCAGCCGGGAGTCCCTGCAGGGCCATTACCCCCAGGCCCAATACCTCGGCATGGACCTGGTGCCGGAAATGCTCCAGGCGGCTTCCCGGCCCGGCGCGGGCTGGCGCCGCTGGCTGCCTTTCCGCCGCGAGGCCGAGGCCGCCTTCGTGGCTGCCGATGCCAGTCGCCTGCCCCTCAAGCCCGGGTGTGCCGGCCTGGTTTGGTCGAATCTCCTGCTGCACTGGCTGGACGATCCTCTGCCGGCCCTGGCGGAAATCCACCGCGTCCTGGAGGTCGATGGGCTCCTGATGTTCTCGACCTTCGGGCCGGATACCTTGAAAGAGCTGCGGGCGGCCTTCGGCGACGGGTACGCCCACACCCAGCGCTTCATCGACATGCACGACCTGGGAGACATGCTCGTGGCCTGCGGCTTCGCCGATCCGGTCATGGACATGGAAATCGTCACTCTCACCTACGATTCCTTCGATGCCATGGTGGGCGAGCTCCGGGCGGCGGGCGCCACCTGCGCCATGCGGGCGCGCCGGCACGGCCTCACCGGACGCCGCGCCTGGGAGAAGGTCCGGGCGGCCTACGAGAGCCTGCGGGTGGATGGCAAGCTGCCGGCAACCTTCGAAGTAGTCTACGGCCATGCCTGGAAGGCTCAGCCCAGGAAGACGACGGACGGCCGCTCGGTCATCCGCTTCGATCGACCTTCCAAGAAATAGGGGCAGGGGCGGCCGGTGTGCCGCCTGCCTAGCCGGCCAGGGCCGAGCGTAGCTCCCTGATGTCGTCTTCGGCTTCTTCCAGCAAATCGGCGTAGCGGGCGCGGTCCTGGGCTTCTGCCTCGGATTGGGCCGGGGCGGGGCCGGGAAGGCGCTCGAACACGTCGCCCGCCAGCAGGTTGGCAAAGTAGACCACGTCCCGCAGGGTGCAGGGATCGTCCGTACCACACCGGGGCTGGTCGTGGTCCCGCACCGCTTCCACGATGCGGTCGGGCAGGCCGAGGGCGTGGAGGAGGCTTTCGCCGATGCTCTCGTGCCATCCCGCCACCAGTTCCCGGATGGCTTCCGGTTCCTCCAGATACTCGGGATAGTCGGCCGCCCGGTAGAGCAGGTAGAAGATGCCGATGTCGTGCACCATCCCGGCCAGCAGGGCCTCGTCGGGATTGACGCGGCCGATGCGGCGCGCCAGGACGCGGCAAATGGCGGCCGCCTCGAGGGAGTGCTCCCAGGTGACCTTGGACAAGGCCTCGAAGGCCTCCACGTGCCGCGACTTCAGCATCTGGTCCATGGCCACCGCCAGGGAGGTGGTGCGCACTGCTTCCAGCCCGAGGCGGCCAATAGCGGTCTTGAGGTCGGAAATCGTCTGTCCCGACGGGTTGTAGGGCACCGAGTTGGCCAGGCGCAGCAGCTTGCTGGCGATCAGCGGTTCGACGCTGATCACCTGGGCCACCTTGTCGAGCAGGACGTTGGGTTCCCGGAGGGTGTTGCGCACCACGATGGCGGCATCGAGGCAGGTCGGGAAATTGACCTCGCCGGAAAGGTCCTGGGCGATGTCCTGCAGGATGCGGAAATGGAAGTCGTCGTCCCGATTCATGTCAGCCGGCGATGTAGCGTTCCAGTTCACCGATCAGGAACTGCTGGTCGCTGATGGTTTCCTTGACCAGATCGCCGATGGAGATGATGCCGAGCACGGCGCCGTCGGAATCGAGCACGGGCAGGTGGCGGAAATGCTTTTCGGTCATCAGGGCCATGCATTCCTGCAGGCTGTGGGCGGGGGTGACGTAGGCCACCTTTTCGCTCATGATCTCCCGGACCTGGGTGTCCTGGGAGCTCTTGCCCACCAGGGTCACCTTGCGGGCATAGTCCCGTTCGGAAAAGATGCCCACCAGTTCCTCACCATCGAGCACCAGGAGGGCGCCCACGTCGTGCTGGGCCATGACGGTGAGCGCGTGGTAGACGGTGTCCTTCGGGGAGACCACGGCCAGGGGGCGCTTTTTCTCTGCAAGCAGCTGCTTCAGGGTTTTCATGTTATGACTCCTGTGCTGGGGGTGTCAGCAAAGTCTAGTCGCCCCTGATGCCGATGCCAAGCGCCTGGCGACAAAAAAGGCAGCCCGCAGGCTGCCTTCTTCGGAGCGGCTGGCTGCGGCTTAGCGCAGGCCGGCGGCGTAGTCGGAAACGGCCTTGATCTCGGCGTCGGAGAGCTTGGCGGCGATGGTCCGCATCATCTTCTCCGGGTCGTTGGCGCGTTCGCCTTGGCGGAAGGCCTTCAGCTGGGTTTCGGTGTACTCGGGGTACTGGCCGGCCAGGCGCGGGTAGAGGGCGGGCAGGCCGGTACCGGCGGCACCGTGGCAGCCGGCGCAGGCCGGGATGCCCTTCTTGAAGTCACCCATGCGCCACAGCTTCTGGCCCAGAGCGATCTGGGACTCGTCCTTGGCGGCGGCCGGCTTCAGCTTCTGCTGGGAGAACCAGGCGGCGACATTGTGCATGTCTTCATCGGACAGGGGGGCGGCCATGCCCATCATGATGGGGTTGTTACGAACGGCGGGCTTGCCGTCGACCATCTTGAAGTTGGAGAGCTGCTTGTAGATGTAGTCTTCCACTTGCCCGGCCAGGTTCGGATTGGCGGAAACCTGGCTGTTGCCATCGGCCCCGTGGCAAGCAACGCAAATCGTCTCGGCGACGGTTTTGCCCTTGGCCGGATCCGCCTTGGGCTTGGCCTCTTCGGCCGCGTTGGTGACGAAAGTGGTAGCGAGCAAAACTGCCATCGCCGTCATACGAATCATTTTCTGGCTCCTTCTACGCGTCTTGAGGCTCAGCTGGCCGGGAACGGATGTTATAAACCTGCTATTCTATATCAATTGACCGCCAGCTTGGCGGATTGCCTGAGCTTTTTATGCCATTGCTTCAACGAGCTGCATTCCACACTACCGTTGCCCACCTCCGAGATTTGCCAACCGACGCCACTGCCGAAGTGGCCTTCGCCGGGCGCTCCAATGCCGGCAAGTCGTCAGCCATCAACACCCTGGCCGGGCGAGTGCGCCTGGCCTTCGTCTCCAAGACGCCAGGCCGCACCCAGCATTTGAACTACTTCACTCTGGGGGACGGCAAGTACCTGGTCGACCTGCCGGGCTACGGCTATGCCAAGGCGCCGGAAGCGGTGCGGGCCCAGTGGGAAGGTCTCATCGGGCCCTATCTCCAGGGGCGCAGCCCGCTGGCGGGGCTGGTGGTCATCATGGACTGCCGCCATCCCATGACTGACCTGGATCTCCGCCTCATTGACTGGTTCCGGCCCACAGGCCGGCCGATTCACGTCCTGCTGTCGAAATCCGACAAGCTGTCCCGCCAGCAATCTCTGCAGACTCTGCGGGCGGTGAAGGGCGAGCTGGCGAAGCTGAGCGACCAATACTCGGTGCAGCTTTTCTCCAGCTTGAAGAAGACGGGGATCGATGAAGCCGAAGCCGTTCTGGCCGGCTGGCTGGGTTTGCCCCTGCCCGAAGCGAAGCCGAAAATAAAAGGGCCCCCGGAAAAGGGGAGTCCGGGGGCCAAAATGCCTTAACGAGATTAAGGCACCCGCTCAGGGAGGTAAAGCGGGAGACGGCGCGTGCCATCTGGGTCATGAGATAAAGCGCAGTCGCGAAAGTTCCCCACCATTTGAGATTTACTTGCAATAACTTTTTCGAGGTTGAACCATGAGTGCAACTGGACACTTCCCGTCCACCCGGATGCGGCGCATGCGCCGCGACGACTTCTCCCGGCGCCTGATGCGGGAATCGGTGCTGACCCCCGATGACTTCATCTACCCGGTGTTCGTCCTGGAGGGGCAGGGCCAGACCGAAAAAGTGGCCTCGATGCCCGGGGTGGAAAGACAGTCCCTGGACGTCCTGGTGAAGACCGCCGAACGGGCGCTGAAGCTCGGCATCCCGGCCCTGGCGCTGTTTCCCGTGATCGACACTTCCCTCAAGTCCCTGGGGGCGGAAGAGGCCTACAACGCCTCCGGGCTGGTGCCCCGGGTGGTGCGCACCCTCAAGAAGGAATTCCCCGAACTGGGCGTCATCACCGACGTCGCCCTCGACCCCTACACCAGCCACGGCCAGGACGGCCTCATCGACGAGACCGGCTACGTGCTCAACGACGAGACTCTCGAAGTCCTGGCCAAGCAGGCCCTCTGCCATGCCGAGGCCGGCGCCGACGTGGTCGCGCCCTCGGACATGATGGATGGCCGCATCGGCCGCATCCGGACGGAGCTCAACCAGGGGGGGCAGATCTATACCCGCATCCTGGCCTACTCCGCCAAGTACGCCTCCAGCTTCTACGGCCCCTTCCGGGATGCGGTGGGTTCGGCCGGCAACCTGGGCAAGGGCAACAAATACACCTACCAGATGGATCCGGCCAACACCGACGAAGCCCTGCGGGAAGTGGCCATGGACCTGGAGGAGGGGGCCGACATGGTCATGGTCAAGCCCGGCATGCCCTACCTCGACATCGTGCGGCGGGTGAAGGACGAGTTCAAGGTGCCCACCTACGCCTACCAGGTGAGCGGCGAGTACGCCATGCTGAAGGCTGCCGCCCAGAACGGCTGGCTGGACGAGAAGGCCTGCGTCCTCGAAAGCCTGCTGGCCTTCAAGCGGGCCGGGGCGGACGGTATCCTCACCTACTTCGCCCTGGACGCCGCCACCTGGCTGAAGGGCTGAGCCCTCAGGCGCCGACCGGCGTGCCGGCCTGGGACAGGCAGGCGAAGTACAGCATGGGCCACTGCTGTGGCCACTGGCCCAGCGGCTCCCGGGTGAAGCCGCTGCGGCCGTACTGCTCCCAGCGCCCGACCACGAAGCAGCGCAGGAGATTGGCCAGGGCGCCGAAATCGGCGTCCGGCTTGAGGCCGTCCTGGGTGGCGGCGATGCGCAGGGCCTGCTTGAGGGCCGCCTCCACCTTGTCCAGGAGGGCGTTGATGCGGCCCTGCAGGCGCTCGTTTTCTCCCACCAGGGCGTCGCCGATGAGGACCCGGGTCATGCCCCGGTTCTTCTGGGAAAAGCGCAGGAGCAGGGAGAGGATCAGTTCAACCTGCTTGAGGCCGCGGCTCTCCTCAGAAGTGATCTGGTTGATGACCCCGAACAGGCTCTGTTCGATGAAATCGATCAGCCCCTCGAACATCTGGGCCTTGCTGGCGAAGTGCCGGTAGAGGGCTGCCTCCGAGCATTCCAGGCGGGCCGCCAGGGCGGCGGTGGTGATCTTTTCCCCCTTCGGGGTTTCCAGCATTTCGGCCAGGGCCTGCAGGATCTGCAGACGCCGCTCTCCCGGTTTGGCTGCCATCTTCCTTCTCCCCAAAATATGCCGGGATTATATCCGGCCCATCCGCCTCGGTAGATCCAGGACCGAGCGGATTTTGACGTCCACATAGGGGGAGCGGCGAAAGCCAGTGCTTACCCAGACGGTCTTCATTCCCAGGGACTTGGCGGCGACCAGGTTGGCGAGGCTGTCCTCGACCATGATGCAGCGCCTGGGATCGAGGCCCTCGGCCTTCAGCAGGGCGCGGAAGCCCGAGAGCATGGGCTTGGGCCGGAAGCGCAGGCTTTCGACCGTATAGACGGCATCGAACAGGCGGGCCATGCCGGTGAGGCCCAGGACGGCTTTCGTGTAGTGGCCGGGGGCATTGGAAAAGAGGATCTTGCGCCCCGGCAGCCGACGCAGGGCGGCCTTTACCGCCCAGTCGAAGACCAGCATGCTCTTGAGGTCGGGAAAGCGATGGGTCTCCCGCAGGAAGTGCACCGGATCGGTGCCATGGTGGCGCATCAGCCCGAGCAGGGTGGCGCCGTAGCGCGCCCAGTAGTGCTGCCGCAGCCAGCTGGCCTCCTCCTCATCGAGATCGAGGTGGCGCTCGATGTATTCCCGCATGGAAGTATTGATGTGGGGAAAGATGTGGGGGTCGGCGTTGTGCAGGGTGTTGTCCAGGTCGAACAGCCAAACGGGTTTGGGATGCATGGAGGCGTAGGGAACTGGGAGAAGGTCCAATTATGCCCTGCACCGGGCAGGGATAATGTCGCCTCCGGACCGGGAGCCTTCGTATAATCGCGGCTTACACAAACAACAAGACTGTCGGGGGAGGTGCCGTGGAGGCCGCTGAAACAAATATCAGGATGTCGCCGGAAGTCCTTGAGCGGACGCTTTCGACCATCGAAATACCGCCTTGTCCGGCCGTCGTCGCCAAGGTGATGGGCGAGGTCCGGAAGGACCTACCCGACCTCAATACTCTGGCCAAGATCATCGCCGCCGATGTCGGCATGGCGGCACTGGCCATCAAGCTGGCCAATTCGCCCATGTTCAGCGCCGGCGGAGGCACCAGGACGGTGCCCCAGGCGGTGGCGCGGCTGGGTACCCGCAATGTCGTCTGCGTGGTGGTGGCGGTGGCCCTCAAGTCCGCCATGACCGGCGTCCCCTCCGCCTTCCTGGAGCGTTTCTGGAGCCGGGCGTCCACCGTCGCCATCGGGGCCGGCATGATCGCCAAGCGCCTCTACCGCATTTCGCCGGACGAAGCCTATTCCTTTGGCCTCTTCCACGATGCGGCCATCCCCGTGCTGATGCGCCGCTTCCCGAACTACCTCGAGGTGGTCGCCGAGGCCGGGCGGAACGGAATCGGCCTCGCCGCCGCCGAGATGAGTCATTTCTCCTGCAACCACGGCATCGTCGGCGGCCTTCTGGCCCGCAACTGGGGGCTGTCGCCCCTGGTGACCCAGGCCATCCGCTTCCACCACGAGCCGGATCTCTATTCCCTGCCGGCCGAGACCGTATCGACGGAGGCTCTCTCGCTGATCGCGGTGGGCCAGGTGGCCGAGTCCCTCGATGGGGAAATGCACGGGGAAATGGGCATCGAAGACGGGGCCGCCTTCGAGCAGGCGAGGAATTACCTGGGGATTTCGGATTCCGACCTGTCGGACCTGCGGGACGATCTGGCGGAAGCCCTGAACGAAGTCGGGCGCTGACCGGGGCGCCCGACTCGCCGCCAGCCTCAGCGGCTGCGGATCATGGTACCGACGCCGTGGTCGGTGAGGATTTCCAGCAGCAGGGCGTGCTCCACCCGGCCGTCGATGATGTGGACGCTCTTCACGCCATTGCGGGCGGCGTCCAGGGCCGAACCGATCTTCGGCAGCATGCCGCCGGAGAGGGTGCCGTCGGCCACCATCTCGTCGATTTCCTTCGGGGTGATGCCCGTCAGCAGGTTGCCGGCCTTGTCCAGGACCCCGGGAGTGTTGGTTAGCAGCACCAGCTTTTCGGCCTTGAGGACTTCGGCGATCTTGCCGGCCACCACGTCGGCGTTGATGTTGTAGGTCTCGCCGTCCTTGCCGACGCCGATGGGTGCGATGACGGGGATGAAGGCGCCGGAATCGAGGAGCCCGATGAGGGACGGGTCGATCTGGGTGATGTCGCCGACCTGGCCGACGTCGATCAGGTCGCCGGGATTGTTCTTGTCCTCCAGCAGGAGTTTCTTGGCGCGGATGAAGCTGCCGTCCTTGCCGGTCAGGCCGACGGCCTTGCCGCCGTGCTGATTGATGAGGTTGACGATTTCCTTGTTGACCTGGCCGCCGAGGACCATCTCGACCACTTCCATGGTCTCCGCGTCGGTGACCCGCATGCCCTGGATGAATTCGCCTTTCTTGCCCACCCGGGTGAGAAGACTCTCGATCTGGGGGCCGCCACCATGCACCACCACGACGTTGAAGCCCACCAGCTTGAGGAGTACCACGTCCCGGGCGAAGCATTGCTTCAGGTGGTCGTCGGTCATGGCGTTGCCGCCGTATTTGACCACGACGGTCTTACCGTGGAAGCGCTTGATGTAGGGCAGGGCTTCGGCCAGGATGGCGGCCTTGATGCCGGGGGCGAGGGTTTCGAGACTCATGGTGGGCTCCGTGGAAAGTCGCCGCGGATTTTACCCGCCGGGGGGGCAAACAAAAAGGCCGGAACGGCGTTCCGGCCAAAGGGGATGCAAACGTCTATTCGATGCTCAGCCGCCGGCTGGCGCTGGACGCCCGCTTGGGCAGGGTCAGTTCGAGGACGCCATCGGCGAATTTGGCCGCGGCCTTGCTGTCATCGATGTCGTGGGCCAGTTGGAAGGAGCGGGACACTTTCCCGAAATAGCGTTCGGAGCGCAGGATGCGCTCGCCTTCCTTGACCTCTTTGTCCTGCCGGACCTCGGCGCTGAGAGTCACCTGATTGCCATCGACGGTGACGTGGATGTCCTCTTTCTTGACGCCGGGAAGCTCGGCATGGATGGAGTAAGCGCCTTCCTGCTCTTTGACGTCCATCTTGATGGAAGGCGCCCGGTCCGCCTCGCTACTGAAGTCCACGGGGCGGATGAAGAACCCGCGGAAGAAATCGTCGAACGGATCGAAACGAGTGATGTTGGCCATTTTCTCCTCCTTTTGCCGGAGTTCCAACCACCGGCACTACAAATATAGGCCAGCGCACCACCGTTTCAAGACGCCGGGCAGCGCCCCCGGCGGCCATGTCATCCCTTGGCGGGCGTCCGTTCCGGCAGCAGCAGGATGGCGTCCCGGTTGCTCCAGGAAAAGCACTCGTTGGCGGCCTGCCGCCAGGGCAGCCATCGATAGGCGAGGTGTTCCCCGGGGGCGAGGCTGACCGGGAGGGGGGCCGGGACCATGAGCCCGAAGACGTGCTCCCGGTTGCTGGTGATGCCCGGAGCGTAGCGATGCCGCCACTCCGGGAAGATTTCGAAGGTGTTGGTCAGCTGCCAGTCGGTGAGAGCGTAGCTGCGGGTGTCCAGCCCGGTCTCTTCCAGAACTTCCCGGCGGGCGGTGTCGACCAGGCTTTCTTCGCCTTCCTGGCTGCCGGTGACGGACTGCCAGTAACCGGGGTGGCCGGCGCGCTCCAACAAGAGCACTTCCAGGGCCGGGGTGTGGATGACGACGAGGACCGAGACCGGTTTCTTGTAGCTGTTCACGGTCAGGACAGCGCCGGTAGGTCAGGGCTGGCGGCGTCGATGAGGACCCACAGGGGGGCCCCGGCCTCCCGGCGCGCTTCACTGGCAGCGGAGAAGACCTCCAGCAGAGCGGAGAAGCTGTCCGGGTCGGCACCCTGCAGGCGAGCCAGGCCGGAGATCAACAGCACCTGGCCGCCTGGCGGATACCAATCGGGGTCGGTCAGGCAGTCGTAGAGGGCATCCAGGTTGGCTCCATACCAGTCGGGAAAGCGGAAGGCATGGCCCAACTCGTTCAGGACGCCCTGCTTGTCCTGGGACTGGCGGAGGTCGGCTTCGCGGATGTCCAGGCCGGCAGCGGCCGCCTCGACAGCCTGACGGGAGAGCGTGGGCAGGTGGAAGATGCCGGAACGGCCAGGGTCCCGGAAAAAGCTCTGGTTCATTCCCTACTCCTGGATACGGCGGAAGGTCCGGTAGTGGTCTTCAGTGTAGTAGAACTCGCCGGCCGCGTCCGGCTCGCCCCCCGAGATGATGCGGCGGGGGCCGCGATCGCGGCTGCCGGGGCTCTTGACGGTGTACTCGTGATAATAGCCCCGCGGCCTGGATGGCAGGCGGCGCTCGAAGTTGCCGAAGACGGTGCCGTCCTTGGCGTAGGGGAATGGGCCGCCACGCTTGATGAGGGCCAGGGTGTGGCGGGCTTCCGGGGGCAGTTCGGCGACGGCGATGGTCCCCGGCGCGCTTCCCCGCGCCAGGGCCATTGGCGAAGCAAGTGCGCTTCCCAGCAGCAGGACGGCCAGGAAGCGCAGCCAGAACACCATCTTAGTTGGTGCCGACCTCGACGGAGGTCTCCACCTTCTGGCGCAGGCGGATGTGCAACTCCCGCAGCTGCTTCTCGTCCACCCCGCTCGGCGCGTCGGTCAGGAGGCACTGGGCGCGCTGGGTCTTGGGGAAGGCGATAACGTCACGGATGGATTCGGCGCCGGTCATCATGGTGACGATGCGGTCCAGGCCGAAGGCCAGGCCGCCGTGGGGCGGAGCGCCGTACTTGAGGGCGTCGAGCAGGAAGCCGAACTTGGCCTGGGCTTCTTCTTCGCCGATGGCCAGGGCATCGAATACCTTGCTCTGGACGTCGGCCCGGTGGATACGAACCGAGCCGCCGCCGATTTCCCAGCCGTTGAGGGCAAGGTCGTAGGCCTTGGCCAGGCACTTGCCCGGATCGGAGGTGAGGAAGTCCAGGTGCTCGTCCTTGGGGCTGGTGAAGGGGTGGTGGCAGGCGGTCCAGCGCTTCTCTTCCTCGTCGTACTCGAACATGGGGAAGTCCACGACCCACAGGGGCTCCCAGGCCTTGCCGTTGAGGTAGCCCTTCTCGTGGCCGATCTTGGTGCGCAGGGCGCCGAGGGCGTCGTTCACCACCTTGGCCTTGTCGGCGCCGAAGAAGATCAGGTCGCCGGACTGGGCGCCGGTGCGCTCCATGACGGCTTTGAGGGCGTTCTCGTGGAGGTTTTTGACGATGGGCGACTGCAGGCCGGTCTCGTTGAGCTGGGTGACGTCATTGACCTTGATGTAGGCCAGGCCCTTGGCGCCGTAGATACCGACGAACTTGGTGTACTCGTCGATCTCGCCCCGGGTCAGGGTGGCGCCGCCGGGGATGCGCAGCGCAGCGACCCGGCCGCCTTCGCTGTTGGCGACGCCGGCGAAGACCTTGAAGGCCACATCCTTGACCACGTCGGTGACTTCGGTGAGTTCTAGGGTGACGCGCAGGTCGGGCTTGTCGGAGCCGAAGCGGCTCATGGCCTCGGCGTAGGTCATGCGAGGGAAGGGGTTGGGCAGGTCGACGTCGATAGCATCCTTGAAGACGTAGCGGATCAGTTCCTCGATGAGGGAGGTGATCTGCTGCTCGCCCATGAAGGAGGTCTCGATATCCACCTGGGTGAATTCGGGCTGGCGGTCGGCGCGCAGGTCCTCGTCCCGGAAGCATTTGGTGATCTGGTAGTAGCGGTCGTAGCCGGCCACCATCAGGAGCTGCTTGAAGAGCTGGGGCGACTGGGGCAGGGCGAAGAACTGGCCAGGATGGACCCGGGACGGCACCAGGTAGTCCCGGGCGCCTTCCGGCGTGCTCTTGGTGAGCATCGGGGTTTCGACGTCGATGAAGCCGTGGTCGTCCAGGAAGCGGCGGAAGGCGCGGGCCGTCTTGTAGCGCAGCATGAGGTTGTGCTGCATCTGGGGGCGGCGCAGGTCGATGACACGGTGGGTGAGTCGCACGTTCTCGGAGAGGTTTTCCTCGTCGAGCTGGAACGGCGGGGTGACCGAAGCGTTCAGGACCTCGATCTCGTGGCAAAGGACCTCGATCTCGCCGGAAGCGAGGTTGGGATTGACGGTGCCGGCCGGCCGGGGGCGTACCTTGCCGGTGATCTTCAGGCAGAACTCGTTGCGGACGGACTCGGCGATCTTGAACATTTCCGGCCGGTCCGGATCGCAGACTACCTGGGCGAGGCCTTCCCTGTCCCGCAGGTCGATGAAGATGACGCCGCCGTGGTCGCGCCGGCGGTGGGCCCAGCCGCACAGGGTGACGGTCTGGTCGCAAAGGGAGGCGTTGAGTTGTCCGCAGTAATGGGTACGCATGGATACTTCCAGGTTCAGGTATTGGTGACGATACGTTGATGGGGCGGAGGGGCTACTACCCCCATCGAGATGATGTACTTGAGGGCCTCGTCCACGGTCATGTCGAGCTCGATCACGTCCTTGGCCGGCATCATGAGAAAGAAGCCGGAGGTCGGGTTGGGCGTGGTCGGGACGTAAACGCTGACGTATTCGCCGGTCAGGTGATTGAGGACGTCGCCGCCGGGTTTGCCGGTGAGAAAGGCGATGGTCCAGCTGCCTTGGCGCGGATACTGCACCAGGAGCGCCTGGCGGAAGGCGTTGCCGTTAGGCGAGAACAGCGTGTCGGAAACCTGCTTGACGCTGTTGTAGACCGAATTGACCACCGGGATTCGGGCCAGCAGCCGCTCCCACCAGATCACCAGCTTCTGGCCGATGATGTTGGCCGCGAGCAGGCCGGTGAGGAAGATCATCAGCAGGGTGATGACGGCACCGGCACCCGGAATGGCGAAGCCGAACAGGTGCTGCGGGTGGATGGCCTCCGGCAGCAGTCGCAGCGACTGGTCCAGGGTGCTGACGACAAGTGAAAGTACCCAGGTCGTGATGACCAAGGGTACCCAAATCAACAGTCCAGTGATGAAGTAGCGTTTGATCAGCTGGCTGCGCACGCGCAAGCTCCGCTTCCGCCCTGGCAGGGCGGAGTGTCCGCTTTGGCTGCGGCCGGCTTGGCGCCGCCCTTGAAGTCGGTGGCGTACCAGCCACTGCCCTTCAGCTGGAAGCCCGCTGCGGACAGCAGCTTGCTATAGCTTTCCTGGCCGCATTCCGGGCAGGTGGTGAGCAGCGGGTCGCTCATCTTTTGCAGATGTTCCTTCTGGAAACCGCAGGAGTCGCAGCGATATTCGTAGATCGGCATGGGATCCCTCCAAAACCTAGAATTATAACTGACGGAAACGGGATGCTTATATGTGGTTCCGTCCAGGGATTTCAAGTCGTAAAACCGAGATAGGCCTGGGTTAGCGGGCGGCCCCAGAGGAGCGCGATGATCCCCGCCGCGGCCAGGTAGGGGCCGAAGGGGATGGGGACATTCCGGCCATGGCGGGCGAGGACGATGAGGGCGATGCCGACCACGGCTCCCACCAGGGAAGACAGAAGAATGATCGCCGGTAGCATCTGCCATCCCAGCCAGGCACCCAGGGCGGCGAGCAGTTTGAAGTCGCCGTAGCCCATGCCTTCCTTGCCGGTGGCGAGCTTGAACAGCCAGTACACCGACCACAGGGACAGATAGCCGGCCATGGCGCCGATGACCGCCGACTGGAGATCGGTGAAGGCGCCGAAGACGTTGAACAGCAGGCCGAGCCAGAGCAGTGGCAGGGTGATGGAATCGGGCAGCAGTTGGGTGTCGAAGTCGATGAAGGTCAGGGCGATCAGGGACCAAGCCAGGCAGAGTGCCCCGGCGGCCTGCCAGCCCAGGCCGAAGTGCCATGCCAGATAGGCGGAGAGGAGGCCGGTGGAGGCTTCGAGCAGGGGGTAGCGCGGCGAGATGGCGACCCGGCAGCCGGCACAGCGGCCCCGCAACAGCAGGTAGCTGATGACCGGGATATTTTCGAGGGCGCCGATCGGGTGGCCACAGTCAGGACAACGGGAGCGGGGGACGGCGAGAGTGAGCGGTTCCGCCGGTTCCAGGACTTCGTTGCGCAGTTCGGCGCACTGCATTTGCCAGTCCCGCTCCATCATCCTGGGAAGGCGATGGATAACGACGTTAAGGAAGCTGCCGATGCACAGGCCGAGCAGCCCGGCTAGCGCGGCCAGGCCGCCCGGAGTATCCAGCATCACCCGACCACCGAACCGAGCTTGAAGATGGGCAGGTACATGGCGATCACCAGACCGCCGATCAGGCCCCCCAGAACCACCATGATCAGCGGTTCCATCAGGCTCGACATGGCCTCGACCGCGTCGTCCACTTCGGCCTCGAAGAAATCGGCGACCTTGGACAGCATGGAGTCGAGGGCGCCGGACTCCTCGCCGATGGCGACCATCTGGGTCACCATGTTGGGGAAGAGGTTGCTGTTCTGCATGGCGACGGTGAGGCTGGTGCCTGTGGACACTTCACTCTGGATCTGGCGGGTAGCCATCTTGTAGAGGTTGTTGCCGGAGGCGCCGCCCACCGAGTCCAGCGACTCGACCAGGGGCACGCCGGCACTGAACATGGTGGACAGGGTACGCGTCCAGCGGGCAATGACCGACTTCCTGATGATTTCTCCGAAGATAGGAAGGCGCAGGGAGTAGCGGTCAAAGGCGAACTGCATGGCCTCGGACCGCTTGTAGGCCGCCAAAAGGGAATAAATGCCTCCGCCGATGCCGCCGAAGATCGCCCACCAATAAGCGATGAAAAAGTCGGAAATGGAGATGACGATCACCGTGGGGGTCGGCAAGTCGGCGCCAAAGCTCTTGAATACTTCCTTGAAGGCCGGGATGACAAAAATCATGATCACCGCCGTGATGACGAAGGCGACGACGATGATGGCCACCGGGTAGAACAGGGCGGACTTGATCTTGGCCTTGATGGCCAGGATCTTTTCCTTGTAGGTGGCGAGCCGGTCCAGGAGAGTGTCCAGGATGCCCGCCTGCTCGCCGGCGGCGACCAGGTTGCAGAACAGGTGGTCGAAATACAGCGGATACTTGCGGAAAGCCTGGGACAACGACGAGCCGGTTTCCACATCGGCCTTGATGTCCAGCAGCAGCTTGCCGACGGCCGGGTTGGCATGGCCGCGGCCGACGATGTCGAAGGCCTGCAGGAGCGGCACGCCGGACCGCATCATGGTGGCGAGCTGGCGGGTGAAGAGGGTGATGTCCTTGTCGGTGATCTTGCCGCCGCCCTTGAGGCGCTGCTTGCTGACCTTGGCGCCCATGACACCCTGGCGCCGCAGGGTGCTCTGCACGACAGTGGCGCTGGCGGCACGCATCTCCCCGCGGACGGTCTTGCCGTCCTTGCTCTTACCCTCCCAGGCGAAGAGCTGCTCCTTGACCCCCTGGCTGGCTTTTGCGGCGATAGCCATCGTTCTTCCTTCCAAATTATGCGTTGGTGGTGCTCAGCACCTCGTCCAGCGAGGTCACGCCTTGCTTCACCTTGAGCAAGCCGGATTGGCGCAAGTCCTTGACGCCTTCCCGGGCGGCCTGGGCCGCGATATCCAGGGAGTTGCCGCCCGCCAAGATGATACGTTGAATTTCCTCGCTCACCGGCATCACCTGGTAGATGCCGACCCGTCCCTTGTAGCCGCTGCCCTTGCAGCGATCGCAGCCGCCGGGGCCGTAGAGGGTCCAGGAACCATCCAGGTCCGCTTCCTTGAAGCCGGCGTTGAGGAGGGCGGCGGCCGGAACGTCGATGGGCTGTTTGCAATTGCAGAGACGACGCGCCAGGCGCTGGGCGGTGATGATCAGGACGCTGGAGGCGATGTTGAAGGTGGGCACCCCCATGTTCATGAGGCGGGTGAGGGTCTGGGGGGCGTCGTTGGTGTGCAGGGTGGACAGGACCATGTGGCCGGTCTGGGCCGCCTTGATGGCGATCTCCGCCGTTTCCAGGTCGCGGATTTCGCCCACCATGATGATGTCCGGGTCCTGGCGCAGGAAGGACTTCAGCGCTGCCGCAAAGGTCAGGCCGGCCCGGTCGTCCACGTTCACCTGGTTGATGCCGGGCAGGTTGATTTCCGCCGGGTCTTCGGCTGTGGAAATATTGACCCCGGGCTTGTTCAGCAGGTTGAGGCAGGTATAGAGGGAGACCGTCTTGCCGGAGCCGGTCGGGCCGGTGACCAGCACCATGCCGTAGGGCCGGTTGATGGCGTCGAGCAGGGCCTCTTTCTGCTCGGGCTCGTAGCCCAGCGCTTCGATGCCTAGGGTGGCCGAGGTCGGGTCGAGGATACGCAGCACGATCTTTTCGCCCTGCAGGGTCGGCAGGGTGCTGACCCGGAAATCGATGGCCCGGTTCTTGGACAGCACCAGCTTCATGCGGCCGTCCTGGGGCACCCGCTTCTCGGCGATATTCAACCGGGATATGACCTTGATCCGGGAGGCGATCTTGTCCTTGATGGCCAGGGGTGGCGTCGCGACTTCCCGCAGGATGCCGTCCACCCGGAAACGGATGCGGTAGAACTTCTCGTAGGGCTCGAAGTGGATGTCCGAGGCGCCGTCGTTGATGGCGTCCAGCAGCATCTTCTGGATGAACTTGACGACGGGGGCATCGTCGATGTCCGCGGCCGCCGCTTCATCCGACTTGGCGGCCGTCTCCTCGTCCAGGAAGTCCAGGTTGATGTCTTCGCTGGCGAGATTCTTTAGGGTGTCTTCCGCCGACTCGGAGTACTTGGCCACCAGGGGGGCCAGCTTGGGTCCCTCGACCACGATGGGATCCACGGCCAGTCCGGTCTGGAAGCGGATTTCGTCCAGGGCGCGCAGGTTGGTCGGGTCGGCGATGGCGACGGAGAGCCGGTTGCCCCGCTTGTTGAGAGGGACGACCCGATGGGCGGCGATGAGCTTGCGATCGACCGCATTGGTCGGGATATGGCTTTCGTCGAAGGCGTCGAGATCAAGCAGTGGATAGCCGAAAGTGTCGGCGACGAAGCGCGCGATCTCGAGGGCCGTGACCTTGTTGGTCTTGACGATTTCGTCAATCAGGGACGACTTGTTGGCGGCAGCCTGGGCCAGGAACTGTTCGGCCTCTGCTTCCTTGAGGCGGCCGGATTGCACCAGGGCTCTGGCGAGTCCGCTCAAGGGGGCTGCTTGGGGATTGGCTACCATCGATAAAGTGGCGAATGCTCAACAAATCGAGTCGATGATGCTACGCAGCCCATTATTTGTAAAGTTTCCGCGGCCGCGCCAAGGATGCTAATCCTGCGGCCGGAAAAGGCGGGCGGTGATGACGCTTCGCCCCTGGGTTTGCAGAACCTCCATGGCGGTGCCAGCGATCTTCAGTCCGACCCCCGATTCGGGGATGTCCTGGAAGTGTTCCAGGATGAGGCCATTGAGGGTCTTGGGGCCGTCCAGGGGGAAATTGAGCCCGAGCATGCGGTTGATGTCCCGCAGGGAGCGGGTGCCTTCGACCACCACGCTTCCCTCTTCGCTCCAGGCCAGGGCCGGGACGCCGAATCCCGCCACCGACGTCGTGAATTCGCCGACGATCTCCTCGATGATGTCCTCGAAGGTGAGAAGGCCGAGGATGTCTCCGTATTCGTCCACCACGAAGCCGACCCGTTGCCGGTTCTCCTGGAAGAATGAGAGCTGGGAGAACACCGGGGTGCCGGCCGGGATGTAGTAGGGGGCCTGGAGCTGGCTGCGCAGGGTGGGTTCATCGATCTCGCCGCGGGGCGCTTCGGCGATCAGGCGCCGGACCGGTAGTACGCCGAGGAGATGGTCGAGGGATTCCCGGCAGACCGCTAGGCGGCTGTGGTGGCTGGTGGCCAGCTGGGCCAGGACGTCGTCCCAGGGCTGGTCGAGGTCGAGGATTTCGATGGAACCCCGGGGGGTCATGATGTCTTCGACGGAGATGTTGTTGAGCTCGAAGAGATTCGAGAGGATGGTCAGGTGCTGTTTGGGGATGAACTGGGCCGACTCCAGCACGAGGGTGCGGAGCTCCTCAGGCGACAGCTTGGTCTCGTTGTGCAGGCCCCTGGGCGAGAGGCGGAGTGTGCGCAGCAGCGCCGTGACGAACAGGTTGACGAACCAGATGATCGGCTGCGCCAGGCGCAGCAGGGGGGTGAGGACATAGCTGACCAGGGGGGCCAGGCGGTCGGCGTAGGTGGCGCACACCACCTTGGGGGAAATCTCCGACACTACCAGCAGGGCGAAGGTGACGCACAGGGTGCCGATTTCCAGGGCCCACTTGGACTGGCCGAACAAAGCCAGGGCGATGTATCCGGTAAGGGTCGCCGCCGCCGCATTGATCAGCGTGTTGCCGAGCAGGATGACCCCGAGCAGCTTGTCGGTCCGGGCGAGCAGCGCGAGGGCCAGCTTGGCGCCCCGGTGCCCGGTCTGGGCCAGGTGGCGCAGGCGATAGCGATTGGCCGCCATCATGGCGGTTTCCGACCCGGAAAAGAAGCCGGACAGGATCAGCAGGACAACGAGGGCCGCCAGCAGCGCTGAAAGGGGGAATTCGGCCATTTAGGCGGTCAGACGCGACCCAGGATGACCTCGGCAACGAAACGGCTGCCGATATAAGCCAGCAGAAGGACGGTGAAACCGGACAGGGTCCAGTGCAGCGCCTTGCGGCCGCGCCAGCCCCAGGCGTGCCGCCCGACCAGGAGGGTGGCGAAAATGGCCCAGGAGGCAAAAGCGAACAGGGTCTTGTGATCCAGGGCGAAGGCCTTGCCGAACAAGGCCTCCGAGAACAAGATGCCGCTGCCCAGGGCCAGGGTCAGCAGAATGAAGCCGACCAGGAGCATGCGGAAAAGAAGGGCTTCCATGGTCATCAGAGGGGGCAGGCTGGCCAGGCTGCGGGTCAGTGCCCGGCGATGGAGCGCCTTCTCGGTGAAGCCCATGAAGACCGCGTGCAGGGCGGAGAGGGTGAACAGGCTGTAGGCCAGCATGGCGACCAGGAAGTGCAGCTTGAAGCCGACCGCGGTGGCGTGGGCCACCAGATGCACCTGGGGGAAAAATACTGGCAGAACGGTGCAGACCGCCGCCAGGGGCAGCACCATGGGTTGCAGTCCTTCCAGGCGGGAAAGGAAGCTCTCGAGCCAATAGATCAGCACCGCCAGCCACATCATGAGGGAAAGGGCGAAGCTGAAGGAAAAGCGCATGCCGAGTTCGCCGAACAGGGCGCTATAGAGTCCTACGGCATGGATGGCCAGGGCTGCGCCGATGGCTGTCCGTTCCCAAGGCTGCATGGGGGAATTGACCAGGGGTTTGTCGGTCTCACGCCAGCGCGTGTTCCAGAAATGGAAGCCCAGTGCCGCGTAGAGGGTGGCAGCGAGAATGTGGGGCAAAAGGTGAATTACAATATCGACCATTCCGAAATTTTACTCGAAGCCCCTTACACATGCTTGACAACCTGACACAGCGCCTGGCGCGGGTCATGAAGACCATCAAGGGCGAGGCGCGCCTCACCGAATCGAATATCGCCGATGCCCTGCGCGAGGTCCGCATGGCCTTGCTGGAGGCGGATGTGGCCCTGCCGGTGGTCAAGGACTTCGTCGCCGCCGTCAAGGAAAAGGCCGTCGGCGAGGAGGTCATCGGCTCCCTGAGCCCGGGCCAGGCGCTGGTGGGGGTGGTGCACCAGGAACTCACCAAGCTCATGGGCGAGGCCCATCAAGGCATCAATTTCGCCACCCAGCCGCCCGCCATCGTCCTCATGGCGGGCCTGCAGGGGGCCGGCAAAACCACCACGGTGGGCAAGCTGGGCAAGTTCCTCAGGGAGAACCAGAAGAAGAAGGTCCTGGTGGTGTCCTGTGACGTGTACCGTCCGGCCGCCATCGACCAGCTGAAGTCTGTGGCGGCCCAGGCCGGCGTCGATTTTTTCCCCTCCTCGGCCGGCGAGAAGCCGGAAGCCATCGCCCTGGCGGCGGTGGACTGGGCAAAGCGCCATTACCACGACGTGCTGCTGGTCGATACGGCCGGCCGCCTGGCCATCGACGAGGAGATGATGGCCGAGATCAAGCGCCTCCACGGGGTGCTGAATCCCATCGAAACCCTGTTCGTGGTGGACGCCATGCTCGGCCAGGATGCGGTCAATACGGCCAAGGCCTTCAACGAGACCCTGCCCCTGACCGGCGTCGTGCTCACCAAGCTGGACGGCGATGCCCGGGGCGGCGCGGCCCTGTCGGTGCGCCACATCACCGGCAAGCCGATCAAGTTCGCCGGCGTCGGCGAGAAATTGTCCGGTCTTGAAGCCTTCCATCCGGAGCGCATGGCTTCCCGCATCCTGGGCATGGGAGACGTCCTCTCCCTGATCGAGGAAGCCAAGAAGGGGATTGACGAGGAAAAGGCCGTCGCCCTGGCCAAAAAGCTCAAGTCCGGCAAGGGCTTCGATCTCAATGACTTCAAGGAGCAGATCGGGCAGATGCGCAAGATGGGCGGCATGACGGCGCTCCTCGACAAGATGCCCGCCCAGGTTGCCCAGCTGGCCGGCCAGCTGCCGGCAGGTGCGGAGAACAAGATGGTCGGCCGGGTCGAGGGCATCATCAATTCGATGACCCCGGAAGAGCGGGCCAAGCCGGAACTCATCAAGGCCAGCCGCAAGCGCCGCATCGCCGCCGGCGCCGGGGTTCAGGTCCAGGACGTCAATCGCCTGCTCAACCAGTTCGAGCAGTCCCAGAAGATGATGAAGCAGCTCACCAAGGGCGGCATCGGCAAGCTGATGCGCGGCATGAAGGGCATGCTGCCCGGAATGGGGCGCTGATCCTTGTTCAACGCTGGGCGGTGACCAGGGGCCGGTTCTTCTCGTAGGCCCACTGGTTCTGCCAGGCTGCCCGGACCATGTTCGGATATTCGGGTCGCCCGAGGCTGCCGTTGTAGCGGCCGAGGGCACGAAAGAGGTCGCCCTTCTCGATATCCAGGTAGTGGCGCAGGATGGTGCAGCCGTAGCGCAGATTGGTGCGCAGGTGAAACAGGTTGTCGCCGGGCTGGCCGACGAGCTTCACCCAGAACGGCATTACCTGCATATATCCCCGGGCGCCGGCCGACGACACGGCGTACTTGCGAAAGCCGGACTCCACCTGCATCAGCCCCAGCACCAGCTGCGGATCCAGACCGGCGCGGGTAGCCTCGTAATGGACCGCGCGCAGCAGTTCCAGGCGGTACTCCCGGGCCGGAAGCTTCTTTTCCAGCCGCTTTGACATCTCGGTCAGCCAGTCGACGGCCTCTAGGGAGTCCCGGAAGGAGCTCGCGGGCGGCCTAGCGTCGGAAACCGCCTCTTGCAAGGCGGCCTGGACGCTGGCCGATAGGGGCTCGTATTTCTGGGCGCCGGCGAAGGCTGCCGAGGTGGTGAACAGGCAAAGGGCTGCGATCAGGCAGCGCACAGCTTCTCCCGCAGCATGGCCAGGACGCCGCCCTGGTCCACCATGGTCGCTTCGGCGTCCTGCCGGCCCTTGTATTCGACCTTGCCTTCCTTGAGTCCGCGCTCGCCGATGACCAGACGGTGCGGAATACCGATCAGTTCCATGTCGGCGAACATGACTCCCGGCCGCTCGTTGCGGTCGTCCAGCAGCACGTCGATGCCGGCGGCCTTGCAGTCGGCGTAGAGGGCGTCGGCGGCAGCCTTGACGGCGTCGCTCTTGGTGTAGCCCATGGGCACGATGCAGACCTGGAAGGGAGCGATCGCTGCCGGGAAGACGATGCCGCGCTCGTCGTTGCCTTGTTCGATGGCGGCACCGACGATACGGGAGACGCCGATGCCGTAGCAGCCCATCTCCATGACCTGGTTTTTGCCCTGCTCATCCAGATAGACGCACTGAAGGGCGGCGGAGTACTTCTGGCGGAGCTGGAAGATGTGGCCGACTTCGATGCCGCGGCAGATTTCGAGCTTGCCCTTGCCGTCGGGGGAGGGGTCGCCTTCCACCACGTTGCGGATGTCCGCGACTTCCGGTTCGGCGACGTCCCGGCCGAAATTGGCGCCGGTGAGGTGGAAGCCCTCCTCGTTGGCGCCGCAGACGAAATCGCTCATGGCCGCCGCGGTGCGGTCGGCGATGACGCGCACCTTGCTGTTGTCCACGCCCACCGGGCCGATGTAGCCGGGCTTGCAGCCCAGGTATTCGACCACTTCGCTTTCAGTGGCGAAGCGGAAGGGAGTGAGTCCGGGCAGCTTGCCGGCCTTGATCTCGTTGAGCTCATGGTCGCCGCGCAGCAGAAGCAGGGAGAAGGACTTGCTGCCATCATCCCTGTCGCTGACCACGGCGATGGCTTTGACCATGGCCTGGACGGAGATGTCGAGGAATGCGGCCACGTCGGCGCAGGCGGTTTTTCCCGGGGTCGCAATCTTGGCCAGGGCTACGGTCGCCTGACCGCGTGGCGTTGCCGGGGTGACGGCTTCGGCCAGTTCCACGTTGGCGGCGTAATCGGAGTTCGGGCAGAAGGCAATGGCGTCCTCGCCGGAATCGGCCAGGACGTGGAATTCATGAGAGCCGGTGCCGCCGATGGAGCCGGTATCGGCCGCGACGGCACGGAACTTGAGGCCCAACCGGGTGAAGATGCGGCTGTAGGTCTCGTACATGTTCCCGTATTCCCGCTCCAGGTCTTCGAAGGAGCTATGGAAGGAGTAGCCGTCCTTCATCAGGAATTCCCGGCCGCGCATGACCCCGAAGCGCGGACGGATTTCGTCCCGGAATTTGCTCTGGATCTGATAGAGATGGATCGGGAGTTGGCGATAGCTCTTGACGTCGCGGCGCACCACGTCGGTGATGACTTCCTCGTGGGTCGGGCCGATGACGAAATCCCGCTGGTGGCGGTCCTTGAAGCGCAGCAGTTCCGGCCCGTACTGCTCCCAGCGGCCGGATTCTTGCCATAGCTCCGCCGGCTGCACCGCGGGCATCAGCAGTTCCAGGGCGCCGGCCCGGTTCATCTCCTCCCGGACGATGTTTTCCACCTTGCGCAGGACCCGCAAGCCCAGGGGCATCCAGGTGTAGATGCCGGCGGCGGCACGCTTGATCAATCCGGCCCGCAGCATCAGCTTCTGGCTGGTTACTTCGGCGTCGGAGGGGGCTTCCTTGAGGGTGGTGAAAAAGAACTGCGAGGTGCGCATGGAATGCTCTTGAATTCGTTGAAGAAACGGGATTTTACACGGTGGGCGCGCTTTGCACGGAAGAGGCTTTGTGAAAGAATTGCGTCAACTATATATTTTTGCAGGATTTTCTATGCTCGACCGTGAAGGCTATCGCCCGAACGTCGGGATCATTCTTTGTAACGCAAAGAACGAGGTCTTTTGGGGTAAGCGCATACGAGAGCATTCCTGGCAGTTCCCGCAAGGCGGCATCAAGCGCGGCGAGACGCCGGAGCAGGCAATGTACCGCGAGCTGTACGAGGAGGTGGGCCTGAGGCCCGAACACGTGCGTATCCTGGGAAGGACGAAAGGCTGGTTGCGTTATGAAGTGCCGACACACTGGATCAAGCGGGAGTGGCGCGGCTCCTACAAGGGTCAGAAGCAGATCTGGTTTTTGTTGCGCCTTGTTGGGCGCGACAACGACGTCAGCCTGCGGGCTACCGACAAGCCGGAGTTCGATGCTTGGCGCTGGAACAACTACTGGGTGCCCTTGGATACCGTAATAGAGTTCAAGCGGCAGGTTTACGAGCAGGCCTTGAACGAGCTTGTCCGTTTCCTCGATCACGATCGCCGTGGCAAGGGCAAGCATCGCAATCGCCCGCCGGCTTCGACCGAGCCCGATATTGAAAACAATGCGGTTTGATCGGCGCCTAAACTAACAGGAACGGAAAGCTCTCCAACATGCGAATGGTTCGGGTTCTTGGATCTGTGTTCGCTTTCGTCGGCTGCGCCGCTATGGCGAACGGGCTGATGGCTGCGGACGTCGATGGTGACGATGAAGCCAAGTCGTGGGCAGAGGTCGAGGTCCAACTGCCGCCGCCACCGAAGGAGCAGGATCTGATCGGCTTCTATGTCAGTCCTGCCACCGAAAATAAGTTCTTCGTGGACCCGGTGTCGATCTCGGTCGGTTCCGACGGGGTGGTGCGGTACACGCTGGTTGTGCTGAGCGCGGCCGGCGCTAGGAATGTCAGTTTCGAAGGGATGCGTTGCGAGACACGGGAGCGGCGCCTTTATGCCTTTGGGCGCCCGGACGGAAGCTGGTCCAAGTCTCGGAACGATCGATGGGAAAAAGTGAGGGAGGCGGCTAGCAATCGGCAGCATGCCTCGCTTTTCCAGGAGTATTTTTGCCCCGGTGGGGTGATTGTAAGGACTGCGGACGAGGCCAGAGATGCCTTGCGGCGGGGAATTCATCCTTCCTCGGTTAGGTGGTGACCATGCTCTCAGACCAGATTATTGGTGAATTCGACAAGGCGCTGCGCACCCTTTTTGCGAATGCCCGTAGCCGGCGCCCGGTGCCCGGCGACAAGGAGCCGGAGGCGGACCTGTCCGATGCCGAGCGCAATCATGTTGCCGGCTTGATGCGGGTCAATCACGTTGGGGAGGTATGTGCCCAGGCGCTTTATCAAGGCCAGGCCATCACTTCCCATGGCGGTCCGGTGCGGGAGGCGCTCCGTGGGGCGGCTGAGGAGGAGACTGAGCATCTCGCCTGGACTGAGCGCCGCATCGAGGAACTGGGCGGGCGCAAGAGCCTCCTCAATCCCCTGTGGTACGCGGGCGCCTTGTCCATGGGGATGTTGGCGGGGCGCCTAGGGGACAAATGGAACCTTGGTTTCCTGGCGGAAACCGAGCGTCAGGTCGAGGCCCATCTGGATGGGCATCTGGCAAAGATTCCGGCTCGGGATAGGCGTTCCTGGGAAATCCTGGAACAAATGAAGGCCGACGAGATCAAGCACGCCCATACGGCCTCGCGGCTTGGTGCGGCCGAGTTGCCGGCCCCGGCCAAATTGTTGATGAAGCTGGCGGCGAAGGTCATGACCCGCACCGCCTATTACATCTAATTGTCCTCGATGATCTCGAAGTCGTAGGTAATCTCGGCGGTCTTCGCCATCATGATGGAGGCCGAGCAGTACTTGTCCTTCGATAGTTCGATGGCACGCGCGACGGCTTCCTTTTTCAGTTGCCTGCCCTTGACCCGATAGTGGAAGTGCACACGGGTGAACACTTTCGGATCGGTTTCGGCGCGCTCGGCATTCAGACTCACCTCGCAGCCGGTCACGGCGTGCCGTCCCTTCTTCAAGATCAGGACGATGTCGAAGGCGGTGCACCCGCCTGTGCCGGCTAGAAGCATTTCCATCGGACGCGGACCGAGGTTGCGGCCACCAGCCTCAGGGGCGCCATCCATCACGACAGCATGACCGCTTCCTGTCTCGGCCACAAAGGACATGCCGCCATCGGCTCCCGTCCATCTCACAGTGCATTCCATTTTTGTGCTCGCTCGCAATCAAGAATACGGAATTCTAGCCGAGACCCTCTGCAAACCGCGAAGATCGGACCAATGGTGCGTTGCAGCAAATACGCACCTGCCACAGGTGCTTGAAGGACGGGTATGTCGGATTGTCTAATTGCCAATTCGTTTAATGATGGCGCCGACGATCGTGCAGAATCAAGACGTTAACCGGGATAAATACAGCAAATCGGTTCATTTGGCGACGGTTGCGGCAACGCACAAAAACTTCTTGCCTCTTGTTGATCAAGGGGGCACAATGGAGCCCGTACGAACTGAAGTGGCTGCCGGACGGCGGTTTCGGAAGTTCAGATTTGTCTCCTCCACCCTCCTCCTTTGGTGTGGATTTATGCGGCCCTATCAAGGGCCGCTTTTTTTTGCCGAAAAAATTGTGCCGCGAATGCATTGTGTCCATTGACACATTGTCATTGTCTCGAATACAATCCGCGGCTTTCTGTAATCAGCACCCATAATAGGACGGCGCAGATGAAAACCTTTTCCGCCAAACCACATGAGGTGAAGCGCGAGTGGTTTGTGGTGGATGCCACAGACAAAGTGCTCGGCCGCCTCGCTACCGAGATCGCCCGCCGCCTGCGCGGCAAGCACAAGGCTATCTACACTCCGCACGTCGATACCGGCGACTTCATCGTTGTCACCAACGTCGAGAAGCTCACCGTGACGGGTAACAAGGCTGACGACAAGAAGTACTACCGTCACTCCGGCTACCCCGGCGGCATCACCGAAACCAACTTCAAGAAGATGCAGCAGCGTTTCCCGGGGCGTGCTCTCGAGACCGCTGTGAAGGGCATGCTGCCGAAGGGCCCGCTTGGCTACGCCATGCTGAAGAAGCTCAAGTGCTACGCAGGCAGCGAGCATCCGCACACTGCCCAGCAGCCCAAGGCGCTGGAAATCTAAGGGATAGCAAATGGCTGAAAATTACTTTTACGGTACCGGCCGTCGCAAGAGCGCTGTCGCTCGGGTGTTCATGAAGCGTGGCTCCGGTGCCATCGTCGTGAACGGCAAGCCGGTGGACGAGTTCTTCTCCCGCGAAACCGGTCGCATGATCGTCCGTCAGCCGCTACAGCTGGTCGATCAGCTGCAGGGCTTCGATATCAAGGTGAACGTGACCGGTGGCGGCGAATCTGGCCAGGCTGGTGCTGTGCGCCACGGTATCACCCGCGCCCTCATCGAATACGATGCCGCTCTGAAGCCCGCGCTCTCCAAGGCCGGCTTCGTTACCCGCGACGCCCGTGAGGTCGAGCGTAAGAAGGTCGGCTTCCACAAGGCCCGTCGCCGGAAGCAGTTCTCCAAGCGCTGAGTTTTCCAGCTGCTTCAGCAGAGAAAAGCCGTCCTTCGTGGCGGCTTTTTTGTTTTTTCGGCTCGGGTTATGATTCCGGGCTTGATTTGGAGGTATTGCAGATGATCAAGGTCGGTATTGTTGGCGGCACGGGCTACACCGGTGTCGAGTTACTGCGGCTGCTGGCGCAGCATCCGAATGTCGAGGTCGTGGCCATCACCTCCCGTGGTGAGGCTGGCACGGCAGTGGCGGACATGTTCCCGAGTCTTCGCGGGCGGGTCAGGCTGAAATTCGAAGACCCGGCGAAGGCCGACCTGAAGTCCTGCGATGTGGTTTTCTTCGCCACGCCGAACGGCATTGCGATGCGGCAGGCCCCCGGCCTCCTGGATGCAGGCGTTCGCGTTGTCGACCTGGCTGCGGATTTCCGCATCAAGAATATTGCGGAGTGGGAAAAATGGTACGGCATGCAGCACACCTGCCCCGAGTGGGTGGAGAAGGCCGTCTATGGGCTCCCCGAATTCAATCGGGAACAGATCCGCGGTGCCCAGCTGATCGCCAACCCGGGATGCTATCCGACAGCAGTCCAGCTAGGCTTCATGCCTTTGGTGAAGGCAGGCCTGGTGGACCTCGGGCATCTGGTAGCCGATGCCAAGTCGGGTGTCTCCGGAGCCGGGCGCAAAGCCGAAACCCATATTCTCTTTTCCGAAGCTTCCGACAATTTCAAGGCTTACGGCGTCTCCGGGCATCGCCATCTGCCGGAGATCCGCCAAGGCCTGGGTCTCATGGCCAAGCGTGATGTCGGGCTAACCTTCGTGCCCCACCTCACGCCATTGATCCGGGGTATCCACGCCACCCTGTATGCCCGGGTGGAGAAGGAAGCCGATTTTCAAGCCCTGTTCGAAGAGTGTTACGCAGGCGAGCCCTTCGTGGACGTGCTGCCGGCGAAGTCCCATCCGGAGACTCGCTCCGTCCGTTCAGCCAACATGTGCCGCATGGCCATCCATCGGCCCCAGGGTGGTGACACGCTGGTGGTTCTCTCGGTCATCGACAATCTGGTCAAGGGCGCGGCAGGCCAGGCCATCCAAAACATGAATATCATGTTCGGCTTGGACGAGACCCTGGGGTTATGCCAACTCCCGCTGTTACCCTGAAACTCAAGAAGTTCCGGCGGCGCTTCGGTATCGCCGCGCCGCGGGTGACGGTCAGGAGTCACATTGGCTGGCAGTGGTATGCAGCGGCGCTGGGCATGCTGGTGGCGATGATCGTCGGTATTGTATGGTCCTTGGCACAGCAAGGAGAAGCCTCCGAACTGGTCCGCGAAATCCGCGAACTGCGCCAGCAGCTTGGTGACAGGAATGAGGAGTTGATACTGTTGAGGGCTGGCGCCGCCACCGAACAGAACGCAGTCCAGATGGAGCGTAGCGCTCAGCATTCGCTGGTCTCGCGCATCAAGGAGTTGGAGCGCGAAAATGCCAGTCTTAAGGAAGATGTTTCAGTCTATGAGCGTCTGATTAGAGAGTGCCCCAGGAAGGCGGGGGGGGTAGGCAAAATTAACAGCGGCGTTGGAGGTGGAAATGTTCGGCAAGCGCAATGAAAACAAACCTCAGGGACGTATCGACAGCTTAATTGGCGCTGGGACCCGAGTCGAAGGCAATATCCACTTTGCGGGCGGACTGCGCATCGACGGTGAGGTGAAGGGCAACATCGAAGCCGCCGAGTCGGCAACGTCATCCACAGTTGTCTTGAGCGAACAGGCTCGTATCGAAGGCTCCGTGAACGTCGCCCATATCGTCGTCAACGGCACCATCGTCGGCCCGGTGACAGCTTTGGAGTCCCTGGAAATGCAGGCCAAGGCTAGAATTGTCGGTGACGTGGAATATACTGTGATCGAAATGCACCAGGGGGCAGTGATCGAAGGCCGCTTGGTGCATCGAGGGTCGGCAGTGGAACTAAAATTGGCTGCTTGTGCCTAAGTAATTTTTACTAGAGCCGTAGTGGCTCGCGTGATCGCTAAATTGGAGGAGCACTTAATGACTGCTGAGAATGAAATGCTGGCCCCGTTGGTTTTCACTGACAGTGCAGCCAACAAAGTGAAGGAGCTGATCGAGGAAGAGGGCAATCCCGATCTCAAGCTGCGCGTCTTTGTTACGGGTGGCGGCTGTTCCGGCTTTCAGTACGGCTTCACTTTCGACGAAGAAGTGAATGAAGATGATGCAACCATGGAGAAGAATGGCGTGAAGCTGCTGATCGACCCCATGAGCTACCAGTATCTGGTTGGGGCGGAAATCGATTTTACCGAAGGCCTTGAAGGCTCACAGTTCGTCATCCGGAACCCGAATGCCAGTTCCACCTGCGGTTGCGGCTCGTCCTTCTCGGTCTGAGTTGGCGATAGCGATAAAAAAGGGCGGCTTATGCCGCCCTTTTTTATTGTTGACATCCTCTGGCCTTAATCGAGCGCCGCCAGGTTGGTATTGCGGAGTAGGTCCAGGCGGGTGGCCAGAGGGGCTGCTTCTGCCTTGAAGCGGGCCAGTTGTGAGGCTTCGAGGGGTACTGAAGTAGGTAAGTTCAGTGCGAGCGGGTTCACCGGCTGGCTATTGATGCGGAATTCGTAGTGCAGATGCGGGCCGGTGGCCCAGCCCGTCTGTCCCACGTACCCGATAGTCTCGCCCTGACTTACGCGGGCGCCCTTTCTTATCCCGGGACCGAAGTCCTTGAGGTGGCCATAGGCGGTGGAGTAGTTGCCATTGTGCTTGATGACAACCAGCTTGCCATAGCCGCCCTGCAGGGCGGCGAAGTCTACGGTTCCGTCGCCGGTGGCACGTACCTTCGTTCCCGGCGGGGCGCCATAATCGACACCCTTGTGAGCCCGCCACTGCTGGAGGATGGGGTGGAAACGCATGGCAAAGCCCGAGGTGACCCGCGAGAACTCAAGAGGTGAGCGCAGGAATGCCTTCCGCAGGCTTTTGCCCTCAGGGCTGTAGTAGGCGCTCCGGCCGTCTTGCATGAACTGTACGGCGCGGAAGCTCTTGCCATTATTTACGAACTCGGCAGCCAAGATGCGACCAGCCCTTGCCGGTTGGCCGCTCAGGTACTGCATCTCATAAATCACCGTGAAGCGGTCGCTCTTGCGCAAATCCCGGTGGAAGTCGATATCCCCGCTGAAAATCTCGGCCATCTGGGTAGCGACAGCATCGGGAATCCCGGCATCGTCGGTGGCGCCAAAGAGAGATGTCCGGATTTCCCCGGTCTTCATCACCGTCTGGGTCTCAAAGCGCAGTGCTTTTTCGTGAGCGGCAAGACGGCCGTTTAGGCGCTCCACCACCAGGGTGGCATCCTTGCCATTCAGGGGGAAGTAAAGAGTGCGGAGCTCGCCGCTATCCGTGGTCTGGGCGGACACCACTTTGCCGGGGACCAATTGTTGATGCATGACGCGGGTTTCGGGGCTGGTGCGGACGAACTCCAGTGCCTCGGGTTCCTGAACGCCTAGGCGCATCAGGATGGCGCCCAGCGTGTCGCCGCGCTGGATGCGTTCTTCCCGCAGAAATCCAGTGTCACCCAATTCCACTGGCTTGGCGCCCTGGACCGCCAATTGCTCAATAACTGTCTTGACATTGGCTGTTCCCTCGTCGGGGTTGGCGACGGCGATGGCTGCCGCCATGCCCAGTGCGGAGAAGGCCCCCCCCAGTGCGAGGGTCCA
Source organism: Rhodocyclaceae bacterium (assembly GCA_035255045.1). GTDB lineage: Bacteria > Pseudomonadota > Gammaproteobacteria > Burkholderiales > Rhodocyclaceae > JAGTRP01. The sequence continues at coordinate 1,548 of DATFAA010000103.1, read as the reverse complement.
GCGGTGGCGCTCGAAGCGTTCGAATGCCTTCGGCGATTGCGTTAAAATTCCGCTCTTTTCCATTTGATGAGTGGCTTGGGCAGGCAAAAAATCAGCCTGAGTTTAGCAGATTTTGCCTTTGCTCATCGGCCAGGTCCGAGGTGATAGATGGTGGATATCGAACACAGCTTGCAGGTGATCAAGCGCGGTTGCGACGAATTGCTCATAGAGGCGGAGCTCGTCGAGAAACTAAAGAACAGCCGGCCGCTCCGGGTCAAAGCTGGCTTCGACCCGACCGCTCCCGACTTGCACTTGGGGCATACGGTGTTGATCAACAAGCTGCGCCATTTCCAGGATATGGGCCATCACATCATGTTCCTGATCGGCGACTTCACGGGCATGATCGGCGACCCGACCGGCAAAAATGTCACCCGTCCGCCCCTGTCGCGGGAGCAGATTCTCGACAACGCCAAGACCTACAAGGAGCAGGTCTTCAAAATTCTCGACCCGGCAAAGACCGAGGTCTGTTTCAACTCCGCCTGGTTCGACGGCCTGGGTGCGGCGGGGATGATCAAGCTCGCCGCTCAGCACACGGTCGCCCGCATGCTGGAGCGGGACGATTTCTCCAAGCGCTACGGGAGCGGCCAGCCCATCGCCATCCATGAGTTTCTCTACCCTCTTTGCCAGGGCTATGATTCTGTGGCCATGCGGGCCGATGTCGAGTTGGGCGGTACCGACCAGAAGTTCAACTTGCTTGTTGGGCGTGAATTGCAGAAGCATTACGGGCAGTCGCCCCAGTGCATCCTGATGATGCCCCTGCTCGAGGGGCTGGACGGCGTAAATAAGATGTCCAAGTCCCTGGGCAACTACGTCGGCATCAACGAGCCGCCTCGGGAGATCTTCGGGAAGCTCATGTCGATTTCCGACGAATTGATGTGGCGGTATTACGACCTCCTTTCCTTCCGCCCCGGGGCGGAGATTACCAAGTTGAAGGAAGATGTCGCCGGCGGCCGCAACCCACGGGATATCAAGGCGATGCTCGCCCAGGAAATCGTCGCACGCTTCCACGATCAAAAGGCTGCCCAAGATGCGTTGGCCGAATTCGAGGCGCGGTTCCGCCAGGGTGCGCTCCCCGACGACATGCCGGAAATTGTTCTGCAGAATGGCGGAGTCCCCTTGGCCGTGCTCCAGGTGCTGAAGCAGGCTGGCTTAACTGCGAGTACTTCGGAGGCCATGCGCATGATCGAGCAGGGTGGCGTGCGTGCCAATGGCGAGAAGGTGGTCGACAAGGCGCTGCAGATTGCGGTTGGCGAAGCAGTTGTCCTTCAGGTCGGTAAGCGCAAGTTCGCACGGGTCACCATTAACTGATAGGCCTTAGCGGTTGGCGGCCACTGTTTCGACATGGTCGCTGCCAATATTTTAAATACTGCTTGACCGCCGGTTTTTGATGGCTATAATGCGCACCTCTTCGCAGCGCCGGGGCGGTTTTCCGGGGCGGCGGGGGGAAGGAAGCGGCAGGGAAGGGGTTGACGAGTTGGTTGAACTTCTTCATAATTCCGCTTCTTCGCT
>DATFAA010000102.1:0-20421 GCA_035255045.1 Rhodocyclaceae bacterium | reverse complement strand
GGAAAGACAAAGGAGGGAATGAGCGATGTTCAAGGATCGTCAGGATGCCGCCCGGCAGCTTGCCCGCCGGTTCGATGGGGCCAGCCTCACGGACCCGGTGGTCCTCGGCATCCCCCGGGGCGGGCTGGTGACCGCCGCCGTCCTGGCCAAGGAACTGGGGGCCGAGGTGGACGTGGTCCTGGCCCGCAAGCTGCGGGCCCCCTGGCAGCCGGAACTGGCCCTCGGGGCCCTGGGCGAGGATGGCCAGGTCTATCTCAGCGATTTCGCCCAGGCCGAGGCCGGCGCCCTGGAGGACTATCTCAAGGAGGAACGGGCCCACCAGAGCGCCGAGATCGAGCGGCGCAAGGCCCTCTTCCGGGCCGTCCGCCCCGCCGCCGAGGTGGGCGGCCGGTCGGTGATCGTCACCGACGACGGCATCGCCACCGGCGCCACCATGCTGGCCGCCCTCCATGTCCTGCGGGCCAGGAAGCCCAAGGAGCTGATCGTGGCGGTGCCGGTGGCTCCGCCTGAAACCCTGGACCGCATCGCCCGCCAGTGCGACCGCCTCGAATGCCTCCTCGCCCCCGATGACATGGGGGCGGTGGGCGCCTTCTACCGGAACTTCGACCAGGTGGAGGACGACGAGGTGGTACGGCTGCTGCGGGAATCCCTGGCCCGGTCCGGCCAGGCCCGGCCGGTGCCCTGAGGGCCCGCCGCCATGGGCCGCGCTCCCGCCCCCGGCATCGCCTCGGCTGCCCTACAGGGTGCGGGCGAAGGAGCGCAGGCCGTCGAGGAGCATTTCCACCGCCAGGATGCTGAGGACGAAGCCCATGAAGCGCCCGAGGGCGGTCATGATGTGGTCCCCCAGGACGTTCAGGAGGCGGGCCGCCGCCAGCAGGGTGACGGTGCTGACCGTCATGGCCAGGGTCAGGGCCAGGGTCCATTCCCCCATGCGGTCCGGCTCCCGGGAAGCCAGGAGCATGAGCATGGCCATGGCCGAGGGTCCGGCGATGGCGGGAATGGCCAGGGGCACGGCCACCGCCTCGCCCTCCGGCACGTCGCCGAACATGCTGCCGGCGGTGGGGAAGATCATGCGCACGGCGATGAGGAAGAGCATGACCCCGCCGGCGATGCCGAGGGAGGTCTGGGAGAGCTGCAGCACGGCCATCAGGTGCCGGCCGAAGAACAGGAAGGCCAGGAGCACGCCATACGCGATCAGGCATTCCCGCAGCACCACCCAGCCCCGCCGCCCCGGCGCCACGCCCCGCAGCACGGCCGCCGCCACCGCCGTGTTGCCGAAGGGATCGAGGATGAGGAAAAGCAGGAGGGTGGCGGAAAGGAGGCTGCTGTCCATGCAATCGGTCTGGCCGGTGGGAAAGGGCTCCATGATAAAGGCTTGGGCGCCCCGTTCAATCGCCCCCGGATAATGAAGGAAGGACACCATGGCCCTTGAACTCACCCTGGCGGCCCAGCGCCGGCTGGTGGAGGTCCTGCTGGACCCGTCCCGCCATCCCCATCCCGCCCCCGCCGTAACCCTGATCGAGACCCACATCTCCTTCCTGCTCCTCACCGGACCCTTCGCCTACAAGATCAAGAAGGCCGTGGACCTGGGCTTCGTCGATTACACCCGCCTGGAGAGGCGCCACTTCTTCTGCCAGGAAGAACTGCGCCTCAACGGCCGCCTGGCACCGCGGCTCTACCTGGACGTGGTGCCCATCGCCGGCAGTCCGGAGGATCCCCGCCTGGGCGGGGCTGGTGAGCCCGTCGAATTCGCCGTGCGCATGGCCCAGTTCGACCAGGACCGGCTCCTCGACCGCCTCATCGCCCGGGGCGAGCTGACCGCGGACCACGTGGACGCCCTGGCGGCGACGGTGGCGGCCTTCCATGGCTCCGCTCCGCCGGCGGCCCCGGCCGACGACTACGGCAGCCCGGCGGCGGTATGGGCGCCGGTGGCGGCCAATTTCGCCCACCTGCGGGCCAAGGCCGGAAGCGACGCCTGGCCGCTCCTGGAGCGCCTGGAAGGCTGGAGCCGGGCCGAATTCCAGCGCCTCGGGGAAAAGGTCGCCCGGCGCAAGGCCGAGGGCTTCGTGCGGGAATGCCACGGCGACCTGCACCTGGGCAACGTCGCCCTGCTGGAGGAAGAGCCGACCATCTTCGACTGCATCGAATTCAACCCGGAGCTGCGCTGGATCGACGTCATCAACGACCTCGCCTTCCTGGTCATGGACCTGGCCGAGCGCGGCCGGCCGGACTACGCCTGGCGCCTCCTCAACGACTGGCTGGAGGTGCGGGGCGACTACGGCGGCCTCGCCCTGCTGCGCTTCTACCAGGCCTACCGTGCCCTGGTCCGGGCCAAGGTGGCCGCCATCCGGGCTGCCGACCCGGCATCCTCCCCGGCCGACCGGGAGGGCGCCAAGGCTGGCCTCGCCGCCTACCTGGCTTTCGCGGAGGGGATCACGGCCCCGAAGCCGCCGCTTCTCCTGGTCACCCACGGTCTTTCCGGTTCCGGCAAGACCCTCCTCGCCCGCCGGGCGGCGGAGGCCCTGGGGGCCATCCGCCTGCGCTCCGACGTCGAGCGCAAGCGCCTGCAGGGGCTGCAGCCCCTGGCCCGCAGCGGCTCGGGCATCGCCTGCGGCCTCTATGCCGACAGCGCCACCGTCGCCACCTACCGGCGCCTGGCCGAACTGGCCGCCGAAGTGATCGCCGCCGGCTATCCGGCCATCGTGGATGCCGCCTGCCTGGCGCGCTGGCAGCGGGACAGCTTCCGGGACCTGGCCCGGGACCTCAAGGTGCCCTTCCTCATCCTCCATTGCCGGGCGCCTTGTTCCGTGCTCGAGAAGCGGGTGGCGGCCCGGGCCCGCCTCGGCCGGGACGCCTCGGAAGCCGACCTGGCGGTCCTCACCCGCCAATGCCGCGACGTGGAGCCCCTGGCCGCCGACGAGCTGGACCTGGCGCTGACCGTCGATACCGACAAGGACGGCCCGGAGGCGGCCCTGGAGCGGCTGCGGCAGCGTATCATTCCGGCCCCATGAGCCATTACGACGTCTTCAACGGCGATGCCGACGGCCTTTGCGCCCTGCACCAGCTGCGCCTCGCCCAGCCCCGCTCCGCCCAACTGGTCACCGGCGTCAAGCGGGACAACGCCCTCCTGAAACGGGTGCCGGCCCGGGCAGGGGATTCGGTGACGGTCCTCGACATTGCCATGGCCACCAACCGGGAAGCCCTGGTGGCCCTCCTGGAGCAGGGGGTGGCGGTGGAATATTTTGACCACCACCAGGCCGGCGATCCCCCCCTCTCCCACCCGGGACTGACGGCCAGCATCGACTTGGCGCCGGACGTGTGCACCAGCGTCCTGGTGGACCGCCACCTGGGTGGCGCCCATCGCCCCTGGGCCGTGGTCGGCGCCTTCGGCGACGCCATGCCGGCCACCGCCCGGACCCTAGCCGCCACCCTCGGCCTCGACGAGGACACCACCGACCGCCTGGCCCGCCTGGGGGAATGCCTCAACTACAACAGCTACGGCGACACCGCAGCCGACCAGATGTACCGGCCGGAGGAGCTCTATGGCCTCATGCGGCCCTATCCCCAGCCCCTCGACTTCCTGGCCGCCGAGCCGGTCTACCACCGCCTGGATGCCCAGTACCGCGAAGACCTGGAGCGGGTCCTGGCCACCCCGGCCCTGGGCCGGGACGGCGCCGCCGAAATCTACCTGCTGCCGGACGCCCCCTGGGCCCGGCGCATCGTCGGCAGCTTCGCCAACCGCCTCAAGCTCGCCAGCCCCGCCCACGCCCACGCCATCCTGGTGCCCAACCAGCGGGGCAAGCTCACCGTCAGCCTGCGGGTGCCGGTCGGGGCGGCGATGAGCGCCGACGCCTTCGCCCGCCGCCACGGCGGCAACGGGCGGACGACGGCGGCCGGGGTCACCAACCTGGAGCCGTCGGCCGTCCCGGCCTTTGCCGACGACTTCGCCGGCACCTACCGCGACCTGGCGTAGCGCCGCACCCAGGCCTTGCGCCCCTCCTCCAGCGCCACCAGCCCCAGGGCCATCGGCAGGGCCAGCAGCCAGACCCCCGCCGCCAGGGGCGCGGTGCCGAACAGGGCATTGCCGGGGGGCGTGTAGACCACCAGCAGGATGAGGGTCAGCTCGAAGGCGACGCCGGCCACGAGCAGCGGGTTGGCCCGCAGGCCCAGGGGCCAGGCGGCACGGCTCGGGTCGCGGCAGAGGAAGAGATTGGCCACCTGCATGATGACGATGGTGGCCAGGCAGGCGGTGGTGGCCTGCCGGTAGAAGGGATCGAGCCGGGCCAGCTCGTCGCCCCACCGCCAACCCCCGGCCAGGAGGAAGCCGAAGAACATGGCCAGTGCCGCGGCGGCCTCGATGACCCCCAGGAAGAGATAGGCCCGCAGCGCCAGCGGAGCATCCAGGAGCCGGGCCGAGCGCGGCCGGGGCGGCCGCTCCATGACCCCGGCCTGGGGCGGCTCGGCCCCCAGGGCCAGGGCCGGCAGCATGTCGGTCCCCAGGTCCACCGCCAGGATCTGGATGACGGTCAGGGGCAGGGGCACCCGCAGCAGCACGAAGGCCAGGTAGGGGAGGATTTCCGGGATGTTGGAGGTGAGGATGTAGGTGAGGAACTTGCGCAGGTTGTCGAACACCGCCCGCCCCTCCTCGACGGCATGGACGATGCTGGCGAAATGGTCGTCCAGGAGCACCATGTCGGCGGCCTCCTTGGCCACGTCGGTGCCGCTGCGGCCCATGGCGATGCCGATGTCGGCGGTCTTGAGGGCCGGCGCGTCGTTCACCCCGTCGCCGGTGACGGCCACCACCTCCCCCTTGGCCTGGAGGGCCTGCACCACCCGCATCTTGTGGTCCGACGCCACCCGGGCGCACAGCACCTCGGGGGCCTCCAGGGCGAGCTGGAGCTGGGCGGCGTTCATGCGGGCGATGTCGTCGCCCTTGAGGAGCCGGGGCGAGTCGCCGGTGACCAGGCCGATCTCCCGGCCGATGGCCAGCGCCGTGCCCGGATGGTCGCCGGTGACCATGACCACCCGGATGCCCGCCCGCCGGCACCTGGCGATGGCCTCCGCCACGTCTGGCCGGGGCGGGTCCTCGAGGCCGATGAGGCCCTCGAACACCAGGTCCCGCTCGGCCCCTTCGTCCGCCACGGCCTCCCCGGCTTCGACCGGCCGGCTGGCCAGGGCGATGATCCGCAGGCCGCGCCGGGCCATGGCCGCCTGGGCAGAGCTGACAGCCCGCGCATCCAGGGCTGCCGTCTGCCCGTCGGCGGCGCGCTGGCTGCGGCTCAGGGCGAGCAGAATTTCCGGCGCCCCCTTGCACAGCAGCCGGCTGCCCTCCGGCAGGTCCGCCACCACCGACATGCGGCGCCGCTCGGTGGTGAAGGGCAGCTCCGCCGAGCGGGGCGACTGTTGCCCCGCTCCCCAGCCGGCGGCGTACTCGGCCAGCGCCACTTCCATGGGGTCGCCGATCCAGCCGCCCGCTGGGCCGTCGGGGCGCAGGTTGTGGCAGTTGGCGGCGACCGCCAGCAGGTGGGTAAGCCCGGCCGGAACCCCGCCCCCCGGCCCCGGGCGCACATCCCTTTCCACCCCGGCCGCGAACACCTGCACCGCCCGCATGCGGTTCTCGGTGAGGGTGCCGGTCTTGTCGGTGCAGATCACCGTCGTCGTCCCCAGGGCCTCCACGGCAGGCAGGTGGCGCACCAGGGCGTTGCGCCGGGCCATGCGCTGGGAGGCCATGGCCAGGGAAAGGGTGACCGTGGGCAGCAGCCCCTCCGGCACGTTGGCGACGATGATGCCGATGGCGAACAGGAAGCTGTCCCAGAAGGGCACCCCCATGGTCCGGCCGACGAAGAAGAAGATCACCCCCAGCCCCGAGGCCAGCAGGGCCACCAGGCGGGACACCCGGGCGATTTCCCGGCTCAGGGGAGAGGCCGTCTCGCCGGCGCCCTGGGTGAGGCGGGCGATGTGGCCGAACTCGGTGCGCATGCCGGTGGCGAAGACCACGGCCTGGCCGTGCCCGGCCACTACCGCCGTGCCGGCGAGGACCAAGTTGCGGGCTTCGAGGGGGCTCCTGGCCTCCGCCGGCTCCGCCCCGCGCCCGGCCGGCCGCGATTCCCCGGTCAGGGTGGCGGCGTTGATGCGCAGCCCGACGGCCTCGATCAGGCGGCAGTCGGCGGGGACGTTGTCCCCCTCCTGGAGGGATAGCACGTCCCCCGGCACCACATTCTCCACCGGGCGGGAGACCACGCTGCCGTCCCGCCAGACCCTGGCCTCCTCGGGGAGCAGTTTCTGGAGGGCGGCGATGGCCCGCTCGGCCCGGTAGGCCTGCCAGAAGGAGAAGCCGCCATTGACCAGGATGACGACGATGATGGCCTAGCCCATCTGCCCCATGCCCTGGCCGGGCTGGTAGTGGTCGGCGACGAAGGCCAGGGCGGCGGCCAGCCACAGGATGAGGGCGAAGAAACCGGTGAATTCCCGGGCGAAGGCCCAGGCCAGCGAATCGCCCGCCACCGGCTCGATGCGGTTGGGGCCGAATTCCGCCAGGCGGCGCGCCGCCTCGGCCCCGGCAAGGCCCTGGGGACCGCTCTTGAGACCGCCCAGGACGGCCTCCACCGGCTGACTCCAGATGTCCATTCTTGTTCTTTCCCGGCGGCACGGCGCCGGCCTTTCCCTTCCAGCATAGACCAGGGCGACTGCGGAACTATCGCCGTCCGGTGCTCCAGGGCGATTTGGGCTTCGGCGAAGGGAATCCGGCATCGACTCTTGAAGGAACGATTCAATCCCCCAAAAGAGCTATTACTAAAGTAATATCCGTGCTCTAAGTACTGGTCGCCCAGGCGAGCGAGTTGTTGAGCGGGGATAGTAGTTGTCGATCATTGCCGGGAACATTCACGAGAGAGACCTTCGGGTACGGGAACTCAAGCGTCACTTTCTGCAGCATGGGGCATTGCCGCGTGACGGCGCCGGGGTGCTGAAGAGGGAGGTGCTGGTGTCATGGGCGCGAAGCGTGGAGGCAGGTCTACTGCCCTCCAGGACGCCGAAGGACCCGGGAAGGATCGGCTCATTGGCTCTCAGAGAAGTCCGGGAACGCCATCACCACTTTCTTTCCCAGTCACGGGGCACCCTGGCCCATGTCGGCGAGCAGATCCGTGCCAGCGGCAGCATCCTGCTCCTCACGGACGCGGAGGGGATAATCCTCGAAGGGTCGCCTGATCCCCACTGCGCCAGCCTGGCTGAGCAGGCCGCCCTTGTGCCCGGGGCCTCATGGCACGAGAAACAGCGGGGTACCAACGCCATCGGCACCGCGATCGCAGAATCGACGCCGATTGAGATCCTGGGCGGTGAACACTTCTTCGACTGCAACGCCTTTCTGAGCAGTTGCGCTGCTCCCGTCCATGACCCGATCGGGCGACTGATCGGCATTATCGCGTTGTCCGGCCATTTTGGCGCCCATCAGAACCATACGCTCGGGCTGGCCAGACTGACTGCCCAGATGCTCGAGCGCCGCCTGTTCGAGGCTGAACATCGCGACAACGTATTGCTGGCCCTGCATGCTGAGGCGGAAAGCATCGGCACGCTGCAGGACGGTCTTCTTGCCTTTTCTCCCGACGGCGACCTGTTGGGAGCCAATCCCGCTGCCCTGCAGATGCTGTGCCAGCAGCGCGCACGCCTGCGGCAGCTCAACTTCGAACTACTCTTTGCGATGCCCTTCGGCCAATTCATGGACCGTGCCGGCAACGACAGGCATGCTCTCATCGCCCTGCCGCACAGGGAGGGGGGAAGTTTCTACAGTCAGTTGATCCACCGGGACAGGTCCGTTTGGCCGGCTTCGACGGCCAGGAAGGAGCCCGCCGTCGTTTCCGGGCATGCCGGAAGAAGGCGTGCGACGGACCGCTCCCTCGATGCCCTCGACACGGGTGATCCCGACCTGGCGCTTGCCATCTCGCGGGCCAAGCGCATCGCCGGCAAAGATATTCCTCTCCTCGTTCTGGGCGAGTCCGGGGTCGGCAAGGAACTGTTCGCCAAGGCCTTCCATGCGTCGGGACCACGCCGCTCCGGGCCCTTTGTCGCCCTGAACTGTGCCGCCATCCCCGAAAATCTTATCGAGTCGGAGCTGTTCGGCTATGTCGGTGGTGCATTTACCGGCGCCCGACGCGAGGGCTACATGGGCAAGATCCAGCAGGCCAGCGGCGGCACCCTGTTTCTTGACGAGATCGGCGACATGCACCTGAACCTGCAGGCCCGCCTGCTGCGCGTGCTTCAGGAGCGCATGGTGACGCCGCTCGGCGGCGCGACGGCAATCCGGGTCGACATTTCCCTGGTTTGTGCGACCCATCGCCAACTGCTGGCGGCGGTCAAGGACGGACACTTCCGCCAGGACCTGTACTACCGGGTGAATGGCTTGTCGGTCACCGTCCCGCCCCTGCGCCGGCGCCGGGACATCCGTCAGATTGCCGAGACGCTTCTGCACCATGAGATTCAGGACGGGCGACGGATTACCCTGTCCGAGGCAGTGCTCGAATTGTTCGGCCGCTATTCCTGGCCGGGCAACGTCCGGCAAATGCAGAATGTCCTCCGGGTGGCCCTCGCCCTGCTGGAAGACGGGTGCGATTGCATCACCCCCGAGTGCTTGCCGGAGGAATTGCTGTCCGGCGTCGAGACTTGCGCCGAACCCGACGGCCCCATCGCCGGGCCGGCGCCTGTTGCAGGCCACTCGCCGCTCACGCTGGACCAGATCGAGGCGCAGATGGTGGAGAGCGTCCTTGCCAAGTGCAATGGCAATATCTCGGCGGCGGCACGGACCCTGGGGATCAGCCGCAATACGCTCTACCGCAAGCTTTCCCGATTAGCCTGAGCTTTCAGGCTCCGCTCAGCCGCAAAGGCCCATGCCGGACCTGCTACGATGAAACGATTCCAGTGCTCGTACGGATGAGGAGTCCCCATGAACGATCATCAACAATTCGCCGGACAGACGGTACTCATCACCGGTGGCTCCAGGGGCATCGGTTATGCAGCAGCGGAAGCCTTCCTCCGCCAGGGCGCCCGGGTGGCCATCTGTGCCCAGGATGAGGAGCGCCTGGCCGAGGCCCTGGAAAAACTCGGGGAAATCGGCGAGGTGGCCGGTTGGCCGACCGACGTGGCCCAGCGCCCAATGGTGGAGGATCTGGTCAAATCCACGCTGGAACGGTTCGGACGCATCGACGTGCTGGTGAACAATGCGGCCCGCCTGGTGGTGGCCAATTTTGTCGAGCACGACTGGGCTACGATAGACCGGGTCATCGACGTCAATGTCAAGGGCGTCCTTTACGCCACCCGCGCCGTGTTACCCACCATGCTGGCCAGGGGTTCAGGCTGCGTGATCAACATCTCGTCATCGCTCGGCATCTATGGCATGCCGCGGGCGGCGGTCTACAGCGCCAGCAAGTTTGCCCTGGTGGGTTTTACCGAAGGCTTGGCCGAAGAGGTCAAGGAGGCCGGGGTGAGGGTCTATGGCATGACCCTCAGCATGGCGGCAACCGACATGCAGGAGCAGTTCTCCGGCGTCCGGCAGGGCATGCCGCCGGAGATCGTGGCCGAGCAAATCCTGCTCTTGGCCGGGCCCCATCCGCCGATCCGGCCGGGCGCCTGCCTGGACACCTACCTTTAGCTGCAAGCCAGGGGACGACAGCCCGAGCCGCCATTCCCCCTCCATTCCGGCTGCCCTTGCCCGCCTCCTGGCTTCGGACCGCCAACCGCAGCACTGGCCGGTTCCCGGCAAACCGGACTCCGCCACTCCCGGCCACGTAAAGTGCCCTCCGCCCGGCCCACCGGGTTGGCGCACTCGCCCGGAACCGGCCGCCGGCCCCACAGTCACAGCCGGCATGGTGCCCGCCCCCGAATCTTCCTCCCCGCTCTTCCTTCCCCGCCCCGATTTCGCCGGGCTCCTGGCGGCGCTGGAGGCCCAGGGCTACACCTGCATCGGTCCCCGAACCGCTGACGGCGCCATCGTCTATGACGCCCTGACCTCGGCGGACCAGCTGCCCCACGGTGTCCGGGACATCCAGGCCCCCGGGCGCTATCGCCTCGAAGACCGGCCCGGTCCCCGCTGGTTCGCCTGGGCCAACGGCCCCCAGGCCCTCAAGCCCCGCCTCTTCGCCCCCCGGGAAGTGCTCTGGCGGGCCGAGCGGCGGGCCGACGGCTCCCTGGATTTCCGCGACGAGTCGTCCGCGGCCGAGGCCGTCGCCGTCATCGGCGTGCGCGCCTGCGACTTCGCCGGCCTAGCCCTCCAGGACGCCCACTTCCTGGGCGGCCCCCGGCCCGATCCCTTTTACCAGGCCCGGCGGGACAGGCTATTCCTGGTTGCCGTCCACTGCACCCACCCGGCGGCGACCTGCTTCTGCGCCTCCACCGGCGACGGCCCCCGGGCCGCCTCGGGCTTCGACATCGGCCTGGACGAACTGGACGACGGCTTCGTGGCGGCGGCGGGGAGCGCCGCCGGCGCCGCTCTCCTCGCCGGCCTCGGGCTGGCGGCGGCCTCGCCGGCCCAGGTCGACGCCGGCTGGGAGCAGTCCCGCCGGGCGGCGGCCGCCCAGGTCCGCGCTCTCCCCGGCCGCAACCTGCGCTCCGCCCTCTTCGCCAATCTGGAGCATCCCCGCTGGGCGGAGGTGGCCGGGCGTTGCCTGGCCTGCGGCAACTGCACTTCGGTCTGCCCCACCTGCTTCTGCCACGCCGAGACGGAAAGCCCGGCCCTCGACGGCGGCAGCTCCGAGCACGGGCGGGAATGGGACTCCTGCTTCACCGCCGGCCACAGCCATATCCACGGCCTCGCCGTCCGCCCCGACACCCGCAGCCGCTACCGCCAGTGGCTGACCCACAAGCTGGGCGGCTGGCACGACCAGTTCGGGCGCAGCGGCTGCGTCGGCTGCGGGCGCTGCATCGCCTGGTGCCCGGTGGGCATCGACATCACCGAGGAAGCGGCCGCCATCTGCGGCCCGGCGGCGCCATGAGCCCCCATGTGCCCCGGGCGGCGGTGGTCGTCGACCGCGTCCAGGAGTCCCCGGACATCTTCACCCTGCGCCTCGCCCACGCCGATATCGCCGCCGGCAGCGCCTTCCGCTTCGCGCCCGGGCAGTTCAACATGCTTTACCTCTTCGGGGTCGGCGAAGTGCCCATTTCCATCGTCTCCGATCCGGAGGACCTGCCTCTTGTCGGCCATACCATCCGGGCGCTGGGTCGGGTGACCCGGGGCCTCGCCCGGCTGGAGGCGGGCCAGCGCCTCGGGCTGCGCGGCCCCTACGGGCGCGGCTGGCCCCTGGAGGCGGCCCGGGGCCGGGACCTGGTGATCGTCACCGGCGGCCTCGGCTGCGCGCCGGTGGTGGCGGTCATCGACTACGTCCTCAAGCGCCGGGGCGAATTCGGGCGGCTCACCATCATCCAGGGGGTGAAGCATTCCGCCGACCTCCTCTGGCGCAACCGCTATGCCGAGTGGAGCGCCCACCCCGATACCGAGGTCCTGCTCGCCGCCGACGTCGGCGGGCCCCAATGGCCCTGGCACGTCGGCCGGGTCACCGAGCTCATCGACGGCGCCGCCCTGCGGCCGGAAGCGGCCATGGCCTTCCTGTGCGGCCCCGAGCCCATGATGGGCGCCGCCGTCGACCGCCTGCTGGCCCGGGGCCTGGCCGCCGAGCGGCTCCATTTGAGCCTGGAGCGCAACATGCAGTGCGCCCTCGGCCAGTGCGGCCATTGCCAGTACGGGCCCCGCTTCGTCTGCCGGGACGGGCCGGTGTTCGCCTACCCGGAAATCCGGGAGCTGTTCGGGGTGAAGGGCTTCTGACATGGCCGCCAGGCTGCGGGTCGCGGTGCACAAATTCACCTCCTGCGACGGCTGCCAGCTCGCCTTCCTCAACCTGGGCGAGACCCTGCTGCAACTCGCCGGCCTGGTGGATTTCGTCCACTTCGCCGAGGCCGGGGCGGTGGCGCCCCTGGCCGACGTGGACGTGGCCTTCATCGAGGGCAGCGTCTCCACCCCCGAGGAGGCCGAGCGCATCCGGGCCATCCGGGCCCGTTCCCGTTACCTGATCGCCATCGGCGCCTGCGCCACCGCCGGCGGCATCCAGGCCCTGCGCAATTACGCCGACGCCGGGGCCTGGGTGGCGGACATCTACGCCAGCCCGGAATACATCTCCAGCCTCGCCACCTCCACCCCCATGGCGGCCCACGTCAAGGTGGACCTGGAGCTGTGGGGATGCCCGGTGAGCAGCCGGCAGGTGGTGGGGGCCCTGCGCGCCCTCCTCTTCGGCGTGGTGCCGGCGGAGGAGACTGACAAGGTCTGCCTGGAATGCAAGCGCCGGCAGCAGGTCTGCGTCCTGGTGGCCAAGGGCCTGCCCTGCCTGGGACCGGTTACCCGCACCGGCTGCGGCGCCCTGTGCCCGGCCTTCGGGCGGGAGTGCTACGGCTGCTACGGTCCGGCGGAAAACCTCAACACCGCTTCCCTGGCCGGCTGGATCGAGGGCCTGGGCCACGCCCCCGCCGCCGTCGCCCGCCGCTTCCTCACCGTCAATGCCGCGGCCCCGGACTTCGCCGCCGCCGCGGCCAAGGAGCAGGACGATGGCTGAGGAGCGCAGCCTCGGCCTGCGGGTGCCGGTGCTGGCCCGGGTCGAGGGGGAAGGCGCCCTCGACCTCGCCATCGAGGACGGCCGCCTGACCGAGCTGCGGCTGCGCATCTTCGAGCCGCCCCGGCTGTTCGAGAAATTCCTGGAGGGCCGGGAGGCGGCGGAGATTCCCGACCTGGTGGCCCGGGTCTGCGGCATCTGCCCCATCGCCTACCAGATGAGCGCCGTCCAGGCCCTGGAGTCCGTCGCCGGGGTCGATCCGGGGCCCTGGGTGGCGGCCATGCGGCGCCTGGTCTATTGCGGCGAATGGATCGAGTCCCACTGCCTCCATATCCACCTCCTGGCCGCCCCCGACTGCCTGGGCTATCCGGACGCCATCGCCCTGGCCCGGGACCACCCCGATGAGGTGCGCCGGGGGCTGCGCCTGCAGGCCCTGGGTAACCGCATCATCCGCCTGTTCGGCGGCCGCTCGGTCCATCCGGTCGGGGTGCGTCTGGGGGGCTTCCACCGCGCCCCGGACCCGGCCGATATGGCCCGCCTGGCCGATGACCTGGACACCGCCCTGGCCGACGGGGCAGCCCTGGTGGCCTGGGCCGCCGCCCTGCCCCGCCCTGCCGCGAGCCAGGAGTTCGTCAGCGTCGCCCTGCGCCACCCGCAGGAATACCCCCTCTATTCCGGCCGCATCGTCTCCAGCAGTGGCCTGGATATGGAGGCGGCCGCCTGGGGGAATCGCATAGAGGAGCGCCAGGTGCCCCATTCGACGGCCCTGCACGCCACCCTGGACGGCCGTCCCTACCTGGTGGGTCCCCTGGCGCGGATCAATCTCAACGTCGACCGCCTGCCGGACGAGGTAACGGCAGGCCTCGCCACCGCCGGCATCGCCTTCCCCAGCTCAAATCCCTTCGACGCCCTGGCGGCCCGGGCCGCCGAGGTCCATTTTGCCCTCCGGGAGGCCCGCCGACTGGCCGCCGCCTACTGGACGCCAGAGCGGCCCTGGGCCGACGTGCCGGTAACGGTGGGCACCGGCTACGGGGTCACCGAGGCGCCCCGGGGCATCCTCTGGCACCGCTACGCCACCGACGGCGACGGCCTGGTGCGGGCGGTGCGCCTCGTGCCCCCCACCAGCCAGAACCAGGCCCGCATCGAGGAGGACCTGCGCCTCTCCCTGGAGGCCTTCGGCCTGGACCGCGGCGACGACGAGCTGCGCCGGCTCGGGGAGCGGGTCATCCGCAACTACGACCCCTGCATCTCCTGCGCCACCCACTTCCTGCGCCTCAAGGTGGCGCGCCGATGAGCAGGGGGCGGATCATCGGCCTCGGCTCGCCCTTCGGCGACGACCGCATCGGCTGGGCGGCGGCCGCGGCCCTCGCGCCCCTCTGTCCCGGAGCCGAAATCATCCTCCTGGACCGCCCCGGCGCCGGGCTGGTCCACGCCCTGGCGGGAACCGTCGCCGTGCTCCTGGTGGATGGCGTCAGGAGCGGCGCTTCCCCCGGCACCCTGCATCGCCTGGCCCTTGCGGACCTGCTGGAGACGGCGGATTCCCCTTCGTCCCACCATTTCGGCGTCGCCGACGCCCTGGGGCTGGCGGCGGCCCTGGGGCAGCTGCCGGCATCCCTGGTGCTGGCCGGGATCACGATCGGCGAAGTGGATGTCGGCGCTGGCCTCAGCCCGGCCCTGGAGCGTCGCCTGCCGGACCTGGCGGAAGCCCTGGCGGCCGAATGGCGCCGCCTGCCGGCAACCTAATCCCAGCCCAGGGCGAGCCGCTCGCCCCGGCGCTCCACCCGCGTCCCGAAGCGTCCCCCTTCCCGGTTGAGCATGGCCTGGAGCCAGGCGACGCCCTCCTCCGGCGCCCGGTTCACCCGCAGGTGCCGGATCCGGGTCGGGACCAGCACCAGTTCCTGCAACCGGCCGCTGTCCCGGTCCAGGGTCGGCAAGTACATGAGGGCCAGGTCCGGCCGGTACTCGCGCTGGCCCCGGATGCCCTCGTAGTCGTTGAGGAAGTCGCCGCAGCCGTAGAGGATGAGGCGCTCCCGGTAGACCTCGATGCCCTTGGGGTGATGGCTGGAATGGCCATGGACCAGGTCCACGCCGCCATCCACCAGGCCGTGGGCGAATTCCTGCTCCCGGCGGCCGACCCCGTAGCCCCAGTTGCCGCCCCAGTGGATGGAGACCAGGACCAGGTCGCCGGGCCGGCGGTGGGCCGCCACCGCGTCGAGGACGGCGGCCAGGTTGCGCCGGGACAGGTCCGGCAGCCAGGCGACCCCCGCCTCCCGGTCGGTCGCCGCCCATTCCGCCGGCACGCCGCTGTCGGCGGTCGCGACCGCGAAGACCAGCAGCCGCCGCCCGCCCAGGTCAATGGCGGCGGGGGCCCAGGCCCCGGCCCGGCTGCGCCCGGCGCCGGCCCAGGCCAGCCCGGCCGCCGCCAGGGTTTCCAGGGTCTCCGCCAAGCCGGGGCGGCCCCAGTCCAGCACATGGTTGTTGGCCAGGCCGCAGCAATCCGGCCGGACGGCGGCCAGGGCGCCGATGTTGGCGGGATGCATGCGGTAGTTGATGCCCTTGCCGGGCCAGGCCTCCTCGCTGGCAGTCACCGCCGTCTCCAGGTTGATGATGCGGGCCTGGGGTTGCATCTCTTCGAGAACGGCCAGGGCGTCGCCCCAGATGTAACGATCAGGGACCGGGTAGTCGATCCGGCCGCTTTCCCGCTCCGCCAGGCCGACGTAGTCCACGGCCGAGGTGATGTAGGGCTCGAATAGCTGCGGACGGCTGGGGTGGGCCAGGATCTGGTCGATGCCGCGGCCGGTCATGACGTCGCCGCACAGGAACAGGGTGGGCATGGCGCCGCTCCCGATGGCAAGGATGCACTGCCACCTTAGACAAGCGTCGGCGGCGTACCGCTGCCCTCCACGGTCAGGCCGCATTCCAGGGCGAAGTGGGCCAGCTCCAGCACGTTGCTGACCTCGGTCTTGTGGAGGATGCGGGAGCGGTGGATTTCGACGGTGCGGTGGCTGATCCCCAGTTGCCGGCCGATGGTCTTGTTGGAGTAGCCCGCCAGGATGAGGCCCATGATTTCCCGCTCCCGGGGGGTCAGGGTCATGAGCCGTTCGCGCTGGCTGGCCATGGACTGGTCGTGGTCCATGACCTGCCGGTAGTGCTGCAGGGCGCCCTGGACCAGTTCCAGCAGCTTGCCGCCATCCACCGGCTTGGTGAGGAAGTCCACCGCGCCGGCCTTCATGGCCCGGACGGTCATGGGAATGTCGCCGTGGGCGGTGAGGAAGACGATGGGCAGATGGCAGCCCCGCCGCACCAGTTCCGCCTGCAGGTCCGGGCCGCTCATCTGCTTCATGCGCACGTCCAACACCAGGCAGCCCGGCCGGAGACCGTCGTGGTTGTCGAGGAAGGCTTCGGCGCTCTCGTAGCACTCCACCTCGATGCCGGCGGTCTCCAGCAGCAGGGCCAGGCTGTCGCGGATGGCGGGGTCGTCGTCGACGACGAATACGGTAGGTGATGTCATTCGGCAAAGGGCAGGGTGAAATGGAAACTGGCGCCGGCGCCGGGCTCGGACTCGACCCAGAGCTGGCCGTCGTGGGCCTCGATGATGGAGCGGCTGATGGCGAGCCCCATGCCGAGGCCCTGGGGCTTGGTGGTGAAGAAGGGTTCGAAGACCCGGTGCAGGGCGTCCCGGTCGATGCCCGGCCCGTTGTCGGCGACCGTGACCTGGGCCATGCCGTGATCGGCGCCGGTGCGCACGGTGACCGCGATGGAGGGGATGGCGACGCCTCCGTCCCGCATGGCCTGGATGCCGTTCTCGATCAGGTTGACCAGCACCTTCTCCACCTGCAGCCGGTTGGCCTTGACGTGGGCCAGCCCGGGATCGAGCTCGAGCTGGAACTGGACGCCCCCGAAACCGTCCGCCTCGACCCGGGCCAGCACCTTCTGGACGAGGTCGTTGAGGGGCACGGCCTCGGTCTCGACCTCCCCCCGGTTCATGAAATCCAGCATCTCCCGCACCACCCGCCCGGCCCGCTGGGCCTGCTGGGCGGTGCTTTCCAGGGCGTGGTTGAGGCGGTCCGGGCGGGGATTGCCCCGGCGCAGCAGGCGCAGGGCCGCTTCCGCGTAGGAGGCGATGGCGCTCAGGGGCTGGTTGAGCTCGTGGGCGAAGGCGGCGGCCGTCTGGCTGGCCACCTGGAATTTCATCAGGTGCTCCATCTCGGTATGGAGGGCCTGCAGCGCCGCCTCGGCCCGCTTGCGCCGGGTGATGTCCTGGACGATCGACAGGAAGTAGTCCGGGGAGCCATCGGGATGGCGGACCAGGACGGCTGTGAGGGTGACCCAGACGATGCTGCCGTCCATGCGCAGGTAGCGCTTCTCCATGGAGTAGGTAGGGACCTCCCCGGACAGCAGCCTCTTCACGTTGGCCAGATCGGGCTGGAGATCATCCGGGTGGGTGATGTCCTGGAAACTCATGGCCCGCAGCTCGTCCTCGGTGTAGCCAACGATCTCGCACAGTTTCCGGTTCATGCGCAGCCAGCGCCCGTCCAGGGCGTTGTGGCAGATGCCGACGGCTGCCTGCTCGAAGGTGGCCCGGAAGCGGGCTTCGCTTTCCTGCAGGGCCTCGGCTGCGTGCTTGCGGTCGGTGATGTCTTCGGTGAATACGACGATGCCGCCGATGGAGCCGTCGGCCCCCTGCCACGGCCGCACTTCCCAGCGCTGCCATTGCACCGTGCCGTCCAGGCGCTCGAAGCGGTCTTCATCCTTCCGCACGATATCTCCGGCCAGCCCGCGCCGGTGCACCAGCTTCCAGCGCTCCGGGATTTCGGGAAAGACCTCGTAGTGGTGGCGGCCGATGATGTTCCGCCCCAGGAGACCGTAATCGGCCAGCCAGCGGTGGCTGACCGCCAGGTAACACATGTTGCGGTCGAACATCGCCAGGGCCACCGGGGCGTGGTCGATGAGCAGGTGCATCCGCTCCTCGCTCTCAGCCAGGGCCGCCTCCACGCGCTTGCGCTGGGTGATGTCCTGAACGGTGCCGTGGAGCTCCCGGATGGTGCCCTGGGGCCCGCGCACCGCCTGGCCCCGGGCCACGATCCAGCGGTGGCTGCCGTCCGAGCGCACCACTTCGGCGTCGCATTCGTAGGCCTGGCCGCTGTCCAGGGCCGTTTCCACCGCCGCCGCCAGGCGCTCCCAGGACGCCGGCGTGAAGTACTGCTGCACCTCCGGGTAGACGGCCGGGGGCAACGCCGGGTCGCGGCCGTAGATGCGGAATATCTCCTCCGACCAGCGGTGGGTGTCCGTCCCCAGATCCCAGGACCAGCGGCCCACCGCAGCCAGCCGGTGCGCCTGGCGCAGTTCCGCCTCGCTCTTCTGGAGGGCCTGGTGGGCCATCCGCCGCTCCATCAGCATGGTCGCCAGGGACATGCCGACGGTGACGAGGGTCATGGAATAGGCCCAGAAATTGCCGGGCTGGCTACGGGTCAGCTCGTTGTGGAAGAAGCCAACCCCCTGGGCGGCCCCCACCATGGATTGGACGGTGACCCCCAGCAGCAGGGGCAGCACGCCGTGGGGACCGAAGCGCACCGCCACCGGGATGACGAAGAGGTACATCCAGTAGCCCCGGTTGTAGGGGTGGAACCAGTCGTGGAACCAGTCCAGGAAGACGATCTGCCCGATCAGCAGGGCCGCACCCAGCACCACCAGCGCCTCCAGGGCGCGCAGCGGCCGGAAGGCGGGAGGCCGGCGCCAGACCAGGATGAGGGGGGTCACCAGGACGATGCCCAGGGTGTTGCCCATCCACCAGGCCCCGACCAGGCGCCAGTAGGCGTCGCCTCCCGGCTCGCCGAGCAGCAGCAGGCCCCAGGCCACGAAGGCGGTGATGACCCCGGGACTGACCAGGCCGGCCAGGCCGAGGAGGCGATAGAAGTCCCGGGCCGAGGGCAGCGCCGGGTCGAAGCGGCTGAATCGGGTCAGCAGCAGGGCCCCGAGGACCGGTTCGAGGGTATTGGCGGCGGCGAACAGGACGGCAGCCGGCAGGGATTCCCCCCACCACAGTATCCCGACGAAGGCGCCGGCAAAGATGGCCGCCCATGCTCCCCGGCCGCCCAGCAGCAGGGTGGCCAGCCCCAATCCGGCACCCGGCCAGAAGACGACCGGAAGGCCGTGGGAGTAACAGAAGCCGAGCACGAGCTTGGCGAGGACTGCGTAGAGGACCGCTGTTCCCGCGAGCCACGGCAGGTTGTGCCAGTGGTGGATCGGTTTGGTTTTCGGGGCCAAGTTTGGGCGGCGACATCTGATCTGTCGCACAAAAAGGGATTGCCTTCGAGGGAATTCAAATTAGTGCATGCTCATGTTCGGGTCAATGATTTGAGCATACGTGCTGCTACTTATATGGAGCGCCCCGTATTGCCCGCCCCTGGCCGTTTCCGTAGCTTTGAAGGCAAGGGAAAGGCAAATAATTTCATTGGAGACTCACCCCTCATGGGCCTCAATCTCATCGACAACAAGGGCGTTTGCCGGCTGGTTTTCGACGGCTCGCTGACCCACGAATTCGCCGGGGAATTGGACGATCTCATCGTCGACGCCCTGCGCCGCTACAGTCGCTTCGAGATGGATCTGTCAGGCGTGCGGGAAATCGACCTGTGCGGCCTGCATCTCCTGCGCATGCTGGAATCGGTGGCGGGTGACAACCTCACCACCCTGGCCACCTCGCCCGTGGTGGACCACGCCCAGAAGCGGCTCCTCGCCTCCGGCCGCTGGAGCTGGCTGCGGGGCCGCCGCGTGCCCCGGGACGGCGACGGCCACCACGCCGAAGCCGCCTGAGCGCCGGCCCTCAGTCCTTCTTCCTCTCTTCCTCTCCAGGCAGCGGCAGGGCCGCCAGGCTGGAATACTCCTGGTGCCGGCGGCGGGCGTCCTCTTCGGCCGCCGCCAGGAAGTGGGCAGCCGTCTCCGGCTGCCGCGCCGCCAGGGCAGTGAACCGGGTCTCGCCGCCGGCGAACTGGGCGAAGGGGACGCTCGGGGCGGCGCTGTCCACCGTCAGGGGATTGCGGCCCTCGGCCCGCCGCCGCGGGTCGTAGCGCAGCAGGGGCCAGTGCCCCGACTTCACCGCCAGATCCTGCTGCTCCAGGTTGTGGGCGAGATCGTAGCCGTGGGCGATGCAGGGGCTGTAGGCGACGATTAGGGAGACGCCGGGATAGCTCTCCGCCTCCAGGAAGGCCTTCAGGGTGTGCACATCCTTGGCTCCGTAGGCCACTTGGGCGACATAGACATTGCCGTAGTCCATGGCGATGCGGGCCAGGTCCTTCTTGCGGCTGGGCTTGCCGCCGGCGGAGAACTTGGCCACCGCCCCCAGGGGAGTGGCCTTGGAAGTCTGGCCGCCGGTATTGGAATAGACTTCGGTGTCGAGCACCAGGATATTGACGTCCTCCCCGGAGGCGAGGACGTGGTCGAGGCCGCCGAAGCCGATGTCGTAGGCCCAGCCGTCGCCCCCCACCAGCCAGATGCTGCGCCGCACCAGGTAGTCGGCCAGGGCCGCCAGCTCGGCGGCGGCCGGGGTGGCGAGGGCGGCGAGGTGCTCCTTGAGGGCGGCGACCCGCTCCCGCTGGGCGAAGATGCCGGCCTCGTCGGACTGGTCCGCCTGCAGCAGGCCGTCAACCAGCTCGGCGCCGACCTCGGCCGCCAGGGCCTGGAGCCGGCGGCGGGCCTCGGCGGCCAGCTGGTCGGTGGCCAGGCGCATGCCGAGGCCGAATTCGGCATTGTCCTCGAACAGGGAGTTGTTCCAGGCCGGCCCCCTGCCCTCCTGGTTGGCGCAATAGGGGGTGGTGGGCAGGTTGCCGCCGTAGATGGA
>DATFAA010000101.1:0-63347 GCA_035255045.1 Rhodocyclaceae bacterium | reverse complement strand
ACAATGCGGCCTAAGAAAACCCCCTTCCGTCCCCCCCAGAAAAAGGACGGACCCAACGACGCCTCTCCCCGCCGCCGGCGGGGCGCCGAGCCGGAAGATGCCGCCGTCGCGGAAGACCAGGCCCAGCGCGGCCGGCGCGGCGCCGCCCGGCAGGAGCACGGTTTAGAAGCCGAGCGGCCGCGGGGTCGGGCGCCGGCGCCCCGGGGCGGACGCTCCGACCGCCAGGGTCAGCGGGCCGGCGGACAGCGCGCCGCGGCGCCCGCCGCCAAACCGGAGCGCCTGCACAAGGTGCTGGCCCAGGCCGGCATCGGCTCCCGCCGGGAAATGGAGGAGTGGATCGCCGCCGGCCGGGTGAACGTCAATGGCGAAACCGCCCAAATCGGGCAGCTGGTGGGTCCCAACGACCGGGTCAAGGTCAACGGCAGGCTGGTGAACCTGCGCTTCGTCAGCAACCGGGCGCCCCGGGTACTGATGTACCACAAGCCGGAAGGTGAAATCGTCTCCCGGGACGACCCGGACGGCCGCCCCTCGGTCTTCGAAGCCCTGCCGCGCATGCGCTCCGGGCGCTGGATCGCGGTCGGCCGCCTGGACTTCAACACCTCCGGGCTGCTCCTGTTCACCACCTCCGGCGAGCTGGCCAACAAGCTCATGCACCCCAGCTCCCAGCTCATCCGTGAGTACGCGGTGCGGGTTCTCGGTGACCTCACCGAGGAAGCCAAGAAGCAGCTCGTTTCCGGCGTCGAGCTGGAGGACGGCCCGGCCAGCTTCGCCAGCCTGGAGGATGCCGGCGGCGAGGGGGCCAACCACTGGTACCGGGTGACCTTGTATGAGGGCCGCAACCGGGAGGTGCGGCGCATGTTCGAGACGGTGGGCTGCACGGTCAGCCGCCTCATCCGCGTGCGCTACGGCCCCTTCACCCTGCCGCCCCTGCTCAAGCGCGGCAAGAGCCGTGAACTTGACGAACAGGAGGTCAAACGGCTTCTGCGGGAGCTGGAAACGGCGGAAAAGGAGCCCCGGACCGTCTGAAAGCGGCGCGCTATAATTTACGGAGCGGAGGAAAATCGTTATAATTCACGGGTTTCTTCCGCTCGCCGTCGCTGGCGAGATATTTTTTCAGGGTGGGCGATTCGCCCATTTTTTATTTGTACTTATGGATTTGCACGCTTTACTGGAAAAAACCGTGATTGGCCTCGGCTACGAGCTCGTGGATCTCGAGCTGTCGCCCCGCGGCCGCACCATTCGGGTCTTCATCGATCTGCCGGGTAAGGAAAACGGCGTCGATGTGGAGGATTGCGCCAAGGTTTCCAACCAATTGTCGCGCCTCCTGGAGGTCGAGAACGTGGATTACGACCGCCTCGAAATCTCTTCCCCGGGCCTCGACCGGGTGGTGAAGAAGGCTGAGGATTTCGAGCGCTTCGCCGGCCGGGTCATCCAGATCAAGGTGCGCATCCCCCTGAATGGGCGGCGGAATTTCCAGGGCGAGCTGCTCGGGTTGAAGGACGGCAAGGTCGGGTTGCGATTGCCCGAGGGCGGGACCGAGATCGAACTGGAACTGAACAATATCGAAAAGGCCCGTCTGGTGCCGAAATTCGACTGAAGGATTAGGAGGTTGAGGATATGAGCCGTGAAATGTTGCTGCTGGTGGACGCACTGGCGCGGGAAAAGAACGTCGGCAAGGAAATCGTCTTCGGTGCCTTGGAGCTGGCGTTGGCGTCGGCGACCAAGAAGCGCATCCACGACGAGGCCGAAGTACGGGTGACGATCGACCGCAATACCGGCAATTTCGAATCCTTCCGTCGCTGGCAGGTCGTGCCCGATGACGAGTACGTGAACGAATATCTCCAGATTCCTCTGTCCGAGGCCCAGAAGGACGACCCGGACGTGGAGCCGGGCGACTACCTGGAAGAGCCCCTCGAGCCCATCGACTTCGGCCGCATCGGCGCCCAAGCCGCCAAGCAGGTCATCCTCCAGAAGATCCGTGACGCCGAGCGCGAGCAGATCCTGAACGACTTCCTGGAACGCAAGGAACACGTCGTCTCCGGCACCATCAAGCGCATGGAGCGGGGCAACGCCATCGTCGAGGCCGGCAAGATCGAAGCCATGCTGCCCCGGGACCAGATGATCCCGAAGGAGAACCTCCGGGTCGGGGACCGGGTCAAGGCCTACCTGCTGCGCATCGACCGCAATGCCCGCGGCCCCCAGATCATCCTGTCCCGCACGGCGCCTGAATTCATCATCCGCCTCTTCGAGCTGGAAGTGCCGGAGATTTCCGACGGCCTCATGGAGATCAAGGCCTGCGCCCGGGATCCCGGCCTGCGCGCCAAGATCGCGGTCAAGTCCAACGACCCGCGGGTCGATCCCATCGGCACCTGCGTCGGCCTGCGCGGCTCCCGCGTCACGGCGGTGCGCAACGAGATCGGCGGCGAGAATATCGACATCGTCCTGTGGTCCGCCGACCCGGCCCAGTTCGTCATCGGCGCCCTGTCGCCGGCCGAAGTGACCTCCATCGTCGTGGATGAGGAAAAGCACTCCATGGACGTGGTGGTGGACGAGGACAACCTGGCCATCGCCATCGGCCGTAACGGCCAGAACGTACGCCTGGCCTCGGAACTAACCGGTTGGAATATCAATCTGATGACCCAGGAAGAGTCCGCCAAGCGTTCCGAAGCCGAGCATGCCGTCACCCGCGTCATGTTCATCGAGAAGCTGGACATCGACGAGGAACTGGCCGACCTGCTGATCGCGGAAGGCTTCTCCACCCTGGAAGAGGTGGCCTACGTTCCCCTGGCCGAAATGCTGGAAATCGAAGGCCTGGACGAGGATATCGTCAACGAGCTGCGGAACCGCGCTCGCAACGTGCTATTGACCGAAGCCATCGCCACCGAGGAGAAGCTCGAGGAAGTTTCCGAGGACCTCATCGGCCTCGACGGCATGGACAAGGAACTGGCGGCCAAATTGGCCGAACAAGGCGTCAAGACCCGTGACGACCTGGCGGAGCTGGCGGTGGATGAACTCACCGAAATGACGGGTATAGACCAGGAACGTGCCAAGCAGCTGATCGTGACGGCACGGGCTCACTGGTTCGAGTGAGCGGGGGGTGAATGATGGCAGTGACTAGTGTTTCCCAATTTGCGATAGAACTTAAGATGCCGGTGGAGGCCCTGCTCGAGCAGCTGGCCCGGGCCGGTGTGCACAAGACCGGCAGCAGCGACACCCTGGCCGACCAGGACAAGGCGCGGCTGCTGGACTACCTGCGCCGCTCCCACGGCGACGCCGATACCAAGACCAAGATCACCCTGACCCGCAAGCAGACGTCGGAGATCAAGGCCACCGATTCCATGGGCCGGGCCCGCACCGTTCAGGTGGAAGTCCGCAAGAAGCGGGTGCTGGTCAAGCGCGACGCGGCGGATCATCTGGCTGAAGCGCCGGTGGCCGTGGCCGAGCTGCAGGAGCCGGAAGTGCAGCCGGAACCCGTGCTGCAGCCTGAGCCGCAGCCGGAACCCGTGCTCCTCGAGCCCCAGGTGCAGCCGGAGCCCGAGCCGGAACCGGAACCGGAGCCGGAACCCCAGCCGGAGCCGGAGCCGCAGCCTGAGCCCGAGGTGGTGGAAGAGCCGAAACCTGAACCCCAGGCCAAGCCCCAGCCCCGCGTGCCTTCCTACCTCGGCGAAGCCGAGCTGAAGGCCCGCGAGGAAGAGGCTCGCCGCCAGCGCGAGCTGCGGGAACGCCAGGCCCGGGACGTGAAGGAAAAGCAAGTACGGGAAGCCGAGCTTGCCCGCCTGCGCCAGCAAGCCGAAGCGGCGGCCGCGGCCGCCCGTGCGGCGGAACTCGCCAAGCAGCAGGCGGCGGCCCAGGCCAAGACGGCCGAAGGCGCCCCGGAAAAGGGCAGCACCCTGCACAAGAAGCCGGAAGCCGCCAAGGATGTGAAGAAGGGCGGCAAGAAAGACGAAGGCCGCGGCACCGACGACAGCAAGAAGAAGGGCGGCCTGCGGACCCGCGGCGGCGATGCCGGCGCCGGCTGGCGTGAGGCCAAGCACGGCGGCAAGCGGCACGGCAAGGCCGATGACGGCCAGGGCGGCTTCCAGGCCCCGACCGAGCCCATGGTGCGGGAAGTTCACATTCCCGAGACCATCTCGGTGGCCGACCTTGCCCACAAGATGGCGGTCAAGGCCACCGAAGTCATCAAGGCGATGATGAAGATGGGTACCATGGTCACCATCAACCAGGTCCTCGACCAGGAAACTGCCATGATCGTGGTGGAGGAAATGGGCCACAAGGCGGTGGCGGCCAAGCTCGACGAGCCGGATGCCTTCCTGACCGAAAGCCCGGATCGCAAGGACGTTCCCCTGGAGCCCCGGGCTCCGGTGGTGACCGTCATGGGCCACGTCGACCACGGCAAGACATCGCTCTTGGACTACATCCGCCGCGCCAAGGTGGCGGCGGGCGAAGCGGGCGGCATCACCCAGCACATCGGCGCCTATCACGTGGAAACCGACCGGGGCACCGTGACCTTCCTGGACACCCCGGGCCACGAGGCGTTTACCGCCATGCGGGCGCGCGGCGCCAAGGCCACCGACATCGTCATCCTGGTCGTCGCGGCCGACGATGGCGTCATGCCCCAGACCAAGGAAGCCATCCACCACGCCAAGGCGGCCGGCGTGCCCCTGGTGGTGGCCATCAACAAGATGGACAAGCCGGACGCCAATCCGGACCGCGTCAAGCAGGAACTGGTCGCGGAAGGCGTGGTGCCGGAAGAGTACGGCGGCGATTCCCCCTTCGTACCGGTTTCCGCCAAGAAGGGCACCGGCATCGACGACCTGCTGGAAAACGTCCTGCTCCAGGCCGAAGTTCTCGAACTGAAGGCCCAGAAGGAGGCTCCGGCCAAGGGCCTCATCATCGAAGCCCGCCTCGACAAGGGCCGTGGTGCCGTGGCTACCATGCTGGTTCTGTCCGGCACCCTGCGCCGGGGCGATGTCGTCCTGGCCGGCCAGGTGTTCGGCCGTGTCCGCGCCATGCTGGACGAGAACGGCAAGCAGATTAACGAGGCCGGTCCTTCCATCCCGGTGGAGATCCTCGGCCTGTCCGATGTGCCGGCTGCCGGCGAGGAGGCCATCGTCCTCAACGACGAGAAGAAGGCGCGGGAGATCGCGCTCTTCCGCCAGGGCAAGTTCCGGGACGTGAAGCTGGCCAAGCAGCAGGCCGCCAAGCTCGAAAGCATGTTCGAGCAGATGAAGGAGGGCGAGGTCAAGACCCTGCCGCTTATCATCAAGGCCGACGTGCAGGGTTCCCAGGAAGCTCTGGTCCATGCCCTGTCCAAGCTGTCCACCGACGAAGTGCGGGTCAACGTCATCCATGGTGCCGTGGGCGGCATCAGCGAATCCGATGTGAACCTGGCTCAGGCCTCGTCGGCCGTCATCATTGGCTTCAACACCCGGGCCGATGCCGGTGCGCGCAAGCTGGCCGAGACCTTCGGCGTCGATCTCCGCTACTACAACGTGATCTACGACGCGGTGGACGAGGTCAAGGCCGCCCTGTCCGGCATGCTGACCCCGGAGAAGCGCGAGCAGACCCTGGGTACGGTGGAAATCCGCCAAGTTTTCCACATTTCGAGGGTGGGTACGATTGCTGGCTGCTACGTTCTGGACGGCATCATCAAGCGCAATGCCCGTGTCCGCCTGCTGCGCAACAACGTGGTCCAGTGGGACGGGGAGCTGGATTCCCTGAAGCGCTTCAAGGACGACGTCAAGGAAGTGCGGGCCGGGTTCGAATGCGGCCTGTCCCTGCGCGGCAACAACGACATCCAGGAAGGCGATCATCTGGAAGTTTACGAAATCCAGGAAGTCGCCCGTACTCTATAAGGATGCCAGCCTACTCGGGCGACGTCGCAGCCCCCTCGCAGTGCCATCAGCACTGCCGGCGGGGGTTGCGTCTAGCCCGAGTTGCGCTTTCAGGCACTAGATTGCTCAACTGTGAAAAAAGCCTTTAACCGCGCCGACCGCGTTTCCGAGCAGATCCGCCGGGACCTGGCGGTGCTCATCCAGACCGAATTGAAGGACCCCCGGGTCGGCATGATCAGCCTGACGGCGGTCGAGCTGACCCCGGACTACGCCCACGCCAAGGTCTTCTTCACCACCCTGCACCCGGAGCACCTGGACGATATCCAGAAGGGCCTGAAGCGGGCCTCGGGCTTCCTGCGCCGGGAGTTGGGGCGGCGGGTCAAGATCCATACCCTGCCGGAACTCCACTTCGTGCACGACGCTTCCCTGGAGCGGGGCGCCAACCTGAGCCAGCTCATCGACCAGGCCAAGGCCATCAGCGACCAGACGCCGGAAGAGTAGTCCTCACCATGCAGATGCAGAAGAAGCGCACCTGGAAACAGGTGGATGGCGTCCTGCTGCTCGATAAGCCCGTCGGGCTGTCGTCCAACGACGCCCTGCAGAAGGCCCGGCGGCTGTTCTCGGCCGCCAAGGGCGGGCATACCGGCACCCTCGATCCGCTGGCTTCGGGTCTGCTGCCCCTGTGCTTCGGCGAGGCCACCAAGTTTTCCGCCGACCTCCTCGATGCCGACAAGACCTACGAGGCCACCCTCAAGCTCGGCATCACCACAGACTCGGGCGATGCCGAAGGGGCCGTCAAGGCGACCCGGCCGGTGGCAGTCACCGAAGCCGACGTCCAGGGGGCGCTGCCCCGGTTCACCGGCGACATCCTCCAGGTGCCGCCCATGCACTCGGCACTCAAGCGGGACGGCCGGCCCCTCTATGAACTGGCCCGCCAGGGCATCGAAGTGGAGCGGGAGGCCCGGCCGGTGACCATCCATGCCATCGAGCTGCTGGGCTTCGGCGGCGACAGCCTGTCCCTGCGGGTGAAGTGCAGCAAGGGCACCTATATCCGGGTGCTGGCCGCCGACCTCGGCGAAGCCCTCGGCTGCGGCGCCCACCTGACGGCCCTGCGCCGCACCTGCGTCGGCGACCTGGACCTTGCCGGCAGCGTTACCCTGGCCGCCCTGGAAGCCATGGCCGAGGAAGAGCGGACCGCTTGCCTGCAGCCGGTGGACGCCCTCCTGCAAAGCCTGCCGGCGGTGCATCTGGACGGCGGCGCCGCCCAGCGCTTCCGGCATGGCAACTCCGTACCGCTGGCCGGCGCGCCGGGAAAATACCGGGTCTACATAGATGGCCGGCTGGCCGGGGTAGGGGAGCAGGGGCCGGATCATCAATTGCAGCCCAAGCGCCTGGTACAACTACAGGGATAATCTGATACAATCCGCCGTTTCCGTTGTCTACGGGAAAAGTGTTCAATATTGGCGCTGGCTCTATCAAACCGGGGCGGCGTCGTTTCCAAAAGAAAGAGAGTTTGACATGGCTATCACCACCGAACAGAAGGCCGGCATCGTCGGCGACTTCCAGCGCGCCAAGGGCGACACCGGCTCCCCGGAAGTGCAGATCGCTCTGCTCACCGCCCGCATCAATGACCTGACCGGCCACTTCAAGGAGCACACCAAGGACCACCACTCCCGCCGTGGTCTGCTGCGCCTGGTCAGCCAGCGCCGCAAGCTGCTGGACTACCTGAAGGGCAAGAATATCGAGTCCTACCGGACTCTGATCACCCGCCTCGGCCTGCGGAAGTAACAAAGGCCGAAGCCCCGAAAGAGCGGTCCGGAAGCATCCCGACCGCTCTTTTTGCTTTAGGGGCTGCAATACTGTTGTTGAGATGTGTGTAAGTCGTTGAATTGTCGTGAATGTCGATAGATAGAGAGTGAAAGGAAAATATGTTTAACGTCGTGAAAAAGACCTTCACCTACGGTGCCCACCAGGTGACCCTGGAGACCGGTGAGATCGCTCGCCAGGCAGGCGGCGCCGTGGTGGTGTCCATGGACGACACGGTGGTGCTGGTCACCGTCGTAGCCGCCAAGGAAGCCAAGCCCGGCCAGGATTTCTTCCCGCTGACCGTCGATTACCAGGAAAAGTTTTACGCCGCCGGCCGTATTCCCGGTGGCTTCTTCAAGCGCGAAGGCCGTCCCTCCGAGAAGGAGACCCTGACTTCCCGCCTCATCGACCGCCCGATCCGCCCGCTCTTCCCGGACGGCTTCTATAACGAAGTCCAGGTGGTCGCCACCGTCCTGTCCCTTAACCCGGAAATCGACGCCGACATTCCGGCCATGATCGGCGCCTCCGCCGCCCTGGCCATCTCCGGCGTCCCCTTCAACGGCCCCATCGGCGCCGCCCGGGTCGGCTACATCAATGGCGAGTACGTCCTCTGCCCGACCGCCACCCAGCTCAAGGAAACCCAGCTCGACCTGGTGGTCGCCGGCACCGAGCGCGCCGTGCTGATGGTTGAGTCCGAAGCCAAGGAACTGTCCGAGGACGTCATGCTCGGCGCCGTCGTCTTCGGCCACACCGAGATGCAGAAGGCCATCGAGGCCATCAACCAGCTGGTGGAAGAGGGCGGCAAGCCCGAGTGGGACTGGCAGGCCCCGGCCAAGGACGAGGCCCTGGTGGCCCGTCTGAAGGAAATCTGCGGCGCCAAGCTGGAAGAGGCCTACAACATCACCAGCAAGCAGACCCGCAGCCAGGCCGTCAAGGCCCTGCGTGCCGAAGCCGTCGCCGCCCTGTGCGCCGGCGAAGGCGCTCCGGACGAGAACACCGTCGGCAACCTGTTCTTCGAACTGGAAGCCGGCATCGTCCGCGGCCGCATCCTCTCCGGCCAGCCCCGCATCGACGGCCGTGACACCCGCACCGTGCGCCCCATCAGCATCCGCAGCGGCGTGTTGCCCCGTACCCACGGCTCCGCCCTGTTCACCCGCGGCGAGACCCAGGCCATGGTGATCGCCACCCTGGGCACCGGCCGCGACGAGCAGATCATCGACGCCCTGGCCGGCGAGTACAAGGAGCGCTTCATGCTCCACTACAACATGCCCCCCTTCGCCACCGGCGAAACCGGCCGCGTCGGCTCCCCAAAGCGCCGGGAAATCGGCCACGGCCGCCTGGCCAAGCGGGCTCTGCTTGCCGTCCTGCCGAAGCCGGAAGACTTCAGCTACTCCATGCGGGTGGTGTCCGAGATCACCGAGTCCAACGGCTCCTCCTCCATGGCCTCCGTCTGTGGCGGCTCCCTGGCGCTGATGGACGCCGGCGTGCCCCTCAAGGCCCACGTGGCCGGCATCGCCATGGGCCTGATCAAGGAAGGCAACCGCTTCGCCGTGCTGACCGACATCCTGGGTGACGAAGACCACCTGGGCGACATGGACTTCAAGGTAGCCGGCACCACCGGCGGCGTCACCGCCCTGCAGATGGACATCAAGATCCAGGGCATCACCAAGGAGATCATGCAGGTCGCCCTGGCCCAGGCCAAGGATGCCCGCATGCACATCCTCGATCTGATGCAGTCTGCCCAGTCCGGTCACCGGGAAGAGATGTCCGCTTACGCGCCCCGCCTCTACACCCTGAAGATCAACCCGGAGAAGATCCGCGACGTGATCGGCAAGGGCGGCGCCGTCATCCGCGCCATCACCGAGGAAACCGGCACCACCATCGACATCCAGGACGACGGCAGCATCACCATCGCCGCCACCAATGGCGATGCCGCCGCGGCTGCCCGCAAGCGCATCGAGGAGATCGCCGCCGAGGTGGAAATCGGCAAGATCTACGAGGGTACCGTCCTCAAGATCCTCGACTTCGGCGCCATCGTCCAGGTCCTGCCGGGCCGCGACGGCCTCCTGCACATCTC
This sequence comes from Rhodocyclaceae bacterium, assembly GCA_035255045.1. Taxonomy (GTDB): domain Bacteria; phylum Pseudomonadota; class Gammaproteobacteria; order Burkholderiales; family Rhodocyclaceae; genus JAGTRP01. Next base: position 53,630 of record DATFAA010000101.1, on the reverse strand, counting down.
CCAGATCGCCCAGGAGCGGGTCAACAACGTGAACGACTACGTCAAGGAAGGCCAAGTGGTCCGCGTCAAGGTCCTGGAGACCGACGACCGGGGCCGCGTCAAGCTGTCCATGAAGGCGGTCGCCGCGGAAGAGGGTGCTGCCCAGCAGCCCCAGCAGTAATCCGGGAGATATCCCGAAATGAAAACGGGCGCCCCAGGCGCCCGTTTCTCATTGGACAGCCGGCGAAGGGGCCGGCCGTCGAATGGCGAAGCTCACTTCGCCATCTGCTTTTCCTTCATCTCCTCCAGGGTCTTGCAGTCGATGCAGAGGGTGGCGGTCGGCCGGGCCTCCAGCCGCTTGATGCCGATCTCGACCCCGCACTTGTCGCAGAAGCCGTAGTCGCCGCTGTCGATGCGGCCGATGGTCTCGTCGATCTTCTTGATCAGCTTGCGTTCCCGGTCCCGGTTGCGGAGCTCGATGGCGATGTCGGTCTCCTGGCTGGCACGGTCGTTGGGGTCGGCGAAAACGGTCGCTTCGTCCTGCATCGTGTGCACGGTGCGTTCGATGTCCTGGCTCAGTTCCTTCTTGAGCGTTTCCAGCATATTGCGGAAATGCGCGAGTTGCTTCGCGCTCATGTACTCCTCGCCCTGCTTGGGTTCGTACGGGGGGAAATGCTTGTGGAGCAGTTCTTCTGCCATTTTGATGATACGTCCCGGTGACGAAAAAACCGACTTAATATCAGAATACCGGGCCGGCTGCAAGAAATGCGTGTGCCGGTTTGGCGCCGCACCCGGCTGGCCTGGCTTCCCGGGTGGCGTCCTTGACGGGGCAGGGGGGGGTGGCTAGAATCCGTCGCTCTTCGGGGTGTAGCGCAGTCTGGTAGCGCGCCTGCTTTGGGAGCAGGATGTCGGGAGTTCGAATCTCTCCACCCCGACCACCGTTTTCCCCCTTCTGTTCCTGTCGTCCTGATCCTGGCGCCCGTAGCTCAACTGGATAGAGCAACGGCCTTCTAAGCCGTAGGTCGGGGGTTCGAGTCCCTCCGGGCGCGCCAGCCCGCCATCCGCAAGCCGTTCGGCCCGACGCTTCGGACATAGGCCCATGTCCTGCACCTGGACAAGGAGCCAGCCGCGCTCCGCGAAATTCCCCGTGGGCCGGATTTGTCGCATAATTTAACGTTTGGCATATCGCGACGCCGGTATGCCGCCCGTGACGAAGTGAAGACATCGCCGTGTCGAGCGATGCGACAACAAGGGGACACAAGGTGGCATTGATTCGTCGCCGGGAGGGGAGCGGCTGGGCGGCCGGGCCGTTGGGGCCCCGGGCGGGGCGTTTCCTGGCTGTATTCATCCTCATGGCCGCGGCCATCGCCACCATCGGCTGGTGGGCCTACAGCACTGAGTCAGACTACCTGCGGGAAAGAGAGAACCAGGAGCTCCAGGCCATCGCCAATTTCAAGGCCGAGCAGATTCAGGACTGGCTTGCCGAGCGCCGCCTCGACGCCCTGGCCCTGGCTGGGACCACCTATTTCCGGGAAGACCTCAAGCATTGGCTGGAAGACCGGGAATCCACCAGCGGCAAGCGGCTGCGCGCCCGCCTGGAGTCCATGGGCATCAACGACCAGTACGCAAGCATCGAATTGCTGGACCGGCAAGGGCGCCCCAGCCTCGCGATCGGTACCCTCGGCCACCGGGACCCGGCGCTCCCGGCGGCGCTGCTGCCCGACATCGGGCGCAGCCCCGGGCTCCACCTCGTCGACCTGTTCCAGGACGGGGACCATATCGACTTCTGCTACGTCCTGTCGGTGCGGGGCGACACAGACGACGGGGTGCTGGGCTACCTGCGGCTGTGCATGAACCCCCGGCGCCATCTCTTCCCCCTGATCGAGAGCTGGCCGACCGCCAGCGAGACTGCCGAGACCCTGCTGGTGCGCCAGGACGGGGACGAGGCCCTGTTCCTGAACGACTTGCGCCACCGCCACGGCACGGCCCTCAGCTACCACCTGCCCCTGGATCGGGGCGACCTGCCTGCGGCCCAGGCGGTGCGGGGTAGGGAAGGGCTGTTTGCCGGCATCGACTACCGGGGCGTACCGGTGCTGTCCTACCTGCGGCCCATCGCCGGAACGCCCTGGCGGATGGTGACCAAGGTGGACCAGGCGGAAGTCTTCCGCAATGTCGGCTGGGTCGCCTGGGTCAGCGTCGCCGGCGTGACGGCCGCCATCGTCGCCAGCGCCATCGTCCTCTGGGTCTTCTGGAGCCGGCAGCAGCTGCTGGCCAGCCTGGCTGCCGCCCAGGCCCTGCGGCGGCGCAACGAGGAGCTCGAGGCTTTCATGGCGGCCGTGCCGGCGCCGGTGCTGATCGCCGAGGACAAGGAATGCCGCCGCATCGTCGGCAACGGAGCCGCCAACGAGATGTTCGGCGTGGAGGCGGGAACGAACATTTCCGTTTCGGCCTTCGAAGGGGATGCGGCCCCCCTCTATCAAATCCATGGTCCGGACGGCCGCCGGCTGGGCCCGAAGGAACTGCCCATGCAGCGGGCCGCCGCCGCGGGCCGGCCCGAAATGCGCCAGGAGTGCCATCTGGAATTCGCGGATGGGCGCACCCTGTGGCTCCTGGGCAATGCCGTGCCTCTCTTCGACGAGGAAGGCGGGGTGCGGGGGTGCGTGGCCAGCTACACCGACATCACCGCCCTGAAAACCACCGAGCAGGAGCTGCGCCGCAGCCAGGCGGCGCTGGTCCAGGCCGGACAGATGGCCCGTCTCGGCGCCTGGTCCGTAGACCTCGCCCAAGGCGCCGATCTGCGCAGCAGCCCGGTGATCTGGTCCGACGAGACTTTCCGCCTGCTGGGGCTGTCCCCGGGCGCCGTGGCACCGAGTGCCCGGCTCTTCGTTTCGCTCCTCCACCCCGAAGATCGGCTGCGCAGCTTCGAGGAGTGGACGGTGGCCATGGCGGAGCGCCGGGCCGTGGACCGGGAATACCGCATCATCCGCCCCGACGGGGGGGAGCGCACCATTCACCTGCGCGGCGAGTTCGTCTTCGACGACCAGGGACGGGCCCGGCACTGCTATGGCGCCATCCAGGACATCACCGAGCGGAAACGGCTGGAACTCGCCCAGGCCGCCTACAAGATGCAGCTGGAGGACCAGGTGGCGGCCCGCACCGCCGAACTGACGGCGGTGAACCGGGAACTGCAGGCCTTCACCTATGCCGCTTCCCACGACCTGAAATCTCCCCTGCGCACCATCCGGAACTTCGCCGGCCTCCTGGAAAAGAATTACGCCGCGCGGCTGGAAGAGGAGGGCATGCTCTTCGTCGGCTATATCCGCTCGTCGGCGGAAAGGATGAATCAGCTCATCGACGACCTGCTGAGCCACGCCAGGCTGGACCAGCAGGCCCTGGACATCCGGCCGGTGGAACTGGCGGCGGCGGTGCGGGCAGCCCTGCTGGAACGCCAGGAGGAAGTCCGCGAGCGGGGGGCGGAAGTCCGTGTGGACCTGCCCGCCGGTCGGGTATGGGCCGAGTCCCACGGCCTCATCCAGGTGCTCAGGAATCTCCTGGAGAACGCCCTCAAGTATTCCGCCCGGGCCTGCCCCCCGGTGATAGAGATCGGCGGCCACATCCGGGAGGGGGGCTACCGCCTGTGGATTCGGGACAACGGCATCGGCTTCGACATGGCCGACCACGACCGCATTTTCGAAATCTTCCGGCGCCTGCATACCTACGACGAATTCCCAGGCAGCGGTATCGGCCTCGCCCTCGTCAAGAAGGCCATGGACCGCATCGGCGGGAAGGTGTGGGCGGAAAGCTCGCCGGGGAAGGGGGCCGTCTTCTACCTGGAGCTGCCCGTTTGCCGCCAGGAGGCGGTCAGGCCTTCACCCCAGACTTGCTAGGGCAAAGGCCTACACTGTCCTGGGGTCGATACGGTAGCGCTTTTGCCGGCCGGGGGTGCTTCAATATGCCTGGCCTCCACCGGCCGGGTTCTACTTCCGGTCCAGGTCGAGGGACGCCGAGTTGATGCAGTAGCGCAGGCCCGTGGGGCGCGGACCATCGGGAAAGACATGGCCGAGATGGGCGCCGCAGTGGGAGCAGGTCACTTCGGTGCGGTGCATGCCGTAGGTGTGGTCATCGGTTTCGTCGATCAGGGCCGTGTCGATGGGAGCCGTGAAGCTCGGCCAGCCGCAGCCCGACTCGAATTTGGCTTCGGACTGGAAGAGGGGCGTGCCGCAGCAGATGCAACGATAGACGCCTTCTTCGGTGCAATCCCAGTATTGACCGGTGAAGGCCCGCTCGGTGCCTTTTTCGCGGGTGACATGGTATTGCTCCGGCGTCAGCTGTTCGCGCCATTCCGCTTCGGTCTTCTGGATCTTGGGCTTGGACATATGCATCTCCGAACGCTTGAACACGACATGACTATTGAGGCTCCGGCCGGCGGTGAAGTTCTGGGTGGTATTCTCCTCGGCCTGCTCCTGATGGCGGCGGCCGGCGCCGCTGCCGAGAGCCTTCCCCTGGACAGCATACACCTGCCCCAAGGCTTCGCCATCGAGCTGGTGGCCCGGCTGCCCAATGCCCGGGCCATGACCCTGGGGGACGACCGGGTGCTCTATGTCGGGTCCATGCACGAGGGCAGGGTCTATGGTGTGGAACTGGACGACGCCTGGCGGGCCAAGGCGACCCACGTGCTGGCCAGCGGCCTCAAGATGCCCGCGGGCGTCGCCTGGCGGGACGGCGACCTGTACGTTTCGGCGGTGAACAAGATCCTCAGGCTCAAGGACGTCGGCCGCCACCTTGACTCGCCCCCCAAGCCGGAGACCGTCACCGACCGCTTTCCGGACGAAACCAGCCACGGCTGGAAATTCATCGCCTTCGGCCCCGACGGCTGGCTCTACGTGCCGGTCGGAGCGCCCTGCAATATCTGCGACCGCGACCCTGCCCGTTACGCCGCCATCTTCCGCATGAAGCCGGACGGCTCAGCCGTCGAGCAGGTGGCCCGGGGAATCCGGAACACGGTGGGCTTCGACTGGCATCCCCAGACCCGGGAGCTGTGGTTCACCGACAACGGCCGGGACTGGATGGGGGACGACCGGCCCCCGGACGAACTCAACCGGGTGGCCAAGGCCGGGCAGCATTTCGGCTACCCGTACTGCCACGGCGGCACCCTGCCCGACGACCAGTTCGGCAAGGAGCGGGACTGCAGCCAGTTCGTGCCCCCGGTCCGCAATCTCGGACCCCACGTCGCCGCCCTCGGCATGCGCTTCTACACCGGCAAGCAGTTCCCGGAGGCCTACCGCAACCAGGTCTTCATCGCCGAGCACGGCTCCTGGAACCGCAGCCGCAAGTCCGGCTACCGGGTCAGCCTGGTGCGCCTGGATGGCAATAAGGCCGTCGCCTACGAGCCCTTTGCCACGGGCTGGTTGCAGGGGGAAAAGGCCTGGGGGAGGCCGGCGGATGTGCAGGTGCTTCCCGACGGCTCCCTCCTCGTCTCCGACGATCAAGCAGGCGCCATTTACCGTATCCGGTATGATGCCGCCCTATCCACAGCGAAAGAAAAGCCATGAATGAGAACCCCCTGAACGAGAGCGACCTGGATCGCCTCGAAGAACTGCTCGACAGCCCGGCGTTCAAGGGCGAGGCCATGCGCCTGGATGAGATCCAGGCCATGCTGTGCGCCGTGGTCAGCGCCCCGGAGCCCGTGCTGCCCAGCGTCTGGCTGCCGGAAGCCCTGGGCGAGGATCCGGAATACGAGAGCGAGGCCCAGGCCATGGAGGTCATGGAACTGCTCATGCGCCTCAACAACGACGTGGCTCGGGCCCTGATGCAGGAAGAGACCGTCTCCCCCATCCTCTATCCCCTGGACGAGGAGGGCAACGAGTATGACTTCGCCAGCTGGGCCGACGCCTACGTGTACGGCTGCGGCCTCGGCGGGGACTGGTTCGAGCTGGCCGGCAAGCATGCCGAGGACCTGTCGGAGCTGCTGGAGCCCATGTTCCTCCTCAACGGCATGATGAAGGAGGACGTCCAGAAGAGCGGCGAGAAATGGCTGACCCCGGCGGAAGAGGCCCGGCTGGTCGAGGAAATGCAGGAGAACCTGCCGGACATCGTCCAGGCCATTTACAGCTTCTGGCGGGCCAAGGAGTCATCCTCCACCACCCTCCGCCGGGAGACGGAGAAGGTGGGGCGCAACGATCCCTGCCCCTGCGGCAGCGGCAAGAAATTCAAGCAGTGCTGCGGGCAGCCGGAGAAGCTGCACTGACCCGGGGCAGCGGCTCCAGGCGGGCGACGGCCTTGGCCAGGATCTTGTAGGTGTCCCGGTCGAAGGCCGGGCGCGGGCCTTCCAGCAGTTCGTATATCTCGGCTTCGCTCCTGGCAGTGCCCAGGTAGCGCCAGCCATCCACCACGTGAGCCTCCTCGCCCTCCCGGATTAGGGCCGGGCCGGCGAAGGGCCAGGACAGTAGCTTGAGACGCACCAGGGCGCCCATGAGGCGCATGGTGTGCTTGGCCAGGGGTTCCTTGCCGACGCAGGCGCCCTTGCAGCGCTTGATCTGGTGGCCGAAACAGGGCTTGCCCGGGGCCGCCTTCTCCAGGCCGAGCAGCGAGTCGCACAGGTTGTGCTCGGCGGCCAGGCTGCGCAGCACGTCGGCGGCTTCCTTGGGATTCTTGAAAAGGCCGTAGCAGGAAGCCTGGAGGCCGAAGTCCAGGTCCCGGGCGAAAGCCAGGGCAGGGCGCAGCCAGCCTTCCCCTTCGTCCACCAAGGTCCAGGTGCACACCTCCTCGTTCTTCCTGAGCTGGCGGTTGTGGGTCGGGTGCAGGCGCTTGACCAGGGCGGCCTCCTGGAGGAGCGCCCCGATCTCGCCGGCGGTCTCGATCCAGTCGATGCGCTTGACCTGCTGGGCCAGGCTCATTTCCTTGGCCGAGGCATGGTCGGCGGAGAAATGGGAGAGGACGCGCTTCCGCAGGTCCTTGGCCTTGCCCACGTAGAGGGGCAGCTGGTTCTCGCCGTAGAAAAGGTACACGCCGGGGCCGTCCGGCAGGTCGTCGGCGATGCCGGCGTCCAGGTGGGAGGGCAGGCTGGGGCGGGCGTTGAGGACCTTGAGGGCGGCCTCCACTGCCTCCGGCCCGGGGGCGTCGTGGATGCGCTGCCAGAACTGGTGGATGAGCTGGGCGTCGGCCAGGGCCCGGTGACGGGCCTCGGCCGAGAGGCCGTGGCGCTCGATGAGGGAGTCCAGGTTGTGGCGGTGGAATTCGGGAAAGAGCCGGCGGGAGAGCTTCACGGTGCACAGCACCGGTGCCCGGAAGGTCATGCCCAGGCGCTTGAACTCGTTCTTCAGGAAGCCGTAGTCGAAGCGGGCGTTGTGGGCGATGAACAGGCGTCCCGCCAGGCGCTTCAGCACCTCGTCCGCCACCGCCTCGAAGGGGGGCGCGCCGGCCACCATGGCGTTGCTGATGCCGGTGAGCTGTTCGATGAAGGGCGGGATGCGGGTGCCGGGATTGACGAGCTGCTGCCATTCCCGGACGGAACCGTCTGCGTCCACTTCGACGATGCCGATTTCGGTGATACGGTCGCTGGTAGCGGTTGCCCCGGTGGTTTCCAGGTCTACAAAGGCTAAGGGGCGCATGATGCGGTGGGGCTGATCGAGTATGATTGCCGGTCTTTAGGTCTGGCCGGCGAGGGAAGTGTACCGCGAGTCGGCCTTCGATGCAGGGGGTTTGGGCATGAACGACGAAATAATCGGCGACGAGCTGAAGAACTACATTCACGCGCTCCTCAAGGCCATGGTCCAGCACGGCGGATCGGATCTCTTCCTGTCGAAGGACTTCCCGCCGACCATGAAGGTGCACGGCACCATGAAGGCCCTGTCGGCCCAGAAGCTCACCGCCGAGGTCTCCAAGAAGCTCGCCTTCGTCCTCATGAACCGCCTCCAGCGGGAGGAATTCGAGCGGGAGCTGGAGTGCAACTTCGCCATCTCCCTGCCCGGGGTGGCCCGCTTCCGCATCAACGTCTTCCAGCAGCAGGCGGCGGTGGGGATGGTCATCCGCACCATCACCAGCGAAATCCCCAATTTCGAAAAGCTCGGCCTACCCCCGGTGCTCAAGGACGTCATCACGGCCAAGCGCGGCCTCGTGCTGGTGGTGGGGGGCACCGGCTCCGGCAAGTCCACCACCATGGCGGCGATGATCGACCACCGCAATGCCACGGCGCCGGGGCACATCATCACCGTCGAGGACCCGGTTGAATACGTCCACACCTCCAAGCAGTGCCTGGTGACCCACCGGGAAGTGGGCGTGGACACCCATTCCTGGCACAACGCCCTCAAGAACACCCTGCGCCAGGCGCCGGACGTCATCCTGATCGGCGAAATCCGGGATATGGAGACCATGGAGCACGCCCTGGCCTTCGCCGAAACCGGCCACCTGTGCATGGGAACGCTCCACGCCAACAACGCCAACCAGACCCTGGACCGGGTGGTGAATTTCTTCCCGGACGAACGGAAGCCCCAGGTCCTCATGGACCTCGCCTCCAACCTCAAGGCGGTGGTGTCCCAGCGCCTGATCCGCTCGGTGGACGGCAAGCGCAAGGCGGCCATCGAAATCCTCCTCAACACCCCCACCGTGGCGGAACTGCTCATGAAGGGCCAGTCCGCGGCCATCAAGCCGATCATGGACAAGAGCCGGGAACTGGGCATGCAAACCTTCGACCAGGCCCTCTTCGACCTCTACGACCAGGGCCACATCAGCTACGAGGAGGCCATCCGCAATGCCGACTCCACCAACGAGCTGCGCCTGGCCATCAAGCTGAAGAGCAAGCGGGGCGAGCCGTCCTCGGCCAGCGGCATGTCCCTGTCCATCGCGGAGGAGAAGGAGCCCGAGGCCGAGGAGGAAACCGCGGCCGAGGAAACCAAGCAGTAAGAGCAGGGTCGGCCGGACGCGCTGCGGTATAATTCTGCCCCTTCCGCAGTCTGCGCTTTCCTCCAGAAATTATGGCCGACCTCCTTTGCCTCAAGGGCGACCCCGCCTTTTCAGCCTTCCGCCTGCAACGCCTGCAATCCCGCCTGTCCGCGGCGCTGCCCGACATTGAGGGCGTCACCGCCGACTACTGGCACTTCGCGGCCCTGCGGCGGCCCCTCGAGGCCGGAGAGCGGCAGAAGCTGGCGGCCCTGCTGGAGGAGCGGGCGGCCGGCCAGGAGGCCGGCGAGCTGTTCCTGGTCACCCCCCGCATCGGCACCATCTCCCCCTGGTCCTCCAAGGCCACCGACATTGCCTGGAACTGCGACCTGGACGCCATCGAGCGCATCGAGCGGGGCATCGCCTACCACCTGACGGTGAAGGGCGGCCGGGCACTCAGCGCCGACGAGCGCCGGACCGCCGCGGCGCTGCTCCACGACCGCATGACCGAATCGGTGCTGGCCGGCTTCGACGCCACCGGCGAGCTCTTCCGCCACTTCGAGCCCAAGCCCCTGTCCACCGTGGACGTGCTGAAGGGCGGCAAGGCCGCCCTGGTGGAAGCCAACGGCACCCTGGGCCTGGCCCTGTCGGATGACGAGATCGACTACCTCCTGGACATCTTCACCCAGGCCGGGCGCAACCCGACCGACGTGGAACTGATGATGTTCGCCCAGGCCAATTCCGAGCACTGCCGGCACAAGATTTTCAACGCTTCCTGGGTCATCGATGGCCAGCCCCAGGACAAGACCCTCTTCGGCATGATCCGGGAAACCCACCAGGCCCATCCCCAGGGCACCGTGGTGGCCTACTCGGACAACGCCTCCATCATCGAGGGCGCCGAGATTCCCCGCTTCTACCCGGAGGCCGACGGCACCTACACCTACAAGCAGGAACTCACCCACATCCTGACCAAGGTGGAGACCCACAACCACCCGACCGCCATCTCCCCCTTCCCCGGCGCCTCCACCGGCTCCGGCGGCGAGATCCGGGACGAGGGCGCCACCGGCAAGGGTTCCAAGCCCAAGGCCGGCCTCTGCGGTTTCTCGGTCTCCAACCTCAACATCCCCGACGCGCCTCAGCCCTGGGAAAAGCCCTACGGCCGGCCGTCCCGCATCGCCTCGGCCCTGGACATCATGATCGAGGGCCCCATCGGCGCCGCCGCCTTCAACAACGAATTCGGCCGCCCCAACCTGACCGGCTATTTCCGCGCCTACGAGCAGGATGTCGCCGGCACGGTACGCGGCTACCACAAGCCCATCATGATCGCCGGCGGCCTGGGCAGCATCCAGGCCGAGCAGTCCTTCAAGGCCGAGACCCTGCCGGTGGGCACCCTGTTCATCCAGCTCGGCGGCCCCGGCATGCTCATTGGCCTCGGGGGCGGCGCCGCCTCCTCCATGACGGCCGGCGTCAATGCCGAGGACCTCGACTTCGCCTCCGTCCAGCGGGGCAACCCCGAGATCCAGCGCCGGGCCCAGGAGGTCATCGACCGCTGCTGGCAGATGGGCGCTAACAATCCCATCCTCTCCATCCATGACGTGGGCGCCGGCGGCGTCTCCAACGCCCTGCCGGAACTGGCCCACTCGGGTGGCGTCGGCGCCAAGTTCGACCTCCGGAAGGTGCCCATCGAGGAGCCGGGCATGTCCCCGGCCGAAATCTGGTCCAACGAGTCCCAGGAGCGCTATGTCCTCGCCCTGCCGCCGGAGCGCCTGGCTGAATTCCGCGCCCTCTGCGAGCGGGAGCGCTGCCCCTTCGCCGTGGTCGGTGAGGCCACCGGCGACGGACACCTGACCGTCACCGACGACCACTTCGGCGTCAATCCCGTCGATATGGAAATGGAGGCCCTGCTGGGCAAGCCCCCCCGCATGACCCGGGACGTGGCCCACCTGCCGCCCGCCTACGTGGAGTTCGACGCCGCTTCCCTGGAGCTGAAGGAAGCCGCCTACCGGCTGATGAAGCTGCCCGCCATCGCCGACAAGACTTTCCTCATTTCCATCGGCGACCGCACCGTCGGCGGCATGACCGCCCGCGACCAGATGGTCGGGCCCTGGCAGGTGCCGGTGGCCGACGTGGCCGTCACCCTCATGGGCTACCAGGGCCACCTGGGCGAAGCCTTCGCCATGGGCGAGCGCACTCCGGTCGCCGTCCTCGACGCCCCGGCCTCCGGCCGCATGGCGGTGGGCGAGGCCATCACCAACCTGGTGGCCGCCGATATCGGTTCCATCGACAAGATCAAGCTCTCCGCCAACTGGATGGCCCCCTGCGGCGTCCCCGGCGAGGATGCCCGCCTCTTCGACACCGTCGCCGCCGTCTCCGAGCTGTGCAAGGCCATGGGCGTCTCCATCCCGGTGGGCAAGGATTCCCTGTCCATGCGCACCGCCTGGGAAGACCAGGGCGAGAAGAAGCAGGTGGTGTCCCCCCTGTCCCTCATCATCACCGCCTTCGCGGCGGTGGTCGACGTGCGCCGCACCCTGACGCCCCAGCTCCAGCTCGACCAGGGCGAGAGCGAACTCATCCTCCTCGACCTCGGCAAGAACCGCCTCGGCGGCTCGGCCCTGGCCCAGGTCTTCAACGCCACCGGCAGCGATGCCCCGGACGTGGACGACCCGGCTCAACTCAAGGGCTTCGTCGCCGCTGTCCAGAAGCTGAACCAGGACGGCCTCCTGCTGGCCTACCACGACCGCTCCGACGGCGGCCTCTTCGCTGCTGCCTGCGAAATGGCCTTCGCCTCGCGCTGCGGCGTCACCCTCGACCTGGACGGCCTCTGCTACGACCCCGCCGTAGGCGACGTGGACGGCAGCGAGAAGCGGCCCGACCTCCTGGCCGGCCGCGACTTCGAGCGGGTGGTGCGGGCCCTGTTCAACGAGGAACTGGGCGGCCTCATCCAGATTCGCCGTGCCGACCGGGAGAAGGTCACCCCGGTGCTGCGCGCCCTGGGCGTGCCCTACCATTTCGTCGGCTATCCGAACCAGAGCGACGAGATCCGCGTCGTGAGGAATGCCCGCAAGGTCCTGCGGGAAACCCGCGTCGACCTGCAGCGGGCCTGGTCGGAGACCAGCTTCCGCATGCAGAGCCTGCGAGACAATCCGGAATGCGCCCAGCAGGAATACGACCGCATCCTGGACAAGGCCGACCCCGGCCTCTCCCCGGTGCTGACCTTCGATCCCCAGGACAACATCTCCGCCGCCTACATCGCCATCGGCAACAGGCCAACCGTCGCCATCCTGCGGGAGCAGGGGGTGAACAGCCATTACGAAATGGCCGCCGCCTTCGACCGCGCCGGCTTCAAGGCCGTGGATGTGCACATGAGCGACATCCTGGCCGGCCGGGTCAGCCTCAAGGACTTCAAGGGCCTGGTGGCCTGCGGCGGCTTCTCCTATGGCGACGTGCTGGGGGCGGGGCAGGGCTGGGCCAAGACCATCCTCATGCACGAGGGCTGCCGGGAGGAGTTCTCCGGCTTCTTCCATCGCCCGGACACCTTCGCCCTCGGCGTCTGCAACGGCTGCCAGATGATGAGCGCCCTCAAGTCCCTGGTGCCCGGCGCCGACCACTGGCCCGCCTTCCGCCGCAATGCGGTGGAGCAGTTCGAGGCCCGCTTCGCCCTGGTGGAGGTCACCGAGTCGCCCTCCGTCTTCCTGGCAGGCATGGAAGGGTCCCGTATCCCCATCGTGGTCTCCCACGGCGAGGGCCGGGCGGTCTTCGACCGGGCCGAGGACCAGGGCAAGGTGGCCATGGCCCTGCGCTACGTGGACAACCAGGGCCAGCCCACCGAGGTCTATCCCTACAACCCGAACGGCTCGCCCGCCGGCATCACCGGCGTCACCACCGCCGACGGCCGCTTCACCATCATGATGCCGCACCCGGAGCGCACGTTCCGCACGGTGCAGATGTCCTGGCATCCCAAGGAGTGGGGCGAGGACAGTCCGTGGCTGCGCATCTTCCGCAATGCCCGGAGATGGGTGGGCTAAGGCGGAAGCACAAGGGAAAGCGGCCTGCGGGCCGCTTTTTTTTGCCGGTTGCCATGCCAATTGACTTGGTGCAGCATGCCGGCTTCCGATCTCGACCCGAAGGCGATTGCGATGTCCAAGACAAGGTCCCGTCTGCTCCTTGCCCTTTGCTCCCTGCTGGCCCACCCCTTTGCGGCCCTGGCCGGCTTCAACGAAGCCGTGACAGCCTATCAGGCGAAGGATTACCCGACGGCCCTTCAGGAGGCGCGCCAGGCGGTGGACACGGGGGATGCCCGCGGCAGCTACCTGTTGGGCGTGATGCATCAGGGCGGGCAGGGGGTCCCGGCCAACGCCTCGGAGGCGGCCCGCTGGTACGACAAGGCTGCCCGGGGCGGCGTGGTCGGTGCCTTCGCCAAGCTGGCCCAGCTCCACGCCAGGGGTGAGGGGGTGCCGAAAGATTCCGCCAGGGCAATCGCCCTGGCCCGCCTGGGCGATCAGTTCGGCGACCCGGAGGGCAGCCTTTTCCTGTACGTCGCCCTGACGGCGGGCCCCCTCGGCTACCTGGATGCCGGCGGAAAACCCGACCATGCCAAATACCGGAAGCTGGCGGCCAGGCCCTTGTCCGAGCGTGTGCTGGATACGGAGGCACGGGATGCGCTGTATCGAGCCGTGGCCAAGAATCACCCGCTGGCGGGAATGGCGCTGGCTCTTTCCCTCGGCGCTACGCTGGGGGACGGCAATCGGGAGCGCATGCTGGCCCTGGCCGCAAAACTCCCGAACCACAACAATCAGGCGCTGAGGAATTACGAAAAGATCGCCCGTCACATGGAGCGGCTCGGCCAGACCTACACCACCCCGCAGTTATTCCTCGATTCCCAGGTGTCCCAGACGCTGGCAGGCATGATCCAGACCTGTGGCCTGCGGGATTCCAGCCAAGGAGAGAAACCGGTGCCCCCGGAACTCATCGCGGTCGCCATTTCCAAACCTCTTGCCGATGCGGTCTATCTGCCGAGCAAGGTCGGCGGCTATGAACATGCCTACCTGGTCGCCGGGGAATGGGAGGAAAGCTGGACCTATCGGGGCTGCGGCAATACGGGCAACGTCATCGTCAAATTCACCGCCGACGGTTTGGGTGGGGCATTCATGGCATCCCAGCAGAAAGCCAAGGCCGTTGCGGATTCGGCAGGCGAATCGGCCCAGCCCCAATAGATGCTCCGCCGGCCGGCCGCCTCCGGCTAACGGCCTAATTCCTTCCGGAGAGGTCCGGCCGCCCCCGTATCTGCTAAGATTCGGGCCAATTTTCCGGTCATTACAGCCTTGCCTTCCCTTTCCGACATTTTCGCCCCCGACGGTCCCCTGGCCCAGGCCATTCCGGGCTACCGCGTGCGCGAGCAGCAGGTGGAAATGGCCGAGCGCATCGGCGCCGCCATCCACAGCCACAGCATCTTCATCGCCGAGGCCGGCACCGGCACCGGCAAGACCTTCGCCTACCTGGTGCCGGCCCTCACCGGCGGCGGCAAGGTCATCGTGTCCACCGGCACCAAGACCCTCCAGGACCAGCTCTTCAACAAGGACATCCCCACCGTCAAGAAGGCCCTCAAGGCGCCGGTGCGGGTGGCCCTCCTCAAGGGCCGGGCCAACTACGTCTGCCACTACCATCTGGAGCGCTCGGTCGGGGAAGGCCGCTTCCTGAGCCGGGAGGATGCCGCCCACGCCCGCCGCATCGCGAGCTTCGCCAAGACCAGCCAGAGCGGCGACAAGGGCGAGTGCCTGGACGTGCCCGAGACCTCACCGGTGTGGAACGCCGTGACCTCCACCCGGGAGAACTGCCTGGGCCAGGACTGCCCCAACAACAAGGAATGCTTCGTCCTGGCCGCGCGCCGGGAGGCCATGGCCGCCGACCTGGTGGTGGTCAACCACCATCTCTTCTTCGCCGACGTCATGCTGCGGGACGAGGGCATGGCCGAGCTGCTGCCGGCCTGCAATACCGTGATCTTCGACGAAGCCCACCAGCTCCCCGAAGTGGCGACCCTGTTCTTCGGCGAGACCACCTCCACCGCCCAGGTCATCGACCTGGCCCGGGACAGCCGGGCCGAGGGCCTGGCCAGCGCCCGGGACTGCCTCGACCTCCAGGACGGCAGCCGCAAGCTGGAGAAGGCGGCCAAGGACGTGCGCCTGGCGGTAGGGGTGGATGCCGGCCGCTTTCCGGCCGCCCAGCTGGACGACAACCAGGGCTTCAACGCCGCCCTCCAGGCCCTGGTCGAGGAGCTGGCGAGCTACGGGGCGGTGCTGGAATCCCAGGCCGAGCGCTCCGAGGGCCTGGAGAACTGTTGGCAGCGGGCCGGCGAGCTGCTCAAGCGCCTGGAGGAGTGGAAGAATCCCGCCTCCCCGGGCTACGTGCGCTGGGCCGAGGCCTTCAGCCAGTCCCTGCAGCTCAACCTCACCCCGCTGGACGTGGCGGATATTTTCCGCAAGCAGATGGGCGGCCATCCCCGGGCCTGGATTTTCACCTCCGCCACCCTGGCGGTGCAGGGCAGTTTCCGCCACTACTGCGCCGAGCTGGGGCTGGGGGAGGCCAGCTCCGAGAACTCCGCCTGTTGGCAGAGCCCCTTCGACTACGGCAGCCAGGCGGTCCTCTACGCCCCCCTCGGCTTGCCCGAGCCCAGTTCACCCCGCTACACCGAGGCGGTGGTGGACGCCGCCTTCCCGGTGCTGAAGGCCTGCGGCGGCGGCGCCTTCTTCCTGAGCACCAGCCTGCGGGCCATGCGCCGGATGCACGAGCTGCTGCAGGCCCGGCTGGAGGACGAGAAGCTGGATATGCCCCTGCTCCTCCAGGGCGAAGGCAGCAAGAACGAGCTCCTGGACCGCTTCCGCCGCCTCGGCAACGCCGTGCTGGTGGGCAGCCAGAGCTTCTGGGAAGGGGTGGACGTGCGGGGCGAGGCCCTGTCCTTGGTGGTTATCGACAAGCTGCCCTTTGCGCCCCCCGACGACCCGGTGCTGGCCGCCCGCATCGAGCAGATGAACAAGGCCGGCCGCAATGCCTTCATGGAATACCAGCTGCCCCGGGCGGTCATCAACGTCAAGCAGGGGGCCGGTCGCCTCATCCGCGACGAGAACGACCGGGGCGTCCTCATGATCTGCGATCCACGCCTGATATCAAAGCCCTACGGGCGCCGCGTCTGGCAGAGCCTGCCGCCCATGAAGCGCACCCGTGAATTGTCCGAAGTGCTCAATTTCTTCGAGAAGCCATGAGCGGATCCGCCCCCCATTTCCGTCCCGACCTGCCCAAGGACTGCCGCGAGGCCGCCCATCAGCTCAACCGGGAATGCGCCTGCCTGTCGGTGGACCACGCCGCCCTGCGCATCGCCCTGGAGTCCGGCGGCCTTGACTACGACGACCTCGGCCGCACCCGGCCCCATCTCTTTTCCGACACGGTGGTCTTCGCCGGCGAGGCCAGCCTGCGGCGCATGGGCGAGATCGTTGCCGCCATCGAATCGGTGGTGGCCCTGCCGGCCTACCAGGAGCAGGTGCTCGCCTGGGCACCGGAGATTGCCCGCCGGCCGGTGGCGGCCCGGGGTGTCTTCCTGGGCTACGACTTCCACATCGACCCCCAGGGGCCGCACCTCATCGAGATCAACACCAATGCCGGCGGCGGCCTCCTCAACTCCCGCCTGGCCCGGGCCCAGCGGGCCTGCTGCGGGCCGGTGGCGACCATGCTGCCCAACCGCCCGGGGGCGGTGGAGGACGATTTCGTCGCCATGTTCCGGGAGGAGTGGCGCCTGTCCCGGGGCGCCGCGCCCCTCAAGCGCATCGCCATCGTGGACGAGGACCCCGGCGAGCAGTACCTGGCGCCGGAATTCGAACTCTTCCGCCAGGTGTTCGAGGCAGCCGGCATCGCCGCCGTCATCGCCGACCCCCGGGAACTGGCCTGGGACGGCGGGCGCCTGACCTGCCGGGGCGAGGTGGTGGACCTGGTGTACAACCGCCTCACCGACTTCTCCTTCGAATCAAAGTCCAGCGCCCCCCTGCGGGCGGCCTACGAGGCCGACGGCGCGGTCATCACCCCCCACCCCCGGGCCCATGCCCTCTATGCCGACAAGCGCAACCTCATGCTGCTCTCGGACGAGGCCCGGCTGATTGAAATGGGCGTGCCGGAGGCTACCCGCCAGGTTCTCCTGGCCGGCATCCCGAGCACGGTGGCGGTGCAGGCCGAGGACGGCGAGCGCTTCTGGCAGGAGCGCCGCCGCTGGTTCTTCAAGCCGGCCGCCGGCTTCGGCAGCCGCGCCACCTACCGGGGCGACAAGCTCACCAAGCGGGTGTTCGAGGAAATCCTCCAGGGCGGCTACATCGCCCAGGAGATCGTGCCCCCCTCGGAGCGTCGCATCCACGTCGCCGCCGAGCCCCGGGACCTGAAGCTCGACCTGCGCTGCTATGTCTATGCCGGCGAGGTGCAGCTGGTCGCGGCCCGGCTCTACCAGGGCCAGACCACCAATTTCCGCACCCCGGGCGGCGGCTTCGCCTCCGTCCTGGCGGTGCCCAGCCAAGGCAGGGTCGCAGCATGAAAGTATTCGGCATCGCCGGCTATTCCGGTTCGGGCAAGACCACCCTCCTGGAGAAGCTGATCCCCCAGATCACCGCCCGGGGCCTCACCGTCTCGGTCATCAAGCACGCCCACCACGGCTTCGACATCGACCGCCCGGGCAAGGACTCCTACCGCCACCGGGAAGCCGGCGCCACCGAGGTGCTCATCTCCTGCGGCAAGCGCTGGGCCCTCATGCACGAGCTGCGGGAGGAGCGGGAACCGGCCCTGGACGACCTCCTGGTGCGCCTCTCCCCCTGCGACCTGGTGCTGGTGGAGGGCTTCAAGAACGAGCCCACCCCCAAGCTTGAGGTGTACCGGCCGGCCAACGGCAAGCCGCCCATCTACCCGGGGCGCAGCGACATCGTGGCGGTGGCGACCGATGCCGACATCGACGCCGACGTGCCCCGGCTGGACATCAACGACGCGGCCGCCATTGCCGATTTCATCCTGGATTTCTGGAAACTGTAGGAGCCCCCATGCTCAGCTTTGATCAGGCCCTCGAACAGCTCCTTTCGGCCGCCCGGCCGGTGCAGGAGACCCGCATGCTCCCCCTCGAGGCGGCCGCCGGCCGCATCCTGGCCGAGCCCCAGTACTCGACGGTGGCGGTGCCGCCCCTGGACAACTCGGCCATGGACGGCTACGCCGTGCGCACCGCCGACGTCCGAAAGGCCGGCGTCTGCCTGCCGGTGTCCCAGCGCATCCCGGCCGGCACCGTCGGCACCACCCTGGAGCCCGGCACGGCGGCCCGCATCTTCACCGGTGCCCCGATCCCGCCCGGGGCCGACGCCGTGGTGATGCAGGAAATGTGCGAGCACGGCGACAACGGCGTCGTCATCAAGCACGTGCCGGCCTCCGGCGAGAACATCCGCCGGGCCGGCGAGGACATCGCCATCGGGGCTGAAATCCTCGCCGCCGGTACCCGCCTGCGGGCCCAGGACGTGGCCTTGGCCGCCTCCGCCGGTCTGCCCCAGCTGCCGGTGCTGCGCCGCCTGCGGGTGGCGGTTTTCTTCACCGGCGACGAACTGCGCCAGCCCGGCGAGCCCCTGCCGCCGGGAGCCATCTACAACTCCAACCGCTACGCCATCCGGGCCCTGCTGGAAAGCCTCAACTGCGAGGTCCGGGACCTCGGGCTGGTGCCCGACAACCTGGAAGCCACCCGGGAAGCCCTGCGCCGCGCCGCCGGGGACAACGACCTCATCGTCACCAGCGGCGGCGTCTCGGTCGGGGAGGAAGACCACGTCAAGCCGGCGGTGGAGGCGGAAGGCCGCCTCGACCTCTGGAAGATCGCCATCAAGCCCGGCAAGCCCCTGGCTTTCGGGGAAGTGGGGCAGGGGGACCGCAAGAGCTGGTTCGTCGGCCTGCCCGGCAACCCGGTCTCCAGCTTCGTCACCTTCGTCATGCTGGTGCGACCCTTCATCCTGCGCCTGCAGGGGGCCCGGGAAGTGCTGCCCCGGCGCTACCAGCTCACCGCCGGCTTCGAGTGGACCAAGCCGTCGCCCCTGTGCGAATTCCTGCGGGGCGGCGTGGGGCCCAAGGGCGAGGCGGAAATCTTCGGCCATCAGGGCTCCGGCGTCATGAATTCCCTGTGCTGGGCCGACGGCCTGGTGGTCAAGGCCCCGGACCGCCTCATCAAGGCGGGCGACCCGGTGCCCTTCATTCCCTTCTCGGAGTTGCTGTCATGACCGTCCAGGTGCTGTATTTCGCCGGCCTCAAGGAGACCCTGGGAATGCCCGGGGAGTCGGTGCAGCTGCCGGCCGGGGTGGCCACCGTCGGCGCCCTGCGGGACTGGCTGGTGGGGCAGGGCAGGGGAAGCCTGGCCACCGCCCGCAACCTGCGCTGTGCCGTGAACCAGGACATGGCGGGGCTCGATGCCGCCGTCGCCGATGGCGACGAGGTCGCCTTCTTCCCGCCGGTGACCGGAGGCTGACATGGCCATCCGCATCCAGGAAGAGGATTTCGACGTCGGCGCCGAGCTCGCCGCCCTGCGGGCCGGCGATGCCCGGGTGGGGGCCCTGGCCAGCTTCCTCGGCCTGGTGCGGGACGTTAACGAGGGGGCCGGGGTGTCGGAAATGACCCTCGAGCACTACCCGGGGATGACCGAGAAATCCCTGGAGAAGATCGTCGCCGACGCCCGGGCGCGCTGGGACATCTACGACGCCCTGGTGATCCACCGGGTCGGGCGCCTGCTGCCCTGCGACCAGATCGTCCTGGTGGCGGTGACCAGCGCCCACCGGGGCGAAGCCTTCGCCGCCTGCGAGTTCATCATGGACTACCTGAAGACCCGGGCCCCCTTCTGGAAGCGGGAGGCGACTCCCGAAGGGGCACGCTGGGTGGATGCCCGGGAGAGCGACGACAGCGCCGCCGCCCGCTGGGAAGGCAAGGAGGCCGGATAGGGCATCCGGCCCCGGCCGCCGCCGTCAGGTCTTGAACTGCTCGACGGCGTGGTGCAGGGAGGTGGATAGGGACTGCAGCCGGCGGGCCGCTGCCGCCGAGTGCTCGACGGCCATGGCGCTCTCTTCCGACATCTGGGCGATCTGCTCCACCCGCTGGGCGATCTGGCCGCTGGCGGCGCTCTGCTCCCGGATGGCGTCGCTGATGCCATTCACCACCTGGGTCACCCGCTGGGCGCCGTCCCGGATGCGGTTGATGGAGTCGGCCGCCTGGTTGGCCAGCTGAACGCCATTGCCGGCCTGGGCCACTCCCGACTGCATGCTGGTGACGGCGCTCTGGGTGCCGGTCTGGATCTTGTGCACCATGCCGGCGATCTCCTGGGTGGATTGGCCGGTGCGCTCGGCCAGCTTGCGCACCTCGTCCGCCACCACCGCGAAGCCGCGTCCCTGTTCGCCGGCCCGGGCTGCCTCGATGGCGGCGTTGAGGGCGAGCAGGTTGGTCTGGTCGGCGATTTCCTTGATGGTGTTGACGATGGAGGTGATGCGGTTGGACTCCTCGCCCAGCTCTTCCACCACCTTGGAGGACGACTGGACCGCCTCGGAAATCCGGTGCATCTCGGCCGAGGCGTTGTGGATGACCTCGGTGCCCTGCTCGGAAAGCTGGCCGGCCTCCTGGGAGAGGCCGTAGGCCTCACGGGCGTTGTCCTTGACCTGGTCGATGCTCACCGCCATCTCCTCGACGGCGGAGGCCATGGAGGAGGCGGCGTCGCTCTGCTGGTGGGCCCGCTCGGCGACTTCCTGGGAGGCGTTGAGGAGCTGGTTGGCGGCGGTGGAGACCTCCTCGGCGTGCTGGGTGATGGTGCCGATCATGGAGCGCAGGGTGTCCTGCATGGTCTTGATGCCGGCCAGCAGGCTGCCGGTATCGCCGGGCTGGCAATGGACGTCGGTGGTCAGGTCGCCGGAGGCGATGCGCCGGGTGATCTGGGCGGCGTAGGCCGGCTCGCCCCCCAGGGTGTGCAGGATGTTGCGGGAGAGGAGGGCCAGGGAGCCGGCGATGAAGACGCCGATGACAAGGCCCCAGGCCAGGAAGCGCAGGGCAGTGGTGCGGAACTTGGCTTCCACGTCGTCGATATAGACGCCGGAGCCGACGACCCAGCCCCAGGGCTCGAAGCCGCGGACGTAGGACAGCTTGGGCACGCCCTCGTCGCTGCCTGGTTTGGGCCAGCTGTACTCGACGAAGCCGCCGCCCTGGCTGCGGACCACGGCGTTGAACTCCATGAAGAAGTGCTTGCCGTTCTTGTCGGCGAGCTTGGAGAGGTCCTTGCCGTCCATGTCGGGCTTGATGGGATGCATGACCATCATGTTGTCGAGGCCGTTGATCCAGAAGTACTCGTTCTTGTCGTAGCGGGCGTCCCGGATGGCGGCCATGGCGGCCTGCTTGGCCTCGTCCACCGACATCTTCCCTTCCCGGGCCAGCTTTTCGTAGTGGGTGAGGGTGCTGTAGGCGACCTCCACCAGGTTGCGCAGCTTGTCCTGGCGGTCGGCCATGAGCTGGGAGCGCTCGTTGAGGAGCAAGGCGGTGAAAAGGGCTCCGAGTGCAATGACCGTGGCGACGGTCATGGCGATCAGCTTGGCCCGCAGGCCAATGCCGTGGCTGTTCATGTTTCGTCCTCGTATGGGCGATGCCGCCCGTTATCGTGTAGTGGTTCCTGCCGGGGGCGATTATAGTGAAAACGCCCGGCGGATGGGCATTTGCGGCGATTACGGGAAATCCGCTTGCGGGCTTTTCCCCATTGGTGGACGACGACGGCCGCCGCACAGTTGAAATACGCGATTGCAGGCTCATGTTAGAGACCATCGAAGACATTTGAGCGGGGAATCCCATCCGACTCGACAAGTTCACCACCAAGTTCCAGCAGGCCCTGAAGCGCCTGCCCAAGGTGGAAGGCCATGGCGGCGACGTGAGCGTCGGCCACGACCTGACCAACCTCCTCAACCTCACCGACAAGGAAGCCCAGAAGCGGGGCGACCAGTTCATCGCCAGCGAGATGTTCCTGCTCGCCCTGACCGAGGGCAGGGGCGAGACCGGCCGCATCGCCAAGCAGCACGGCCTCGCCAGGAAATCCCTGGAGGCCGCCATCGAGCGCGCTGGGACGTCTACGACGCCCTGGTGATCCACCGGGTCGGGCGGCTGCAGCCCTGCGACCAGATCGTCCTGGTGGCGGTGACCAGCGCCCACCGGGGCGAAGCCTTCGCCGCCTGCGAATTCATCAGAGCCGTTGTCAGCGCGGCATCATACGCCGAGATAGCGATGCCACAGTTCCGGCTGCATAGACAGTGCCGCCGAGTCCCCTTCCCAGCGGATATGACCGCGCTCGAGGATATAGTGGCGGTCAGCGATGGCGACGAGGTTGCGCACGTATTTGTCGATCACCAGTACCGCGAGGCCGTCGGCCTTGAGCTTGCTCAGACAGCGCCAAATCTCCTCACGGATGAGCGGTGCCAACCCTTCGGTGGCTTCGTCGAGGATGACCAGGTGCGGATTGGTCATCAGCACGCGGCCGATCGCCAGCATTTGCTGCTCGCCCCCGGAAAGCTGGTTGCCCATGTTCTTCTGGCGCTCGGCGAGGCGGGGAAAGAACGCGAACACCTTGTCCAGGGTCCATGGCGTAGCGGCGCCGCTGCGATTCGAGGCCCAGGCCACCAGGTTCTCGCGCACCGTGAGGTTGGGGAAGATCTGCCGCCCCTCGGGCACCAGTCCGATGCCGGCACGGCCGAGGCGGTCGGCGTCCAGGCCCTGTATCGCCTCTCCGCGGAACCGCACCATGCCGCCGCGCGGGCGTACCAGCCCCACGATGCTATGGACCGTGGTGGTTTTGCCCATGCCGTTTCGGCCCAGCAGGGTGACCATCTCGCCGGGCTCGATGCGCAGCCCGACGCCGAACAGTGCCTGGCTGGCACCATAGAAGGTTTCGAGATTGTCGACTTCGAGTAGGGCGCTCAATTCGTTGCCTCCTCTCCCAGATAGGCGGACTTGACTTCGGCATTGGCACGGATTTCATCGACCGTGCCGGTAGCGATGATGCGCCCCGCGACCAGCACGGAAATGCGATCGGCGAGGCGGAACACTGCGTCCATGTCGTGCTCGACCAGGAGGATGGTGTACCGTCCCTTGAGGCCGCTGATCAACTGCACCATGCGCTCGGACTCGTCCGGCCCCATCCCGGCCATCGGCTCGTCGAGCAGCATGAGCTGCGGCTGGGTCGCCAAGGCCAGGGCGATTTCGAGCTGCCGGTGCTCGCCGTGCGACAGGCCTCGCGCGTGGCGCGACGCCAAGCCCTCCAGGCCGACCTGGCGCAGGACGGCCATGGCCTCGGTCGCCAGCGTGGTTTCGTCAGCCACTCGCCGCCAGAAGCGGAAGCTCGAACCGCTGACTGCCTGACGGGCGACGCTGACATTTTCGAGGACGCTGAATTCGTTCAGGATGCTGGTGATCTGAAACGAGCGGGCGAAGCCGAGCTTGGCGCGCCGAGGGGCGTCCAGACGCGTGACGTCCCGGCCGTCGAAGTGGACGGCACCGGCGTCGGGACGCAGGCTGCCGGAGAGCTGGCCAATCAGGGTGGTCTTGCCAGCCCCGTTGGGGCCGATCAAGGCATGGCATTCGCCGCGCCGGACCGACAGCGACACCGAGTCGGTGGCGACGAGTCCGCCGAAGCGCTTGCACAGCGCACGGGTTTCGAGCAAGGTCGCGTTCATGGTGGCTTCCTCGCAAACAGGTCGGGGCTGGATTGTGAGCAATCGGGCATTCATCGCGGTTTCCTCGCGAACAGGCCGGCAATACCCTTGGGCGCGAAAAACACCACCCCGAGCAGGATCAGGCCGAGGGCAATCTGCCAATGCGGCGTGGCGGCCGACAACGACTCCTCCAGCACGATGAAGATGGTTGCACCGGCCAATCCACCCCACAGGCTGCCCAAGCCGCCGAGGATGATCATGACCAATGTTGTGCCCGACTGGTCCCAATGGAGCATGTTGGGGCTGATGAAACCATTCTGGTTGGCCATCAGGGCACCGGCTAGGCCGCCCAGCGCTCCGGCGATGACGAAAGTGGTGAGTTTGAAGCGATAGGTGGCGTAGCCTAGCGATGCCATGCGCGCCTCGTTGTCCTTGATCCCGAGCAGGACGCGGCCGAAGCGCGAATCGCGCAGCCGCGCCAGGATCAGCAGGGACAGGGCGAGGATCGCCAGCACCAGATAGTAGAACACCGTGTCGTTGGACATGTCGAACCCGCCCAGCGGCGAACGCTCGGCCAGCTGCATGCCGTCGTCGCCACCGTAGCTCTTGAGCGAGATGAAGATGTAGAACAGCATCTGCGCGAAGGCCAGGGTGATCATGATGAAATAGACACCGCGCGTGCGCAGGCAGATCGCGCCGATGGCGAGCGCCAGCGCGCCGGTGATGAGCATCGCCAGCGGCAGGGCTATAGGCATACCCGACCATTGCGGCGCGTCCATCGCGACGATGCCAACCACATAGGCTCCGATACCGAAGAACGCCGCATGTCCCATGCTGACCATGCCGCCCATGCCGACCAGCAGGTTGAGGCTGGAGGCGAGCAAGGCCCAGATCAGCACGCGGCTGGCGACTCCGATGTAGAAATCCTGGCCGAGCCAGGTCGCAACCGGGGGGAAGGCCAGGGCGAACAGGCAGGCGGCGACAACCCATCCATGACGAAGAAGTAGCAACATGATTAGCTCCCTGCAGGGAACAGTCCCTGCGGCTTCCAGAACAGCACGATCACCATCAGTAGATAGATCGCGATAGCCGCTAGCGAGGGGCCGGCGGCATCGGCAAGTGAAGGCGAGAGCCCGGTGCGCAGGAGGGTGGGGACGAAGGCGCGGCCGAAGGTATCGACGACACCGACCAGCAGCGCGCCGATGAAGGCACCGCGCATCGAGCCGATACCGCCTATCACGACGGTGACGAAGGCGAGAATCAGGATGTTCTCGCCCATGCCGACCTGGACCACCAGCAGCGGGCCGAGCATGGCGCCGGCGAGGGCGCACAGCGCTGCGCCGGCGCCGAACACGGCGGTGAACAGCCACTTGATGTTGGTGCCCATGGCCGTCGCCATCTTCCGGTTGGAGGCGCCGGCCCGCACCAGCATGCCGACGCGGGTGCGCACAACGACGAAGTAGAGCAGGGCGGCGACCGCCAGGCCGACGACGATGATGGCCAGCCGGAAGGCGGAATAGTGCAGGCCCGGCAACAACTCGACGGAGCCAGAAAGCGCCTGCGGCACGTTCAGCGAAAGCGGCTGCACACCCCAGATGGCGCGCGTGGTTTCGTTGGCGATCAGGATCAGCCCGAAAGTGGCGAGTACCTGGCTCAGGTGGTCGCGCTTGTAGAGGCCGCGCAGCACCAGTGCCTCGATCACCATGCCGATAACGGCGGTGGCGGCGAGGCCGAGCAAGACGGCGAGCAGGAAGGAGTCGCTGGCCTTGGCGAAGGTCGCCACCAGATAGGCACCGATCATGTACAGCGAGCCATGGGCGAGATTGATCAGATCCATGATGCCAAAGATCAGCGTCAATCCGGCCACCAGGAGGAAGAGCATGAGGCCGAATTGCAGGCTGTTAAGGCATTGTTCGAGAATGAGTATCCAGGTCATCGTAATCCTCTAGCACGCCCGCCGCGCGCCTTCGTTGCCGAAGGTGCGCGGCGGACTAAGAGTCGGTTCACGGAACTGCCATAAACCACGCGGCGAGGGGCCTTGTGGGTAGTCTATGCAGGTATTGTCAGCGGTCCTGAGCCGGCTCTTTACATGTTGCAGGCGGAAACATAGGCGTCCTGGTGATCGGTGAAGATCGTACCGATGGTCCTATTGACGAAGCGTCCCTTGTCGTCCTTCCGCACCTGCCGCATGTAGTAGTTCTGGATCGGGAAGTGGTTCTTGTTGAACTTGAAGGGACCGCGCACCGACTTG
The DNA here is from genome assembly GCA_035255045.1 of Rhodocyclaceae bacterium. GTDB lineage: Bacteria > Pseudomonadota > Gammaproteobacteria > Burkholderiales > Rhodocyclaceae > JAGTRP01. Next base: position 27,812 of record DATFAA010000101.1, on the reverse strand, counting down.
AAGTTGGCTGCCTCCAGGGCCTTGCGCAGCATGGCCTTGTCCTCGATCTTGCCCTTGACGTCGCGCACCGCGGCGTCGAGCAGCATGGCCACGTCGTAACCTTGGGCTGCGTATTCGTTGGGCAGGCGGTTGTATTTCTTTTCGAAGTCGGCGACGAATTTCTTGTTCGCCGGATTGTCGAGATCGAGGTTCCAGTGGGAGGCGTTGAGCGCCGACTCGGTCGGCTCGCCTACCGCCGCCAGCGTGTCCTGGTCGAGGGACCAGCCCGTGCCGAATAGCGGGAACTCCTTGCCCATGCCGGCCTGGTGCCACTGCTTGAGGAAATTCACCCCCATGCCACCGGGCAGGAAGAAAAATACCGCATCGGGCTTGGCGGCGCGCATTTGCGAGATTTCGACAGCGTAGTCGAGTTGGCCGAGTTTGGTGTACGCCTCGCCGGCGTAGCCGCCCTTGTAATAGCGCTTGAAGCCGTTGACCACATCCTTCCCGCCCGGGTAGTTGGGGGCGATCACGTAAACGTTCTTGAAGCCCTTGTCGTTCATGTTCTTGCCGGTGGCCTCGGAATAGCTGTCGCTGACCCAGGAAGCGGAGAAGAAGTAGGGGTTGCAGCCGACACCGGCCAGATCCGAGGGCCCTGTGTTGGCGCTGATGTAGAAGGTTTCGGCACCGAACACGGTGCTTTGCGCCGCCTGCAGGATGTTCTGGAAGACGATTCCGGTCATGAAGTCGACCTTGTCACGCTTGATCAGCTTGTTGGCCATTTGCTTGGCGATGTCGGGCTTTTGCTGATCGTCCTCGACGATGAGTTCGACTGGCAGTTCGCCAAACTTGCCCCCGGCATGTTCGAGGCCAAGCTGAAAGCCATCGCGGATGGCTGCACCGAGGACGCCGCCGGGACCGGACAACGTGCTGACAAATCCAACCTTGATCTTATCCGCTGCCTGTGCGGAAACCGAAAGCGTACCGACAAGGGCCAGACACAACAGCTTCTTCTTCATTTCAACTCTCCTCCATATCGCTCTGAACGTGATTTGATTGCTTTACCTGCCTGCTTACCTCTCCTGCCCAAACTCCTTGTTTTCGCCAGCCTGCGTGGTGTTACAGCGCCGCCGCCAGTTCCGGCACCGCTTGGAAAAGGTCGGCGACCAAGCCGTAGTCGGCGACCTGGAAAATAGGCGCCTCGGGGTCCTTGTTGATCGCCACGATCACCTTCGAGTCCTTCATCCCCGCAAGGTGTTGGATCGCCCCGGAGATGCCGACGGCGATGTAGAGCTGCGGGGCGACGATCTTGCCGGTTTGCCCCACCTGATAGTCGTTGGATACATAGCCGGCATCCACCGCGGCCCGGCTCGCTCCGAGGGCGGCATTGAGCTTGTCCGCCAGCGGTTCGAGCACTTCCCGGTATTTCTCCCCTGAGCCCAGGCCCCGTCCGCCCGAAATAATGATCCTGGCGGCGCCCAGTTCGGGCCGCGCCGATTGGGTCATTTCGCGCCCGGTCCGTTGGGCGATGCCCAGGTCAGGGCCTAAGGGCAGGCTGTCGGTACCGGCGCTGCCTGTGTTTTCGGCGGCCGGGTCGAAAGCAGTGGTGCGCACGGTGACGACCTTGACCGCGTCGGCGCTCCTGATGGTGGCGAGCGCGTTGCCGGCGTAGATCGGACGGACGAAGGTGTCCGGATCGTCGATGCCGACGATGTCGGAGATCTGGGCGACGTCGAGCAGGGCCGCCACCCGCGGCAGCACATTCTTTCCGTAGCAGGTGGCGGGAGCGAGGATGTGGCTGTAGCCCGGCGCATTGGCGACGATCAGGGCGGCGAGATTCTCGGCGGTCTGGTCGGCGTAGTAAGCGGCGTCGGCAACCTTGACTCTGGCGACGCCCGCGATCCGGGCGGCAGCCTGGGCGACACCAGCGCATTGGTGGCCGGCGACCAGGACATGGACTTCGCTGCCCAACCGGGCGCCTAGCCGGAGGGCGGCACCAACGGTGTTGAGGGTGGCAGCCTTTAGGCTGGCGTGGTCGTGTTCCGCGAGGACGAGGATGCTCATGGGATCACCTTGGCTTCGTTCTTGAGTTTGTCGATGAGTTGGGCGACGTCGGCAACAATGACGCCAGCGCTGCGCATGGCGGGTTCGACGACTTTGAGGGTGGTGAGCCGCGGGGCGACGTCGACGCCTAGATCGGCCGGCGTCAGGGTATCCAGCGGTTTTTTCTTGGCCTTCATGATGTTGGGCAGGGTCGCGTAGCGCGGTTCGTTGAGCCGCAGGTCGGCGGTGACGACGGCGGGCAGCCGCAACGCGAGGGTTTCGAGGCCGCCGTCGACTTCGCGGGTCACGGCGGCCTGGCCTGCGGCGACGACGACCTTGGAGGCGAAGGTGGCTTGCGGCCAGCCCAGCAGTGCGGCGAGCATCTGCCCGGTTTGGTTGGCGTCGTCGTCGATGGCTTGCTTGCCGACGATGACGAGTTGCGGGTTTTCCTTGCCGACGACGGCCTTGAGGAGCTTGGCAACGGCCAAGGGCTGCAGTTCGGCGTCACTGGCGACCAGGAGCGCCCGGTCGGCGCCAATGGCCAGGGCACTGCGCAGGGTTTCCTGGCAGGCGGTCACCCCGCAGGAGACGGCGACGACTTCGCTGGCGACGCCGGCTTCCTTCAGCCGCACGGCCTCTTCGACGGCGATCTCGTCGAACGGGTTCATCGCCATCTTGACGTTCGCCAGATCGATGCCGCTGCCATCGGACTTCACTCTTACCTTGACGTTGTAGTCAATCACCCGCTTTACCGGAACGAGAATTTTCATCGCAGCTTCTTTCTCAACAATTAGAGGCTCTATCAAGATCTGTCATGACATGCGCCAAATGGCGGTTCGGTATTGATTTCAGTCCCTAGACCAGGGCAAGCTCCGCAATCTCGGCTTCTGAGAGACCGGTATTCCACAACGCCCAGCGGGCATCCTGAACGTTCGATTCAGCAGCCACCCACGCAGCGCTAGAGGGCGCCGCGGAGCGCAGCTTTGCGAGCATTTCCTTGAATTTGGAAATGGCGGCAAGCTTACGAGTCATGGATTTCTCCTTTTCTCAAGAGTCCGACCATACCGGCCACAATGGCCAATACGAGCACAGTTCCAGGCTGGCTCAGCCTCCGGCAATCGGGGGCACCAGCAACACTTCGTCGTCGTCGCTTACCGGCTGATTCCGGTCGGCATAGTCTTCATTCACGAACACCATGACGACTGCGATGAATTCGAAGGCCCTTTCATATTTCTCTCCCCGGGTCGCCAGCCAGTCGATCAGCATTCCGACGTTCGTGATCCCGGCGGGCAGCGCGATCTGCTCCTCGGAGCAACCGACGCTGTCCCTGAGCCAGGCGAAATAGCGTATTTTCATCCGCCCTCGGATCACATCACCATGTTGCGCAAGACCTGCTTGACCACCTTGCGCATTTCGTTGCGCGGCAGGGCATCGACGAACACCACGTCCTTCGGGTGCTTGTAGCGGCCCAGTTTGCCGTTGAACCAGGCAAGGACCTCCTCCTTCTCGAGATGGCGGCCCGGCTTGGCCACGACGACTGCGACCGGCACCTCGCCCCAATGGGAGTCTGGGCGCCCGATGACGGCGGCTTCCAGCACGTCGGGATGCTCCATCAGGACGTTTTCGAGTTCGGTCGGATAGATGTTCTCCCCGCCCGAGATGATCATGTCCTTCAGGCGGTCGACAATGTGATGACAGCCATTCCGGTCGGCATAGCCGATGTCGCCGGTGTGGAACCAGCCGCCCTCGAGGGCATGTTGCGTCGCCCCTTCGTTGTTCCAGTAGTGGGACATGACGTTCTTGCCGCGGACGATGATCTCGCCCGGTTCATCGACGTCGCAATCCTCGCCGCTTAGATCAACGATGCGGATGTCGCAGTGCATGGCGGGGAATCCGGCCGATCCGGGGGTGGCGAACGCGTTGGAGATGGTCTGATGGATCGCGACCGGGCCGGTTTCGCTGGCGCCGTACATGTTCAGCAAGGGAATATTCCGGCCGTGCCAGTAGCGCACCATGTCATGCGGGATGAAGGACGACCCGGTCAGCACTGCGCGCAGGTTCGACAGGTCCGCTGCTTCCCAGTCCGGGAGGCTCCGCAAAGCCTGCATATGGGCCGGCAGCAGGATGGTCAGGGTCGGCTTGTCATGGATGAGCGTATCGAGCACCTGCTGGGGCTCGAAGATGCGCTGCAGAATGACAGTGGCCCCGACGTAGAGCGCCGTCATGGTCTGCACGTTCAGACCGCCGACATGAAACAACGGCAGCATGGTGAGGATCAGATCCCGGCTGGTCATGTCGTGCAGAAGAACGCTGTTGCAGGCGTTCCACTGCACCGCCTCCTGCTTCAGCACCGCTCCCTTGGGGAAACCGGTGGTCCCCGACGTGTAGATGATCAGCAGCGGGCTGTCCAGGTCGATATCCGGATAGCGGTCTTCCCCTTGGGCGGCCTGTAGCAGATCGCCAAGCTGCGGCCAGCTGATCGCCTCGTCCTTGCCCATGGCGACGTACCGACAGTCGGGCAGGGTGTCAGAAAACTGCTGGCATTGCTTGATGTAGGGCGTATCGACGAACAGCACTTTGGCGCCACAGTCCTGAAGCATGCGCAGGTGCTCCTGGGGCGCAAGCCGCCAGTTGAGCGGGACGCAGATTGCGCCCAGGCGCGCACAGGCAAAGATCAAGGCGAGAAGCTGCGGATGGTTCTGCCCCAGGTAGGCGATGCGGTCGAGAGGCCTGATGTCAAGCTTGTTGCGTAACATTCGGGCACTGGCTTTGATCTCGTCATTGAATTGCGGGTAGGTCATCTCCCCGCCTTCAAAACGGATGGCGGTTTTACCCGGCGTGGCCCGTGCCCATTTTTCGATCCAGTCTGCAATATTCATCTTTTCCCCTGTCGATGATGTTGCGTTTCCGTTCGAGCTGCTGCTGTTTAACGTTTCGTGTATATCGAGGTGCTTCTATTTCCCTCTTTGCCGGTGCTCGCAAATCGCCCGCGCGACCTTTTCCGGCGACAGGGGCGGATTGAAGATGCGGACCCCGGTCGCGTTGTAAAGGGCATTGGCAATGGCCGGCGCAATGACGATGGTCGGCAGTTCCGAGACGCCCTTGGCGCCATAGGGGCCCTCGGCGCAGTTGCTCTCGATGAAGTGCAGGTCCAGGGGAGGCATTTCCGGCGCCGTGATGAGCTTGTAGTCCCGGAAGCAGGGGTTCTTCAGCAGGCCCTTTTCGAGCAGCATGTTTTCGCTCAGGGCGTAACCCAGGCCAATGGCGATGCCGCCTTCGATCTGGGCTTCAAGGCCCATGCGGTTGATGACGCGACCGACGTCCTGGGCCGAAGTGATCTTGTCCACCTTGATCTCGCCGGTCAGCGTATCGACGGTGATCTCGGCGATATGCACGGCGTGGGAATAGGCGGCGGAGTGGTCGGAGATGTGCTTGGCGCCTTCCGGTTCGCTCTTCGGTTCATAGTAGTCGGTGACCATCACCAGTTCCGGCTCGGCCTGGAAGTGCATCTGGCGCAGCAGGCGATCGAGCTTGATCAGCGGCGTGCCGCACAGGTCGCGGACGACGGAGCCGCCACGCAGTTCCAGCGTCTCCGCCGGCTCGCCGAGCTGCTTTTCGGCGGCTTTGAGGATCTGGGCCTTGGCCTTCTGCGCGGCGCGGCGCACGCCGTTACCGGCGATGAAGGTGGTGCGCGAGGCATGTACGCCGACATCCCAGGGCGCGATGTCGGAATCGTTATTGACAATGGTCACGTGCTCGAGCGGTACGCCGAGTTCCTCGGAGACGATCAGGGTGATGACAGCATCGATGCCTTGGCCGATTTCCGAGGCGCCGGTGATGACCGTGACGCGGGCGTAATCATCCACCTTGAGGATGGTGCCGATGCCGTCCGACTTGTGGATCTTGGCGCCGCCGGCGTTGTGGATCGACGAGGCGAGGCCGATGCCCTTCTTATAGCGGCCGGGCTGGTCGCGCTCCAGGGCGTAAGCCTTGCGTTTGCGACTGTAATCGCTGGCCTCAGCCGCGGTCTCCAGGCATTCGACGAGGGCGCATTCCCTGAGGAAGGATTTCTGCGGCGTGATCTCGCCGGACCGCTGGGAGTTCTTCAGGTGGAATTCGAGCGGATCCATGTCCACCATGTCAGCCAGCATATCCATCTGCTGGGCGGTGGCGTAGGTCGTCTGGACGTTGCCGTAGCCGCGGAAGGAGCCGGCGTAGGGGTTGTTGGTGTAGATCGCTTGCGCCTTGAAGTCGACCGCCGGTACGCGGTAGTGGCCGGAGACCGTGCGCATCATGATGACCGGGATGGTCGGACCCCAGGAAGTGTAGGCGCCGTTATCCAGCAGCACGTCAGCGGTGCGGAAGGTCAGCGTGCCATCCCGGGTGCAGCCGGTGCGCATATGGATGATCGCCGGCTGCCGCGTGGGAGATGCCTTGAATTCTTCCTCGCGCGAGTAGATGACCTTGACCGGGCGGCCGGTCTTCCTGGCCAGCAGAGCGGCAATCGGCTCGTAGGGATAGACATCGAGCTTGGAGCCGAAGGCGCCGCCGATGGGTGGCTGTATGACGCGGATGTCGCCGGGCTGGAGGCCGAGCGCCGGTGCCAGGTCCATCTTGTAGTTGTAGGGATACTGGGTCTGCGTCCAGATCGTCAGCTTGCCATTGTTGTCGAAGTCGGCGATGGCGCAGGAGGTGCCCATGCAGCAGTGCGTGACGTGATGCGGCCGGAAGACGTTGTCGACGATGAAATCGGAGGCCGCCTCGGCCTCGGCGACATCGCCGTGCTTGAATTCGAAGTGCAGGCTTTTGTTGCCCGGGAAATTGTCATGAATCAGCGGCGCGTCTTCCTTGGCGCCGTCTTCCGGCGTAAATACGCCGGGCAGATCCTCATACTCCACCTTGATCAGGTCGATCGCCCTGAGGGCGATTTCCTCCGTCTCGGCGGCGACCGCCGCGATCTCATCGTGTTCGCAGCGCACCTTGTCCTTGAGCGCGACGTTGTCGCGGACGAAGCCGAATTTGAGGCCGGTGGCGTCTTTGCCGGTCAGCACGGCATGCACGCCGGGCAGCTTTTCTGCCGCCGAGGTATCGATGCTGACGATCTGGGCGTGCGGGCGACCGGCGAACAGCACCTTGCCGATCAGCATCTGAGGCAGGACCATATCGTTGATATAGCGAGTCTTGCCGGTGGCCTTGTCCGGCGCGTCGGGCTTCTTGACGCGCTGGCCGATCAGGGAGGTTTTTTCGATGTTTGAAGCGGTGACTTTTTGGTCCATGACTTGGCTCTCTTTAAGCGTTTCCGACCCTGGGTATGAAATGCCGCGCGATCAGCAACGGCCGCAGCATTTCTTCTCGACAGCGGACTCCACGGCATCCAGCACCTTGGTGTAGCCGGTGCAGCGACAGAGATTTCCCTCCAGGCCGCGCTGCGCCTCTTCCCGCGTCAGGTTGGGGTTGTTTTCCGCCAGATAGTCGGCTTGCATGATCATGCCCGGCATGCAGAAGCCGCACTGCACGGCGCCGTGCTCGACGAAGGATTTCTGCATCGGATTCATGCCTTCCGGCGTCTTCAGGCCTTCGATGGTGACGACTTCGCGGCCATCGCAATCGACGGCGTGCATCAAACAGCTGTTGAGGGTCCTGCCGTCGACCTTGATGGTGCAGGCACCGCACTCGCCCTCGCCGCATGCGTACTTGGTGCCGGTCAGCCCGAGCACTTCGCGCAGCATCGTCAGGGTTTTCATCGTGACCGGCACCCTGACCGACACGGGGCGGCCATTGAGCGTGAAATTGATTTCAGTTTCCATGGACATGGCTCAATACCTCTTCAGTGAATACCTTAACGAGATGCTCCCGATACCAGGCGCTGGCGCGCACGTCGTCGATGGGCTTGGCGTCGATGGCGGCGGCGGCAACTGCCGCACTTATGCTGTCCGCGTTGAGCGGCCTGCCTTCGAGTGCGGCCTCGACGTTGCGTGCGCGCAGGGGGGTCGGCGCCACCGATCCCATGGCCACGCGCACATTGCGGAAAACGCCGTTGCTCAGATTGCCGCCGATCCCCACCGATACCGTCGAAATTTCGAGGGCGGGGCGCGGGCCCGACTTGCGGAACTTGCCGACGAAATCGGATGCCGGCTTCTTGAAGACGACCGCCGTCAATAATTCCTCAGGCTTCTTGACACTCTTGCGGGGCCCGACAAAGAACTGCTCCAGCGGTACCGAGCGCGTTTGCACCGTGCCGTCTGCCCAACTCGCCAGCTCGACGGCAGCGTCGAGCACCAGCAGGGGATTGATCATGTCGCCGGCGGGGGAGGCGTTGCAGATATTGCCGCCCACCGACGCTGCGTTGCGGATCTGGTCGCTGGCGAAGCGCTCGGCGGCCTCGGCCAGGATCGGCGCCGCCTTGGCGATCAGGGGGTTGTGCCGGACGTCGGTCACGGTAGTGGCCGCGCCGATTCGGATGGTGTCGCCGTTGTCCGCGACACCGCTCAAGCCCTCGATGCGGCGGATGTTCATCAGCTTGGTACCGTATTGCTTGACCCCCGAATCGGTCTGCGGTGTGAGGTCCGTGCCGCCGCAGAAGACGGTGACGTCGCCTGCCGCCATCGCCTCGACCGCCTCGTTCAAGCTGCGAGGCGCCAGATAAGTCGTTGTTTCCTTCATTGTCCGCTCTCGATTCTCAAATTGACGAAATAGTCATGCCTCGCCCATGGGGAGCGCATCACGCTCCAGCGCCGTCTTCCAGCACCACCAGCGCATCCACCACCAGGGGTTTGCCCTTGCACACCATGACCGGGTTGCAATCCACTTCGGCGACAGCAGAGTCCTTGACCAGCAACCCGGCGACGACGTCCACGATCCGCGCCAGCGCGTCGAGATCGACGGGCGGGCCGCCACGGATGCCTTCCAGCAGCTTGCGCCCCGACAACTGCCGCACGGCGGCTGCCACTTCGCCCTTTTCGGCCGGCGCGAGAATGGCGACAACGTCACCGAAGATTTCCGCCGCGATACCGCCGATGCCGATGGTGACCAAGGGACCGAAGCTCGGGTCGCGGTAGCCACCGACGATCAGTTCCAGTTCGGCGCTGACTTGCTCCGCAAGCAGGACGGTGCCGTCGCCGGCGGCGGCGAGTTCGTTCCAGACCGGCCCGACGGACTGGGCATTGATGCTGAAACGAACCAGGCCGCCCTCGGTCTTGTGCGCGACGCCCGACGCCTTGGCGACCACCGGCTTGCCCAGCGTGGCGACGAAATCCTCTGCTTGCCCGCGCGAGGCCGCCAGCAGTTCCTGCGGATACGGCAGCCCTTCGAGGCGTCGTTTGCTTTCCCATTCGCTCAGTGTTTTCATTCTCAGACTCCCGAAACCAATGCATGGACAGCGCGTTCCGGCGAGGAGAAGCGCAACACGCCGCTCCCCGCCATTTCAGCCTCGACACCCGGCGCATCGAGCACGAAGGCGGTGGTCGGCTTGCCGGTAGCGGCGACGCCGCGGGCGACACCAGTGCCGAACGGCCGCAGATCCAGGCCGCAGTTGATCGCCACGACGCCCTCGACGGCCGGGTCGGCGTAAATGGCCTCGATGGCCGGGATGAAACAGTCGATCGGGCACTGGGGCGTCAGGTCGATCGGGTTGCCCAGGGCGGCGAAGGACGGCACCAGGCCGCGCAGGCGCTCGATGGTGGCGGGACTCAGCGACGGTAGCGCGAGGCCGGCCCGTTCCGAGGCATCGGCCGCAAGTACCGAGGGACCGCCGGAAATGGTGACGACGGCGATGTTGCGCACCGGCTTCTTGTTTAGCCCGACCGCTGCAGCGTCCATGGCATCGAAAAAGGTTTCGGTGTCGGCAGCCTCGATCACGCCGGCCCGGCGCAGCCCGGCGCGAACCGCGGCGTGGCTGCCGGCCATGCTGCCGGTGTGGCTGGCGGCGGCCTTGGCGCCGGCCGCCATCTTGCCGGCCTTGAGCACCACGACAGGCTTGCGTGCCGCGACCTTGCGCGCCACCTCGACGAAGCGCCGGCCGTCGCCGAAGCCTTCGACGAACATGCCGATCGCCGTCGTCTGCGGATCGTCGCCCAGCCACTCGAGGGCGTCGGTGATGCCGACGTCGGCGGAGTTGCCCACGCTCAGGAAGCGGGATAGGCCGAGGCCGCTGGCGCGCATGTGGCCGAAGAACATGCCGCCGAAGGCACCGGATTGGCTGACGAAGGACAGCCCGCCAGGCGTGGTCGGGATACGCCAGAAATAGGAACCGTTGAGCCAGCGCTCGCCTCCGAGATGGCTGACCACGCCCATGCAATTGGGGCCCACCAGCCGCATGCCGGCGGACTTGGCGATCGCTACCAGGCGATCCTGCACCGCGCGTCCCTCGGCGCCCGTTTCGCCGAAGCCGGAGGAGAGCACGATCGCGGCGCCGGTACCGGCGGCGGCGGCGTCGGCGACAGCCGCCTCGACGCGCTTGTCCGGTACCGAGATCAGCGCCAGGTCGATGGGGCGGTTGAGCTTGGCCAAGGCGGGGATGCCGTCGATGGCGTCCGCCTCGGGATGGACGGCGATGACGTCGCCGGCGCCGTTGGCGGCGTTTTTCAGCAGGGTGTTGCCGAGCTTGCGGCTATCGGTGGCCGAGGCGCCGTAGACGGCGATCGACTTGGGTTTGAACAGACTGTCCAGGCTCATTGGATGATCTCCTTATTTGCAGCGGCTAGGCTTCCAGAAGCCGTTGCGACATGAAATGCTTCAACACCTCGTTGGCACCGCTGATGATCGGCAGCACCATGGCATCGCGCACATATTTTTCGAGCGGATAATCCTTCATGTAGCCCGAGCCCCCGAAGATCTGCATCGCCTTGACCGTGACCCGCCGCGCCATTTCGGCCGGGTACACCTTGGCCATGTTGGGGGGAAGCATGCCTGCGCTGGAATTGCGGTTGGCGCTCTGCCAGGCGATACGCCGCACCATCAGCCGTGCCATTTCGATGTCCGCCTTCATGTCGACTAGCATTTGGCCTACCGCCTGGTACTTGCCGATCGGCTGGCCCCAGATTTCCCGCTCCTTGGCGTACTGGAGGGCCTGCTCGTAGGCGGCGCGCGCCAATCCCACGGCCATAGTGCCGGTACCGACACCGTTAGTGTCGTAGATGGCATTGATGGTCTCGAAGCCGCCGCCTTCCCTGCCCAGCATGTATTCCTTGGGCAGCCGCATGTCCTCGAAAATCAGCTCTCCGTTCATCGAGGCCCGGTGCCCCATCTTGTCCTCGATGGTGCCGATAGAAAAACCCGGGGTGTCGGCGGGGAAGAAGAAGACGGAACAGGAATCGGCATTGGCCTTGCTGCTGTCGCTGCGCGCGAGCACGCCATAGAGCTTGGAGACGCTGGCGTTGCTGGAAAAGACCTTGCTGCCGTTGATGACATAATGATCGCCGTCCCGGCGCGCCCGGGTCCGCGTACCCAGCTTCGGGTCGGACAGAGGACAGAAGATTTCGCTGCCGCCGGAAGGCTCGGTGGCGCCAAAACAGATCAGATGCGTTCCCGTCGTGTCGCTGGCAACCGGCACCAGCCAGCGCTCGCACTGCTCCGGAGTACCCATGCGGGCGATCATTTCCGACATCGACATGACGACATGGAAGGCATTCGCCATGCCGATGTCGCCGGCCGCCAATTCTTCGAGCAACACGGCGTAGTCGAGGGTGCTGCCGCCCATGCCGCCGTACTCCTCAGGAATCAGCAGCGAGTGGAATCCCAGCTCGAAGCCTTTCTTGATGACCGCAAGCGGAAAGGCCTTCCGTGGATCGGCGATGCGATCCACGGCGGAGGCGACAGGCTTGATCTCGTTCTCGGCGAAGCGTCGCGCGACATCCTGCAGTTGCCGCTGCTCCTCGGATAAATCGAATCCAATCATGGTCCTATCCTAGGTTGGGGTGTGCCTGGGGGCACGCGGAACCGATCAAATCAGGCCGGCTTCGACCAGGCGGGTATCGATCTGGCGGCGCATGTAGCCCGACAGTGCTTCGAAGGGCGGACGGACGGGCCCGCCGGGCAGTCCGAGTTTTTCTGCCCAGTACTTGAGGCCGGTCAGCGGGAACACGCCCTTGCCCATCAGGGAGGCGACCTGGGTCTCGTGGAACAGGACACGCAGGGGGGAGAGTTCGTTGTAGATCTTCATGCCCTCATCAATCTTCCCCTGCTTGAGAAGCTTGGTGTACTGCACCACGCGTGGACTGGCCGGGGTCTGGAACAGGGCGCCGACGAAGTTGCAGAACTGCATCGCGGTGTCCGGCATATAGCGCATCTGCTCGGGCCAGTAGTCCTCGAACGGATCGCCGATGACGATCAGTTCGCCGGCGGCCTTGTAGGCCTTGAGGGTCTGGTCGATGCTGCCCATGCCCTGCTTGACGCCGCAGATGTTCGGGATCTTTTCCGCCAGTTCCTTGATGAACTCGGGCGTCAGCACGTAGCCCGAGGGGCGTGTGTTATAGAGGCAGATGCCGATGTCGACCTGTTCCGCCAGATATTCGTAGTAGCGCAGCACGCCTTCGTTGCTGGAGGAATTGGAGTAGGGCGTCACATGCATCAGCGCGTCGATGCCGACAGCCTGGGCATGCTTCGCCAATTCGACGGCCGCCATGACGCTGGGGTGGCTGGTGTTGGCCAGCAGTGGGACGCGGCCCGCGACTGTCTCGGCCGCCACTTCGTAGATCTTCTTGCGCTCCTCGACGGTGAAAGTCAGCCACTCGCCGCAGGCGCCGTCGCAGGTGATGGAATCGACGCCCATCTCGATCTGGCGATTGATCCAGGCCCTGGTGCCGGCGTAGTCAATGCTGTAGTCCTTGTTCAGGGGCTGGATGATGCCCCCATTGATGCCGGGCAGGTTCTTGCGTGCCCAGGTTTTGGCTTCGTGCTTCTCGTATTTCATGCCCTTCTCCTTGATTTCAAATTACAAAGGACTGCGTTTTGAACCGTGTGACATCTCAGTGGGATGCATTAAAACATGAATTTTCATACAATTAAAATGACGGAGCGTGCAGTCCGTATTGCTCCGCAGCGCACAGCAAGAGGTGTCGAATCACACTGCGCTGCAGGGACAGCGAACCGCGGCAACCCCACCCGCGCCATTCCCCCGAGCATGGGAGGACTGCAGCAGAAGCATGGCCCCAGGACCAACCCCGCCGCTCGGATGACTGCCGCCGCACACGCCCTGGCAAGAACAATGACAAGGCCGGCCAACTAGCAATACGACGGCAGGTGGGGAGCGGCGGGCAATGGCGAACCGGCATCCGGCTTGCATGGGTATATGAAATTTCATATACTAGCCCTGGGTTCGCGTAGCAACGAGAGCGGGTTCAGTCGAGCGGCGCTTGGCTGAATCAACAGAGCTTCACTGACGAGGAGTCTGGTCGACATGGCAGAAAATCATGAGGTGCAATCATCCGTCGAGTCGGCGAGGGACCGTTTTCTCGACGAATACCTACCCTATTGGCTGTCGCAAGCCAGCTATTGGATTTCCAGAGAGTTCCAGTGCGAGGTTGCGCGGGCGGGGCTGACGTTCGCCGAATGGCGGGTATTGGCCAGCCTGCACGGCAGCTCGGGAGAGACGATCGGCGCATTGTGCCGCCTCGCCCTGATGAAGCAGCCGACGCTGTCGAAACTGGTCCAGCGTCTTCAGGCGGAAGATCTGGTGGCACGCCGGAGCACCAAGGGCGACCGGCGCCAGACCCTGGTCACCATCACCGACAAGGGGCAGGCCCGCATTGGCGCCCTGGTGACCCAGGCGCAGGCCCATCAGCGGGAAGTCTTGCGTCCCTTCGGCGAAGACAATGCCCGGGAATTGGTCCGCATCCTTAAGGAGTTGGTGCGGGAGCACGGGCATGCTGGGTTGGTCGGTTCGAACTTGGCGGATTCATTAGAATGATGCTGCTGAACAACCGCTTGACAGGCGCCGTCACCGACGCTGCCGCCCCGCCCGCAACCGCCCTCTGGCGCAGTGCCTTCCGCCCTTTCTTCCTGCTCGGCGCAGCCTACGGCCCGCTGCTGATGGTCTACTACGTCGGTGTTACTTCCGGGCTGTGGCCGGCACCCGCCTACGGCGGAACGCTGCGCGTCTGGCATGGGCATGAGATCGTCTTCGGCTTTGCTGCCGCGGTGATCGTCGGCATTGTGCTCACCGCGCTGCCGAGTTGGGCGCACACCGAGGAGGTCGATGGCGTGCGGCTCCAGTGGCTAGCCGGCTTCTGGCTGCTCGGGCGGGCTGCGCTGCTGCTGCCGCTGCCGGCCATGCTGACTGCGGCACTCGACTGCACCCTGTACCTCGCCCTGGCGTGGATGCTGACACCGCAACTGCTGCGGGCGGCAAACCGCTACTACCGGCTGTTGCTGCTCGTGATTGCCGGCCTGCTGGCCGCGAACATCATCTTCCACACTGGACGGGCGGTCGGCGACGATACCATGGCCTTTCTCGGCCTGCGCTTGGCCGTCTACGCCATCATCATGCTCTATGTGCTCAAGGCCGGTGTGCTGATCCCAGTTTTCACCGGCAACGCACTGCGCGAAAAGCAGCGCGGCGAGCAGCCCGCCTTCCTGCCCTGGCTAGATATCCTCGCTGCTGCAACCATCGTGGCGCTGGCGGGCGCCGATCTCGGAAACCTGCCTGCGCCGGCCGTCGGCGCCCTGGCCGCACTCGCCTGCGCCGTGCATGCCCTGCGCCTGGCGCGCTGGCGCGGCTGGCGTGTCGCCGACGTGCCGCTGCTGCTCGTCATGCATCTGGGCTATGCCTGGCTTATCGTCGCCCTGGGCCTGAAAGCCTGCTCCGAAATGGCCTGGGGCATCGCCGACGAACTCGCCTGGCTCCATGCCTTTACGGTCGGCGCGCTCGGCATGATGATGATAGGGATGATGACGCGGGTGAGCCTGCGCCACACCGGCCGCCCCTTGCGCGTGCCACCGCCCCTCCTGCCTGCCTTTGTGGCGATGTTCGTTGCCGCCCTGCTGCGCGTCGCCATCGCGCTGGAACTCCTTGGAGCGGTGTGGCTGGCAGCGTCAGCGCTGCTGTGGACGGTAGCCTTTCTGCTCTTCCTTGGCCAGTGCGGCTCCATGCTCTGGCAACCGAGCCTGCCGGGGCGCGCGCGGGCATAAGCGATGGCTTGATGCGGTAGCTTGAGGCATCCTGAGGCCGCCAAAACTTCTGCGGCCTTGACATTGAAAAATCCGGCGGCCGCCTCAACTTGGGGTTTATCCAAGACTTCAGCGGGGAATCCCATGCGACTAGACAAGTTCACCACCAAGTTCCAGCAGGCCCTGGCCGACGCCCAGAGCCTGGCCATCGGCAACGACCAGCAGTTCATCGAGCCCCAGCATCTGCTGGTGGCGCTGCTCGCCCAGGAGGATGGCGGGACCGGCTCCCTGCTGGCCCGGGCCGGCGTCAATGTGCCGGGACTCAAGCACGACCTGGAGCAGGCCCTGAAGCGCCTGCCCAAGGTGGAAGGCCATGGCGGCGACGTGAGCGTCGGCCGCGACCTGACCAACCTCCTCAACCTCACCGACAAGGAAGCCCAGAAGCGGGGCGACCAGTTCATCGCCAGCGAGATGTTCCTGCTCGCCCTGACCGAGGACAGGGGCGAAACCGGCCGCATCGCCAAGCAGCACGGCCTCGCCAGGAAATCCCTGGAGGCCGCCATCGACGCTGTGCGCGGCGGCCAGGGGGTGGATTCCCAGGAGGCCGAGGGCCAGCGCGAAGCCCTGAAAAAGTATTGCATCGACCTCACCGAGCGGGCCCGCCAGGGCAAGCTCGACCCGGTCATCGGCCGCGACGACGAGATCCGCCGGGCCGTCCAGATCCTGCAGCGGCGCACCAAGAACAACCCGGTGCTGATCGGCGAGCCGGGGGTCGGCAAGACCGCCATCGTCGAGGGCCTGGCCCAGCGCATCGTCAATGACGAGGTGCCGGAAACCCTGAAGGGCAAGAAGGTCCTGGTGCTGGACATGGCCGGCCTGCTGGCCGGCGCCAAGTACCGGGGCGAGTTCGAGGAGCGCCTCAAGGCGGTGCTCAAGGAAATCGCCCAGGAGGAAGGGCGGATCATCGTCTTCATCGACGAGATCCACACCATGGTGGGTGCCGGCAAGGCCGAGGGCGCCATCGACGCCGGCAACATGCTGAAGCCGGCCCTCGCCCGGGGCGAGCTGCACTGCATCGGCGCCACCACCCTGGACGAGTACCGCAAGTACATCGAGAAGGACGCCGCCCTCGAGCGCCGCTTCCAGAAAGTGCTGGTGGAAGAGCCCAGCGTCGAATCCACCATCGCCATCCTGCGCGGCCTGCAGGAGCGCTACGAGCTGCACCACGGGGTGGACATCACCGACCCGGCCATCGTCGCCGCGGCCGAGCTGTCCCACCGCTACATCACCGACCGCTTCCTGCCGGACAAGGCCATCGACCTCATCGACGAGGCGGCGGCCCGCATCAAGATGGAAATCGACTCCAAGCCGGAGTCCATGGACAAGCTCGACCGCCGCCTCATCCAGCTCAAGATCGAGCGGGAGGCAGTGAAGAAGGAGAAGGACGAGGCGTCGCAAAAGCGCCTGGCCCTGATCGAGGAGGAGATTACGCGCCTCTCCAAGGAATACTCCGACCTGGAGGAAATCTGGAAGGCCGAGAAGGCCCAGGTCCACGGTTCCGCCCACATCAAGGAAGAGATCGACAAGCTCAAGGCCCAGATGGCCGAGCTGCAGCGCAAGGGCCAGTACGACAAGCTGGCCGAGCTCCAGTACGGCAAGCTGCCCCAGCTCGAAGCCCAACTCAAGGCCGCCGAGAAATCCGGCGACGGCGCTCCCAAGATGAAGCTGCTGCGCACCCAGGTGGGTGCCGAGGAGATCGCCGAGGTGGTGTCCCGGGCCACCGGCATCCCGGTCTCGAAGATGATGCAGGGGGAGCGGGACAAGCTCCTCAAGATGGAAGCCCGCCTGCACCAGCGGGTGGTGGGCCAGGACGAGGCCGTGCGCCTGGTGTCCGATGCCATCCGCCGCTCCCGGGCCGGCCTCGCCGACCCCAACAAGCCCTACGGCTCCTTCCTCTTCCTGGGCCCCACCGGCGTCGGCAAGACCGAGCTGTGCAAAGCCCTGGCCGAGTTCCTGTTCGATTCGGAGGAGCACCTCATTCGCATCGACATGAGCGAATTCATGGAGAAGCACTCGGTGGCCCGCCTGATCGGCGCGCCCCCGGGCTACGTGGGCTACGAGGAGGGCGGCTACCTGACCGAGGCGGTGCGCCGCAAGCCCTATAGCGTCATCCTGCTGGACGAGGTGGAGAAGGCCCACCCGGACGTCTTCAACGTCCTGCTCCAGGTGCTCGACGACGGCCGCATGACCGACGGCCAGGGCCGCACGGTGGATTTCAAGAACACGGTGGTGGTCATGACCTCCAACCTGGGCAGCCAGATGATCCAGCAGATGGCCGGCGACGACTACGGCGTCATCAAGATGGCAGTGCTGGCCGAGGTGAAGACCTATTTCCGGCCGGAATTCATCAACCGCATCGACGAGGTGGTGGTGTTCCACAGCCTGGACGAGAAGCACATCCAGGGCATCGCCAAGATCCAGCTCGGCTATCTGGAGAAGCGCCTGGCCCAGCTCGAGATGCACCTGGAGGTGGACGACTCCGCCCTGGCGGAACTGGCCAAGGCCGGCTTCGACCCGGTGTTCGGTGCCCGGCCCCTCAAGCGGGCCATCCAGCAGCAGCTGGAGAATCCGCTGGCCAAGGCCATCCTGGAGGGGCGGTTCGCCGCCAAGGACGCCATCCGGGTGAGCTGCGAGGACGGCATCATGCGCTTCGCCAAGGCGTGATCGAGGCGGGGCGGCGGGCTGCGGTCCGCCGCTTCTTTAGTCGGGCCGGAACGCCGTCAGCCGGGGCGAGAACATGAACAGGGCGTCGGGCCGGGTGCGGTGCAGGTCGGGGTTGGTGACGTAGTTGTCCAGCTGCCAGCCGAAATTGAGCATGACGCAACGCGGCCGCCCGGGAATCTGCCAGACCCGCTTGTATTGCCAGTAGCTGTCCATCGACACCCGCAGCAGGCCGGCCCGGGCGTGGTCCCGGTTCTTGATGCCGAGGTCGCCCTTGTAGCGCAGATCGGCCTGCACCACCGGGGCGGCGATGGCCGTCCACTTGAAGCCGTAGGCCCGGTTGCGCAACAGCCAGCCGGTGTAGCCCACATAGGTGCACAGGGGCTTGGGCAGGCGCTTGCGCCACTGCCAGTGCTCGTTCTGCCAGCCGCTGTCGCCCTCCAGGCTGTTGTCCGGGGTCTGGAACCACCACAGCCAGCGGGGCAGCCAGGCGTTGCGGGCGAAGAAGGGCAGGACGAAGGCCAGGGGAAAAGAGACGGCTTCCATGGCCAGGTTGGCCAGCAGGTAGAGAAGGTAGCGCATGGGGCGGGTGGGTGCGGGACCAAATATCGCATTGTAATGTAGGGTATTCTGGGTAGCACCCCGGCACCTTCGTTCCGCAGCATTCCTCCAATTCACAGGGAATCCATTCTTGCCATGAACCCGAACCCTATTTCTTCTTCTGCCGCCAGCCTGGAAGCCGAGCATCGGCGCTGGCGGGACGGGCGGCTCCAGGAGCTGGCGGCGCCGGACAGCTGGCTCGGCCTGGTCGGCCTCTATTGGCTGGAGCCCGGCCGCAACGCCGTGGGCAGCAATCCGGGCTGCCCGGTGGTGCTGCCCGAGGGGCCGCCCCATCTGGGCGACCTCGTCTGGGACGGGGCCTTTGTGCTCTGGCGGCCGGTGTCCGACTATCCGGCGCTGGTGGAGGAGCACGAGGTGGGGCTGGCCGGCGAGGCTATCCTGCGCACCGACAAGGCCGGGGAGCCGAGCCGGGTGCACTTCGGTAACCTGGTGTTCTTCATCATCGAGCGGGATGGCCGCCCGGCGGTGCGGGTACGGGACCTGGGCTGGCCGGCCAAGCGCCCCTTTGCCGGGGTCGATTGCTACCCCTTCGACCCGGCTTGGCGTATCGAGGCGACCTGGGAAAGGTTTCCAGAACCCCGGCCCCTGGAAGTGCAGAGCGTAACGGGAGAGCTGAAGACCATCCTGGTGCCGGCCCGGGCGATTTTCCGCGTCGATGGAGCGGAATACGCCCTGTGGCCGCTGGAAAGCGGGGCTCGAGGCGCCTTCTTCATTTTCCGGGACGGCACTACCGGCAGTGAAACTTATGGCGGCGGGCGTTTTCTCAAGGTGAACGCTCCCGAAAACGGAAGCGTACTCCTAGACTTCAATAGGGCTTTCAACCCGCCCTGCGCTTTTACGGCTTTCGCCACCTGTTCCCTGGCGCCGCCGGAAAACCATCTGCCCCTTCCCGTCCGGGCAGGAGAAAAAAAGTATATCGGCGCTTACTGAGACTGGTCGTCGGACGGGGCCTTGCTCTTTTCCCGCGCCTGCTTCTCGCGCAGACGCTTGTTTTTGTCTTCGTTGCTGGTGAATACGTAGCGGCCGGCAAGGACGCAGCCCTTCATGCCGGGGTCGCAGGGAAGGTTGTTGATGCGGGTACATTTCCCGTCGATCTCGTGGGGGCAGCCCCAGGAAGCCATGATCGGTCCAGTTGTAAAGTGGCGAGAAGGAGATTATCGTGGAATCGCGAAGTTCTGCCCATCCATGGGATATTTCCGGGCAGCGGCTCTTGAAATTTCCCGCTTATGACCGTAGTTAAGGTCGTGGAAGTTGTGATGAGGAGTCTGTCATGAACGTCGTCTATAACAGTGATCACTACTCGGTGCTGGCCTACCCGGCTCAGGAGAGCTTCGAACTGGTGGACAAGACCGGCCAACGCATCCTCTTTCTGCAGGGTCCCTCGGCCATGCACTTCCGGGCCGCCATCGAGGAAATTCCGGAGGAAGAGCGGGACGAGGAAACCATCGACGCCTTCCTCGACGACTATTGCGCCGAGACCGCGCAGCCCATCGTCTTCCACTGACGTGCTAGAATCCCCGCTATTCTGTTGATTGCCTTAGGAAGAACCGGAAAATGGGGATTGTGAATAGCACTTACGTGTCCGACCACACCAAGTGGCTCGAGGAGCAGCGGACCAAGCATCCTGAGTGGGCCGACGACCAGAAGGCCGGCCGCGCCCTGTGGTGGGACCGCAAACAGGACGTGCAGACGACTCAGCGCAATGCAGCTTCCAAGGTGGCCCAGAAGCCGTATCCCTACGACGTGAACTTCTACGGCGAGTAAGCCGCTTCACCGTCTAAGGAAAGAAGGCCGGTTTTCACCGGCCTTTTTCTTTGTCAGCCCGTCAGGGGCTTCACCACCCGCTTCACGGCGGTGTCGTCCGGGTGCGGGTGTACGGTGAACCCCAGGCTGGTCATCAGCCGGAACATCTTGGTGTTGGTGGCCAGCACGTCGCCGACCACGGCCCGGTAGCCCTTCATCCGGGCGCAGTCGATGAGGGCCGACATGAGCTTGCGGCCGACCCCCGACTTCTGCCATTCGTCGGCCACGGCCAGGGCGAATTCCACCGATTCCCCGTCCGGATTGACCACGTAGCGGGCGACACCGATCTGCAGATCCTTGCCGTCCTCGCCGGGCAGGGTGGCGACCAGGGCCATCTCCCGGTCGTAGTCGATCTGGGTGAAGCGCACCAGCATGGTCTGGGTGAGCTCCCGGATGGTGTCCATGAAGCGGTAATAGCGGGACTCGTCGGACATGCTCTTGACGAATTCCTGCTCCATGTCCGCATCCTCCGGCCGGATGGGGCGGATCACCACCGTCTTGCCGTCGCTCATCTGCCATTCCTGGATCAGGTGGGTCGGGTAGGGGTAGATCGCCATGTGGGAATAGCGATCGCCATTGGTGGCGGCGTTGTAGTCGATGACGATGCGGGCGTCGGCGGCGATGGCCCCGTTCTCGTCCACGATCAGGGGGTTGAGGTCCAGTTCGACGATCCACGGCAGCTCGCAGACCATTTCCGAAATGGACAGGAGCACATCCTCCAGGGCCGCCATGTGCACCGGCGGCATGTTGCGGAACTTGCCGAGGGAGCGGAAGGCCCGGGTCGAGCTGATCAGGTCCTGGGCCAGGAAGCGGTTGAGGGGCGGCATGGCGACGGAGCGGTCGCTGAACACCTCGACGTCGGAACCACCGGCGCCGAAGGTGATGACCGGCCCGAAAATCGGGTCCCGGAAGACTCCGACCATCAGTTCCCGGCCATTGGGGCGGGCCAGGAAGGGCTCGATGGAGACCCCGTTGATACGGGCCGTCGGATGCCGTTTCTGCACCGTCTCGATGATGTCGTGGTAAGCGTTCCGGACCGCCGGGGCGTTGGTGATGTTGAGGCGCACGCCACCGGCGTCGGTCTTGTGGGGCAGGTCCTGGGAATCGACCTTCATGGCCACCGGGAAGCCGAGCTGCTCGGCCAGGAGCAGAGCCTCGGTGGCGGTGCGGGCCACCATGGTCGGCGCCACCGGCACGCGGAAGGCGCGCAGGATGGCCTTCGACTCCATTTCCGACAGTACCTTGCGGCGCTCGGCCAGGAGGGCCTCGATGAGCATCTTGGCGCCCTCGGTCTCCGGCCGGTCATGCTGGCGGGTGGGCTCGGGGGTCTGGAGCAGGAGCTTCTGGTTACGGTAGTAGGTGGAGATGTGGTGGAACAGGTCAATGGCCGTCTCCGGCATGCGGAAGGCCGGGATGCGGGCGTCGGTGAGGATGCGGCGGGCGGCCACCACCTGCTCCTCGCCCATCCAGCAGCAGATGACCGGCTTGGGGGTCTGCTCCGAGACTTCGATCACCACCTTGGCCACTTCCATGGGCTGGGTCATGGCCTGGGGCGACAGCATGACCAGGATGGCGTCCACGCCGTTGTCCTGGGCGACGGCCATGATGGCATCCCGGTAGCGGGCGGGATCGGCGTCCCCCATGATGTCCACCGGGTTGTTGTGGGACCAGGCCGGCGGCATGCACTTGTTGAGGGCGGCCATGGTTTCCGGCTGCAGGGGCGGCAGGGGAATCCCCAGGTCGCCGGCCCGGTCGGCGGCCATGGCGCCGGGGCCGCCGCCGTTGGTGATGATGGCCAGGCTGTTGCTCTGGGGCCGGAACTTGGAGGCCAGGGCCTTGGCGGCATAGAAGAGGTGGGCGACGGTCGCTACCCGCACGACGCCGGCCCGGCGCACGGCGGCGTTGAAGACGGCGTCCGCCACGCCGGCCATGCCGGAGTGGGCCTGGGTCGCCACCAGGCCGGCCTCATGGCGGCCGGCCTTGAGCAGGATGATGGGCTTGATGCGGGCGGCGGAGCGCAGGGCGCTCATGAAGCGCCGGGCGTTGCGGATGCCCTCCACGTACATGAGGATGTAGTGGGTGCGGTTGTCGTAGATGAGGTAGTCGAGGATTTCACCGAAATCCACGTCGGCGGTGCTGCCCAGGGAAATGACCGAGGAGAAGCCGACGTTGTTGGACTTGGCCCAGTCGAGGACGGCGGCGCACATGGCGCCGGACTGGGCCACCAGGGCCAGGTTGCCGGAATTGGCGGTGACCCGGGCGAAGGTGGCGTTGAGGCCGAGGTCCGGGCGGATGATGCCCAGGCAGTTGGGGCCGAGGACCCGCACGTTGTAGGAGCGGGCGATTTCCAGCATCTTGCGCTCGAGGGCGGCGCCGACGTGGCCGGTCTCGGAGAAGCCGGCGCTGATGACGATGACGTTGCGCACGCCGCTGCGGCCGCATTGCTCGACGATCTGGGGCACCGTCTGGGGCCGGGTGGCGATCACCGCCAGTTCGACCCGGGCGCCGATTTCCTCGATGGACTTGTAGGACTCCTGGCCCTGCACCGTCTCGTGCTTGGGATTGATGGCGTAGAGCCGGCCCTTGTAGCCCGAGTTGAGGATGTTCTTGAAAATGACGTTGCCGACGGAGTTTTCCCGGTCCGATGCGCCGATGACGGCGACTGAACGGGGCTCGAAGAGGGCTGTCAGGTAGTGCTGTTCCAGCATGTGTTAGTCCCGGTTTAGCTCGTTTTTGTGCACTGCACGATAGCACAAAGGCACTATCCGTGCTACGCGGGAATCACCTAAGAGGATTACTCCGCCAGGCGGCTGTCGATCCTTGCCGGTTGCTGCAGGAAGCGGTGGGTCGGGCACTTGTTGGCGATTTCCAGGAGGCGCTGGCGCTGCTCGTCGCTGAGGTCCCCTTCCAGGGTGATGACCCGCTCGATGCGCTCCACCTTGTGGCCGCTTTCGTCCTCCCGTTTGTCGAGGCGCACCGCCACCTGCACCTGCTTCAAGGGCCATTCCTTGCGCTGGGCGTACATGCGTACGGTCATGGAGGTGCAGGCGCCCAGGCTGGCCAGGAGGAAATCGAAGGGGGCCGGGCCCATGTCGTCGCCGCCCACTTCCACCGGCTCATCGGCTACCAGCCGATGGCGGTCTCCGACGATAATATCCTGCTGGTAGCGGCCATGGCCGTTCTCCTTGACGATGACGGTGCGAGACATGACGACTCCTCAAAATGAAGTGCTCCCGATGATAGCGCCATCCCCCTGGGTCGGTCGATTTGCTCGGCATATCCCGGCCGGGGGCGAAGTGCTCGACCTGGCCTGCGGTTCCGGCCGCCACGCCCGGCTGCTGGCGGCGGCCGGCCACCCGGTGCTGGCGGTGGACCGGGGCGCCGCCGCCCTGGCCTCCCTGGCGGCGGTCCCCGGGGTGACACCCCTGGCTGCCGACCTGGAAGGGGCAGACTGGCCCCTGGCAGGGCGCCGCTTCGCCGGCATCGTGGTCACGAATTACCTTTGGCGGCCGCGGCTGGCGAATGTTCTTGAGCTGCTGGCCCCGGGGGGTGTCCTGATCTACGAGACCTTCATGGTCGGCAACGAGCGCTACGGCAAACCCTCCAACCCGGATTTCCTGCTGCGCTCCCAGGAACTGCTGGACCTAGCCCGGTCGGCGGGGCTGACGGTGCTGGCCTACGAGGAGGGCTATGTGGACCAGCCCAAGCCCGCCTTGCGGCAGGCCATCTGCGCCCGTCAGGCCTGAATCGGCTCGCCGCTGGCGACGATGGCCCGGGCCACCTCGGCGATGCCGGCGGCGGATAGCCGGGCTGCCGAAAAGGCCAGCGGGTCGCGGTAGCCGGCGAAATTCTTGTTCTGGGAACGCTGGTAGAGGGGGTCGTAGTGCTGCTCCAGCAATTCGCCCACCAGCTCGGTCCAGCGGCCGCCGTCGATGAGGCCGTTCCAGCGGGCCAGGGTCTCGTTGCTCTGGAGGCCCCGCAGGGCTTCCAGGCGGCGTTTCAGCCACTCCGGGTCGGCAACGAAATAGTCGTAGTCGCCCAGGAGGAATTCCACCCGGGCCGCCAGCGGCGCCTCGACCTGTAGGCAGGTGCCCGTCGCCCGGAAGGTTTCGAGCAGGGCCTCCGGCACCTGCAGGCGTCCGATCTTGCGGCTTTCGGCCTCCACGTAGACGGGGCGGGCCGGGTCGAAGGCGCGCAGGTGTTGCAGGATCAGGGTCTCGAACCACTTCTGGGTGGGCTGCGGGGTGGCGGGCAGGACGCCGAGGACCGAGCCCTTGTGGCAGGCCAGGGTCTCCAGGTCCAGCACCTGCTCCCCGAGGTCGCCCAGGGCCTGCAGGATGCGGGTCTTGGCGCTACCGGTGGGGCCGCACAGGACCCGGTAGGAGAACTGCCGGGGCAGGGTTTCCAGCGCGGCCACCACCCGCTGCCGGTAGGCCTTGTAGCCGCCCTCCAGCTGGGCGGCCTTCCAGCCCACGGCGCGCAGGACGGTGACCAGGGAGCCGCTGCGGTTGCCGCCGCGCCAGCAGTAGACCAGGGGGTTCCAGTTCCGGGGGCGGTCGAGGAAGCGTTCCCGCAGATGGCGGCCGATATTCTCGGAAACCATGGCGGCGCCTATCTTCTTGGCCTCGAAGGAGGAAACCTGCTTGTAGATGGTGCCGACCTCGGCCCGCTGCTCGTTGTCGAGGACGGGGCAATTGATGGCGCCGGGGATGTGGTCCTCTTCGAATTCGGCCGGGGAGCGGACGTCGATGATTTCGTCGAAGGCGTCCAGGTCTTCGACGGTGGCGATGCCTGATTTCATCCGGCTATTTTAACAGGGGCTGGAGAGACGGCCAGACGTGGTCCAGCAACTTGGGCTGGGCTTCCGCCGTCGGATGCATCATGTCGGACTGGAACAGGGCGGGCTGGTCGGCGATGGCGGCGAGGAAGAAATCCACCAGGGGCACCTTGCGCCGGCTCGCCACCTCGGTGAACGTGGCCTGGAACTGGTCGGCGTAGGGGCCGTAGTTGGGGGGCAGGCGCATACCCAGGAGCAGCACCCGGGCGCCGGCCCCGCGGGCCATTTCCACCATGGCGTCCAGGTTGTCCCTCATCTGGGCGAGTTGGAGACCGCGCAGGCCGTCGTTGGCCCCCAGTTCGAGGATCACCACCGCCGGCCGGTGCTGCTTGAGGGCCGCCGGCAGCCGGGAGCGCCCGCCGGCCGTGGTCTCGCCGGAGATGCTGACATTGGCGACGCTATAATCGGGGCGCTTCTCCGCTAGTCGGGCCTGCAGCAGGGACGGCCAGGCGGCGTCGGAACGGATGCCGTAGCCGGCCGACAGGGAATCCCCGAAGACCAGGATGTTTTTCTTTGCCGCCCAGGCCGGGGCAGCGGCAAACAGCAGCGTCATCAGGAACAGGAATGTGCGCATGGCGGAACAGGCGTTGGTGGAAGTGAACAGACTCGGCAAGTCCGTGGACAACGGCGCCGAGCCCCTGACGATTTTGCAGGATATTTCCTTCGCGGTCATGCCCGGGGAGACGGTGGCGATCGTCGGCGCCTCCGGCTCCGGCAAATCGACCCTCCTTGGACTCCTGGCCGGCCTCGACGTGCCCACCGCCGGCGAGGTCAGGGTCGAAGGCACCAGCCTCGCCAGCCTGGATGAGGACGCCCGGGCGGTGCTGCGGGGGCGCTTCCTGGGCTTCGTCTTCCAGTCCTTCCAGCTTCTGCCCTCCCTAACCGCCCTGGAGAACGTCATGCTGCCCCTGGAGCTGGCCGGCAGCCGGGAGGCGGCCAGTGTCGCCCGGGCCTGGCTGGAGCGGGTGGGGCTAGGGCACCGGCTGAAGCACTATCCCAAGCACCTCTCGGGCGGCGAGCAGCAGCGCGTCGCCCTGGCCCGGGCCTTCGCCCCCGAGCCCCGCCTGGTGCTGGCCGACGAGCCCACCGGCAACCTGGATGCCAGCACCGGCCACCAGATCATCGAACTCATGTTCGAACTGAACGCCCGCCAGGGCACGACCCTGATCCTAGTCACCCACGACGAGGAAATCGCCGCCCGCTGCGGCCGGGTGCTGCGCATCGCCGCCGGCCGGCTGTCGGCGGATTAGCCGGCGAGCAGCGCCCGGGCAGCCCGCAGGCCGCTGCGCACCGCCCCTTCCAGGGTGGCGGGGAATTCTTCCCAGGTGAGGTCGCCAGCCAGCCACAGGCGGGGATGATCGGTGGCATGGCCGGGCCGCGGCAGGCCGGGGCGGCAGGAGAAGGTGGCGCGCTGCTCGCGGATGACCTTGTGCCAGAGGGGCGGCCTGGGCAGGCCCAGTTCCCCTTGCAGGCGGCCGGCCAGGCTGTCGTCCGCAAGGCTCTCCCAGTCGCCGTGGCCGGAGAGAACGCAGGCCAGGAGGCCGTCGCCCCGGTCCACCACCCATTGCCCGAGGCCGCCCTGGAGGCCCAGGAGGGGAGAGGGCAGGGCGGTGCCGGGGCCGTAGGCGAGGTACACGGTGGCGATAGGCTCGTAGTCGCAATCGGCGGCCAGGGCCGGCCACAGCCGGGCGGCATGGCGGGGGGCGGTGGCCAGGATGGCGGCGTCGAAGGGCTCGCCGTCGATGGCGATGCCGTTTGCGTCGGGTTGGAGCTGGCGGACCCGTTGCCCCAGCCGCAGCTCGGCTCCCTGGTCGGCCAGCCAGGCGGCGGCCGGTTCCGGCAGGAGTTGCCCCAGGTCGGTGCGGGGCAGGAGGAGGTCGGTATCCTGGCGCTGGGGGCTGCCCAGGCTGTCCCGCAGGACGTTGGCGAAGACCTGGGCCGAGGCCCGCTCCGCCGGGGTGTTGAGGGCGGCAAGGCAGAGGGGCTCCCACAGGTGCCGCCGCAGGCGACCGGTCTGGCCCGCTGCGTCCAGCCAGGCGGCGACGGTGGCGTCCCGGGGCAGGCGGAAGGCATCGGCCTTCAGGCGGTCCATCCAGCGGGCGGTGGCGAGCTTTTCCCGCAATCCGACGCCCCGGGCGGCCAGCAATCCCCAGGCGAGGTGCAAGGGGGAGGGCAGGCGGGGCAGGGCCAGGCGGAAGCCGGCGTTGTCGCGGATCTCCAGGGGCAGGCGATGGAGGAGGCGGTCGGGATCGGCGCCCACCCGGCGCATCAGGCCCAGGGTATCCCGGTAGGCGCCGAGGAGGATGTGCTGGCCGTTGTCCACGGTGCGGCCGCCGAGGTCGACGCTGCGGGCCCGTCCCCCCAGCCGGCGGCCGGCTTCGAACAGGGTGACGGCAGCCCGGTTGGCGGTCAGCTCGACGGCGGCGGCGATGCCCGCCCAGCCGCCGCCGACCACCGCGACCTTCATGCGAACACCCAGGTCTTCCAGGCGATCCAGAGCTTGCGGACGGGGGTGAGGGCGATGCGCTGGTGCAGCACCTGGTAGTTTTCCCGCTTGATCTCGTCCAGCAGGGTGCGGTAGATGGCGGCCATGATGATGCCCGGACGCTGGCTCTTCTTGTCCACCGCCGGCAGCTCGGCCAGGGCCTGGTCGTAGTAGCGCTCGGCCCGCTCCACCTGGAATTTCATCAGGGCGGTGAAGTTG
>DATFAA010000100.1:0-44781 GCA_035255045.1 Rhodocyclaceae bacterium | reverse complement strand
CGTGGATGAAGTCCTCGATGTCCGGGTGGTCGCAGCGCAGGACGCCCATCTGGGCGCCGCGGCGGGCGCCGGCGGATTCCACGGTCTCGCAGGAGCGGTCGAAGACCCGCATGTAGGAAACGGGGCCGGAAGCCCGGGACTGGGTGCCCTTCACGTGGGCGCCCTGGGGACGGATGCTGGAGAAGTCGTAGCCGACGCCGCCGCCGCGGCGCATGGTCTCGGCAGCCTGGGCGAGGGCGGTGTAGATGCCGGGACGGCCGTCCACGGTCTCGACGATGGAGTCGCCCACCGGCTGGACGAAGCAGTTGATCAGGGTGGCCTGGAGGTCGGTGCCGGCGGCGGAGTTGATGCGGCCGGCCGGGATGAAGCCGTTTTCCTGGGCCCACAGGAAGCGGTTTTCCCAATGGGCGCGGTCCTTTTCCTTCTCGATCGCGGCCAGGGCATGGGCCACCCGGCGGCGGACGTCATGGACATTCATTTCCTTGCCCTTGGCGTATTTTTCGAGAAGCACTTCCCCCGAAATCTCCTGTTCCGGCAGCGGCGCGATCTCCGGCGCAGCAGGAATGGCGGTCAGTGAAAGTTGTTCGGCAACAGGACTCATGGATGCACCCCTTGTTGGTTTGATTTTGGATCGGACGGTGTTTCTAAGGTTGCAAAGCTACTATATATAGTGGGTCGAGGCAACGTGTTGACTATATATGGGATTTGTTGCAGCGCCCCAAAGTTCCGCCCGATGACGCAAAAATTCCCAGAAAAAACAAAGCCCCGGGAACTCGCGCTCCCGGGGCGGCAGCAAAAAAGGACGATGGGATCAGAGGTCGAGGAGGGTCTGGGCGTGGTGGGCCATCATCCACTCTTCGTTGGTCGGTATGACGAGGACATCGACGGAGCTGGTGCCCGAACTGATTCGCAGGTCGTGCCGGGCGTTGGCCTCGGGGTTGAGCTGGATGCCGAGCCAGCCGGCCTGCATGCATACCCGACGACGTACCTCGGCGGCATGCTCGCCTATGCCGCCGGTGAAGACCAGGGCGTCGATGCCGCCCGCCGCCGCCGTCAGGGAGCCCAGCTCCCGCACGATGCGGTAGCAGAACAGGTCCACCGCCTCCTGGGCCTCCGGCTTGTCGCTGGAGAGGAGGGTGCGCATGTCCTGGGAGATGCCGGAGACGCCGAGGAGGCCGGATTCCTTGTAGAGCAGCTTGGTCAGCTCTTTGACCCCCATGCCCTTGTTCTCCATGAGATAGAGCATGACGCCCGGGTCCAGGTTGCCGGTGCGGGTGCCCATCATCAGGCCATCCACGGCGGTGAAGCCCATGGTCGAGGCGACGCCCTTGCGGTTCACCATGGCCGCCATGCTGGCGCCGTTGCCCAGGTGGGCGATGACGACCCGGCCTTCGGCCCGGCAGGAGTACTCCGGCAGGACCCGGGCGATGTACTCGTAGGAGAGGCCGTGGAAGCCGTAGCGCCGGACGCCCTCGGCCGTGATGGCCCGGGGCAGGCCGAAGGTCTGGGCCACCGCCGGGTTGTTGCGGTGGAAGGCGGTGTCGAAGCAGGCCACCTGGGGTACCCCGGGCATCAGCTTCTTGAGGGCCTGGATACCGGTCAGGTTGTGGGGTTGGTGCAGGGGGGCGAGGGGAATGAACTTGGCCAGCTGCTCCTCCACCGCCTCGTCGATGGCGATGGGACGGGAGAAGCGCTCGCCGCCATGGACCACCCGGTGGCCGATGGCGGCGATCTGCCAGGCGGCCTCGTGGGCGGTGAGCCAGCGCAGCATGAAGTCGAAGGCCTGGGTGTGGTTCACCTGCTCTCCTTCCACACGCTCACT
This sequence comes from Rhodocyclaceae bacterium, assembly GCA_035255045.1. Taxonomy (GTDB): domain Bacteria; phylum Pseudomonadota; class Gammaproteobacteria; order Burkholderiales; family Rhodocyclaceae; genus JAGTRP01. The sequence continues at coordinate 42,959 of DATFAA010000100.1, read as the reverse complement.
GGCGATGCGCTTGCCGTCCCGGTCCTTGGCGACGAAATGGGTCTGGCTGGTGCCGATTCCGTCGATCTGGCCGGAGACCTCGGCCACCGGCGACAGGGGCTGGACCAGGGGGAAGAGGGCGAACTTGATGGATGACGAACCGGCGTTGATGGTGAGAATACCTTGCTTCATTTAGACACTCGTCTTGATGCGGTTGGCGTGGGCCAGCAGGGCGGCGATGACGCAGGAGGCGGTGCGCGTCTCGGCCGTGTCGGCGCGGCTGGTGAGAACGATGGGCACCTTGGCGCCGAGCACGATGCCGGCGGTCAGGGCGTTGGCCAGATATTCGAGCTGCTTGGCCACCATGTTCCCGGATTCGAGATCGGGCACCACCAGGATTTCGGCGTGGCCGGCCACCGCCGACTTGATGCCCTTGGTCTTGGCGGCGACGATGGAAACGGCGTTGTCGAAGGCCAGGGGGCCGTCCAGGAGGCCGCCCTTGATCTGGCCCCGGTCGGCCATCTTGCAGAGGGCGGCGGCGTCGAGGGTGGACTGGATCTTGGGATTGACCGTCTCCACCGCCGAGAGGATGGCGACCTTAGGCTCGGCCAGGCCGATGACGTGGGCGAGTTCGATGGCGTTCTGGATGATGTCCACCTTCTCTTCCAGGGTCGGCGCGATGTTGATGGCGGCGTCGGTGATGAGCAGCGGCCGGTGGTAGGTGGGCACATCCATGAGGAAGACGTGGCTGATGCGCCGGGAGGTCCGCAGGCCGTTGGCCCGGGAAACCACCTCGCCCATCAACTCGTCGGTGTGCAGGCTGCCCTTCATGAGAGCCTCGGCGTCGCCGTTTCTCACCAACGAGACGGCGATGGCCGCAGAGTCATGGCTGTGCTTGGCGTTCACGATGCGGATGCCCGAGAGGTCGAGGCCGTTTTCCTCGGCCACCGAGCGGATCTTGGCCTCCGGGCCCACCAGGATGGGCTCGATGATGCCCTCCTGGAAGGCCATGACCGGGCCCTTCAGGGATTCCCTGTCGCAGGGATGGGCGACGGCGGTGGGAATAGGCTCGAGGCCGCGGGTCCGGGACAGGAGATGCTGGTAGCGCTCGTACTTGTCGTCGATGCGGATTTCCGGCAGGGGCATCTGCCGCAAATTTTCAACTTTCTCCGTCGGGGCAAGGACTTCCGCAGTGCCCCGCACCACCTGCAGGCCATCCTGATTGAGGCAGACGCAGTCGAAGATCACGTGCTTGTTGTGGTCGAATTTCTGCTTGGCGGTGACCGTGATGGTGATGGTGTCGCCGAGGGTCACCGGACGGGCGAAATGCAGGGTCTGATCCACCAGGATGGTGCCGGGGCCGGGGAACTGGGTGCCGAGCACGGTGGAAATGAGGGAGCCGCTCCACATGCCGTGGGCGATCACTTCCCGGAACATTCCACTTTCCGAGAATTGGGGATCGACGACCGCCGGATTCACGTCACCGGTCATCACTGCGAATAGTTTTATGTCCTCGGGCTTGAGGGTGCGATTCAGGGAAGAAGAGTCGCCAACCCGTATCTCGTCGTAGGTCTTGTTGGCCAAATAGAGTTGCTGGGTGTTGGTTGATTGCATGCCGGTTTCCCCAAAATGTTTTGTAAACACCGTGTCTAAACGACACTGCAGTGTACTATGTTGCGCTGCAGCATAGCAGCGCCAGGTTGCGGGTTTTTGAGTTCGGTCAACTAAGCGAAATTCGGGCCTGCACCCATCCGGCGCAAAAATCCCACGTGTACGTGCCATTTGGCATGGAACTTGCAAACGGTATGTCCGTTTTAAGGAGTTGAAATGTTCAATCTACAAGGCAAGAAGGGCCTGGTGGTGGGTATCGCCAACGGCCAGAGCATCGCGTTCGGCTGCGCCCGCGCTTTCAAGCTGTGCGGCGCCGAGGTGGCCATCACCTACATGAACGAGAAGGCCGAGCCCCATGTCCGTCCCCTGGCCCAGATGGTGGCGGCGCCGATCGTCATGCCCCTGGATGTGGAACAGCCCGGGCAGTTGGAGGCCGTTTTCGAAAACATCGAGAAGGAGTGGGGCAAGCTGGACTTCCTGGTGCACTCCATTGCGTTCGCCCCCAAGCTGGATCTGCATGGGCGGGTGACCGACTGCTCCCGGGAAGGGTTCCTGCGGGCCATGGATATTTCCTGCCACTCCTTCATCCGCATGGCCAAGCTGGCCGAGCCCCTGATGAAGGACGGCGGCTGCCTGATCACCATGAGCTACCTGGGGGCCGACGAAGTGGTCGAGAACTACGGCATGATGGGGCCGGTCAAGGCCGCCCTCCAGTCCTCCTCCCGCTACCTGGCGGCGGAACTCGGGCCCAAGGGCATCCGCGTCCACGCCATTTCCCCGGGGCCGCTGCAGACCCGCGCCGCGTCGGGCATCAAGGGCTTCGACAAGCTCATGGACAGCGCCATCGAGCGTGCCCCCCTCCATACCCTGGTGTCCATCGACGACGTCGGCGCCCTGGCGGCCTACCTGGTGAGCGACGTGGCCAAGACCATCACCGGCGGCACCATTTACATCGACGGCGGCTACAACGTCGTAGGTAGTTAGTACGTAGTTAAAGTCCCCATGGGGCCTGGGGTTATGACAAAATAATTGTTCGTCTTTAAGGGAGGTTGCTCCTTGACTATCAACTACATTCACCCGGAAGGGGTGGCCGGGATTGTGGATCGGGTGGTCGCCCGCTGGCGGCGCGACCCGACCTGCATGGTGCAGATTCTGCGGGAAGTGCAGGAAGCCTGCGACTGGCTGCCCCCCGAGGCCATCGACCGCCTGCAGGCGGTGCTGGGAGTGCCGAGGACCAAGATCGAAGGCGTGGCGGGGTTCTATTCCTTCCTCTATACCCAGCCCCGGGGGCAGTACCGCATCCTGTTTTCCGACAACATCACCGACCGCATGCTGTGCAACCGGGCGCTCATGGAGCGCCTGTGCGGCAGCCTGTGGGTGGAGTTGGGCAAGGTGTCCGAAGACGGGCTGGTGAGCGTGGACAAGACCTCCTGCACCGGCATGTGCGATCAGGGACCGGCCATGCTGGTGAACAACTACGCCATCACCAGCCTCACCGAGGCTCGCATCGACCAGATCGCTGAACTGGTGCGGGGCAAGGTGCCCCTGGCCGAGTGGCCCGCGGAATTCTTCCAGGTGGAGGACAACGTCCGCCGGGCCGACATCCTCCTCGGCCATGAGGTTCAGCCGGGGGACGCCCTGCGGGCGGCCCGGGACCGGGCCCCCAGCGACGGGCTCATGGCCTCCAATACCCGCTCCTGGCGGGAAGGGTTGCCCCACGGCCTGGGCGGGCCGGCGGCCATGCTGGACGAGATCAAGCGCTCCAACCTGCGGGGTCGGGGCGGCGCCGGCTTCATTACCGGCCTCAAGTGGGAAGCCTGCCGCAACGCTCCCCTGAAGTCGGGCCAGCAGCGCATCGTCGTCTGCAACGCCGACGAGGGCGAACCCGGCACCTTCAAGGACCGGGTGCTCCTCACCTCCCATGCCGACCTGGTGTTCGAGGGCATGACCGTGGCCGCCTACGCCGTGGGCGCCACCCGCGGCTTCCTCTACCTGCGGGGCGAGTACCGCCACCTCCTCGATCACCTGAACGAGGTGCTGGAGCGACGGCGCCGCGACCGGTTGCTGGGCAACGACATCCTGGGTATTCCCGGCGCCGATTTCGACATCGAGATTCACCTGGGGGCGGGGGCCTATGTCTGCGGCGAGGAATCCGCCCTCATCGAGTCCCTGGAGGGCAAGCGGGGAACGCCCCGCAACCGCCCGCCCTTCCCGGTGACCAACGGCTATCTGGACCAGCCGACCATCGTGAACAACGTCGAGACCTTCGCCGCGGCGGCCCTGATCGCCGTCAAGGGGGGCGACTGGTACGCCGGCATCGGCACCAAGCAGTCGGCCGGCACCAAGATCCTGTCGGTGTCCGGCGACTGCGAGCGGCCGGGGCTCTACGAGTACCCCTTCGGCACCAGCATCAGCCAGATCCTGGAAGACTGCGGCGCCCGGGACACCCAGGCGGTGCAGGTCAGCGGGCCCTCCGGCGTCTGCGTCGGGGCCGAAGAGTTCAAGCGCTGCATCGGTTTCGAGGACCTGCCCACGGCCGGCGCCTTCATGGTCTTCGACCAGAGCCGGGACATGTTCGAAGTGGCCCGCAACTTCGTCCATTTCTTCCAGCACGAGAGCTGCGGCTTCTGCACCCCCTGCCGGGTCGGCACGTCGCTCCTCAAGAACCTGATGGACAAGCTCCACAACGGCCACGGCTCGCCCTACGACTTCGCCGAAATCGAGAAGCTCAACCAGTTGCTCCAGTCCATGAGCCACTGCGGCCTCGGCCACACGGCCTGCAACCCGGTGCTGGACACCATCGCCAAGTTCCGGCCGGCCTACGAGAAGCGCATGGAGCACCACGACTTCACCCCGGCCTTCGACCTCGACCGGGCCCTGGCGGCGGCACGACAAATGACCGGGCGCGACGATCCGGGCGCCCATATCCCGGCGGAATTCGGGGAGGAAGAATGAGCAATACCTTCACGCTGGACGGCAAGACCATCCCCTTCACCGAAGGGCAGACCATCATCCAGGCGGCCACCGCCGCCGGGGTGTTCATCCCGCACCTCTGCTACCACCCGGAATTCAAGCCCCACGGCTCCTGCAAGCTGTGCACCGTCAAGGTCAACGGCCGGCAGACGGCTTCCTGCACCATGCGGGCCGCCCCCGGCATGGTGGTGGAGAGCGACACCGAGGAAATCAACGCCGAGCGGCGGGCCCTGACCCAGATGCTGTTCGTCGAGGGCAACCACTTCTGCCCCTCCTGCGAGAAGAGCGGCAAGTGCCAGCTCCAGGCCACCGCCTACCACCTGGGCATGATGTCCCCCCACTTCGACCATTTCTTCCCGAACCGGCCGGTGGATGCATCCCATCCCGAGCTGCTGCTGGACTTCAACCGCTGCATCCTGTGTTCCCTGTGCGTGCGGGCCAGCCGGGATGTGGACGGCAAGAACGTCTTCGCCCTGTCCGGGCGCGGCATCAAGACCCGGCTCATCGTCAATGCCAAGTCCGGCAAGCTGGCCGACACCGACATCGCCCTCAGCGACAAGGCCACCCAGGTCTGCCCGGTAGGGGTCATCATCAGGAAACGCAAGGGCTTCGACACTCCCATCGGCGAGCGCCTCTACGACCGCAAGCCCATAGCCGAAACCGTCGAACCCGAATCGGAGGAACGCTGATGGACGCCCCCGTGAAGAAGAAGCTCAAGGTCGCCACCACCTCCCTGGCCGGCTGCTTCGGGTGCCACATGTCCTTCCTGGACATCGACGAGCGCCTGTTCACCCTGCTTGAGCACATCGAGTTCGACCGCTCGCCCCTCACCGACATCAAGGAGGTGAGTGCCGACTGCGACATCGGCATCATCGAGGGCGGCCTCTGCAATGCCGAGAACGTCCATGTGCTGCGGGAATTCCGCAGGAACTGCAAGATCCTGGTGGCCATCGGCGCCTGCGCGGTCAACGGCGGCCTGCCGGCCCAGCGCAACCATCTGCCCCTGTCGACCATCCTGGAGGAGGTGTACCACACCAGTCCGGGAGGCACCGGCGGCCTCATCCCCAACGACCCGGAACTGCCCCTGCCGCTCAATAAGGTCCATCCCATCCACGAGGTGGTGCAGGTTGATTACTTCATACCCGGCTGCCCGCCGTCCGGGGATGCCATCTGGAAGTTCCTCACCGACCTCCTGGCCGGCCGCCAGCCCGAATTGGGCCACGGCCTGATCCACTACGACTGACCAAGGGAAGCCATGTCCTACAATCTAGAAACCGCCGAGAACCCTGAGAAGCTGCGCCGGGTCGCCATCGATCCGGTGTCCCGGGTGGAAGGCCACGGCAAGGTGACCCTGCTCCTGGACGAGCACAACAAGGTGCACCAGGTGCGCCTGCATATCGTCGAATTCCGGGGCTTCGAGAAATTCATCCAGGGCCGGCCCTACTGGGAGGTGCCGGTGATGGTGCAGCGCCTGTGCGGCATCTGCCCGGTGTCCCACCACCTGGCCGCCTCCAAGGCCATGGACATCATCGTCGGGGCCAGGAAGCTCACCCCCACCGCCGAAAAGCTGCGCCGCCTCATGCACTACGGGCAGATGCTGCAGTCCCATGCCCTGCATTTCTTCCACCTCTGCTCGCCGGACCTGCTCTTCGGCTTCGACAGCGAAGCCACCCGCCGCAATATCGTCGGCGTCGCCGCGGCCCATCCGGACATCGCCAAGCAGGGCGTGCTGCTGCGCAAGTTCGGCCAGGAAATCATCCGCATGACCGCCGGCAAGCGGGTCCACGGTACCGGCTCGGTGCCGGGCGGGGTCAACAAGGCGCTGACCGTGGCCGAGCGGGACGAACTCCTCAAGGAAATCTACCAGATCATCTCCTGGGCCCGGGATGCGGTGCACCTCATCCAAACTGTCCATACCCAGGACCCGGGGCTCTACAACAGCTTCGGCATCTTCCGCTCCAACTTCATGTCCCTGGTGGGCAACGACGGCGACCTGGACTTCTACCACGGCAGCCTGCGGGCCCGGGACGACAACGGCAAGCTCATCTTCGACGGCGTCGACTACCAGCAGTACGACCGCTACATCGAGGAGGAGGTGAAGTCCTGGAGCTACATGAAATTCCCGTACTTCAAGGCCATCGGCAAGGAGAACGGCTGGTACAAGGTGGGGCCCCTCGCCCGGGTGCAGAACTGCGACCGCATCCCGACCCCCTTCGCCGAGCATGAGCGCAAGGAATTCGTCGATTACGCCGGCGGCACGGCCATGCACGCTCCCCTGGCCTACCACTGGACCCGCATGATCGAGATGCTCCATGCCGCCGAGGAGATCAAGGAACTCCTCCACGACGAGGACATCACCGGCACCGACCTCATGACCTCCGGCGAGCGCCAGATGGAAGGGGTCGGCGTCATCGAGGCGCCCCGGGGCACCCTGTTCCACCATTACCGGGTGGACGAGAACGACATGGTGACCATGGCCAACCTCATCGTCTCCACCACCAACAACAACCAGGCCATGAACGAGGCGGTGCGCCATGTCGCCCGGCGCTACCTGCATGGCCGGGAAGTGACGGAAGGGCTTCTCAACCACATCGAAGTCGCCATCCGCGCCTTCGACCCCTGCCTGTCCTGCGCCACCCATGCCCTGGGCAAGATGCCTCTCACCATCGAACTGGTGGAGCCGGACGGCAACGTCGCCCACTCCCTGTCCCGGGGATGAGCGCTCCTGTCGTGATCTTCGCCGTCGGCAACCCGAGCCGCGGCGACGACGCCCTAGGGCCGCTGCTGGCCGAGCGCTTCGCGGCGGCGCTGGGGCACCTGGGGCGGGAGGCGCAATTCGATCTGGTGGAGGACTTCCAACTCCAGGTGGAGCACGCCCTCGATCTGCAGGGAAGGGCGCTGGCCTTGTTCATCGATGCCGGCACCGGCACCCCGGCGCCCTACGATTTCCGGCCCATCGAGCCGGCGGCCGGCTACGGCCACACCACCCACGCCCTGGCGCCGGAGGCCGTGCTGCAGGTGTACCGGCAGACCGAGGGAGCCGAGCCGCCCCCCGCTTTCCTGCTCTGCGTGCGGGGGGAGTCCTTCGAATTGGGGGAGGGTTTGTCGCCGCCGGCCGCCTGCCATCTGGAGGCTGCCCTGGGCTTGCTGGAAGAGCTGGCCCGCAGGCCCTCTGCCGAGGACTGGGGCCGGCTGTCTGGAAAGGCTCAGCGGTAGACCAGGACCGGAATCCGCGAATGGGTCAGAACCTTGTGGGTTTCGCTTCCCAGCAACAGGCCGCTGAAGCCGCGCCGGCCGTGGGAGGCCATGAATATGAGATCGCAGCCGGCCTTGTCGGCCGCTTCGATGATGGCCTCGTAGGGCACGTCGCTGGTGACAGACACAGTGTCGCAGGCGACGCCGGCCTCTTCGCACATCTTCTGCACGGCGCCCAGGTACTCGGCGGCCTGCTGGTCAGCCAGTTCGGCGAATTTCTCCGGGGTGGTCGGGTCGATCAGGGCGCCTTCGCCGAAGTAGGCGATGGGGTACTCAGGCTTGGCGAAAAGGATAGTGATCTTGGCGCCCGCTTCCTTGGCGAAGGACACGGCGCGGCTGGCGGTGTCCTGGGACAGCTGGGAGCCGTCGGTGGGAACCAGGATATGTTTGAACATTTGGCTATTCCTCCTAGAAACACTTGGCTGCGTTGCAATTGGTTTTCTTAATGGTCATGCTACGCCAAGTCGGAAGGAAGTCAAACCGCCGTCAGAGCGCGATCCCGCGTCCAGAGCCGATGCCGGGCGGGTTCTGATAAATTAAATGTTGCAGTCATCGCAAGGGGAGCAACGCCATGTTTAATGAATTGTCCCACGGCCACAAGGGCTTCAGTCTCGACGAAACCAGCCAGCTGGAAAAGATTGCCAGCGCCGTCGGCAAGGCGATGGATCCCTTCGGCGTCAGCACATCCCTGCTCAATGCCACCATGGCCTGGCTCATGCACCCCCAGGAGCTGGCGCGGGCCGTCAACGGCCTGTCGGGGGACGTCTTCGCCCTCCACAGCCACCTCTGGCGGCGGGCCGCCGGTCTGCCTTCGGCGGATGTCGTCGAGCCCAACGCCGATGACGCCCGCTTCAGCGATCCGGTCTGGAAAGACGCCGCCACCTGGGACATCGTCAAGGAGTGGTACCTGGCCATCACCCGCCGGCTGGAGAACATGTATTTCGAGACCCCCGGCCTCTCCAACAAGGAGCGGCGCCGCGCCGCTTTCTGGCTGCGGAAGTGGCTCAACATGATGGCGCCGACCAATTTCTTCTGGCTCAATCCCGTCGCCATGAAGCGTTGCGTCGAGACCAACGGCGAAAGCCTGGTCCAGGGCTGGGGCAATTTCCTGCGGGATGCGGAAGCCAAGAACATCCTGATGGTAGAGCCGGATGCCTTCACGGTAGGCAAGGACCTGGCGACCACGCCCGGGAAGGTGGTCTTCCGCAACCGCATGCTGGAACTCATCCACTACGCCCCGACCACCGAGAAGGTGAAGGCGGTGCCCATCGTCATCACGACGCCCTGGATCAACAAGTTCTATATCCTCGACCTGACGCCGAAGAAGAGCATGGTGAAGTACCTCACCGACCAGGGCTTCTCCGTCTTCATCACCAGCTGGAAGAATCCCACCGCCGACATGGCGGGGGTGCGCTTCGACGACTACCTGACCGAGGGGGTGGACCAGGTGGTCAAGGTGGTATGCGACTTCTGCAAGGTGCCCCAGGTGCATCTGGTCGGCTACTGCATCGGCGGCACCCTGGTATCCACGTACATGGCCTGGGCCAACCGGCGCTATGGCAAAGACAAGATGCCGGTGGCCCACTGGAGCCTGTTCACCACCCTGACCGACTTCTCCCGCCCCGGCGACATCGAGGTCTTCATCGACGAGGCCAGCATCGAGGCCCTGGAGGAATCCATGGCCAAGAAGGGGTACCTGGACGGCAGCGACATGGCCACCTCCTTCCGCATGCTCCGCTCCAACCCCCTGGTCTGGCACTACTGGGTGCACAGCTACCTGCTGGGGGAGCCGCTGACCCCGTTCGACGTGCTGTTCTGGAACATGGACACGACCCGCATGCCCCAGGCCATGCACTCCTACTACCTGCGCCAGATGTACCTGGAGAACAACCTCGTCAAGCGCGACCGCCTGACCATCGCCGGCCAACCCATCGACCTCGACTGCATCACCCAGCCCGTGTACGCCGTTTCCGCCGAGGATGACCATATCGCGCCGTGGCAGCAGTGCTACCGCATCCGCAAGTACATCAACGTGGCGGCGCCAATGCGCTTCGCCCTGTCCTCGTCGGGGCACATCCTCGGCATCGTCAATCCGCCCGTCCACCCCCCCAAGCGCAGCTACACCATCGGCAATCCGGAGCGCAACGACCACTTCCTGCACTGGCGGGAGCGGGCCGAAACCCGGCCGGGGACCTGGTGGGAAGACTGGGCGCAGTGGCTGGGCGAGCGCTGCGGCGATCTGGTGGACGCCTACCCGGCAGCGAGCCGCAAATATCCGGCCCTGGGGGATGCGCCGGGAACCTATGTCCTGGAGAAATAAGGATTGTTTGGTAGGGGTTTAATGTAGGTCAAATGGCATAGTGCAATTTCTGCTACCCTCCGGCGCTCCTTTCCGGTGGTGACCCGATGCCCGCATTCCCCTCGTCCTTCCCGTTGCTCCACGTCAAGAACAAGACCCTCCTGCCCATTGTGCAGGGGGGCATGGGGGTGGGGGTTTCAGCCCACCGCCTGGCCGGGGCGGTGGCCGCCGAGAATGCCGTGGGCACCATCGCCAGCGTCGACCTGCGTCGGCACCACCCGGACCTGATGGCCGATACCGGCCGCTCCCGGGACAAGGATGCCATCTGGCGGGCCAACTGCATCGCCCTCGACCGGGAAATCAGGGGAGCCCGGGAGATCGCCCAGGGACGGGGCCTCATCGCCGTCAATGTCATGCGCGCCGTCTCCCAGTACCAGGAGTATGTGCGCCAGTCCTGCGAGTCCGGCGCCGAAGCAATCGTCATGGGGGCTGGCCTGCCCCTGGACCTGCCGGAGCTCACCAAGGATTTTCCCGATGTGGCGCTCCTTCCCATCCTCTCGGACGTGCGGGGTGTCGTGCTGCTCCTCAAGAAGTGGATGAAGAAGGGCAAGCTGCCCGATGCAGTGGTGGTGGAGCATCCCAGGTACGCCGGCGGCCACCTGGGGGCTGCCAGGAAGGAGGACCTCGGCGATGCCCGCTTCGACTTCGCCGAAGTCATTCCCGGCATCCTGCAGGCCTTCAAGGAGTTGGGCATCGAGTCGGAAAAGGTGCCCCTCATCCCGGCGGGCGGCATCAACAGCCACGAGAAAGTGAAGGAAATGTTCGCCCTCGGCGCCTCCGCCGTCCAGCTCGGAACCGCCTTCGCGGTGAGCGAGGAGGGGGACGCCCATACTGAGTTCAAGCGTGTCCTGGCCGGGGCCGGCAAGAAGGACGTGGTCGAGTTCATGAGCTGCGCCGGACTGCCAGCCCGGGCCGTGCTCACCCCCTGGCTGGAAAAATACCTGGGCCGCGAGGAAAAGCTCCAGAGGGCCGCCGAGGGCAAGGAGCACAAATGCACCCTGGCCTGGGACTGCCTGGTCCAGTGCGGCCTGCGGGATGCCAATGCCAGGCACGGCCAGTTCTGCATAGACAACCAGCTGGCCTACGCCATGGCGGGGGACGTGCAGAAGGGGCTCTTCTTCCGGGGCTCGGAGAACCTGCCCTTCGGGTCGGCCATCCGCCCCGTCCATGAATTGATCCATTACCTGCTCACCGGCGAGAAGCCGGCCCTGTAGGCCGGCGCCGGGAAATCCCGGGCGGGCTTGCCTGTCTTACGCAAGCACGGCGTTTTTGACTGGAGTCAAGGTGGTCGGATGGGCGGGCCGGGAGAATGGCGCCGTCCCCACCACAGAGTGACAGCAATGACCACCATTCGTACTTTCATGGCGGAAGATCATCGCCACTGTGACGACCTCTTCGCGGAAGCCGAACAGGCCGTAGCCAAGAAGGATATCGCCGCCGCCCGGTCCGCCTTCGAGCATTTCCGGGACGCGACCCTCGCCCATTTCGAGAGCGAGGAAAAGACCCTGTTCCCTACCTTCGAAGCCAAGACCGGCATGACCATGGGGCCGACCCAGATGATGCGCATGGAGCATGTGCAGATGCGGGGTCTGCTGGACGAGGCCGGCCAGGCCCTGGCCGACGGCGATACGGATGCCTACCTGGGCCATGCCGACACCCTGCTGATCATGATGCAGCAGCACAACCTCAAGGAGGAAAACGTGCTGTACCCCATGTGCGACCAGCATCTGGCGGCCGAGACGCCGCAACTGCTGCAGCGTCTGGAAACGGAGCTCAACCAGGCATGACCCATCCCAAGAGCAGTCGGGTCATCGACGCCCGCTACCTGGAGCCGCCGGAGCCCTTCGTGCTCACCATGGAGGCCCTGGATACGCTGCCGGCCGGAGAGAAGCTGCTGCTGCTCCTGTTCCGCGAGCCCCACCCCCTGTACAAGGTGCTGAAGCAGAACGGCTACGCCTACGAGACCGAGCTGGTGGCCGACGGCACCTTCGAAATCCTCATCTGGCGTCCCTGACGCCACTTCGGGTCTGGAGCCGGCATGCAGGCACTCTTGTCCTTTGACAGGGCGCCGCCCATCGCGGCGCCCCTGCGCTTCTTCCTGACCGCTCCCCTGTTCGGCGTCCTGGCCGGACTCCTCCTGCTGGCGGCCGGGCCCGATGCCCTGGCTTCCCGCTGGACGCCTGCGGCCCTGGCCGCTACCCATCTGATCACCGTCGGCTTCATGCTGCAGGTCATGGCGGGGGCGTTGATGCAGATTCTGCCGGTGGCGACCGGTGCCAGCCTGGCCCGCCCCCTGCCGACGGCCCGCCTGGTGCACGGCGGGCTGACGGTAGGGGCCATGACCCTGGCCGGAGCCTTCCTGTTCGGCTCCCCGGGCGGATTCGTGGCAGCGGCGGTCGTTCTCGGCGCCACCGTCGCGCTTTTCCTCTTCGCCACCGGCGGGGCCGTGCTCGGCATACCGTCCACCAGTCCTACCATCCGCGGACTCAAACTGGCGCTGGCCGGGCTGGCCGGCGCCCTGGCCCTGGGCGTCGCCCTGGCGCTGACCCTGGGCAACGGTTGGTCCATCAATCTGCCGGCCTTGGCCGATCTCCATGCCGGCTGGGGTTTGGGCGCCTGGGCCGGGATCCTGCTGGTGGCCATTTCCTACGTGGTGGTGCCCATGTTCCAGCTGACGCCGCCCTATCCGGCCCGGCAGAGCTGGTGGCTGCCGCCGGTGATCGTCGGGTGCCTGCTCCTCTGGAGCCTGGCCTTCGCCCTCGGCAGCGCCGAAGGGACGCGCCTGGTCCAGGGGTGCCTCGCCGTCGCCGGCATGGGGTTCGCCGTGTTCACCCTGCGCCTGCAGCGCCAGCGCCGCCGGGCCCGGGCCGATGCCACCTTCCGCTACTGGCAGGTCGGGCTGGGCTGCGCCATCGCCGCCCTGGCCATGCTCCTCCTGGCCGCCATCCGGCCTGAACTGACCGAATGGGGTGGCTGGACGCCTCTGTTCGGCATCGTCTTCGGGGCCGGCGGCTTCATGTCCCTGATCGTCGGCATGCTCTACAAGATTGTTCCCTTCCTCACCTGGCTGCACTTGCAGAACGCCGGCCAGGGGCGGGTCTTCGCTCCCAATGTGAACAAGATCCTGCCGGACAAGCCCATGATGTGGCAGATGCGCGCCCACTTCACAGCCCTGGTCCTGCTGGCGGCGGCGGTGATCTGGCCCGGGCCGCTGCTGGCGCTGGCGGGCCTGGCGTTCGCGGTTGCCAATGGCTGGCTCGCCGCCAACCTTCTGTCCACCGTCCGGCTCTATCGCCGGCATATGGCCGCACTGGCCAAACCAGCGGGGGCTTGATGTTCCGCCACGTCTTCTTCTCGGCGCCGCACCGCGTCATGTTCGCCGGCGGGGCTGTCCAGCTCCTGGCCGCCATGTTGTTGTGGGTCTGTGTCCTGACCGGCCGTTATTTCGGCCTGCATGCCCTAGCCTTGCCCTGGCCAACCACCTGGGTCCATGCCGGCTTGATGGTATTCGGCATCTTCCCATGGTTTTTCTTCGGCTTCCTGATGACCGCCCTGCCGAAGTGGATGGCCGCCGGGCCCCTGGCCCTCCGCCAATATGTGCCGCCTTTCCTGCTGATGGCGGCCGGCTGGTGCCTGTTCTACGCCGCTCTCTTCCTGCCGGCCCTGGGGCCGGTTGGCTTGCCGCTGGTGGCGGCCGGCTGGCTGTGGGGGGCGTATTCCCTGGCCGAGGCCACCAGGGGCTCCCTGAACGACCGCCGCCACGCCTTTGCCGTGCTGGGGGCCCTGGTGGTTGGGGCCCTCGCGGTCCTGGCCTATGGGATGGCCCTGGTGCGGGTCGATGCGGACTGGTTCAGGGTTGCCGAACAGGCGGGACTGTGGGGCTGCCTGGCGCCGGTCTTCTTCATCGTCCTGCACCGCATGCTGCCCTTCTTCACCGGCTCGGTGGTCCGCCCCTATCAACCCTACCAGCCCATGTGGGCCCTCTGGCTCATGCTGGCGGCCCTGGCCGGCCACGGTCTCCTGTCCATGGCCGGGGCCAATGCCTGGCGCTGGATTCCGGACGTCCTGGCGGCGGGCGTCGCCCTCCACCTGTCCAGCCGCTGGGGGCTGAAGGCGGCCCTCAAGGTGCCGATGGTGGGCATGCTGCACCTGGGCGCCCTATGGCTGGGGGCGGCCATGACCGTATTCGCCCTGCAGAGCTTCCTTGCCTTCCTGGGTGTCACCTGGGGCGGGCTGCTGCCACTGCATGCCCTGGGGATCGGCTTCTTCGTCTCCATCCTGATCGGCATGTCCACCCGGGTCACCCTCGGCCACTCCGGCCGTCCCATCGGCGAGGACCGCTGGGCCTGGAGGCTCTTCCGAGCCCTGCAGGTGGTGGTGGTCCTGCGTCTGGCCGGCGAGTTCGTCGGCAGCTTGAACTTCTTCGCCGCCCTCGCCTGGATCGTGGTTTTCGGCTTCTGGGCGAGCCGCTACTTCCCCATGTACCTGCGGCCGCGGCCGGACGGGCAGCCGGGATGAGCTACCTGGCCATCAAGCATCTCCATGTCACCTGCGTCGTTCTGAGCGGCCTCGGCTTTTCCCTGCGCGGCTTCTGGATGCTGGCCGGATCGCCGCTGCTGCAGACGCGGCTGGCGAAGACCGTGCCCCACGTGGTGGACACCACCCTCCTGGGCAGCGCCCTGACCCTGGCTTACCTGAGCGGGCAGTATCCCTTCGTCCAGCCCTGGCTGACGGCCAAGGTCTTCGGTCTGCTGGCCTATATCGTGCTGGGTTCCCTGGCCCTGAAGCGGGGCAGGACGCTCCGCGCACGCGTCGGTTTCTTTGTCCTGGCGCTCCTCACCTTTGCCTATATCATCGGTGTGGCGCTGACCCGCAACCCGCTCCCGGGGCTTTAAGGGGCGTGGTGGGTCATGAGCCGCTTGAGGCCCGGAATGTCGAGGATGCGGATGTGCTTCTGCTGGACGGCGATGAGGCCCTCTTCCTGGAAGCGGGAGAAGGCACGGGACACTGTCTCGAGCTTCAGACCCAGGTAGCTGCCGATTTCCTCTCGCGTCATGCGCAGGTAGAACTCGGCGGGGGAGAAGCCCCGGGCCGTGAAGCGTTGGGACAGGTTGAGCAGGAAGGCGGCCAGCCGCTCCTCGGCCCGCATGGTGCCGAGCAGCATCATCACACCGTGGTCGCGGACGATTTCCCGGCTCATCACCTTATGGAAATGGTGCTGCAGGGTGACGATTTCCCGGGACAAGCTCTGCAGCCGAGGGAAGGGGATGGCGCAAACCTCGCTGTCTTCCAGGGCGATGGCGTTGCAGGTATGGCGCTCGGCGCTGATGCCGTCGAGGCCCAGCAGCTCGCCGGCCATCTGGAAACCGGTGACCTGGTCGCGGCCGTCTTCCAGGAGCACGTCGGTCTTGAAGAAGCCGCTGCGGATGGCGTAGATGGAATCGAATTCCTGGCCGGCCCGGTACAGGTAGTCGCCGCGCTTGATGCGCTTGCGGGTGGACACCAGATCATCCAGCCTGTGCATTTCCTCATCGGAAAGACCCAGAGGCAGACAGAGCTCTCTTAGGTTACAGTTGGAGCAGGCGGTCTTGATGACCTTGAGGGATATTTCCTTGGCCGCTGTGTTGGGGGGCATTGTCAACCCGAATTAGCTTGATCCATGTCAACCGCAAAAAGGCGGCATCCGAACATAATCCACCCACTTCTTGGCGGTATGTTTAATGAACTTCGCAACACAAAATCTCGTTTTTGACCCTCAGATCATTCGTCGGTTCGACGTCAATGGTCCGCGTTACACGTCTTACCCAACTGCCGACCGCTTCGTCGAAGCCTTCGATGCGGAAGCGGCAAAGCTCTGGCTCGGGAAACGGAACATCGGCGGCATCAGCCGGCCGCTTTCATTATACTTCCACATCCCCTTCTGCAACACCATCTGCTATTACTGCGCCTGCAACAAGATCATCACCAAGGATCACGGGCGCAGCGCCAAGTACCTCAAGTACCTCGCCAAGGAAATCGAGCTGCAAAGCCAGTACCTGGACGGCGAGCACGAGGTGATCCAGCTGCACTGGGGCGGTGGTACGCCGACCTTCCTGTCCCACGACGAGATGCGCCAGCTCATGGGTGCCACCCGCCAGCACTTCAAGCTGCTGGACGGCGGCGAGTACTCCATCGAAGTCGATCCCCGCAAGGTGGATGACGCCACCGTGGCGCTGCTCGGCGAACTCGGCTTCAACCGCATGAGCGTCGGCGTCCAGGACTTCGACGAGCGGGTGCAGCAGGCGGTCAACCGCATCCAGACGGAGGAGGAAACCGCCAACGTCATCAAGGCGGCCCGGGCCAACGGCTTCCAGTCCATCTCCGTCGACCTGATCTACGGCCTGCCCCACCAGACGGTGATGGGCTTCAACCGGACCCTGGAGCGAGTGCTGGCCATGGACCCGGACCGGCTGTCCATCTACAACTACGCCCACCTGCCCAGCCTGTTCAAGCCCCAGCGCCGGATCAACGACGGCGACCTGCCGTCGGCCGACGCCAAGCTGCAGATCCTGTCCCTGGCCATCAAGAAGCTGACCGAGGCCGGCTACGTCTTCATCGGCATGGACCACTTCGCCAAGCCCGACGACGAACTAGCCGTGGCCCAGCGCCAGGGCCGGCTGCACCGCAACTTCCAGGGCTACTCCACCTACGCCGACTGCGACATGCTGTCCTTCGGCATCTCGTCCATCAGCAAGGTGGGGCCGACCTACAGCCAGAACGTCAAGACCCTGGACGAGTACTACGACCGCCTCGACGCCGGCATCCTGCCAGTGTTCCGCGGCATCGAGCTGAACGCCGACGACATCCTGCGCCGCTCCATCATCCAGGCCCTGATGTGCCATTTCGAGCTCTCCATCGAGTCCATCGAAAGCGCCCATCTCATCAACTTCAAGGAATACTTCGCCGCCGAGCTGGGGGACTTGAAGGAGATGGAGCAGGCCGGCCTGGTGCGGGTGGACAAGGACTGGATCAGCGTCCTGCCCCCGGGGCGCATGCTGGTGCGGGCCATCTCCATGGTTTTCGACCGCTACCTGCGGGCCGACCGGCAACGGACGCGCTACTCCAAAGTCATCTGAGGCCGGAAAGCGCGGAATGGAAAGCCGAGAGGAAGTAAACTCTCGGCTTTCGCTTTTTGTGGCTTCCTCTCCGTAATGCCCGATTCCGGCCTGCTCGCCCTTTTCCTCGTCGGCCTCCTCGGCGGCACCCACTGCGTCGGCATGTGCGGCGGCATCGTCGGCGCCCTGTCCATGGGTGGCCGGGCGCGCTGGTCCCTGCACCTGGCCTACAACGGCGGGCGCATCTTCTCCTACACCGTGGCCGGCGCCATCGCCGGTGCCCTGGGCGCGGCCAGCCTGGGCCTGGAAGGGCAGATTCCCGTGCGCGTTGCCCTCTACGTCCTGGCCAACTTCATGCTGGTGGCCCTCGGGCTCTATCTGCTGGGCATCACCCGGGTGCTGGCCCCCGTGGAGGGCGTGGGGCTGCGGCTGTGGCGCCATGTCCAGCCCCTGACCCGGCGCTTCCTGCCGGCCCGCACCGTGGCCCAGGCCTTTCCCCTTGGCCTCCTGTGGGGGTGGCTGCCCTGCGGCCTGGTCTACAGCGCCCTGGCCACCGCCCTGACCGCCGGCTCGGTGGGCCGCGGCGCCCTCGCCATGCTGGCCTTTGGCCTCGGCACCCTGCCCAATCTGCTCCTGGCCGGCATCCTTCTCGGCCGCCTGCAGGCCTTCAGCCGCCGGCCCCAGGTGCGCATCGCCTCCGGCCTCCTGGTGCTCGGTTTCGGCCTCTACGGCTTCGTCGGCATCGCCCGGACCTATTGGCTCTCCTGAAGCCGTCCCGGCCGCGAACCTGTAAAATCACGGCTATATTAGATTTTTCAGGATTACGGCCATGAACATACTCCTGCCGGTGGATGGCTCCCCCTGCTCCGAACGGGCCGTCGAATACCTTATCGGACATGTGGCGTGGTTCCGGGAAGTGCCCCACATCCACCTCCTCCACGTCCATCCTCCCATCCCTATCGGCCGGGTCCAGGCCCACGTCGGCCACGACACCCTGGAAGGCTATTACCGGGAGGAGAGCGAAGCCCAGTTGGTCGCTGCCAAGGGGCGGCTGGACACCGCCGGTCTCGCCTATACGCCTCACATCCACGTCGGCCTGCCGGCTGAAGTCATCGCCAAGGTGGCGACAGACCTCGGCTGCGAGCTTATCGTCATGGGGACCCACGGCCACGGCATGGTGGCGAGTCTGGTGACCGGCTCCATCGCCGCCAAGGTCCTGCATCTGTCCGCCTGTCCCGTGCTCCTGGTGAAGTGATGGAAAGCGCCCCGGTCCGGGTGGTGGAATTCGCCATCGGCGGCATGACCTGCGCTGCCTGCTCGGCACGGCTGGAGAAGGTCCTCAACCGCCTGCCGGGGGTCGAGGCCAGCGTCAACCTGGCGGCGGAGCGGGCGCGGGTGCGCCTGCTGGACGGCACCGACGAGGCGGCCGTGGTCGCCGCCACTGCCAAGGCGGGCTTCACCGCCACCGTTGCCGACAACCGTACCCGGGAGGCCGAGAAGGCCCGTAAGCAGGCGGTATACGCCGCCGAGGTCAAGCGCTTCTGGCTGGCGGTGGCCCTGACCCTGCCGTTAGTGGGGCAGATGCTCTTCATGTTCGGCGGCGGCCACGGCCATGCCGAATTGCCGCGCTGGTTGCAGCTGTTCCTCGCCACCCCGGTCCAGTTCTGGATCGGCTGGCGCTTCTACGATGGAGGTTACAAGGCCCTGCGCGGCGGTGGTGCCAACATGGACGTGCTAGTGGCCCTGGGCACCAGCATGGCCTGGGGCTTTTCGGCCATCGTCACCGTCCTCGGCCTGGAGCAGCACGTCTATTTCGAGGCCGGAGCGGCGGTCATCACCCTGGTGCTTCTGGGCAAGCTGCTGGAAGCCCGGGCCAAGGCCCGCACTTCGGAGGCCATCGAGGCCCTCATCCGCCTCCAGCCCCGCACCGCCCGCGTGGAGCGGGATGGCCAGCTCATCGAGGTGGCGGTGGATGCCCTCATGCCCGGCGACGTCTTCATTGTCCGCCCGGGGGAAGCAGTGCCGGTGGACGGCGACGTGGTGAGCGGCAGTTCGAGCGTCAACGAGGCCATGCTCACCGGCGAGAGCATGCCGGTCAAGAAGCATCCGGGAGACCGGGTCTTCGCCGCCACCGCCAACAGCGAAGGCATGCTGCGCTGCCGGGCCACCGGGGTGGGGGAGCACACCCTTCTGGCCGGCATCATCCGCCTGGTGGGCGAGGCTCAGGGCTCCAAGGCACCGGTGCAGCGCCTGGCCGACCGCATCTCCGCCGTCTTCGTGCCGGCGGTGTGCGCCGTCGCCCTGGCGACCCTGGCCGGCTGGTGGCTCCATAGCGGCGTCTTCGCCGACGCCCTGGTGAATGCCGTGGCGGTGCTGGTCATCGCCTGCCCCTGCGCCCTCGGCCTGGCGACCCCGACCGCCATCATGGTCGGCACGGGGCAGGGCGCCAAGGGCGGCATCCTGGTGAAGAACGCCGAGGCCCTGGAAAAGGCGGAGAAGATCGCCATCCTCGCCCTCGACAAGACCGGCACCCTGACCCTGGGCGAACCGCAGGTCACCGACCTGCTAGCCCGGGGCGCCTCGGCCGAGGACGCCCTGCGCCTGGCGGCCGCCCTGGAGCAGGGCTCCGAACATCCCCTGGCCCGGGCCGTGCTGGCCAAGGCCGGCGGCCTGCCGCTGCCCGCGGTGGAAGGCTTCGCGGCGCGGCCGGGGCAGGGGGTTGAAGGCCGGGTCGAGGGCCGGGTCGAGGGCCGGGCCCTGCGCCTGGGCTCCCCGGAATGGATCGGCGCCGTCGACGGCGACATCGCCCGCCTCCAGGGCGAGGGCAAGACGGTGGTGGCGCTGGCCGAGGGCGACACAGTGCTGGCGCTGGTCGCCATCGCCGACCCGTTGCGGCCCACTTCCCGGGCGGCGGTGGAACGCCTCAAGGCCAAGGGTATCCGACTGGTCATGCTGACCGGGGACAACCCGGTGACGGCGGCAGCCATCGCCCGCCAGGCCGGCATCGACGAATTCCGGGCCGGCGTCCTGCCGGGCGACAAGGCGGCGGCGGTGGCCGAGCTGAAGGC
Source organism: Rhodocyclaceae bacterium (assembly GCA_035255045.1). Classification (GTDB taxonomy): domain Bacteria; phylum Pseudomonadota; class Gammaproteobacteria; order Burkholderiales; family Rhodocyclaceae; genus JAGTRP01. The sequence goes on along the minus strand of DATFAA010000100.1, from coordinate 22,620 downwards.
TGGCGGCCGCCGGGTGGCCATGGTGGGCGACGGCATCAACGACGCTCCGGCCCTGGCGGCGGCGGACGTGAGCTTCGCCATCGGCGCCGGCTCCGATGCCGCCATCGAGGCCGCCGACCTCACACTCATCCGCAACGACCTCGCCGGGGTAGCCGACGCCATCGACCTGTCGGCGGCGACCCTGGGCAAGATCCGGCAGAATCTCTTCTTCGCCTTCATCTACAACGTCCTCGGCATACCCCTGGCCGCCCTGGGCATGCTCAACCCGGTCATTGCCGGGGGAGCCATGGCCCTGAGCTCGGTATCGGTGGTATCCAACTCCCTCCTGCTGCGGTCCTGGCGGCCCCGGCACCTGCACTGATTTCGACAGTTACGAGACAACCATGGAAAACACCATCATCAAAGTCGGCGGCATGAGCTGCCAAGGCTGCGTCAAGAATGTGACCGGCGTGCTCACGGCCCTCGAGGGCGTGCAGTCGGCGGAAGTCTCCCTGGAAGCCGGGGAGGCGAGTGTGGCCTACGACGCCGCCCGGGTGAGCCGGGAAGCCCTGAAGGGCGCCATCGAAGACGCCGGCTTCGACGCGGAGTGAGCCATGAGCAAGACTGAACCCGTTCGCCTCACCCAGCTCTCCCACGGCGGCGGCTGCGGCTGCAAGATCGCCCCGGGCGTCCTCGAGAAGATCCTGTCCCAGAGCGCCCCAGGCATCATCCCGCCCCAGCTGCTGGTGGGCATCGAGACCAGCGACGATGCCGCCGTCTACCAGATCAACGACACCCAGGCCATTGTCGCCACCACCGACTTCTTCATGCCCATCGTGGACAATCCCCACGATTTCGGCCGCATCGCCGCCACCAACGCCATTTCCGACGTCTACGCCATGGGCGGCACGCCCCTCTTCGCCCTGGCCCTGGTGGGCATGCCGGTGAACACCCTGCCCCTGGACACCATCGGCCAGATTTTGAAGGGCGGCGAGGACGTCTGCCGGGCGGCGGGCATCCCCATCGCCGGCGGCCATACCATCGACTCCGTCGAGCCGATCTACGGCCTGGTGGCCATCGGCCTGGTAAATCCCAAGCACCTGAAGCGCAACTCCGGCGCCAAGCCCGGCGACAAGCTCGTCCTCGCCAAGCCCCTGGGGGTCGGCATCTACAGCGCCGCCTTCAAGAAGGGCAACCTGACTCCCGGCGAATACGCCGCCTTCATCGACAGCACCACCCGCCTCAACACCCCGGGACCCATGCTGGCCTGCCTGGACGGCGTCCATGCCATGACCGACGTCACCGGCTTCGGCCTCCTCGGCCACCTGCTGGAAATCTGCAAGGGCTCCGGCGTGGCGGCCCAAGTGGATTTCAGCGGCCTGCCCCTGCTGCCCGAGGCCCTGCCCCTGGCCCGCCAGGGCAACGTCACCGGCGCCTCGAACCGGAACTGGGCGAGCTACGGCGAGCGGGTGTACCTGGCGCCCCGGCTGGAAGAGGCGGAGCGGGCCCTCCTCACCGATCCCCAGACTTCCGGCGGGCTGCTGGTGTCCTGCAGCCCGGAGACGGTCACCGAGGTCCTGTCCATCTTCCTGCAGCAGGGTTTCAGCCAAGTGTCGGTCATCGGCGAGGTGATGGAAGGCGAAGGCCGGGTGGCAGTGGCCTGAAAGCTCGGCCGGGGCCGCATCCTGGGGCACAATAGCGTCCCCTGCCACGCCAGCCTGCCGCCATGCGCCGCCTCGTCTTCCTGCTCTGCTGCTGTCTGCACGTCCTGGCGGTCCGGGCCGAACCGGACTGCCGCATCGCCTACGACCTCGGGTCCTCCGGCATCCGGGTCGGCAGCGACGCCGGCTCGCGCACCGTCCGCACCGACATCGACTACCTGGGCGACCTGTGGGCCGACCAGCGCATCGACAGCACCCTGCCTGAAACCGTCTGGGCCTTCCGCGACCTGCCCCGCCAGGCCGGCTTTCCCGAGAACTGCGTCCGCGTCGCCGGGGGCTTTTCCGCCTGGCGGCTGGCCCTGGCCGTCGGCACCCGGGACGAGGTGGTCCACACCCTGGCCAAGCTCCATGAGGACACCGGCGTCGCCGTCCTCATCGTTCCCCAGCGGGCGGAAGGGCGCTACGGCTACGTGGCGGCCGAGACCCGGTTGGACGGCAGGCTCCACACCAGCCACATCCTCGACATTGGCGGCGGCAGCCTGCAGGTGGCGGGGCGGGACAGCGCCTGGGGCGGGGCCCTGGGCCAGAAGGCCTGGAACCGCCTGCTCTGCGACCAGCTCCACCCCGGCGGCCATACCCCCTGCAACCTGGCGGCCCTGGACGCCGAGGGCCTGGCCGAGGCCCGGCGCCTGATGGCCAAGCGCCTCGATGACCTGGCCAGCGCGGTGCCGGGGCCGGTCACCCTGACCGCCATCAGCCGCCCGGTGAGCCAGGAAGTCCACCCGGCCCTCCGGCAACTGGCGGCGGAGGGGCAGGTGACCGCCGAAGCCGTGGATGCAGCGGGCTTCGGCCTGGGGGCAGTGCAGTCCGCCATCGCCCGGCTGGCGCCCCTGCCGGAGCAGGAGCGAGTGCGGTTGACCGGCATCCGCCCGCCCTTTTCGTCCTACCTGCTGTCCGACCTCCTTCTGGTGGAGGGCATCCTGCGGGCCACCGGGGCGACCCGGCTGGAAGTGGCGGAACTCGACCTTTCCAATGTTCCGGGCCTGCTGGCCGACGACCACGCCTTCACCTGGGCCGGCCATTACGACTGCTATCTCGAACGTCTGCGCCGCCTCGGCGAAGCCGCCTACGACGCCGATCCGGCCCAGTGCGGCTGCCATTGATCTTCCCGCCGGACCCGGCGCCATGACGAAGTGGAAATGAAGGCTTGGTAATGAGAATGTTTCGCGTTTATAATGCGAACCGTTCTCAACATCCGGCCTTCCCATGACGTCTGCAGCTGCTTCCAACCGGGTCCCGGGCGCCAGCGCCTACCACGCAGCCCATCGGCTGTCCGGGAAGGGACTCGCCGCCATCGCCGCCGCTCACGTCGGGGTGCTGGCGGTCCTGGCATCATTGGACGTCGTGCCCCTGCCGGCGCCTGTCGCCACCCTGATGGTTCAGGTCATCCCGCCGGCTGCTGCTCCAGCGCCGGAAGTCGTGCCGCCCCGGCCCAAGCCGGTGGAGCGCCGGCCGGCTCCGCAGCCCCGGCCTGTCACCCAGCCCCAGACTCTGGCGACCCAGGCGCCGGCCCCGTCCGCCGCAGCCGAAGCACCCGTCGCCAAGGAGGCGCCCCCGGCACCGCCGGCCGCCCCGGCCCCGGCTCCCGCCGCGCCGACGGTGTCCCAGCCCCGCTTCGACGCCGACTACCTGTCCAACCCGGCTCCTGCTTATCCGTCCCTGTCCCGGCGCCTGGGGGAGGAGGGCAAGGTGCTGCTGCGGGTCTTCGTCGAGCCGGCCGGCCGGCCGAGCCAGGTTGAGATCAAGGCCAGCAGCGGCTCCCCCCGCCTCGACCAGGCGGCCCAGGAGGCCGTCTGGCGCTGGAAATTCATTCCCGCCCGCCGCGGCGACGAAGCCGTCGGCGCCTGGGTGCAGGTCCCCATCGTTTTCAATCTGAGAGGCTGACATGGAACAAACCCTTGGTTTTTCCCATTTCCTGACCGGCGCCGACGGCGTCGCCCGCTTTGTCCTCGGGGTGATGCTGATCGCCTCCGTCGGCACCTGGTACCTAATCGTCACCAAGGGCGTGCAGGTTTTCCGCATGCGCCGGCGCAGCGAAACCTTCCTGGCCGCCTTCTGGGACGCCCCCAATCTCGAGGCCGTGGCCGCCCGCATCCGGGAGGACGGCACCACCGAGCCCTTCTCCCACCTGGTGCACCACGGCTTCACCGCCATCGAGCAGCACAGCCGCACCAGCGGCCAGGGCCACAAGGCCAGCCTGATCGACTCCGGCGCCCCCGACGACCTCCTTACCCGGGCCTTGAAGCGCGCGATCGACGAGGACCGCAGCCAGCTGGAATTCGGCCAGACCTTCCTCGCCACCGTCGCCTCCGCTGCGCCCTTCGTCGGCCTCTTCGGCACCGTCTGGGGCATCTACCACGCCCTCGTCGCCATCGGCCTGTCGGGCCAGGGGACCCTGGACAAGGTGGCGGGCCCAGTGGGCGAAGCCCTGATCATGACCGGCATCGGCCTGGCCGTCGCCATTCCCGCGGCCATCGCCTACAACACCTTCGCCCGGGCCAACCGCAACACCCTGTCCCGGCTCAATTCCTTCGCCTACGACGTGTTCGCCTTCCTGGCCACCGGCGTCAAGACTTCCCCCATGCTCACCGACGCCCGGGCCACCAGCGAGAAGGTCATCGCCCTGGCCAGGAACCTCGCCGCCCCGGACAACGCCGCCGCCCACCCCGGCCTCAACCTGCGCTAAGGAGACCCCCATGGCCTTTGCAAGCCTCGAAGGCGGCGACGACAGCGAGCCCCTGGCCGAGATCAACATGGTCCCCCTGATCGACGTCATGCTGGTGCTCCTCATCATCTTCATGGTGACGGCGCCCCTCTTGACCCACGCCGTCAAGGTGGACCTGCCCAGGGCGGCGTCGGCCCCCAATGTCACCAAGCCCGACAACGTCCAGCTCGCCATCGACGCCGGCAGCCGGGTGTTCTGGAACGGCGAGGTGGTGGACGGCGAACAGTTCGCCGCCCGCCTCAAGGCTGCCGCCGCCCAGCAGCCCCAGCCGGAGCTCCACATCCGGGCCGAGCGCACGACGCCCTACGAGAAGGTGGCCCAGGTGATGTCCGAAGCGGCCCGCCAGGGGCTGGTGCGCATCGGCTTCGTCACCGACCCGACAGGGAGCCGCTAGCGCTCCCGCCGACTTCCCCTATTTGTTCCATTCCGGCAAGCCAGGCGCAATACCCCCAGCCAGCCGCAACCCGCTAGGAGTACCCTGATGTCCTGCAACACCCAACTCAAGCTGTCCGTCGCCGCCGTCCTGGCGGCCCTGGCCGTGAATGCCGCCCAGGCCGAGGAGCAGACCCTGGCCCAGGTCAATGTCCAGGCCCAGGGCGAGCAGGCCGACGGCCCGGTGGCTGGCTACCGCGCCACCCGCTCCGCCACCTTCACCAAGACCGACACGCCCCTGAAGGAGGTGCCGGCCTCGGTCGCCGTCGTTCCCGCCGAACTCATGAAGGACCAGGCCATGGAGAGCCTGGCCGACGTCTTCCGCTACGTCCCCGGCGCCACCGCCCACCAGGGCGAGGGCAACCGGGACCAGGTGGTGCTGCGCGGCATCAGCACCACCTCCGACTTCTACGTGGACGGCATCCGCGACGACGCCCAGATCTTCCGCGATCTCTACAACCTGGAGCGGGTGGAAGTGCTCAAGGGCACCGGCGGCATGATCTTCGGCCGCGGCGGCGCCGGCGGCGTGGTGAACCGGGTCACCAAGAAGCCGGTCTTCGGCCAGGTGGGCGAGGCCAGCGTCAGCGTCGGCAGCTGGAACCAGCTGCGCACCACCGCCGACGTAGGCAACAAGCTCAACGACGGGGCCGCCTGGCGCCTCAATTTCATGGCCGAGCGCGGCGACAGCTTCCGGGACGGCGTGGACATGGAGCGCTACGCCATCAACCCCACCGCCACCTTCCTGCTCAATTCCCAGACCGCCCTCACCGTCGGCTACGAGCACCTCCACGACGACCGCACCGCCGACCGGGGCATCCCGTCCCAGGGCGGCCGTCCCTTCAACACCGACCGCAGCGCCTTCTTCGGCAACGCCGACCAGAGCAACGCCCGCTCCACCGTGGACGGCTTCTACGCCATCGTCGACCACGACCTGGGCGGCGGCAAGCAGCTCAAGAACAGCTTCCGGGTCACCCATTACGACAAGTTCTACCAGAACGTCTATGCCGACAACGGCAACACCAGCTCGGTGGGCGTCCCCGGCCCCGGCCAGATGCGCCTCGCCGCCTACAACAACGCCAACCAGCGCACCAATGTCTTCAACCAGACCGACCTGACCACCAGGTTCAAGACCGGCAGCTTCGAGCACACCCTGCTCACCGGCATCGAACTGGGCTACCAGGACAGCACCAGCAAGCGCAAGACCGGCTTCTTCGGCCCCCTGGCGGGCGACCGGCTGGTCACTGTCTCGGCCAGTTCTCCGTACCGCGCCGCCACCCGCTTCGAGGCCACCGGCACCGACGCCGACAACAACGTCAAGGCGGCCGTCGCGGCGGTGTACCTCCAGGACCAGATGGCCCTGGCCAAGGACTGGAAGCTGCTCGCCGGTCTGCGCTACGACTACTTCAAGGCCAAGTTCGACGACCGCCGCACCACCACCCCGGCGGTGGACCTGGAGCGCACCGACAAGGAATTCAGCCCCCGCCTGGGCCTCATCTGGTCACCCACCGGCGCCCAGACCTACTACGCCAGCTACAGCTACGCCTTCCTGCCCTCCGCCGAGACCCTGAGCCTGGCCGCCAACAACGCCAACCTGGACCCGGAAAAGTCGGAGAACTATGAAATCGGCGCCCGCTGGGACGTGCTGCCCAAGGTCACCCTGTCTGCCGCGGTCTTCCGCCTGGAGCGCAACAACGTGCGCAACTCCGACGGCGCCGGCGGCCTGGTGCTGACCGGCCAGCAGGTCACCGAGGGCGTCGAGCTCGGCCTGCAGGGGGAAATCACCCGCTACTGGCAGGTCTATGGCGGCTACGCCCACCTGGACGGCAAGATCACCAAGGCCACCGCCGCCGCCGGCAACCTGGGCAACCGGCCCCAGCTTGAGCCGGAGGACAGCTTCTCCCTGTGGAACCGCTTCGACCTGGGCCAGGGCTGGGGCGCCGGCCTCGGCCTCATCCACCAGGGCTCGTCCTTCACCAATGCCGACAACCGGGTCAAGCTGCCCGCCTTCAACCGGGTGGACGGCGCGGTCTATTACACCCTGGCCGGCGGCAAGAGCCGCCTGGCCCTCAACCTGGAGAACCTGGCCGACGCCAAGTACTACCCGACCGCCGACGGCAACAACAACATCAGCCCGGGAGCCCCGCGCAACGCCCGCCTGACCTTCACCACCTCGTTCTGATCGGCGAGGTCCGACGCAGGCAGCCCCCGACCCCGGTCGGGGGCTTTTTATTTCTCAGCTGCCGAAGGCCGCCCGCAGGGCCGCGATCATGTAGCCCTGGTCGAGGACACCGGCGCTTTCCCGCAGGCTGTGCATGGCCCACATGGGGGAGCCCACGTCCACCGTCGGCATGCCCAGCCGGGAGGCGACGATGGGGCCGATGGTGCTACCGCAGCCGATGTCGGTGCGGTGGGCGTACTGCTGGAAGGGCACCCCCGCCTCCTCGCACAGGGCCATGAAACGGGCCTCGGTCTCGGCCCCGGTGGCGTAGCGGTGGTTGGCATTGGTCTTGATGACCGGCCCGCCATTCACCATGACCCGGTGCCCGGGCTCGTAGGCGCCGGGGAAATTGGGGTGCCAGGCATGGGCCATGTCGGCGCTGATAAAGAAGCTGCGGGCCGCGGCGCAGCGCCGGCCTTCCTCGTCCAGCCCGGTGGCGGCAGCGATGCGGGCCAGGATGTCCATGACGAAGGTGCCGCCGGCGCCGGTGGCGCTCTCGCTCCCCACCTCCTCGTGGTCGAAGAGGGCGCAGACGCAGGTGGCGGCCGGGTAGTCGGTGGCGAGCAGGGCCATGAGGGCGGCGTGGCAGGACGAGAGGTTGTCGAGCTGGCTGTCGGCCAGGAATTCCTGCTCCGGCCCCCAGAAGGCGCCCTTCTGGGTGTCGTAGGCGCACATTTCCCAGTTGACGACATCGGCCGCCTCCACCCGCAGGGCATCCCCGACGTGGCGGCGGAAGTGCCCCTCGGCGTCCACCCCGTCCCGGGGCAGGGCGAAGATGAGGGGCAGCTCGCTCTGCTTGTTGAGCTTCAGGCCCTGCTCGTTTACCTCCCGGTTCATGTGGATGGCCAGGTTGGGCAGCCGCACCAGGGGCTGGTCGAACCTGAGGGGACGGGTCTCGAAGCCCTTGGCGGTGCGCACCGTCACCCGGCCGGCCAGGCTGAGGTCCCGGTCGGTGAAGGTGGCCAGGATGGGGCCGCCGTACACCTCCACCCCCAGCCGCACCAGGCTGTCGCCGCCCAGGGGCGCCCGGGGCTTGAGGCGCAGCCCCGGCGAGTCGGTGTGGGCACCCACCAGGCGCAGTCCGGTGGCGTCCATGGGCTCCCGGCCGAGGATGAAGGCGACCACGGAGGAGCCGCCCCGCACCACGTAGTAGCGCCCGCCCGCCTCCAGGCGCCAGCGTTCCGTTTCCTGCAGCCGGGCGAAGCCCCGGGCCTGGAGGTGTTCCTCGGCGGTGATGACGGCGTGCCAGGGGCTGGGGCTGGCGTCGATGAAATCGAGGAGGCTCTGGGCCTGGATGCGGGATTCGGGGGAGATGGCCATGGGGTTCCGTGCTCGGGGAAATATGAGAAGGCGCTAAGCTACCCAAGGCGGGCGCGCCTGTCGAGGCGCCGCCCTAGTGCTGCGCCTCGGGGGGCGTGCCCCGGGGGGGCGGGATATCGATGGGGGTGACTTCCACCGGGGCGACCCCTTCCTCCTTCATCTCGATCTTCTCGGCGGCCTTGGGAGAAAGGTCGATGATGCGCCCATCCACGTAAGGGCCCCGGTCCCGGATTTCCACCACCGTGCTCTTGCCGGTCTCCAGGTTCTTGACCTCGGCCACGGTGCCCAGGGGCAGGGTCTTGCTGGCCGCCACGGGGGCCTTGGGGTTCATGGGGGTGCCGTCGGCCATCTTCTTGCCGGCGAACTTGCGGCTGTAATAGGAGGCCTTGCCCCGCTGCTTCTTGGCCGCAGGATGGCCCTTGGCGTGGCGCTGGGCCTTGGCCGGCCGGTGGCCGCCGTCCGCCGGCGGCTGGGCGGCCGGCAGGTCGAAGCTCCAGGACAACAGGATGGGGACAAGCCAGGATACGACTCGGAACTTGCTGGGCACGATTCCCTCCGTCGGCGGCATGCCCTGTCCGCCAGGGCACGCTCCATGGACAGCACCGGCCGAGGCGCCGTTCCCCGCCGCCGGCTACTGCTTCTGGCTGGCGAAGTAGTGGGAGAGGCGGTCCAGGTCGTCGGCGGTGAGGCCCTGGTAGGCCTCGTCCATGAGGAAGGGGAACTTGCGCTTGCCGCTGACGAAGGCCGCGGTCTGGGCCTGCAGGTACTCCAGGGACTGGCCGGCCAGGAGCGGGGCCTCGTGGTCCGATTCCCGGCCGCCCTCCAGGTGGCACTTGGCGCAGCGCCGCTCGTACACCGCCGCCGCGGCGCTCACCTTGGCCTCGTCCACGGGCTGGGCCGGGCGCTGGGCCCGCTGGGCGCCGTAGAACCTGGCGAGGGCCTCCATCTCCGGGGAGGGGAGGTCGGGGTTGGTGTGGACGGGGGCGGAGGAGGGGCGCTTGCCGGCCCTGAACTGCTCCAGGGCTTCGACGATGTTGTCAGGAATTTGTCCGTTCAGGTGGGGTACGCTCGCCGCGCCGGCGACGCCGTTGGCACCGTGGCACTCCGCGCAGGCGGCGGCGCTGGGCGGGGCGACGGGGATCTTCGGGGCCTTGGCCGCCAGGGCGGCGGAGGAGGCGAGGAGGGCGGCGGCGAGAACGAGATGGTGGCGGATCATGGCGCTATCACTTTTGGGTCGAAGGTTTGTCTGGAATCCCGGACCTTCGGGGGCATGGTCGATCCATGCCCGGCAGGCGGATTCATCAGGAGAAAGAAAAAATGGCTATTCGGCAGGCATGGATCGGTTTGGCGGCGGCGGGCTGCCTGGTGGCGGGCGGCGCCTGGGGGCAGTCCTCCAAATTCGAGGAGCCCATCAAGTACCGGCGGGCGGCGATGACCATGATCAAGTGGCATGTGGACCGCATCGCCCCCATGGTCAAGAATCCCCAGGCCTTCAACCGGGACGAGGTGGCGCGCAACGCCGCCGCCCTCGAGTTCCTGAGCAAGGTCGCCCTGGACGGCTTCGTACCCGGCTCCCAGGAGGGCGACACCAAGGCCCTGCCGGCCATCTGGAAGGACTGGAACCGCTTCCAGTCCCTGGGCGACCGCTTCCAGGCCGAGGCCGCCAAGCTGCGGGAGGTGGCCCGGACGGGCGACCCCGCCGCCGTGAAGGCCCAGCTCGGCCAGGCCAACAAGGTCTGCAAGGAGTGTCACGACGATTTCAAGTCCAGCAAGCTGCTGCCCTGATCCGGGGCGGGGCTCATAGCACCAGCAGCCAGAAGCCGGCGGCGCAGGCCGCCAGCAGGGCCAGGGCCAGGAGGTTGGTGGCCCAGGGCATGGCGGGCTCCGGCAAGGCCGGGTCGGCCACCGCCATGCGGCCGGTGACCATGGGCCCGATGAGGTTGATGCGCTTCACCCCCAGGTAGAGGCCGATGGCCGTCACGTGCACCCCGGCGAGGACGAGGAGGGCCTTGAAGCCCAGCTTGTGGAGGGCGGTGAGGTAGTCGCTGGCGTCCTTGCTGACCAGGTCGAAGAGGGGGCCCTCGGTCATGATGTCGTCGTTGGCGAAGAGGCCGCTGCCGGCCTGGAAGGCGAGGGCGGCCAGGAGCAGGAGGACCATCCAGGCCCCCAGGGGATTGTGCCCCGGCCGCACCGGCGCCGTGCCCCCCAGGAGCTGCCGGCAGTAGGCGAAGGTGGCGGGCAGGCCGCGCACGAAGCTGGTGAAGCGCGCATGGGGCGTGCCGACCCAGCCCCACAGGAAGCGGAACACCACCAGATTGGCGATGCCGTAGCCGGCCCACAGGTGGATCTCCATGGCATTGCCCCCGATCTTGCCGGTCACCCCGGCGGTGACCACCAGGCCGGCGAGGAGCCAGTGGAAGAGGCGCAGGGGCAGGTCCCAGACCCGGATCACCCGGGCCGGGGATTGGGAGACTGCCGCAAGGGGGCTGGAATCGGTCTGGGGCATGACGGACGGGCGCGGGACAAATGGCTCCCGTCAAGCAAGAAAAATGCCGACGGATTCCCAGCTGCGGCTGCAAATTTTCCCTTTGAAATCAGAGGCCCGGTGGTGTCCCGTTGCCGTGTCTTGGAATGGCTTTTCCATGGCTGGGAATGGGGCTGGCGGGATTCCGGCAATCGGGAAAGTCGCCGGCGCATGTTTCTTGCAACGTCATCGCCATGATCCATGCAGCGGGAGAAGATCATGGCCGAAAGCGACCGCCCCGACGGCAAGGAGGACCTGCCCCTCTCCCAGGCCGCCCAGAATCTTCTGGAGGAATGCCGCATGGTGCTTCCCGGCATCCAGGCCCTGTTCGGCTTCCAGCTCATCGCCGTCTTCAACGACGGCTTCGCCAGCAAGCTCGACCGTCCCGAGCAGCTTCTCCACCTCGCCGCCATCGGCCTCGTGGTCGTGGCCATGGCCCTGGTGATGACGCCGGCCGCCTACCACCGCCAGGCCCTGCCGAAGACGGTCACTGACCATTTCATCGGCCTCTCCTCCCGGCTGCTCCTGTGGAGCATGTTTCCCCTTGCTCTGGGCATCGCCATGGACTTCTACCTCATCGCCAACCTGGTCACCGGGCGGCAGGGCCTCGCGGCCGCCCTGGCGGCGGGGCTGCTGGCGCTCTTCTTCGCCCTCTGGCTGGCGCTGCCCTGGAGCCACCGCAGGAAGCGGGACTAGCCCGGCCGCCTATTTCTTCGGAATGGCCGCCCGCACCAGTCTGGCGGCGCCGGCGGCGCCCTTGAGGCCGACGATCTCCACGTCCTTGCCCTCCAGGACGCCGTAGGACGTCAGGAAGTGCTCGATCTGCTCCCGCAGGGCCGGGGGCATGCGGCCCAGGTCGTCGAGGTCGGCGTATTGCCGGGAGGCGAGGGGGATGGCGAGGATGCGGTCGTTGCGCACGGGCTTCTTGCCACCGCCGTCCCGGCGCCGCTCCTTGGCCTCCAGGGCGCCCAGGAGGCGGGCCGGCACCAGGCAGCCGGGGGCGCTGCCGGCCTCGGCGATGAGCATGACATCGATGGGGTCGCCGTCCTCGGCCAGGGTGCCGGGGACGAAGCCGAAATCGAAGGGGAAGGAGAAGCCCTCGGGCAGGAACTTGCCCAGGGCGAACAGGGCCGCCTTCGGCTCGTACTTGAGCTTGGCGCGGAATCCGGCCGGGGTCTCGACCACGACATTGACCGTGCCGTCCTCCCGGAAGGGCGGCAGGGCATCGAAGGGGGACAGGGGCTTGGACTTGGCCATGGCGGCGCTCCGACGGGGGGCATCCTGCCGGTGCAATCCGGGCTCCCGCCGCCGGGCCGGCTGTAATTCTTACCCTGGCGGCACCTTCTTACCCGCTCGGCGTCCCGTCGGCGGCGGCCGGGGGCCATGCCGGCCGGGAATGCCCATTGCTGAAGTTGGCTGCCCGGCAGGAATGCCGGCATTTCCATTGATAACATCGGATTGGAGATCGACATGAGCAGCCAGAGCCAACAAGGCGGAAGCAGCCAGAAGCAGGGCCAACAAAGCCAGCAAACCCAACCGGGGCAACAAAGCCAGCAGGGCCAGAGCGGCCAGCAAAGCCAGCAGACCCCGGGCAGCCAGCAGGGGCAACAGGGCGGCCAGCAACAGGGCCAGAAGCAGCAGGAGCAAAGCCAGCAGCGCGGCCAAGGCCAGCAGAGCGGTCAGCAGGGCAGCAACATCGGCCAGGGCAGCCAGAGCGGGCAGAGCGGTACCCAAAGCGGCCAGGGCAAGCAGAATCGCTGACCCTGCCGGCATCGACTGAGGCCGCCCGCCGCCGGGCGGCCTGCCTTTCCCGCCTTCCCGCCCGGGAAGGCGGCGCCATTTGCGGTCAGTCCCGTTCCCAGTAGGGCCGGGAACCGATCCTCTCCACCAGGTAGTCCACCAGCAGCCGCACCCGGTGGGGTATGAAGCGGTTGCTCGGAAAGATGGCATAGATGCCCAGTTCGGGCATCGGATAATCCTCCAGCACGGGGCGCACCCAGCCGGCCTCCGCCGCCGAGGCGGCGATGAAGGAGGGCTGGCAGACCACCCCCAGGCCCCGGATGGCCGCGTCCAGGAGGGCGTCGCCGTTGTTGGAGCGCATGCGGCCCCGCACCGGGAAGAGGGTGGGGCGGCCGTCCACCATGAAGGTCCAGCCGGCGTTCTGGCTGGGCATGTAGCCCAGGCACTCGTGCTGGGCGAGTTCGGAGGGATGGTTCGGGGTGCCGTGGCGCTTCAGGTAATCCGGCGAGGCCAGGATCATCAGGCGGCTGGAGCCGATGCGCCGGGCCACGTCCTGGGGGGCGAGGCCGCCGGTGATGCGGATGGCCAGATCGATGCCCTCCTCGATGAGATTGACCAGCCGGTCCGAGAAATCCACGTCGATGCTGATGTCGGGGTAGGTGCGGCCGAAATCCAGCAGCATGGGCATGAGCTGGCGCAGGCCGAAACTCAGGGGAACGCTGAGGCGCAGGTTGCCCCGGGGCGTCGCTCCCTCCTCGGCCAGGCCGGCTTCGGCCGCTTCCACCAGGTTGAGGATTTCCCGGCAGCGGGCCAGGTAGAGCTCCCCCGCCGAGGTCAGGGTCAGGCTGCGGGTGCTGCGGGAAATGAGCTTCACCCCCAGGTGGGCCTCCAGGGCCGCCACCTGCCGGGTCACCACCGAGCGCGCCACGTCCATCTGCCGGGCCACCGCCGAGAAACTGCCCAGTTCGGCCACCCGCAGGAAGATGCGCATGCTGTCCAGACGATCCATTCTCTCTCCCGATTGTTGCCGCAATAACAACGAATATTTGCGAATTATTGTCTATCCAAGGGCGAATTGCTCGCCTAAAGTGGCTTCCCGGAACAGCAAGGAGGAAGCCATGACCCATCGAATGCCCGTCCTTTTCGTGCCCCACGGCGCCCCCACCTTCGCCCTCGAGCCGGGCCCGGCCGGCGAGGCCCTGGCGCGGGCGGCGGTCGCCCTGCCGCGGCCCCGGGCCATCGTCATGGTCAGTTCCCACTGGGAGACGGCGGTGCCCACCCTGGGCTGCGCCCCCCGGCTGGAGACCATCCACGACTACTGGGGCTTTCCAGAGGCGCTCTACGACATCGAGTACCCGGCGGTAAGCGACCGGGACATCGCCCAGGAGCTGTTCCACCTCCTGGACGGCAAGGGCTTCCAGCCCCGGCTCGACGACGAGCGGGGCCTCGACCACGGCGCCTGGATTCCCCTGCGCACCATGTTCCCCAAGGCCGACATCCCGGTGATCCCCCTCTCCATCCAGGGCGGCCAGGGGCCGGAATACCACTTCCAGCTGGGAGAGGCCCTGAGCTCCCAGCCGGGCAAGGGCATCCTGGTGGTCGCCTCCGGCAACGTCACCCACAACCTGCGGGACTTCCAGATGGCCCTCATGCAGTCCAGCGGCACCCCGGCCTATGTTTCCCGCTTCGCCGACTGGATGTGGGAGCGCATCGCCGCCGGCGACACCGACTCGGTCATCGGCTATCGCCAACTGGCGCCGTCCGCCGTCCGGGCCCATCCCACCGACGAACATCTGCTGCCCCTGCACGTCGCCCTCGGCGCCGCCGGCCCCGGCTACCGGGCGGAGCGGCTCTATTCGGGCATCGACAACTGGGTTCTGGCCATGGACAGCTATGCCCTCCAGCCTCTCCTGCCCTCATGAGGGTTTGGCTACCATGAGCCAGAACACCGCCACCAGGGCCAGGAAGGCCACCACCCCGAGGGCCGTCCACAGCCCCAGGAACTGCCAGTAGCGCCGGGGCAGGGCCTCCTGGCGCTCGGCCGCCTGGCGGGCCATGTCCGCCATGCGGATCTGCATCCACACCACCGGCAGCCAGCAGACGCCCGCCAGCAGGTAGAGGGCGATGGACCAGGCGATCCACGGGCTGGAGAAGGGGAAGCCCGCCAGATGCATCATGTAGAAGCCGGAAAGGGGCTGGAAGACGATGGTGGGGGTGGTGAACCACCAGTCCGCCCGCACCACGAAGCGCACCACCATGGCCACCGCCCGGGCGTCCCGGCTGAGGCTGGCGAAGAACATGTAGTAGGCCGACCCCAGGCCGGTGCCGAAGAGCAGGGTGGAGGACAGGATATGCAGCCACTTGGCGAAGTAGTACTCCATCAGCGCCTCTCGAACAGGAAGAGCAGGTAGAACACCGCCAGCAACGGCAGGTTCTTGAGGATGGGGCCGTAGGGGTGGAGCCAGAATTCCGGCAGGCGCAGGGTGATGATGGCCGTGTAGCCCAGCATCAGGGCCACCTGGGCCAGCCATAGCCAGCGCCGGCGGGACAGCATCAGGATGCCGAGGCCGAGGGCGAGATCCAGGAGGGCGGCGCCGTAGAGCATGACCGGCGCCCAGGCGCCGGTGACGCCGACCCGGGCCAGGAGCTTGTAGCTTTCCGCCACCGGATACACCCCCAGGGAGAGGATGCCGGTGACGATCCACACCGCCGCCACACTCCAGCGCAGGAGGGGCAGCAGCCAGGCCAGCAGCGCCAGGGCCCGGGCCCCTTCCTTCTCCGGTGGCGGAATGAAGTCGGCCGGGGCGCGGGGCGGGTGCCCGAGGAGGGTGGTGATGGCGTCGGCCGGCGCGGTGTTGCCCCGCTCCAGCATGTCCAGGGTCTCGGTGTCCAGGAGGCTGCCGGGCAGCCAGCGGCCGAGGGCGGCGCCGGTCCGCACCAGGGCCATGGGCACCTCCAGGAAGCGGGCCGGCGGCAGGCCCATGGCCGCCCGCAGTTCAGCCAGGAAATCCCGGTAGGCCAGGGGCCGGGGCCCCACCAGGGGCACCCGCTCGCCCCGGAAGCCCTCCCCCGCCACCAGGGCGACGATGGCTTGCACCGCGTCGTCCACATGCACCGGCTGCACCTGCTGGCGGCCGGCGCCGGGAACCGGGATAAGGGGCAGGCTGGTGAGCTTGGTGAACAGCCGGGCGCTGGCGCCGCCGGCCCCGTAGACCAGGGAGGGCTGGACGATGACCGCCGACAGGGAAAGGCCGAGGAGGAAATCGTCCGCCTCCTTCTTGCTGCGGTGGTAGGCGCTGCGGGCCTCCTCGTCGGCCCCGAGGGCCGAGATCTGGATCACCCGCCGCACCCCGGCGGCGCTGCAGGCCTGGAAGAGGGCCCGGGGGCCGTCCACGTGGAGGGTCTGGAAGCGCTGCCCGCCGCCCTCCCGCAGGATGCCGACAGCGTTCACCACCACATCCACCCCCTGGAGGCGGGCCAGCCAGTCCGAGGCCTTGAGGTCCCGCTCGAAGTCCGCCGCCACCGCCCGGCAGGGCAGGGCGCTGGCGGCGGCCCCCTCGGGGTCCCGCAGGGCGCAGATCACATCGTGGCCGGCGGCGGCCAGGGCGCGGGCGATGCGGCTGCCGATGAAGCCGCTGGCGCCGGTGATCAGGACGACCATGTCCTCCTTCCCTCGGGGTGGTTGGGGCCGGGCCCGGGGCGGAACGGCGTTTGCCTGCGCCAGCCGTGGGACGACCCATGGCTGGAGACCTAGCAAGCGCCATTCTCCGGCCCTCGTCGGGAGGCGGAAAATGAAGACATGGAAGCGCGCATTGAAGGACGGCCTGGTGACGGGCGGCATCGCCGGCCTCACCTCGCTGGTCGTGCTGGCCCTCGGCGAGCGGGGCAAGCCCTGGGGGCCGGTCAATGCCCCCAGCCACTGGGTCTGGGGCGACCCGGCCCTGTTCCAGGACGGCGCCACCCCCCGCTACACCGCCACCGGCGTGCTCGTCCACCAACTGGCCGCCAGCTTCTGGGGCGTGCTCCACGAGCGCTTCCTGGGAGACCCGGAAGGCGGCAGGGACGCCGGCACCCTGCTGCGGGATGCGGCCCTGACCACCGCGGTCGCCGCCGTGGTGGACCTGGAGGTGGTGCCCCACCGGCTCACCCCGGGCTTCCAGCACCGGCTCTCCGCCGCCAGCCTGGCCGGCGTGTACGCCCTGTTCGCCCTCGGGCTTGCCCTGGGCAGCCGGGTGGTGGGGCGCCGCCGGTAAAGTTTTCACCGCCGCGGGTAATTTCTACTCCGGCCGGCCCGGGCGTGGTGGCCTTCCCAGGGTAAAGTAACGCCTTTTCCATGCCGCCGAACTCCGCCGTGTCCGAGCTTCCACCCGTCGCCCTCGTCTGCCACCCCGCCATCCCGGCGCCTGCCGTCGGCGCCATCCGGGTGGCGGTCGGCTGCACGGCCGCCGGCGGGCTCGCCCTGGCCTACCGGCTGGAGGGCGACCTGGAGGCCCTGCGCATCCCCGCGCCCGGGCCCGGCGGGCCGGCGGACGGCCTCTGGCAGCACACCTGCTTCGAGGTCTTCGTGGCCGCCGGCGACGGCCCGGCCTACCGGGAATTCAATTTTTCCCCCTCGGGGCAGTGGGCGGCCTACGCCTTCGCCGACTACCGCCAGCGGGACGAGGCCTGGCAGCCGGCGGCGGCGCCGCGCCTGGCGGTGCGCCGCCTCCCCGGCCGGCTGGAAGTGGACGCCGTCCTGGCGCCGGGCCTCCTGCCGTCCGCGCCCGCCGGCTACCGCCTGGGCCTGTCGGCCGTAATCGAAGGGGCGGACGGCGCCCGAAGCTACTGGGCCCTGGCCCATCCCGCCCCCCGGCCCGATTTCCACCAGCGGGCCGCCTTCCGCCTCGACCTGGCGGCCCCGGACCAAGACACCTGAGACTCCGATCACCATGACTTCCCCCATCCAGTTCGGCATCGACCGCCTCCTGGCGGACCCCGCTCTGCGCCGGCCCCTGGCCGGCCGCCGGGTTGCCCTCCTGGCCCATCCGGCCTCCGTCACCCCGGACCTCACCCATTCCCTGGACGCCCTGGCGGCCCTGCCGGATCTGCGCCTCACCGCCGCCTTCGGCCCCCAGCACGGCCTCCGGGGGGACAAGCAGGACAACATGGTGGAGTCCCCGGACTTCACCGACCCCCGCCACGGCATCCCGGTGTTCAGCCTCTACGGCGAGGTGCGCCGGCCCACCGACGCCATGATGGACAGCTTCGACGTCCTCCTGGTGGACCTCCAGGACCTGGGCTGCCGCATCTACACCTTCATCACGACGCTGCGCTACGTCCTGGAGGCGGCCGCCGCCCACGGCAAGGCGGTGTGGGTGCTGGACCGCCCCAACCCGGCCGGGCGGCCGGTGGAGGGCCTGACCCTGTGCCCGGGCTGGGAGAGCTTCGTCGGCGCCGGCCCCATGCCCATGCGCCACGGCCTCACCATGGGCGAGCTGGCCCGCTGGTTCATCGCCACCCTGAAGCTGGACGTGGAATGCGAGGTGGTCACGATGGCAGGCTGGGCGCCGGAAGCCAGCCCCGGCTTCGGCTGGCCCCTCTACGAGCGGACCTGGGTCAACCCCAGTCCCAACGCCCCCAACCTGTGGATGGCCCGGGCCTATGCCGGCACCGTCATGCTGGAGGGCACCACCCTGTCGGAAGGGCGGGGCACTACCCGCCCCCTGGAGCTGTTCGGCGCCCCGGACCTCGACGCCCGGGCACTCCTGGCCGAGATGCAGGCCCTGGCGCCCGAGTGGCTGGCCGGCTGCCGCCTGCGGGACTGCTGGTTCGAGCCCACCTTCCACAAGCACGCCGGCAAGCTCTGCAACGGCCTGCAGATCCACGTCGAGGACGCCTCCTACGGCCACGCCGCCTTCCGCCCCTGGCGGCTCCAGGCCCTGGCCTTCAAGGCCCTGCGCCGCCTGCAGCCGGAATATCCCCTGTGGCGGGTCTTCCCCTACGAGTACGAGCACGAGCGGCTGGCCATCGACCTCATCAACGGCTCGCCCCTGCTGCGGGAATGGGTGGACGATCCGACCGCCGCCCCCGCCGACCTGGAAGCCCAGGCCCGGCCGGACGAGACGGCCTGGGAAGCGGCCCGGGAGGAGTTCCTGCTCTACCGCTGACCGGGGCGCAGCCGGTGCAGCTTGTCGCTCAAGGCTTCGAGCGACTGCTGCAGGCCCTCGCTCTGGTCCATCTGGTCCACCAGCTGGCGGGTGAATTCCCCCACCCTGGTCTCGATTTCCCGCTCCTGGGAGTCGGCCAGGCCAAGGCGGACGAAGGTCCGGGACAGGGTCTGCTCGAACTGGTAGATCATCTGGCTGAGCTCGTAGCGGTTCTGGAGATTGGCCTGATTGAGGGTGTCCAGGGTGGTCTGGATGGCGTTGACGGCCTGCAGCACGGCTTCCTGGTTGCGGCGGTTGGATTCCTCGGTCTCCAGGGCTTCCAGGCGGGAAGCGGCGCCCTGGGCGGCCATGGCCAGGTTGTCCCGGATGCGCCCGCACAGCACGGCGTCATCCACCGGCATGTTGTTCACCATGACGGTGATGCGGCCGTAGTTGTAGACCCCACGGTTGCGGAATTCGAAGATGCGGTCCATGGTCCGCACGTGGTTGAGGACCGACACCTCCAGGGGCAGGTCGGTCCCGGCGGCGCTGGCGGTGTGGACGCGCTCCCCCACCCGGGTCTGGACCACCCCATCCACCGAGAACTGGTGCAGCAGCTCCAGGGTGCCGGCGGCGATGTCCTTCTCGTCGTACCAGTTGATGAGCTTGCCCATGTACTGGAGGACGAGGCCGGAGTCGCCCATGCTGGCGATCGCCATGGTGGACAGCGCGGCCGAGGCCCGGGCCTGCTCCTGCAGGCTGCGGCGGTTGGCGACGAAATTCTCGGCGACCTTGAGCTTGCGCAGCAGCTCCACCGGCTCGAAGGGCTTGACGATGAAGTCCTCGGCGCCGGCGTCGTAGCCCTTGAGGCGGGAATCGATGGTGTCATGGCTGGAGATGAAGGTCACCGGGATGTCCCGGTGGGCCTCCCCGTCCTTCAGCAGGCGGCAGAACTGGTAGCCGTCCATGCCCGGCAGGCCGATGTCGAGCAGCAGGCAGTCGGGGCGTACGGCGGCCATGCCGGCCTGGCAGGCCTCGGCGCTGGAGAACACCTCGACCTGGTAGGCAGGCTCCAGGATGCCCCGCAGGATGTCCTGGATCATGGGGTCGTCATCGACGGCGAAGACGGTGAAGGCGTTGTTCATGGCTTTTCCTTGCGGCTGGTGTTCATGGGGTGGTCTCAGGCCGGCTCGGCCAGGGCCCGGTCCAGGTTCTCCCGGGTGCGGGCCAGGTGGCGGCGGACGGTTTCCTGCAGATGGGCGGATTCCCGCTCCTCCTTGAGGGCGGCTTCGAGGCTGACGACGGCTTCCCAGAGGGGAGTCAGGCCGAGCATGCCGACCCGGCCCTTCATGGCGTGCAGGCTGCGCAGGGCCTCGTCCCGGCGGCCGGCGTCGAGGCCGGCCATGATGTCGGCGAAGGTGGCGTCGCCCTCGTCCTGGAATTTTTTCAGCCACCCCAGGTAGGCGGCCTGGTTGCCGGCGAAGCGCTGCAGCCCGGCTTCCACGTCCACTCCCTCGATGGCGGGCAGCCCGGCGGCGGCCGGGGCCGCGGGCGAGTCGGCGGGAGCCTGGCGGTACTGGTGGCGGGCCGGGATCCACTTGGCCAGCAAGCGGTAGAAGGCCTCGGTGGCGAAGGGCTTGCCCAGGTGGTCGCTCATACCGGCGGCGATGCTGGCCTGCTTCTCGTGCTCCATGGCGTGGGCGGTCATGGCGACGATGGGCAGGGCGGCCCGGCCGGGCAGGGCGCGGACGGCCCGGGCGGCGCTGTGGCCGTCCATCTCCGGCATCTGGACGTCCATGAAGACGAGGTCGAACCAGTCGACCGGGCGGGCCGCGATGGCCTCCACCGCCTCCCGGCCGTTGCCCGCCTCGGCGCCGTCGATGCCCACCTGCTTGAGGAGCTCGACCACGATCTGGCGGTTGACCGGCTGGTCGTCCACCACCAGGGCCCGGCAGTCCCGGTAGCGGATGTCGTCCACCGGCGCCTCGGAGGCCGGGCCACGGGCGGCCAGGGCGGCGGCGTCGGCCACCCCCAGCTCCAGATCGACCCGGAAGGTGCTGCCGATGCCGGGGCTGCTGGTCACGCCGATGGTGCCCGCCATCATCTCCGCCAGGCGGCGGCAGATGGTGAGCCCGAGGCCGGTGCCGCCGTGGATGCGGGTGATGGAGGTGTCGGCCTGGGAGAAGGGCTGGAAGAGGCGGTCGATTTCCGTCGGCGACAGGCCGATGCCGGTGTCGGCCACCTCGATGGTCAGGCCCACCCGGCCGGCGTCGCGGGAGCGCTGGCGGAAGCGGACGAAGACGCCGCCCCGGGCGGTGAACTTGATGGCGTTGGTGAGGAGGTTGAGGAGGATCTGCTCCAGCCGCAGGGGATCGCCCACCAGGTCGGCGGGCAGCTCGGGGTCCACCTGGAAGTCGAAGGCCAGCTTCTTTTCCGCCAGGCGGTGGGCCACCAGGGAGGCGACCCGCTCCATCACCTCGCCCAGGGCGAAGGGGATGCTCTCCAGTTCCAGGCGGCCAGCGGCGATCTTGGAGAGGTCGAGGAGGTCGTTGATGATGACCAGGAGGGTCTGGCCGGCGTGGCCGATCTTTTCCAGGTAGTCCCGCTGGCGGGGATCGGCCACCCCCTTCACCGCCAGGCCGGAGAGGCCGATTACGGCATTGAGGGGGGTGCGCATCTCGTGGCTCATGTTGGCCAGGAACTCGTTCTTGGCCCGGTCGGCGGCGTGGGCGGCGTCGAGGGCCTGGCTGAGGTCCGCCGTGCGCTGCTGCACCAGGTATTCCAGGCGGGCCTGGTGCTCCTCCTGGAGCCGCTCGGCCTCCTTGCGCTCGGTGATCTCCTCCTTGACGGCGATGAAGTGGCTGATCTCGCCGCCCTCGGCGAGGATGGGGGAGATGGAGGCGTCCTCCCAGAACAGCTCGCCGCTCTTGCGCCGGTTGTGGAGCTGGCCGCGCCATTCCCGGCCGGCCAGGAGGGTGGCCCACATGTTCTCGAACACCTCCCGGGGGGTGCGGCCCGAATTGAGCAGGCGGGGGTTGCGGCCGACGGCCTCCTGGCGGGAGAAGCCGCTGACTTGGGTGAAGCGGGGATTGACGTACTCGATGACCCCGTCCCGGTCGGTGATGATGATGGACACCGGGCTCTGCTCCACCGCCCGCCGCAGCTTGTTGGCTTCCTCCGTGGCCGCCTTGCGGGCCGAGATGTCGGCGTAGATCCAGATGGCGCCCAGCTCCGGGCGCTCCGGGTCGAGGGCCTGGCCGGTCATGGCGCCCCAGAAGACGTGGCCGTCCCGGTGGCGCAGCACCACCTCATCGCTGAACTTGCGTCCCGCCGCCAGCTCCGGGTAGGCCCGCCGGCCGACGCTGTCGTAGATGTCGTCGCTGCCGTAGAGGGGGCGGATGGACTGGCCGGCCAGCTCGTCGGGGCCGTAGCCGAAGATTTCCTCGAAGCGCCGGTTGCAGGAGACGATGCGACGCTCCCGCACCAGGGCGATGCCGACCACGGCGTTCTGGAGGATGGCGTTCTTCTCGGTGAGGAGTTCCCGGTAGCGCTGGTTGATCTGGGACAGGCGGTTGTCCAGGCGGCGGGTGAACAGGCGGGTGACGAAGAAGACGCCGCCCATGGTCACCAGGATCATGAGGGCCATCATGGCCTGCTTGTGGCGGTTGGCGGCCACCGAGGCGCTGATGTCGAAGCTGACGCTGATGCCGCCATGGACGTGGCCGACCTTGTAGATCTTCTCCGAATGGCAGGCCAGGCAGGTCTTCTCGGTGCGCATGGGGGCCATGTAGCGGAAGATGATGCGGTCGCCGCTCCCGGTGGTCTCGAAGGCCTCC
>DATFAA010000099.1:0-20572 GCA_035255045.1 Rhodocyclaceae bacterium | reverse complement strand
AAGGCATGCACCACCCGCCCGGCCAGGGTGTCGATGACGTCCACCTTGGCGTTGTCCGGGAAGGCGAAATTGACCCACACCTGGCGCCCGTCCGGCCGGGCCATGACGAACACCGGCTGGCCCCGCACCGGGATGCGCCCCACCTCCCGCCAACTGGCCATGTCCACCACCAGCACCTCGTGGCGGCCGATCGCCGGCAGGTAGGCCTTGCCCTGGGCCACCGACCAGCCCCGCAGGTGGGGCATCTTGTACACCGGCAGCTTCTCTTCGCCACGGCCGTAGTTCTCGAGGATCTTGCGGGCGCCCTGCTGCGGCTGCCAGAGGTCGAGGAGGGCGATGCCGTCCTCGCCGAAGAGCCCGGCCAGGTAGTAGCGCCCGTCCGGGGTCACCAGGCCGTCGTAGGGCTGGCGGCCGGCCGGGTAACGTTGGGTGGAAGGATGGCGGGGGTCGGAGAAGTCGCTGACCCAGATTTCGCCGCCGTCGAAGAGGGCATAGGCGAAGCGGTTGCCGGGGATGTCGGCCAGCCCCACCACCTTGGAGAACTTCCCCGGGGCGTATTCGGCCGGGACTTCGGAGAGGAGTTCCAGGGTCTCGGCGTCGAAGGCCTTGATGCCGCCGGGGGTGTAATTCTGGGCGACGACGATGCGCCCGTCCTGGGAAATGGAGCCGCCGATGGCGTTGCCGGACTGGAGGATGCGCTTCACCACCCGGGCTTCCAGGAGGTCCACCTTGGTGAGCCCGCCGTCGCGGCCGAAGATGAAGGCGTAGCGCCCGTCCCGGGAATAGACGGCGGAGGCGTGGGAGAGGTCGCCCAGGCCCTCGATGCGGGCGTAGGGCTGCCGGGCCGTGGTATCGACCAGGGTGACGTGGCCGCTGGCCCGCTCGATGACCAGCCCCAGGTCGCCGGTGCCCCGCAACTGCGGGCCGGCGCAGGCGGTGGCCAGGATGGAGCAGAGCAGGATCAGCAGAATGCGCACGGCAGCCTCATTGGGGAAAGTCGGTCATCAATTGGTGGACGATCCAGCCCGCCTCCCTTTCCGAGACGAACTGACGCCAGGGCGGCATGGGAGTTCCCGGCCGGCCGCCGACGATGGTCGCTACCAGGGATTCGGCCGGCTTGTCCTTGAGGGCCGCTGGGGTGAGGGCAGGCCCTAGGCCGCCCTTGAAGGTCATGCCATGACAGGAGCCGCAGTCCTGGCGCACCAGGCGCACCAGCTCCCGCTGGCGCTCGGGCGGCACCTCCGGTTCGGCGAGGGCAAAAAAAGAGACGAGCGCCAGGAGGAAAGGCGCCCGTCTCACCCGTGGCAATCCGGGTTGCACCCCTGCCCCCCGGAATGCCTTGGCCATTACAGCTTGGTGGCCTTCACGTCCCCATCGGCGCCGATGCCCAGCTTGTAGCCGAAGGAGATGTGGTGGAAGCGGCCGCTGGCATGGTCGGCGTGGATGGCGATGCCGAAGGGCACGGACTTGCCCTCCGCCAGGGCGACGCCGCCGGCCAGCTTGCGGGTGAAGGTGACGGTGTAGGTGTCGCCCGCCTTGCTGCCATCCGCCGTCACGCCGGCCTTGCCACCTTCCATGGCGCGCTTGTCGGTGACCGTGCCGTCCGCCGCCTTGGCGCCCTTGGCGCTGCGCCACTGCATGAGGTCATAGGCCCCGTCCTTGACGTACTTGGTCTTCTTGTCATCGGCCCCGGGCATGGTGCGGGCGTCCTGGTGGCAGGTGGCCCAGCAGCCCACCTGGTCGCCCTGGGGCACCTTGTCGTTGGCGATGAGCATGGTGGCCTTGACCTCGTTGTCCTTGTCGGACGGATCGGCGGCGCCGCTGGGGGCCTTGAAGGTCAGCCGGACATAGAGGTTGTTGGCATCGTAGGCCGCCTGGAAGCCCACCGGGAAAGTCATGGTCTTGGGCGCTCCCTTGGGCTCCAGTTCCTTGCCGGCCAGACGCTTGAAGTCGAGGCTCAGCTGGCCCTTCTCGTCGTGGCAGCCGGCGCAGGTCTCGCCCTTCTTGAGGCCGGCCGAGCCGCTGTGCTCGGCCTTCTTGGTGGCCCATTCGATCGGTGTCACGCCCGGGTGGAAGACATTGATCTCCTTCTTCGGCACCTTGCTCCAGTCGGGAGCGGCGGTGGCAACCTGCGAGCCCATGGCGAGGACGGCACCCATGACGGCCAGCGAAGCAATTCTCTTGTTCATCGTAGATATCTCCGTTCCTTGAGTTGATTCATGCAGCCGGGGACGATCATTCGTCCTCGTCGTCTTCCTTCATGCCCTTCGGCTTCTTGTGGGCGATGCCCTTGTGGCAGTCGATGCAGGTCTTGTTGTCCTTCTTGGCGAGGTCGTGCATCTTCTTGCCCCGGAGCTTCTGGCGCTCGGTATCCATGCCCTCGAAGCTGTGGCAGTTGCGGCATTCCCGGGACTCGGCCTTCTTCATGCGGGCCCACTCGTGCTCGGCCAATTCCAGGCGCTTGGCTTCAAACTTTTCGGGGGTGTCGATGGTGCCGATGATCTTGCCCCAGACCTCCTGGCTCGCCTGGATCTTGCGGGCCATCTTGTGGACCCAGTCCTTGGGCACGTGGCAGTCGGAGCAGATGGCGCGGACGCCGGTGCGGTTGGAATAGTGGATGGTCTGCTTGTACTCCTGGTACACCGTATCCCGCATTTCGTGGCAGGAGATGCAGAACTCCAGGGTATTGGTGGCTTCCATGGCGGTGTTGAAGCCGCCCCAGAACAGGATGCCGGAAATGAAGCCGACAACCAGCAGGGTCAGCAGTGAATATTTGGCACTGGGACGTCTCAGCATTGCCCAGAAACCGGTTTTGTTTGATTCAGCCATGGGCTGCACCTCCCGTCGTTACCCTTATGTTTTGTATGGTTTTCATGATATGGGGGCCCGCGCCCCCATATCTTTGCTGCCGATCAAATCCGCAAATTAGTAGATGTCGTGCTGGGTGTTGTAGACGTTGAACTTGCCGGTCGGGGTGATCATCTTGGGATCGGTGATCACCTTCTTGACCTTCAGGGTCGAGTCGTCATACACGACGATGGCGGACTGGTCGGTCTTGCCGCCCCACAGGGAGATCCAGACTTCCTTGCCGTCGGCGCTGTACTCCGGATGGACGGCCCGCTTGACGGCTTTGGTCACCGGCAGGCCGGAGTCCTTGGCCACGTTGAGCACGGCCTTGGGCTTGGCGAAGTCGCCGCCCAGGTCATAGACCGCCACCGAGTTGGCGATGTCGGTGTCCGGGTTCATGGGCGCGTCGGCCCACAGGTTCTTGGACTTCGGATGGGTCTTGACGAACAGGTTGCCGGCGCCGATGTGCTTGATCTCCTGCACCACCTTCCAGTTGTTGCCCTTGTACTGGGAGAACTTCTTCTCTTCCGACGGCGTGCTGATCAGGGTGATCACGTCAGCGCCCAGGTGGCCGGTGGCCCAGACGGGACCGAACTTGGAATGGACGAAGTTGGCGCCCCGGCCCGGGTGCGGAATCTTGGCGGTATCCACGAGGGCCGCCAGCTTGCCGGTCTTGGTGTCGACAGCGGCGATCTTGTTGGAGGCATTGGCCGCCACCAGGAAGTAGCGCTTCGAAGCATCCCAGCCGCCGTCGTGGAGGAACTTGGCGGACTCGATGGTGGTTTCCTTCAGGTTCTTGATGTCCGAGTAATCCACCAGCTTGATCTGGCCGGTTTCCTTGATGTTGATGACCCACTCGGGCTTGGTCATCGAGGCGACGATGGACGCCACCCGCGGCTCGGGGTGGTACTCGCCATCCACGGTCATGCCGCGGGTGGAGACGATCTTGATGGGCTTCAGGGTGTCGCCTTCCATGACCGCATACTGGGGCGGCCAGTAGGAACCGGCGACGGCATACTTGTCCTCGTAGCCCTTGAACTTGGAGGTATCCACCGAGCGGGCGTCGTAGCCCACCTTCACCTCGGCCACCACCGCCGGCTTCTCCATCCACAGGTCGATGAGGGACAGGCGGCCGTCCCGGCCGATCACGTATACATAGCGGCCGGAGGCGGAGAGGCGGGAGATGTGCACCGCGTAGCCGGTCTTGACGATGCTGCGGATTTCCTTGGTGTCGCCGTCGATGAGGGCGACCTCGCCGGTATCCCGCAGGGTCA
Source organism: Rhodocyclaceae bacterium (assembly GCA_035255045.1). Classification (GTDB taxonomy): domain Bacteria; phylum Pseudomonadota; class Gammaproteobacteria; order Burkholderiales; family Rhodocyclaceae; genus JAGTRP01. The sequence continues at coordinate 16,451 of DATFAA010000099.1, read as the reverse complement.
CCGACATCATGTTCTTGAGGTTGAAGCTGTTCATCTGCTTCTTGGGACGCTGGTCCACGGGAACGATGAGCTTCCACGTGTCGGTCATGTCCTTGAAGCTGAACTCGGGCGGCACATCCGGCTGTTCCTGGATGTACTTCGCCATGAGGGCAATTTCGTCCTTGGTGAGGATGTCGTCGAAGTTCACCATGCCGCCGTCGGTACCGTAGCCGATGATCTTCTCAAGGCGCTGCTGGCCGAGCTTGACGGTGCCGCCCTCGGTGACGTTGCCGTCCTTGTCTTTCTTGCTCCAGTGGGGCTCCAGGTTCTTGCCGGTAGCCCCCTTGCGCAGGACCCCGTGGCAGCCGGCGCAACGTTCGAAGTAGATTTTCTTGGCTTTTTCCTTTTCATCCGCGGTCAAAGACGAACCGGCCGCCTTGCCTGCGTCCTGGGCGAAAGCGGACCCCATGGCCACGGTCATTGCAGACAGTGCCAGTACCCCCACAACTACGTTTCTCATAGTTCTCTCCTTGAAAAAGTACCCCCGCATCAGTATCCCGATGCAATGGCCGCAAGGTTGAACTTGCTTGACTTCCCGTTCCTTGATTCGAATCAAGGCCTCAAAAAGATCAAAACCACTTAATATTCACATGCTTACACTAGCCCACAAGAACTAGAGCATAGACCATGTGATAGTACACTGGAACTAATCACGCCGCCTTTGCCAAAATCAGTGGACTGGGGATACCCTAGGGAGACGCCATGAACGACGAGTGCCGCACAGGAAGAATGATCACCAAGAACCAATTGCCGGGAGCCAAGGTCTGGCTGGTCGGCGCCGGTCCCGGCGACCCCGACCTCCTGACCGTCAAGGCGGCACGCCTCATCTCCCAGGCCGATGCCATCGTGTACGACCATCTGGTGGGAGCGGGCATCGTCGATCTGGCCCGGCCCGATGCGCGCAAGATCTACGCCGGCAAGGAGGCCTCCCGCCACTCCCTGCCCCAGGAAGCCATCAACCAGCTGCTCGTGGACCTGGCCCGGGAAGGGCTGTCGGTGGTCCGCCTCAAGGGCGGCGACCCTTTCATCTTCGGCCGCGGCGGCGAGGAGCTGGAGACCCTGGCCAACGCCGGCATTCCCTTTGAAGTCGTGCCGGGAGTCACCGCCGCCGCCGGCTGCGCCGCCTATGGCGGCTTTCCCCTCACCCACCGGGAATACGCCCAGGGGGTGACCTTCGTCACCGGCCACCTCAAGGACAACACGGTGAACCTGGACTGGCCGGCCCTCGCCCGTCCCGGCCACACCGTGGTCTTCTACATGGGCATCGGCGCCGCCGCCGAAATCTGCCGGCAGCTGATGACCCACGGGCTGCCAGCCGACACGCCTGCCGCCGTGGTCCGCAACGGCACCCTGCCCAGCCAGCAGACGCTGCTGGCCACCCTCGGCACCCTGCCCGAGCGGATCGCCGAATCGGGCATCAGGCCACCCGCCCTCATCGTCGTCGGCAAGGTCGTCGGCCTCCACGCCAAACTGAACTGGTTCGAAACCGCCCAGCCATGAAACGGCTTTTCCCCCTCTTCCTGCTTTTTCTGGCCTTGGGCGCCCACGCCTATTCGGGCCAGGAACTCCTGGCAGACTGCCGGGCCGCCGAAGCCCTCTACCAGGAGAAGAAGGCCGAGAACCCCTACCAGTCCCTGCAAGGGGCCCGCTGCATCGCCTATGTCACCGGCTTCGCCGACGGCTACGGGGTTGGCGACTACCTGGCCGGCCAGGTGGGAGTCCAGCTCAACGCCTTCTGCCTGCCCAAGGGCGACGACCTGCAATACCGACTGGTGCGGGCGGTGGTCACTCATCTCGAAAGGCAGCCCCCCAACGCCTCGGCCCCGGGCCGCACCCTGGTGGCCGGCGCCTTGTCGAAGGCCTTTCCCTGCGGCCAATAGTTGAAGGTCGAATACGATTCGAGGATAATCCCGCCTCCACCTGCCGAGGTGGCGGAATCGGTAGACGCAGCGGATTCAAAATCCGCCGCCGAAAGGCGTGAGGGTTCGAGTCCCTCTCTCGGCACCAATCCCCGGTAGCGCAGCCCTCATGTCGTTGACCGTCGACGACTTCGACTTCCCCCTCCCCCCCGAACTGATTGCCCAGCATCCGGCGCCTGAGCGCACCGGCAGCCGGCTTCTGCACGTGAGCGGGCCCCGCCTGGTGGACCGGCGTTTCGCCGACCTGCCCGGCCTCCTCGCCCCCGGCGACCTGCTGGTCTTCAACGACACCCGGGTCATCAAGGCCCGCCTCTTCGGCCGCAAGACTACCGGCGGAGCCGTCGAGGTACTGCTGGAGCGCATCGTGGACGAGCGCCATGCCCTCGCCCAGGTGCGGTCCAGCAAGTCGCCCAAGCCGGGCAGCCGGCTGCTGCTGGAGGAGTCCTTCGAGGTCACCGTCACCGGCCGGGCCGGGGAGAATGCCGAATTCTTCGCCCTCGAACTGGCCGGCGACGGCGATCTCTGGCAACTGGCCGAACGCCACGGCCGCCTGCCCCTGCCGCCCTACATCGAGCACCCGGCCGAAGGGGCCGACGAGACCCGCTACCAGACGGTCTTCGCCCGCCAGCCGGGGGCGGTGGCGGCCCCCACCGCCGGGCTGCATTTCGACCAGGCCCTGCTGGAGAAACTGCGCAGCCAGGGAGTTGAGACCGCCTTCCTGACGCTCCACGTCGGGGCCGGCACCTTCCAGCCGGTGCGAGCGCACGCTATCGCGGAACACCGCATGCATAGGGAACGTTTCGAGATTCCCGTCGCCACGTCGGCAGCCGTCGCCGCGACCCGGGCCCGGGGCGGCCGGGTCATCGCCGTCGGCACCACCAGCCTGCGGGCCCTCGAATCCGCCGCCCGGGAGGATGGCAGCGTGCCGGCCGGTGGCGCCGAGACCGACATCTTCATCACCCCCGGCTACCGCTTCAAGGCGGTGGATCGCCTCATCACCAATTTCCACCTGCCCAAGTCCACCCTGCTCATGCTGGTGTCGGCTTTCGCCGGGCTGGACACCATCCGGGCGGCTTACGCCCACGCCGTGGCGGGGCGCTACCGCTTCTTCAGCTACGGCGACGCCATGCTGCTGGAAAAGAACCAATGAATTTCGAACTCCTCGCCAACGACGGCGCCGCCCGTCGGGGCCGCCTGACCCTCGCCCACGGCGTCGTGGAAACCCCGGTCTTCATGCCCGTGGGCACCTACGGCACGGTCAAGGCCATGACCCCCCAGATGCTCACCGACATCGGCGCCCAGATTTGCCTCGGCAACACCTTCCACCTCTGGCTGCGGCCGGGCCTGGACGTAGTGGGCGCTCACAAGGGGCTGCATGGCTTCATGGCCTGGAACAAGCCTATCCTCACCGATTCCGGCGGCTTCCAGGTCTTCTCCCTGGGGGCGCTCAGGAAGATCACCGAGGAGGGGGTCAAGTTCTCCTCCCCCGTGGACGGCGCCAAGCTCTTCCTGTCGCCGGAGGAGTCGATGCGCATCCAGCACACCCTCAATTCCGACATCGTCATGATCTTCGACGAGTGCACCCCCTACCCGGCCACCCGGGAAGAGGCGGCCAAGTCCATGCGCCTCTCCCTGCGCTGGGCCCGGCGCTCCCGGGACGCGCACAACCGGCTGGAAAACGCCAATGCCCTCTTCGGCATCGTCCAGGGCGGCATGTACGAGGACCTGCGGGACGAGTCCCTGGCCGGACTCGACGACATCAGCTTCGACGGCATGGCCATCGGCGGCCTGTCGGTGGGGGAACCGAAGGAGGACATGGCCCGCATCCTGGCCCACACCGCCCCCCGGCTGCCCACTCACAAGCCCCGCTACCTGATGGGCGTCGGCACTCCGGAGGACATCGTGGCCGCCGTCCAGGCCGGCATCGACATGCTCGACTGCGTCATGCCGACCCGCAACGCCCGCAACGGCCACCTGTTCACCCGCTTCGGCGACGTCAAGATCAAGAACTCCCGCCACAAGGCGGACACCGCGCCCCTGGACGAGTCCTGCTCCTGCTACACCTGCCGGAACTTCAGCCGCGCCTACCTGCACCATCTCTTCCGGACCGGAGAGATCCTGGGCAGCATGCTGAACACCATCCATAACCTGCACTACTACCAGGTGCTCATGGCCGAACTGCGGGAAGCCATCGTCGCCGGCCGGTTGCCGGAGATGGTGGCGGCCTTCCGGCGCGACCGGCAAGGGGCGCAGTGATAGAATTGCCCGTTTCGAATAATTGAATTTTCCTGGAGATAACTAGAATGATCAGCCTCGCCCATGCCCAGACTGCGGCCGGCCTCGCCGGCGGCGACTACACCCAGATCATCATGATGGTGGCCATGTTCGGCATCATCTGGTTCCTCATGATCCGCCCCCAGATGAAGCGCGCCAAGGAGCACAAGTCCATGACCGAAGCCCTGCAGAAGGGCGACGAGGTCATCACCCAGGGCGGCATTGTGGGCCGCATCACCAAGGTGGGCGAGAACTACCTGAACGTCGAAGTGGCCGAAGGCAAGGATGGCCCCGTCGAAATCATCGTCCAGAAGCAGGCAGTCGCCAACCTGCTGCCCAAGGGCACCCTGAAGTCCCTGTAATTCCTCCGGGGCGGGTCGATACCCGCCCCGTTTGCTTTTCTGGTCCCCTATGAACCGATATCCCCTGTGGAAGTACATCATCGTCGCCGTGGCGCTGGTGCTGGGCTTCATCTACACCCTTCCCAATTTCTTCGGCGAGTCGCCGGCGGTGCAACTGTCCAGCGCCAAGGCCACCCTCAAGGTAGACGCCAAGACCGAGGCCCGGGCCGAAGAAGTCCTCAAGGCCGCCGGCGTCGTCAATGACGGCATCCTCCTCGACACCAACGGCGTCAAGGTCCGCTTCAAGGACACCGACACCCAGCTGAAGGCCAAGGACGCCCTGGAAAAGGCCTTCAACCCGGACCCCAGCGATCCCCAGTACGTGGTCGCCCTCAATCTCCTGTCCGCCTCGCCCCAGTGGCTCACCAGCCTCCACGCGCTGCCCATGTACCTGGGCCTCGACCTGCGGGGCGGCGTGCACTTCCTGCTCCAGGTGGATATGAAGGGCGCCCTCCTCAAGCGCCTCGACTCCACCGCCGCCGACCTCCGCACCCTGATGCGGGACAAAGGCATCCGCCACGCCGGCATCAGCCGGGAAGGCGACCGGGTGGTGGTCAAGTTCCGGGAAGCCGAGGTCCGCGACAAGGCCCGCAGCACCCTAGCCGACAGCCAGCCCGACCTGGCCGTGGCCGACCAGGGCGAAGGCGAAGACCTGCGCCTGGTGGCCACCCTCAAGCCGGAAGCCCAGAAGCGCATCCAGGAATTCGCCCTCAAGCAGAACATCACCACCCTCCACAACCGGATCAACGAGCTGGGCGTGGCCGAACCGGTGATCCAGCAGCAGGGTCTCGACCGCATCGTCGTGCAGCTGCCCGGCGTCCAGGACACCGCCAAGGCCAAGGACATCCTGGGCCGCACCGCGACCCTGGAAATCCGCATGGTGGACGACTCCCCCGGCGCCCTCCAGGCCGCCCTCGCCGGCAACCCGCCCTTCGGCACCGAGCTCTACACCGAGCGCGGCGGTCCCCAGCTGCTGGTCAAGAAGCAGGTGGTATTGACCGGCGACCGCCTCACCGACGCCCAGCCCGGCTTCGACAGCCAGACCCACGAGCCGGCGGTGCACCTCACCCTCGACTCCGCCGGTGCCCGCATCTTCCGGGACATCACCCGGGAGAACGTCGGCAAGCGCATGGCCATCCTGCTGATCGAGAAGGGCAAGGGCGAAGTGGTGACGGCGCCGGTGATCCGCACCGAGATCGGCGGCGGCCGCGTCCAGATTTCCGGCCGCATGACCACCACCGAGGCGACGGACGTGGCTCTGCTGCTGCGTGCCGGCTCCCTGGCCGCTCCCATGGAGATCATCGAGGAGCGCACCATCGGCCCCAGCCTCGGCGCCGACAACATCCGCAAGGGCTTCCACTCCACCCTCTGGGGCTTCGCCGCCATCGCCGTGTTCATGATCGCCTACTACCAGATCTTCGGCGTCATCTCGGTCGTAGCCCTGGCCTCCAACCTGCTCTTCCTGGTGGCCATCCTGTCCATGCTGCAGGCCACCCTCACCCTGCCCGGCATCGCCGCCATCGCCCTCGCCCTGGGCATGGCCATCGACGCCAACGTGCTCATCAACGAGCGGGTACGGGAGGAGCTGCGCAGCGGGGTGCCACCCCAGGCGGCCATCGCGGCCGGCTACGAGCGGGCCTTCGGCACCATCGTGGACTCCAACGTCACCACCCTGATCGCCGGCCTGGCGCTGCTCATTTTCGGCTCCGGCCCGGTGCGCGGCTTCGCCGTGGTGCACGTCCTCGGCATCCTGACCTCCATCTTCAGCGCCGTGGTCGTGTCCCGGGCTCTGGTCAACCTCATCTACGGCCGCCAGAAGAAGCTGGCGAAAGTGGCGATCGGCCAGGTCTGGAAGCCCGGCCTGGCCACGAAATAAGGAGATCCCGGCATGGAATTCTTCCGCATCCATCGCGATATTCCCTTCATGCGCCAGGCGCTGAAGTTCAATATCGTCTCCCTCATCACCTTCCTGCTGGCTGTCTTCTTCCTGGTCTTCAAGGGCCTGCACCTGTCGGTGGAATTCACCGGCGGCACCCTCATCGAGACCCACTACGAGCAGACCGCCGACCTCGAGAAAGTCCGGGACGCCCTCGGCAAGGCGGGCTTCGCCGACTACTCGGTGCAGAACTTCGGCACCTCCCAGGACGTGCTGATCCGCCTGCCCCTGAAGGGCGACCAGAACACCTCCCAGCTCGGCGAGTCCGTCATGCGGGCCCTGTCTGCCGATGCCCCGGGCGCCAGCCTGCGGCGAGTGGAATTCGTCGGTCCCCAGGTCGGCAAGGAACTGGCCGAGAACGGCGCCATGGCCCTGCTCCTGGTGGTCATCGGCATCGTCGTCTATCTGGCCTTCCGCTTCGAGTGGCGCTTCTCGGTCTCGGCCATCATCGCCAACCTCCACGACGTGGTCATCATCCTGGGCTTCTTCGCCTTCTTCCAGTGGGAATTCTCCCTCTCGGTCCTGGCGGCGGTGCTGGCGGTGCTGGGCTACTCGGTGAACGAATCGGTGGTGGTCTTCGACCGGGTTCGTGAAACCTTCAGGAAGAAACGCGGCCTCACCACGCCCCAGGTCCTCGACCACGCCATCACCAGCACCATCTCCCGCACCATCATCACCCACGGCTGCACCCAGCTGATGGTGCTGTCCATGCTCGTTTTCGGCGGCGAGACCCTGCATTACTTCGCCCTGGCGCTCACCATCGGCATCCTTTTCGGCATCTACTCCTCGGTCCTGGTGGCCAGCCCGCTGGTCATGTGGCTGGGCGTCTCCCGGGAGCAGTTCGTCAAGCCGAAGAAGACCATCGAAGGCGCCAACGAAGAAGGCGCGGTGGTATGACCGGCACGGCGGCCGGCAAGAAGATACGGGTCTGGGACCTCCCGACCCGGCTTTTCCACTGGCTGCTGGTCCTGGCCATCGGGGCCGCCTGGTTCACCGGCGAGAACGGCGGCAACTGGCTGATCTGGCACGGCCGCCTGGGCCTCCTCATCGTCGGCCTGGTGGCCTTCCGGCTGGCGTGGGGCTTCGTCGGCTCCACCTACGCCCGCTTCGCCACCTTCTTCCCCACCCCGTGCAAGGTCAAGGCCCACCTGGCGGGCGCCTGGCACGGTCTCGGCCACAATCCCCTGGGTGCCCTCTCGGTCCTCGGCCTCCTGGCCCTGGTGGCCTTCCAAGCCGCCACCGGGCTCTTTGCCTACAACGACGACATCGCCTACGAGGGCTTCCTCTATCCCCTGGTCGGCAGCGCCGCCAGCGAGCTGGCGACCCGCCTCCACCACCAGGGGTTCGACCTGCTGCTCATCCTGGCGGGCATTCACGTCGCCGCCATCGTCTTCTACGGGCGGGTCAAGAAGGACAATCTCCTCAAGCCCATGATCACGGGCGACAAGGAGGTCGAACAGGGCATCTCCGCCCAGGGAGGCGGCCCGATTGCCTTCGTGCTGGCCCTGGCCTTCGCCCTGGCCGTGGTCTGGGGTGCCTCGGGCGCCTGGATCAGCAAGCCGCCGCCGGCGCCACCGGCCGCGACCCCTGCCTGGTAGCCTCCGTCAGCCCAGGGCCTTGAGGGCCGCCTCGTAGTCGGGCTCGTCCTTGATTTCCTGCACCAGCTCGGAGTGGATCACCCGGTCGTTCTCATCGAGGACGATCACGGCCCGGGCTGCCAACCCGCACAAGGGACCGCCGTCGATGGCAACGCCGTAGTCCCGCATGAATTCCTTCCCGCCGCGGAGAGTCGACAGGTGTTGCACCTTGTCCAGCCCCTCCAGGACGCAGAAGCGTTTGGCGGCGAAGGGCAGGTCGGCGGAGATGGTGAGCACCACGGTATTGTCCAGGCTGCTGGCCTGTTCGTTGAACTTTCGGGTCGATACGGCGCAGGTGGGCGTGTCCAGGCTGACGACGATGTTGAGCACCTTGCGCTTCCCGGCGAAGGTGCCCAGGGTGACGTCGGACAGGTCTCCCGCCACCAGGGTGAAGTCGGGGGCCTGATCCCCCGGCGCCGGAAAGCGCCCATCCACCTGGATCGGGCTGCCGCCGAATGTGACAGTGCTCATGGATTGTCCCTCCGTTGAGATTGACGCTGCCAAACCCTATTTGCATTCGGCCCGGCAGCGTCCGGAAGGTTCCGGCCCCGGGGACGTCCCGGGCCGGGGACGGAAATTACTTCTCGTCCTTGCGGAACTTGTCGTGGCAGGACTTGCAGGCTTCGCCGACCTTGCCGAACTGGGCCTTGAGGGCGGCGGCGTCGCCGCTGGCGGCGACCTTGGCCAGCTCGTTGGCTTCCTTGTTGAAATTCACGGCCACCTTGCCGACGCCATCCTTGTCGGTGAACAGCTCGGGCTTGACCCGGGTCTCCTTCCAGCCGGTGCCCTTGTCGGTGCCCGGGGCGTAGAGGGCGCCCATGCCGGAATTGGCGATGGCCTGTATGGCATTGGCAGCGGCGGCGGCCTGCTCCTTGTTGTAGGAGGCCGGGTTGTCCACCAGCATGCCCTTGAGCTTGCCCATGTTCCAGGCCATGAAGGCGTAGCCGGACTGGCGGAACTTGATCTGGTCTTCCGGCTTGGCCTGGGCGAAAGCGGTGCCGGCGACGGCCAGGGCGACGAGGGTCAGGGCGAGTTTGCGTTTCATCGTTCTCTCCGTTGTGTTGGTGTCATCAAAGGCAGGGGCGATTATAGCCAGATGCATCGGGTTGACGCGGCTCAAGCCATCGCGTCCGGCGACTCGTTAGGATGGCGGACTTTTCGATAACAGCATAATCAGGGGGAGATGAAGATGGCGAGCGGTCACGAGCCTATCGAACGGGCCAGCCGGGATGAAATATCGGCGCTGCAACTGGAACGGCTGCAATGGTCGGTCCGCCACGCCTACGAGAAGGTGCCCCATTACCGGGCCAGGTTCGATGCCCACGGCGTGCGGCCCGAAGACCTCAAGAGCCTCTCCGACCTGGCCAGATTTCCCTTCACCGTGAAGCAGGACCTGCGGGACAACTATCCCTTCGGCCTCTTCGCCGTGCCCATGCGGGACATCGCCCGCATCCACGCTTCCAGCGGCACTACCGGCAAGCAGACGGTGGTGGGCTACACCAAGAACGACCTGGACATGTGGGCCGGGGTCATGGCCCGCTCCCTGCGCGCCGCCGGCGCCAGCCCCGACGACATCGTCCACGTGGCCCACGCCTACGGCCTGTTCACCGGTGGCTTCGGCGTCCATTACGGGGCCGAGCGCCTGGGCTGCGCGGTGGTGCCCATGGGGGGCGGCCAGACTGCCAAGCAGGTGCAGCTCATCCGGGATTTCCGCCCGACCATGATCATCGCCACCCCCTCCTACGCCCTCAACATCGCCGACGAGTTCGTGCGCCAGGGTCTGGACCCGGCCGCCTGCAGCCTGCGCATCGGCTGCTTCGGCGCCGAGCCCTGGGGCGAGGGCATGCGGGCCGAGATCCAGACCCGCCTCGGCATCGACGCCATGGACCTCTACGGCCTCTCCGAGGTGGTCGGCCCCGGCGTCGGCTGCGAGTGCATCGAGTCCAAGGACGGCCCGGTAATCTGGGAAGACCATTTCTACCCGGAAATCATCGACCCAGAAACGGGCGAGGTAGTGCCCGACGGCCAGCCCGGGGAACTGGTGTTCACCTCCCTCACCAAGGAGGCCCTGCCCATCATCCGCTACCGCACCCGGGACCTCTCCCGCCTGCTGCCTCCCACTTCCCGCTCCTTCCGGCGCATCGCCAAGATCACCGGCCGCTCCGACGACATGCTCATCATCCGCGGCGTCAATCTCTTCCCGGCGCACATCGAGGAACTGATCCTCAAGGACAGCAAGCTGTCGGGCCACTACCTGCTGGAAGTCTACCGGGAGGGCCCCCTGGACCAGATGGAGGTGATGGTGGAGGTGAAGCCGGAGTTCGCCCACGCCAGCGCCGACATGAAGCACGGGGCGGAGCGGGAGCTCCAGCACGACATCAAGTCCTGGCTGGGCGTCACCACCCGGGTCCGCATCCTCGACCCCGGCCATCTGCCCCGGCCGGAAGGCAAGGCGAAACGGGTGATCGACAAGCGGGCCCTTTAAGGCATCCTTAATATTGGCCGAGCAAAATAGTCGGGTATTGTGCAGCACCAACCGACCGATTGACCACCAGCCGAAAGGAAAGCCCATGTCCCCGAAAGCCACCGCCCTGCTCGCCGCCGCCCTCCTCGCCCTTTCCCCCGCCCTCCAGGCCGGGGAGGCGGCCTCCGGGCACGACCACCATGGCCACGCCGCCCCCCAGAAGCTGCAGCTCAACGCCGGCAAGCCCTGGCCGACGGACGCTTCCCTGCGCCAGGCCATGGGCAACATCAACCAAGCCATGGCCGAGGCCCTGCCGCGGATCCACAAGAACCGCTTCACCCCGGGCGATTACCAGGGCCTGGCCGCCAAGGTGCAGGGGGAGATCGCCTACGCGGTGGAGAACTGCAGGCTGGAGCCCGAGGCCGATGCCATGCTCCACCTGGTGATCGCCGACCTGGCCGGGGGAGCCGAGGCCATGGCCGGCAAGGGCAAGGCCTCGGGCCATGACGGCGCCGTCAAGGTATTGGCGGCCCTCCAGTCCTACGGGCGCTATTTCGACCATCCGGGTTGGCGGGCGGCCGGCGCCAATCATTAGTCATATTTGACTTACATCAAATCCGAGGCTGGGCAGCCGTGCGATCTTTGCGCGGTTTTTGGCCACGGAACACGCCATGCTGTTCGACAACCTGCTGGGCAAGAAGAAACCGGACGAGGCGCTAGGCAATGCCGGCGCCCGATCGGGTGCCCACATCCAATACAGCCCCAAGCTGGTTCCCGACCTCCAGGCCGAGCATAGGGCGCTGCTGGAAGGGGTCGACAAGCTTGGCCAGGCCCACGCGGCGGGCGACCTGGCGGTGGCGGCGGATCTTCTCGAGAAGTTCGGCGGCCAGCTGACCGCCCACCTCCTGCTGGAGGACTCCCGGTTCTACGGCTATTTGGAGAAGGGCCTGGTCCGGGATCCCCGCACCCGGGCCCTGGTGCGCCAGTTCCGCCGGGAAATGGGGAGCATGGGGAAGACTGCCCTCTCCTTCCTCGCCAAGTACCGCAACATCGCGGAACACCCCGCCTTCCCCGGGGACTTCGCCGCCGACCTGGCGAGCTTGGGGAACATGCTCCGGGAAAGGATCGAGCGGGAAGAGCGCACCCTCTACCCCATGTACCTGCCGGCCTACTGAGCCGGCGCTCTACAGGGCGAAGACGTTCTTGGTGCGCAGGGTGGCCTGCTTGTCCGCCAGCTCGATCAGGCGGTCAATGTTGGGATGCTTGCCCGGATGGGCGCGGGCGTCCTCGGTGTGCTCGGCGTAGAGTTCCAGGCCTTTCCTCGCGGCCTCGGGGGTGATGGCGCCATAGGTCTGGGCCAGGTGGTTATAAACCGCCACCGAACCGGCGCTGCCCGGCTTGTTCTCGATGCTGGCGACCACGTTGCCCTCTGCGTCCAGCAGGTTGATGGCCGCCAGGTGGGAAATCCCCGGCAGCTTCTTCAAATTTTCGGCAAAACTCATTTCAGTTCTTCTTGGCTTTGACCAGCCCCAGGATGAAGCCGGTGGTGAAGGTGGCGACCGGCACGGCGAAGGCGATGGCCTTGATGCCCCGCACCGGCCCGAAGATGACGAGCACGGCGACCGCCGGGACGAGGCCGAGGGCGAGGCCGATCAGCCCGCCCCGGATGCCGCCCCGGACGATGTCCTTCTCGGTCACCTGGCCGCCGGTGCAGAACGGGCAGTAGATGGCGCCTTCCGGCACCTCCCGCCCGCACTTGCTGCACTTCATCAGATGCGCTTCGCCAGCTCGGCGGCCTTGCCCGTGTAGTCCCACGGGGTCAGCTTGAGCAGCTCGGCCTTGGCGCCTTCGGGGATGTCGAGGCCCTGGACGAAGGCCTGCATGCCTTCCCGGGAAACCCGGGTGCCCCGGGTCAGCTCCTTGAGCTTCTCATAGGGGTTGGCGATGCCGTAGCGGCGCATGACGGTCTGGATGGGCTCAGCCAGCAGCTCCCAGTTGGCGTCCAGGTCGGCCTTCATCAGATCGGCGTTGATCTCCAGCTTGTTGAGGCCCTTCAGCAGGGAATCGTAGCCGAGCAGGGCGTAGCCCAGGCCGACGCCCATGTTGCGCAGCACGGTGGAGTCGGTGAGGTCCCGCTGCCAGCGGGAGACGGGCAGCTTCTCGGACAGGTGGCGCAGCACCGCGTTGGCCAGGCCCAGGTTGCCCTCGGAGTTCTCGAAGTCGATGGGATTGACCTTGTGGGGCATGGTGGAGGAGCCCACTTCCCCGGCCTTCACCTTCTGCTTGAAGAAGCCCAGGGAGATGTAGCCCCAGACGTCCCGGTCCAGGTCCACCAGGACGCTGTTGGCCCGGGCGAAGGCGTCGAAGAGCTCGGCCAGGGCGTCGTGGGGTTCGATCTGGATGGTGTAGGGATTGAAGGTCAGGCCCAGGGACTCGACGAATTTCTTGGCGAAGCCTTCCCAGTCGAAGCCCGGGTAGGCGGCCAGGTGGGCGTTGTAGTTGCCGACGGCGCCGTTGATCTTGCCCAGCAGCTCGACCCCGGCGATGCGGGCCCGGGCCCGCTCCAGGCGGTAGGCGACGTTGGCCATTTCCTTGCCCATGGTCGAAGGGGTGGCCGGCTGGCCGTGGGTGCGGCTCATCATGGGCACGGCGGCGTGGGCGTGGGCCAGTTCCTTGAGCTTGGCGATCACCTGGTCCAGCACCGGCAGCATGGCCTCGTCCCGGGCATGCTTGCACATGAGGGCGTGGGACAGGTTGTTGATGTCCTCGGAGGTGCAGGCGAAGTGGATGAATTCGGAAACCCGCATCACTTCGGCGTTGGCGGCCAGCTTCTTCTTGATCCAGTATTCCAGCGCCTTGACGTCGTGGTTGGTGACGGCCTCGATGTCCTTCACCTCCTGGGCCTCGGCCGGGCCGAAGCCGGCCACCAGGGCATCCAGCTCGGCGACGGTGGCGGAGGAGAAGGCCGGGATCTCGGCGAAATGGGACTCGGCGGCCAGGGCCTTGAGCCACTCGATCTCCACCTGCAGGCGGCGGCGGATGAGGCCGTACTCGGAAAACTGGGGACGCAGGGCATCGACCTTGGCGGCGTAGCGCCCGTCGAGCGGCGAGAGGGCCGTAAGCGGAGTGGAATTCATGGTGTGGCTCGGGGTAAAAGCCTGAATTTTATCCGCCCACCACCCCCCGCCGCAAACCGCGGGCGCCGCCACATCCGGTGAATCCTGTAGCAGTACGCTATAATCAGCATCCCCAAGCAAGCATCACGAGAATTTGCCATGAAGCTGATCGGCTCCCTGACCAGTCCCTACGTCCGCAAGGTCCGTATCGTCCTGGCCGAAAAGAAGATCGACTACGATTTCGAAGTCGATTCGCCCTGGCTGGCCGACAGTGCCGTTCCCAACGTCAATCCCCTGGGCAAGGTTCCGGTGCTGCTGCTGGACGACGACACCCCCCTGTTCGACTCCCGGGTCATCGTCGAGCACATCGACAACGTCACCCCCAACAACAAGCTCTTTCCTTCTCCCAACCGGGAACGCACCGAAGTCAAGCGCTGGGAAGCCCTGGCCGACGGCATCTGCGACGCCGCTGCCGCCGCCTACCTGGAGGCCAAGCGCCCCAAGCACGAGCAGAGCGCCGTCTGGATCGAGCGCCAGCGGGACAAGATTTCCCGCGGCCTGGACTTCATGGCCAAGGAGTACGGCGACAAGGCCCACTGCATGGGAACCCATTTCTCCCTGGCCGACATCGCCGTGGGCGCGGCCCTGGGCTACCTGGTCTTCCGTTTCCCGGACATCGACTGGCGGGAAACCCATCCCAACCTGGCCCGCCTCTACGACAAGCTGATGCAGCGGCCATCCTTCTCGGAAACCGTGCCGAGGGACTGAAGAGAGGGCGCCGCAAGGCGCCCTTCTTCTTTGCGGGCCGCGCCCGGCGCGGCTCTTCGCCGGCACAGCCTAATCCCCTGATAACCCTAAGGAATTAATCCCTTCCCGGCGAAAAACAGGCTTTGATGTACGTCAGCCATGCCTGTAAAATAAGCGCTTCCGTCATGTTCCACCGGTGGCCTCGCCACCGCCCCGTCGCTCCGGCCCACTCGCCCATGCTGAACCTTCGACTCGCCTACGCCAGCGGCTCCGCCACCGCCGCTCAGTACTCGAGCCCTGCCCTGCCGCAGGCGGCTGCCGGCCGCCCGGCTGAAGCGCCCCCCGCCCAGGCTGGCGACAAGGCGAAGCAGGACCCGTCCCGGCCGGAAGGCAGCGAGAAGCTCTCCCCCGAGGCCACCCGGGAGCTGGTCAAGGACATGAACCGGGCACTGCAGCAGATCAACACCAGCCTGGAATTCACCCAGGACGAGGAGTCCGGCCGGACCGTCGTCAAGGTGATCGACCGGGAAACCAGGGAAACCCTGCGCCAGTTTCCCTCGGAGGAGGCCCTCGCGCTCTCCCGCGCCCTCGACAAGATGCAGGGCGTGCTGCTCCGGCAGACCGCCTAGGCAACGCCAGGCCGGCCGGGCGACCGGCCGCTCCCAGCCGCCTTCAAGCCAGGAATCCCCGACTATACTGGGTGTCGGACATTTCATTCCATCCCGGCTTCCAGCGTCCCCAAACGGAGGAGTTTCCCATGGCTGATCTATCCACCCTGCTCGGCGACGACGCCGAATCCCTGCTTTCCCACGTCTGCCGCGGCATCCCCAAGGAGAGGCTGCATTTGCCGGGCGCCGATTTCATCGACCGGGTCCAGTCCGCCACCGACCGCAAGCCCGGGGTGCTCCGCAATCTGAACGCCCTCTTCAACCATGGCCGCCTGGCCGGCACCGGCTACCTGTCCATCCTGCCGGTGGACCAGGGGGTCGAGCACTCCGCCGGCGCCTCCTTCGCCCCCAACCCGGACTTCTTCGACCCCGGCAATATCGTCAAGCTCGCCATCGAAGGGGGCTGCAACGCCGTGGCTTCCACCGTCGGCGTCCTCGGGGCGGTGGCGCGCCAGTACGCCCACAAGATCCCCTTCATCGTGAAGCTCAACCACAACGAGTTCCTGTCCTACCCCAACACCTACGACCAGAGCCTCTTCGCCGACGTGGAGCAGGCCTTCGACATGGGCGCGGCGGCGGTGGGGGCGACGGTCTATTTCGGCTCGCCGGAGTCCCGGCGCCAGATCTGGGAGGTCTCCCAGATGTTCAAGCGGGCCCACCAGCTGGGGATGGTCACCGTGCTGTGGTGCTACCTGCGCAACGGCGCTTTCAAGCACGAGGGGGTGGACTACCACGTCTCGGCCGACATGTCGGGCCAGGCCAACCACCTGGGGGTGACCATCGAGGCAGACATCATCAAGCAGAAGATGGCGGAGAACAACGGCGGCTTCAATGCCCTGAAGTTCAGCAAGACCAGTCCCAAGGTCTATTCGGACCTGACCACCGACCATCCCATCGACCTGGTGCGCTACCAGGTGGCCTGCTGCTACATGGGGCGGGCCGGCATGATCAATTCCGGCGGCGAATCCAAGGGGGCCAGCGACCTGGCCCAGGCGGTGCGCACCGCCGTCATCAACAAGCGGGCCGGCGGCATGGGCCTGATCTCCGGCCGCAAGGCCTTCCAGCGGCCCATGAAGGAAGGCGTCGAACTGCTCAACGCCATCCAGGACGTCTATCTGTCTGACCAGGTGACCATCGCCTGAGGGCGCCGGGCCGGAATGGAAACGGCCGGCCGAGACAAGCTCGGCCGGCCGCTGTCGTGTCTTCGCGGGGAGTTACTTGCCGCCGATGACGCCGGCTTCGTTGGCAGC
>DATFAA010000098.1:0-29282 GCA_035255045.1 Rhodocyclaceae bacterium | reverse complement strand
GATGCGCATCCTGGCCGGCTCGGCCACCATCAAGAAGACCGCCATGGGCGGCGTACGCACCGTGGCCGAGATTCTCAACTTCATCGGCACCGCCAGCGAGACCTCGGTGGTGGACGCCATCCGCGAGTACGACCCCGACCTGGCCCAGCGCATCCTGGACGAAATGTTCGTCTTCGAGAACCTCATGGACATCGACGACCGTTCCATCCAGCTCATCCTGCGCGAAGTCCAGTCGGACTCCCTGGTCATGGCCCTGAAGGGCGCCAGCGAAGCCCTGCGGGAGAAGATTTTCAAGAACATGTCCCAGCGGGCCGCCGAAATGCTCCGGGAAGACCTGGAAGCCAAGGGCCCGGTACGGGTTTCCGAGGTGGAGGCCGAGCAGAAGGAAATCCTCAAGATCGTCCGCCGCCTGGCCGACGAGGGCCAGATCGTCCTCGGTGGCGCCGGCGGCGAGCAGATGATCTGACCCGGGCCTGAGCCATGTCGGGTTACATCCCCAAGGAACATCTCGACGCCTACCGGCGCTGGCAGGTGGAGTCCTTCGATCCCCAGCCGCCGGAACCCGAGGTGCCGCCGCCCTCCGAGGTCGAGCCCGAGCCCGTGCAGGACGACACCTCCGAATTGGTCGCCGCCATGGGCTTGCCAACCGCGGAGGACGTTGAGCGCATCCACAACGAAGCCCACGAATCGGGGTACCGGGCCGGCTTCGACGAGGGTCGCGAGGAAGGCTACCGTCAAGGCCTCGAGGCCGCCCAGGCCGAAGCCCGGCGCATCGCCGCCCTGGCCGAGAATGCCGAAGCGTCCCTTGCCGGCCTCGACCAGTCGGTCGCCGACGAGGTCCTCGCCCTGGCCCTCGAAGTGGCCCACCAGGTGCTGCGGGGCGCCATCCCGGCCCGGCCCCAGGCCCTGCTGCCGGTCATCCGGGAAGCCCTGGCGGCCCTGCCCCTGCACCACGGCCACGTCGCCCTCCACGTCCATCCCAGCGAAGCGGAAGCGGTACGCGAGCACCTGGGGGACCAATTCCTCCATTCCGGCTGGCGCATCGTCGAGGATCGGGAAATCCAGGCCGGCGGCTGCTTCATCCGGGCCGGCACCAGCGAGGTGGACGCCACCCTGCAAACCCGCTGGAAGCGCGTCCTCGAATCCATCGGCGCCGACCCCGGAACCTGGCTGGAGCACCCGTGAAACCCTTGCCGGACCATGCCGGCCGCTGGCGCGATTTCCTCGGCAACTGCCGGATCGCCGCCACCAATGCCCATCCCCTGTGGTCGGTGGGGCGCCTCACCCGCATCAACGGCCTGGTGATGGAGGCCGCCGGCCTCAAGCTGCCCCTGGGCAGCTCCTGCCGGGTCCTGCCCGCCGGCGGCACCCCGGTCGAAGCCGAGGTAGTCGGCTTCCACGGGGAAAAGCTTTTCCTCATGCCTTCCGACGACATCTACGGCCTCTCCCCGGGGGCCCAGGTGGTCGCCTTCGAGACGCCCTGTCCGCCGCCCCTGGTGGGCGACCCGCCGCCCCTGCGGCGCCGGGCCCTGGACCGGGCCAAGCAGGCCCCGGTGGGCGACGCCCTCCTGGGCCGGGTGGTGGACGGAGTCGGGCGCCCCCTGGACGGCAAGGGCGCCCTCAACTCCAACCACCAGCGCCCCCTCCACAGCCGCCCCTTCAACCCCATGGCCCGGGCCGCCATCCACCAGCCCCTGGACGTCGGGGTGCGGGCCATCAACGCCCTGCTGACCGTCGGGCGCGGCCAGCGGATGGGACTGTTCGCCGGCTCCGGCGTCGGCAAGTCGGTGTTGCTGGGCATGATGGCCCGCTACACCGAGGCCGAGGTGATCGTCGTCGGGCTGATCGGCGAGCGGGGCCGGGAGGTGAAGGAATTCATCGAACAGATCCTCGGTGAAGAGGGCATGCGCCGGGCCGTGGTGGTCGCCGCCCCGGCCGATACCGGACCCCTCATGCGCCTGCAGGGCGCCGCCTACGCCACGGCCATCGCCGAGTACTTCCGGGACGAAGGTAAGCAGGTCCTGCTCATCATGGATTCCCTCACCCGCTACGCCATGGCCCAGCGGGAGATCGCCCTGGCCATCGGCGAGCCGCCGGCCACCCGGGGTTATCCGCCCTCGGTCTTCGCCCGCCTGCCCCAGCTGGTGGAGCGGGCCGGCAACGGCCCGGAGGGTGGCGGCTCCATCACCGCCTTCTACACGGTGCTGGCCGAAGGCGACGACCAGCAGGATCCCATCGCCGACTCGGCCCGGGCCATCCTCGACGGCCACATCGTCCTTTCCCGCACCCTGGCGGATGCCGGCCATTACCCCGCCATCGACATCGAGCAGTCCATCAGCCGGGCCATGGTGAACCTCATCACCCCCGAGCACATGGACCTCATCCGCCGCTTCAAGGTACTCTTCGCCCGCTACCAGCGCTCCCGGGACCTCATCTCGGTGGGAGCCTACGCCGCCGGCTCCGATCCGGTGCTGGACCAGGCCATCGCCCTCTATCCCCGCATGGAAGCCTTCCTCCAGCAGAGGATGCTGGAACGCTCGGATTTCACCACCAGCCTGGCCCAGCTGCAGGGCCTCATCTGACCCTGCCCTGAACGCCCATGGCCAAGCCCTTCAGCCTCCAGCCCCTGCTCGAACTGATGCAGACCCGGGCCGACGAGAAGACCCGCCAGCTGGGACAGCTCATCGCCGCCGAGCACAACGCTAGGAGCCAGCTCCAGCTCCTCGAACAGTACCGGGAGGAATACTCCCAGAAGATGCGGCAAGCCATCGCCCAGGGCCTGACCCCCATGGCCCTGCGCAATTACCAGGATTTCATCGCCCGCATCGACGAGGCCATCGGCCATCAGCAGCAGGCGGTGGCCCGCTCCGAACGCAACACCGCCGCCGGCCAGGCGGAATGGCGCGAGCAGAACAAGCGGCTGAAGGCCATCGACACCCTCTCCCAGCGCCACGACGCCCGGGAACGCTACCGGGAAAACCGCCAGGACCAGAAGCTGATGGACGAATTCACCGCCCGCAAGTACAGCGGCAAGACGGACCCGGAAGGCGAGCACTGAAATAGGCACAGGCCTTGCTTACCATCAGGCAAACCAACGTCTATCAAGGTCATCGCCATGGGCATCACGGTCGTTTCCTCTGCCAGCCTCAATTTGCCGGGAAAGGGCGCCAGCCCCATGCCGCCCGCCGACAGCGGCGGCGGTGCGGACTTCGCCGCCCTCCTCACCCAGCAGCTGGTGGCGCCCCAGGCCCTCGACCTGCAGGCCAAGCTGTCCGCCGGCCTGGGCACCGCCCCCAGGGACCCGGCCGCCGAAATCATCGAGGATGACCCCGCGGCGGAGCAGGACGCGAGCGCCCTGCTGGCTGCCGCCGGCCTGCTGCCGGGACTCGCAGCCACCCCCAAGACCGAACAGCCCCAGGGCGATGCCGCCCTCTCCGCCAAGCGGGACGCCGGCCAGGACGACATCGCCGGCATCATCGGCCAGCTCAACCGCCGCGGCGACGACCAGAAGGCTGATCCCCTGGGCGCCGGCCAGGACGGCCTCAAGGCGTCCCTCGGCGGGGACCTGCTGGGCAAGGACTCGGCAAATATTGCCGCAGCCGCCGAGCCCGGTTCCGGCAACGGACAGAATTTTGCCGCCACCCTGGCGGCCCAGTCGGGCCAGGCCCAGCGCACCCAGGCCGGCACCGACGGCACTGCCTCCGCCACCGTCGCCACTCCCCTCCACGACAGCCGCTGGAGCCAGGATTTCGGCGACAAGGTGGTGTGGCTGGCCAAGACCGACCAGCAGGTGGCCCAACTCCATATCAACCCGCCCCAGCTGGGGCCCATGCACATCACCCTCAACCTCAACGGCGACCAGGCCTCGGCCCTGTTCGTCTCGGCCCATGCGGAAGTTCGCCAGGCCATCCAGGACGCCATGCCCCAGCTGCGTGAAATGCTGGCCGGCGCCGGCATCAACCTCGGCCAGGCCAACGTCGGCACCCAGCTGCCCCAGCAGAACGGCGGCGAGCAGCCCCGCTTCTCGTCCCCAGCCCGCGCCGGAGACGATAACGCTATACTTCGCGCGGACAGCGGCCCGGGGACCGCGGCGCCTTTGACGGCGGTGCGCGCCGGGCGCGGCATGGTCGATCTCTTCGCATAGGGCGGCGGTCGCACCCAGGCAATGACACTATTCATCTAGGGACGGGGAAATGGCAAAGGACGCAAAAGCGGCGGCAGAGAGCACGGATCAGGCGGCTGCCCCCGGACGAAGCAAGAAGCTGCTCATCATCATCCTGGCGGCCGTGCTGGTGCTCGTGCTGGCGGGGGGCGGCGCCGCCGTCCTGCTGTTGAAGAAGGGCGACGACGGCGCCGACGACGAGGATGCGGCCGAAACCACCCACGCCAAGAAGAAGAAGGGCAAGGAGGCCCATCCCACCTTCGTGAACCTGGAGCCCTTCACCGTGAACCTGGTGCCGGAGACCGGCGACCAGTACCTGCAGGTGACCCTGTCCATCCAGTTCGAGGAACCCACCGGAGAGCAGTTGGTCAAGGTGCATATGCCCAAGATCCGCAACAACGTCACCTTGCTGCTTTCCGGCAAGAAGCCCTCCGAGATCCTGACGCGGGAAGGCAAGGAAAAACTGGCGGCGGAACTCAGGGCGACCGTCAACGAGGTGCTGGCCCCCGGCGAGAACAAGAAGGCACAAGGCGCGGCAGAGGGTCCTGCGAAGGAAGTGCTGTTCACTTCCTTCATCATCCAGTAGCGAAGCGGCATGGCGGGCGACTTTCTCTCCCAGGACGAGGTCGATGCCCTACTGAAGGGCGTCACCGGCGAGACTGACGAACCGGAGGAATCCGAGGAAGGCGGCGGCAGCGTCCGCCCCTACAACCTCGGTACCCAGGAACGTATCGTCCGCGGGCGCATGCCCACCCTGGAGCTGATCAACGAACGCTTCGCCCGCTACCTGCGCATCGGCCTCTTCAACTACATGCACCGGAACGCCGAAATTTCCGTCGGCCCCATCCGGGTGCAGAAATACAGCGAATTCATCCGCAACCTGGTCGTCCCGACCAACCTCAACCTGGTCCTGGCCAAGCCCCTGCGGGGCACCGCCCTGTTCGTCTTCGACCCCAACCTGGTCTTCCTGGTGGTGGACAACATGTTCGGCGGCGACGGGCGCTTCCACACCCGGGTCGAGGGCCGCGACTTCACACCCACCGAGCAGCGCATCATCCAGGGACTGCTGGGGGTCGTGTTCGCCGAATACAGCAAGTCCTGGAAGCCGGTCTATTCCATGACCTTCGAGTATGTCCGCTCGGAGATGAATTCCCAGTTCGCCAATATCGCCACCCCCTCGGAAATCGTGGTGTCCACCACCTTCACCCTGGAATTCGGCGGCGCCACGGCGGACATGCACATCTGCTTCCCCTACTCCATGCTGGAGCCCATCCGGGACCTGCTCTACAGCACCATGCAGAGCGACCAGCTGTCCACCGACAAGCGCTGGATCGGGACCCTGCGCCGCCAGCTGCAGGGGGCGGAAGTGGAAATCATCGCCCAACTGGGGACTGCCCGGATCTCCCTGGGCCAGATCCTGCAACTTAAGGTCGGGGATGTCGTTCCTCTGCACATCCCCGAAGTGATCACCGCCTACGTGGACAGCATCCCTCTGATGGAATGCCGTTATGGCCAGCAAAGCGGCCAATACGCATTGAAGATCGAACGCTTCGTCACTGGCGAATCAACGAGCGAGCCCGCACCGGGAGAACACGATGGCTGACGAGATGGAAAACCTAGAGAGCACCAGCATGGAAGACGACGGCCAGATCAGCGAAGACGATTGGGCTGCGGCCATGGCCGAGCAGGCCTCCGTGGACACCCCGGCGGAAGGGCCGGCCGTCCAGGCCGCCAATATCTTCCCCTCCTTCGGGGGCCCGGCCGGCGGCGGCTCGATGATGAACGAACTCGACATGATCCTGGACATCCCGGTCCAGATCACGGTGGAGCTCGGCCGCACCAAGATCACCATCAAGAACCTGCTGCAGCTGGCCCACGGCTCGGTGGTGGAACTGGATGCCATGGCGGGCGAACCGATGGACGTGCTGGTCAACGGCACCCTGATCGCCCAGGGTGAAGTGGTGGTGGTGAACGACAAGTTCGGCATCCGCCTCACCGACATCATCACGCCCTCCGAGCGCATGCGCAAACTGAACCGCTGAGGCGCTTCTTTCGAGCGAGCCAAGCCGCTTTGTTTTAAGATAGCGAGTTCAATCCCTCTTCGGCTCGCTGTGCTTCCCGCCTTGCGTTCACTTCTTCTTGCCCCATCCCTGGGCCTGCCCCTGGCGGCCGTGGCGGACACCGCCGCCACCCCGGGGGTCTCCGCCAGCAGCTACCTGCAGGCCATGCTGGCCCTGGGCATCATCGTCGCTCTCCTGGTCGGCACCGCCTGGCTGGCCCGCAAGATCACCGGCGGCAAGGGCTTCGGCCAGGGCGGCATGCGGGTGGTCGGCGGCGTCGCCCTCGGCCCCCGGGAACGCATCGTCCTGGTGGAGGCCGGCGACACCTGGCTGGTCATCGGCATCGTCCCCGGCCAGATCCGCACCCTGCACACCATGCCTAAAGGGGAATCCCTGGGAGAAGGCCTGCCGCCCTCGGCCGACAAGCCCTTCGCCCAATGGCTGAAACAGATTATGGAGAAGCGCGGCGGTGTCTAGAAAAGCCCTCCTGGCCCTCGCCCTGCTCCTGCCGGCATCGGCCGCGCTGGCCCAGGCCCTGCCTGCCCTCACCAGCACCCCGGGCCCCGGCGGCAGCACCACCTATTCCCTGACCATCCAGACCCTGCTGCTGATGACGGCGCTGACCTTCATCCCGGCGGCGCTGCTGATGATGACCGGCTTCACCCGCATCATCATCGTCATGTCCCTGCTGCGCCACGCCCTGGGCACCCAGACGTCGCCGCCCAACCAGGTCATGGTCGGCCTCTCCCTCTTCCTTACCTTTTTCGTCATGGCGCCGGTGCTGGACCGGGTCTACACCGAAGCCTACCTGCCCCTGTCGGAGAACCGGATCAACGTCGTGCAGGCGGCGGAGCGGGCCGCCGTGCCGTTGCGGGGCTTCATGCTCAAGCAGACCCGGGAAGCCGACCTCGCCATGTTCGCCAACCTGGCCAAGGTGGAGAAGATCAACAGCCCCGAGGAGACGCCCATGCGCGTCCTCATCCCGGCCTTCGTGGTGAGTGAGCTGAAGACCGC
The DNA here is from genome assembly GCA_035255045.1 of Rhodocyclaceae bacterium. Lineage (GTDB taxonomy): Bacteria > Pseudomonadota > Gammaproteobacteria > Burkholderiales > Rhodocyclaceae > JAGTRP01. The sequence goes on along the minus strand of DATFAA010000098.1, from coordinate 22,046 downwards.
CTTCCAGATCGGCTTCGTGGTCTTCATCCCCTTCCTGGTCATCGACATGGTGGTGGCCAGCCTCCTGATGTCCATGGGCATGATGATGATGTCGCCGGTGATGGTCGCCCTGCCCTTCAAGCTGATGCTCTTCGTCCTGGTGGACGGCTGGCATCTGGTCATCGGCTCCCTGGTCCAGAGTTTCGGCGTATGACCCCCGGCACCGTCATGGAAATCGGCCGCCAGGCCATCGAGGCGACCCTCGTCGTATCCGCCCCCATGCTGCTGGCGGCGCTGGTGGTGGGCCTGATCATCAGCATCTTCCAGGCCGCCACCTCCCTCAATGAGGCGACCCTGCAGTTCGTGCCGAAGCTGGTGGTGATGTTCCTCATCCTCATCCTGGCGGGGCCGTGGATGCTGCAGTACATGGTGGACTACATCCAGCGCCTCTTCCAGAGCATTCCCCAGATCATCGGCTAGGCCCGGCATGCTCAGCATAACGTCGGCCCAGCTGGATGCCTGGATCGCGGCCTTCATCTTCCCCCTCACCCGCATCCTGGCGGTCATCGCCACCGCCCCCTTCTGGGGCAGCGCCGCCATCCCGCGGCGGATCCGCCTGGTCCTCGGGCTCGCCATCGCCGTTGGCCTGGCCCCGGCCCTGCCGCCCATGCCCGCCGTCAGCCCGGTCTCGGGGCCAGGGGTATGGATCCTGGCCCAGCAGCTGATCATCGGGGTCGGCATGGGACTGGCCATGCGCATCGTCTACTCGGCGGTGGATATCGCCGGCGAACTGATGGGGCTGCAGATGGGCCTGGGCTTCGCCACCTTCTACGACCCCACCAGCGCCTCCCAGACGCCGGTGGTGACGGAATTCATGGACCTGCTCGCCCTTCTGGTCTTCCTCGCCCTCAACGGCCACCTGCTCTACGTCGCCACCCTTGCCCAGAGCTTCAACGCCATTCCGGTGGGCATGTCGCCCCTGGGGTCGGGCAGCTGGCTGAATCTGGTGGAACTGGGATCGAGAATGTTCGCGGCCGGGCTGCTCCTGGCCCTGCCGGTGGTGGTCGCCCTGCTGATCACCAACATCGCCCTCGCCGTCCTGAGCCGGGCGGCACCCCAGCTCAACATCATGTCCATCGGCTTTCCGATCACCCTGATTGGCGGCTTCGTCGTCCTGGCCATGACCCTCAACTACCTGGCGACGCCGCTGCAGGCCATCTTCGAGCAGGGCCTGACGGCCATGCTGGGTTTTGCGACCCGCTAGTTCTGCAGGAAAGAATCGGCCAGGGGCCGGCTGACCAGCCTGACCGTCCCCTCGGCGACCCGCCGGGCCCCGAAGGTCTCGGACTCGATGCCCTCGCTGTATTCCAGGAGCTGATAGCTGCCGTAGCCCAGTTCGCCCTGGAGCTGGGCGGCACGCCGCCTGAGCACCTGCATGGACTCCCCTGCCCCGCCGGTGTTGTAGCGCTTCATCTTGAGGGAGAAGCGGAAGGTGTCGTCGGCCAGGCGGGATTCCTCGATCTCCCAGTTGGGCGCCAGGGGATCGTAGATGAGGTGGATCGCCCCCAGGGCCAGGGCCCCGGATACCACGCCGGCCAGCGACAGCTTCAGGGACGAAGTGAGCTCGATGGTCTTGTCGGGAATGAGGGGCGCCCCGGCCCCACCGGGGGTGCTGCACCCGGCCACGAGCACCGCGGCCAGGATGGAAAGCGCCAGCCTCATAGCATATTGAACAGCGACAGCTGGCTGGTCTGCTTGAAGGACAGCTGGGAGGCCTGCAGGGTCATCTGCTGCTTGGACATGTCCGAGATGGCCTTGGCGTAGTCCAGGTCCTGCAGCCGGGAGAGGTCGCCCTTGAACTGGAGATCCACGTCCTGGCCGACGTTGGTCAGGGAATCGAGCTCGAGCCGCCGGGCGCCGATGTCGGTCCGTACCTTGAGGACGTTGTCCAGCGCCCGGTCCAGGCCATCGCTGATGGCGGTCAGCTGGTTGCGCCGCGCCGCCTGGGTGGCGTCGGGGGTGGGACCCGTCGACGGGGACTCGAGGGTCTTGATCAGCTGGTCCAGGGTCTTGAACAGATCCTGGTTGGTCGAAGGATTGACGGTGAACGTATCTCCCGTCGCCGGCGTGCCGCTGATGGAAAAGGCGATCTGGTTGGTGCCGGTATTGGGCGCGACGATGGTGCCGTTGCCGATGTTGATGGTGCCCCCGTCGCTGTAGTTGTACGTCACGGGAGGCGCCTCGGGAACGCCATTGACCGACAGGGTATAGGTCGTCGGCGAAGTGAAGGTCAGGGTGTAGGCGTTGTTGTCGTAGCCCGTCACCACCGAGCCGGTGCTGATGACGCCGCTGCCGGTATTGGCCGCTGCGGCACCGGTCATGAAGGTGCCGTTGCCCTGGCGGACGCGCATGAAGATGTCGCTGCCCGGCTGGGAGACGGCCATCTGGCGGCCGTTCTCCACCTGCAACTGGCGGACGCCCTCGTCCCCGTAATAGGTGGCGGTACGGTTGCCGGGAACGCCGGTCACCCCGAAGGGCTGGGTGGAGCCCCGATAGCCGGCGAACAGGTACTGGCCGCTGCCGTCGGCGCTGTTGGCATGGCCCAGAAGCTCTTCGTAGCGCTGCCGTATCTCGGTGGCGAGGGTCGCCCGGTCCTGGTCGGTGAGGCTGCCGTTGCCGGCCTGCACCACCCGCTCCTGGACGTCCATGATCAGGTTGCTCACGCCCCCGAGATGGTCCTCCACCAGGGCCAGCTGACTGCCGGCGTTGGCCTGGTTGTCCATGAACTGCGAATTGACCGACATGGACTGGTTGACCTTGAGGGCCTCGGCGGCGCCGATGGGATCATCCTCGGGCGCCAGGATGCGGCGGCCGGTGGACAGCTGGTTCTGGAGCTTGAACAGGCTGCCCTGGTTGCGCTGGATATTGAGCGTGCCGTTGTCGAATATCTGGGAGGTGCTGACTCGCATGGCGAATCTCCTTAGGACCTGATCGACAGCACGGTGTCGAACAGCTTGTTGCCGATATCGAGCATCTTCGCCGACGCCTGGTAGGCCTGCTGGTAGCGCAGCAGGTTGGCCGCTTCCTCATCCAGATTGACGCCGGAGAGGGCTTCGCGGGCACCCTGGGCTTGGTCCAGGAGGGCCTGCTGGGCTTCGCCCGTCACCTGGGTTTCCCGGGTCTTGTTGCCGATGGTGCTGACGAACTGGGCATAGGCGCCCTGGTAGCTGGCGGTGCGGCCACCCATGGTGTTCGCGGTCTGCAGCTTGCCGAGGAGGAAGATGTTGCGGCCGTCGTCCACGCCGCCGGCATTGCGCTCGATGGTGAAGCTGTCACCCGCCACCGGCGAGCCATTGACGTCGAAGCTCATGCCGTTGAAGGAAAAGCCCGCCAGCTGGGAGGTGCCGTTAACCAGATTCACCGGGCCGCCATTGGACGCGATGCTGGTGCCGTCGGCATAGACGGCGGTGACATTGACCCCGGCCGGGAAACCGGTGAGCTGGGTGGCCGTCGCCGAAAGGGTCAGGGCCGGCGACGGAACCGCATAGCCGGGAGCGACCGCCCCCTGGGAAAGGGTCATCTTGCCGACATTGCCGGTGGCGGGCCGGGTGGTGAGGGGCGCGGCCGCTGCGACCAGCCGGGCATCGGCCGCCACGCTGGCGTCGACGGCGATGTTCCGGGCGGCGGCGCGGCTGGGCCGGATCAGGTAACTGTCGCCGACGTTGATCGTCCCCGAAGCCAGGTTCAGGGTGAAGCCTTCCGTCTGGGAAATCAGGGAGGACAACCCGGGAAGGTTGGCGGCGTCGGCCGGAATGTTCCACTTGTGGTTGTCGCTCATCCGGGTCAGGGTGTAGGACCCGACGCCGTCGCGCACCAGCTGGTAATCGCTGGCGGTGAGGTTGGTGTAGAAATTGGCCGGGATGGTCGAAGAAGTCAGGGTGGCGGTCAGGCCCGGGGCGACGGTGGCGCCGGCCAGGTTCAGGCCTTCGGAGACCGGCGGGGCGTCGCCGTTGGCGTCCACCACGCCCGCCGGACTCGCGCCGGTCCAGGTCTTGCCGTCCGACTGGCGGGTCAGGGTGTAGGTGCCGGCGGTGTTGGACAGGGTATAGGTGCCGCCCATGGGGGGCGGCGACACGAAGGCCGCCTGGAGCACACCGTTGCCGGTGTTGTGGGCATTCTTGATGGCGCTCGGCCCCATGTTGGTCATGTCGAAGAAATTGGCCGCGAAGCCGGTGTCCCCCGCCGCCCGCCCTTGCAGATCCTGGCCGAGGGCCTGCTGAGCGTTGAAGGTGAGGGCCATGGAGGCCGCCACCCGGCCGATTTCGTTCAGGGCCGGGTCCAGGGATTCGCTGCGGAAGCGCACCAGGCCGCCCAGCTGGCCGCCGGTGATCAGGTACTCAGGCAGCTCCTGGGCTCCGCCGGCGGTCTCCAGGCCGACCACGATGCGGGACGGATCGGCGGCGGAGGCGGTCGCCGTCATGGCGCTGGCCCGGGTGCCCACGACCAGTTGCTGGCCGGTGCCGATGAAGACGTTGTAGCTGCCGTCGCTCTCGGTGGCGGTGGAGACCTTCACCAGCTTGTTCAATTCGGTGACCAGCTGATCCCGCTGGTCGACCAGGTCGTTGGCCGGCTGGTTGCTCGCCGACTGGGCCAGGACGATGCGCTCGTTGAGGTTGGCGATCTGCTGGGCGTAGGAATTGATGGTGCCGACCGTGGTGGTGATCTGGCCATTGACCCCTTCCGACATCTGGGACAGGCGGTCCTCGATGCCATGGATGCGGGCCACCAGGGAGCTGGCCGACGCCGTCATGGACTGGCGCGATGGGATGGAGGACGGATTGGCGGCCACCTGCTGGACGCCCTTGAAGAAATCCTGCAGCGCCGGCGACAGGCCCGAATTGGGATCGGCCAGCATGTTGTCGATCTGCTTGATCTGGCCGTAGTAGGTGTCGAGCTCGCTGACGCTGGTCTGGGAGGTGTTCACCTGGCCCGCCAGGAACTCGCTGTACATGCGCTCGATGGTGGTGACATGGGTGCCCTGTCCCACCGCCCCGGCGCCGGTCATCAGGGGCACGTTGGTGGCTTGCAGGATCCTCTGCCGGTTGTATCCCGGCGTGCTGGCATTGGCCACGTTGTGTTCCGTGGTCAGCAAACCCAATTGGGCGGCCTGCATGCCGCTGATGCCGATACCGAAAAGTCCTGAGCTCATGAACAACCTCCAGTGAGGTTAACGGCCGGGTTCTTTAACTATTGAGTGGCCGGTTAACCGATCAACGCCTGACGCAGGGTCGGCCCGTTGATGATCCGCGCCAGCTTCTCGGCATAGGATGGATCGGTGGCGTAGCCTGCCTGCTGCAGACGTTTCGCAAACTCCGTGCCATCCTGGGAGCCGACCACATTGCCGTACTTCGGGTTGTTGCGCAGGAGGTTGGCGTAATCCTTGAAGGCCTCGGCGTAGGAACCGTAGGAGCGGAACTTGTCGTTGACCTTTTGCCGCTGGCCGTCCACGTATTCGGTGGTCGGGACATCGACGGCGCCGCCGTTCCAGCTCTTGCCGGCCTTGACGCCGAACAGATTGAAGGTCGGACTGCCGTCGGCGCTGCGCGGCTCGTGCTTGCCCCAGCCGCTTTCCAGGGCGGCGTGGGCGACCAGGAACTGGGGCGGGATGCCGGTGGAACGGCTGGCCTCGACGGCATGGGGCCAGACCCGGCTGACGAAGTCCTTGGCGGAGGAAGAGGAAGAACCGGCGTTGGAGGCATAGGCCGCCAGGGCGGCGGTGGCCCGGCTGCTCAGGCTGGCGCCGACTGGGCCCAGGGACGGGCCGGCCGGCAAATGCCGGCCGTCGGATGCCGACAGCGGCAAGGCATTGCCGGCACCATTTGCCGGCGGCATCGCGGCTTTTCCGCCCATGTCGTTCTCCCCTGGCACCTTGGGCAATCCGTCTCCGGCCTGCAGGGTGCGGCCGAGCTGCTGCTCGATGAGTTTGGCGAAACCCACGCCGCGCCCGCTCGCCATGTTCTGGGCCAGCTGCTGGTCCAGCATGGAGGTGTAGAAGCGGGACTGGTCGCTGTTGAAGAGGCCGTCCTGGGGGGTGGCGTCCCGCATGCTCTTCATGACCATCTGCAGGAACATGGACTCGAACTGCTGGGCCGCAGCCTGCAGGCCGGCCTTGGGATCCTTCTGGAATTTCTCCCGCAGATCCTGGGTGCCCTTGACGTCCGCCGCCAGGCGATTGGGGGTGTTCTGTACCTTGATGGCCATGGCGCGGGCTTAGATGATTTCGAGCTCGGCCCGCAGGGCGCCCGCCGCCTTCATGGCCTGCAGGATGGCCAGGAGGTCCATGGGGTTGGCGCCGAGGGCGTTGAGGGCCTTGACCACGTCGGACAGGTTGGCCCCGGCCTTGACGTTCATCAGGCTGCCGGTGTCCTGCTTGACCTGGATGTCGCTGCTGCCCTGCTGGAAGGCGGTGGCGGGCTGCTCGCCGACCACCACCGACAGGTTGCCGTGGGCGACGGCGCAGGCGTCCAGGGTGACCCGCTGGTTCATGACCACCGAGCCGGTGCGGGGATTGACGATGACCTTGGCGATGCTGGCCGCCGGCCGCACGTCGAGGTTTTCCAGGCGGCCCATGAAGGCTACCCGGGCATCCGGCTCTTCCGGAGCGCGGACGCGGATCTGCCGGCCATCCACGGCCTGGGCCACGCCCGGCCCGAAGGTGCCGTTGATTGCGTCGACGATATTCTTCGCCGTCCCGAAATCGCTGTCCCCCAGGTCGTAATAGACGAAGGCGCCCTGGCCGACCGGGGTCGGCACCGAGCGCTCGACCGTGGCGCCGGCCGGGATGCGGCCCGCCGACAGGTGGTTCACCACCACCTTGGAGCCGCCGGCGGAAGCGCCGGCGCCGCCCACCAGGACGTTGCCCTGGGCCATGGCGTACACCTGGCCGTCGGCGCCCTTCAAGGGGGTCATGAGGAGGGTGCCGCCGCGCAGGCTCTTGGCGTTGCCCATGGAGGACACGGTGACGTCGATGGGCTGGCCGGTGCGGGCGAAGGCCGGCAGATTGGCCGTCACCATGACGGCGGCGACGTTCTTGAGCTGGAGCTTGGAAGCCTGGTCGGCGGAGAGATTCACCCCCAGCTGGGACAGCATGTTGGCGATGGCCTGGGTGGTGAAGGGGGTCTGGGTGGTCTGGTCGCCGCTGTTGTCCAGGCCGACGACGATGCCGTAGCCGATCAGCTGGTTGTTGCGCACCCCCTGGATGGTGGCCAGGTCCTTGATGCGCTCGGCCAGCACCGGCTGGCTCCAGAGCGGCAACAGACAACCGGCCACTATTGCCGCCTGCCGGAACCATTTGCCGCTGATCGTCTTCATGAAAGCCCTCCGCCGAAAAATCTCCTAGAACGGCAGGACATTAAGAAAGAACCGTGCCATCCAGCCCATGACCTGGGCCTCGCTCATGTAGCCGGCGGATTTGTACTCGATGCGGGCATCGGCGATCTTGGAGGAATCGACGGTGTTGGCGGAGTCCACGAAGCTCGGGTTGACCACGCCGGAAACCCGGACGTACTCGGTCTGGTGGCCGATGGCCAGCTGCTTTTCGCCGGAGACGAGGAGGTTGCCGTTGGGCAGCACCTCGATCACCGTCGCCGTCATGGTGCCGGTGAAGACGTTGGTGTTGGCGCCCTCGCCCTTGCCGCTGAAATTGTTGTCGTCGCTGGCGTTGACGTTCAACCCGAGCAAGCTCTTGCCCGGGACCCGCGACAGACCGTCCACGGAGGCCTGGACGCTGCCCGAGCGCTCGCTCTTGGCATTGGACTTGACCGAGGCCGAGGTATTTTCGGTGATCCGCACCGTCACCGTGTCGCCGACGAAGCGCGCCTTGCGGTCCTCGAACAGGGGCCGGCTGTAGGCCGATTGGTAGATGGAGCCGTTGGCCAGGGCCTGCTCCGCCCGGTAGCCGGGCCGCACCGTCATGGGCTGGTGCACGTTGGTCGGCGGCACCGTCTGGCAGGCGGCCAGGCTGGCCAGGAGGACGGGAATCAGGACGATGCGCTTCATGATCTCCCCTTACAGCTGGGTCAGGCGGCCCAGCATCTGGTCGGACGTGGACACCACCTTGGAATTGAGCTCGTAGGCGCGCTGGGTCTGGATCATGGTCACCAGCTCCTCGGCGACGTTGACGTTGGAGGTTTCCACATAGGCCTGGTTGACCGTGCCGGCGCCGTTGGTCCCCGGGGTGTTGGGGGTCGGGGTGCCGCTCGCCGCCGTTTCCAGGAAAAGGTTCTGGCCGATGCTCTGCAGGCCGGCCGGATTGATGAAGGTGGCCAGCTGGATGCTGCCGATCTGGGTGGTGGCCGCCGTGCCCTGCTGTGTGATGGTCACGGTGCCGTCCTGGCCGATGGTCACGGAAGTGGCATTGGCCGGGATGGTGATGTTGGGCTGCACCGGAAAGCCGTCGGGAGTGACGATCTGGCCCTGGCTGTCCTTCTGGAAGGAACCGTCCCGGGTGTAGGCGGTGGTGCCGTCCGGCAGCAGGACCTGGAAGAAGCCTTGGCCGTTGACCGCCACGTCGAGGGCGTTGTCGGTCTTCTGCAGGTTGCCCTGGGTGAAGATGCGGGATACCGCCACCGGCTTGGTGCCGGTGCCGAGCTGGAGGCCGGTGGGAACCTGGGTCTGCTGGGACGACTGGGCGCCAGGCTGGCGGATGGTCTGGTACAGCAGGTCCTCAAACACGGCCCGCCCGCGCTTGAAGCCGTTGGTGCTGACGTTGGCGAGGTTGTTGGCGATGACGTCGAGCTGGGTTTGCTGGGCGTCGAGTCCGGTACGGGCGATCCAGAGGGAGCGAATCATTATCTATTCCTGTCAGCCGTTCAGCGAAAGCACTTTGTCGGCGGTCTGGGCATTGGTGTCGGCGGTCTGCAGCATCTTGATCTGCATTTCGAACTGCCGGGAAAGGCTGATGAGATTGACCATGGCGTCCACCACGTTGACGTTGCTGCCCTCCAGGGTATTGGAGACCAGCTTGACGTTGGGGTCGGCGTCGGCCGGCTGGCCGCTCTTGAGGCGGAACAGGCCGTCTTCGCCGCGCACCAGATCGGCTTCCGGCGGATTGACCAGCTTGATGCGGCCGATGGCGTTGGCGTTATTGGGGGTGCCGAAGGTGGGGACCACCGACACGGTGCCGTCCGCCGCGATCTCGACGTTGTTGTCGGGCGGAATGTTGAGGGGGCCGCCGTCGCCGGCCACGGTCTGGCCGCCCTTGGTCTGCAGGAGGCCGTTCACGTTGATGTCGAGGCTGCCGGCCCGGGTGTAGGCCTCGCTGCCGTCGGGCATCTGCAGGGCGACCCAGCCACGGCCCTCGACGGCCACGTCGAGGGAGCGGCCCGTATACATCAGGGGGCCCGGCTCCATGACATCCGCCACCGCCGCGTCGACCACGAAGGCCCGGGTCGGCATGCCCTCGCCCTGGACCGGCACCGCCCGGAAGCGGTGTTCCTGGGCCTTGAAGCCGATGGTGCTGGCGTTGGCCAGGTTGTTGGCATTGCCGGCCTGCTGCATGAAGACATGCTTGGCGCCGGTCATGGCGGTGTAAATCAGGCGATCCATGGCGGTGTCTCGGTCGGGCTAGGGTTAGCGCAGGTTCACCAGGGTCTGCATGATCTGGTCCTGGGTCTTGATGGACTGGGCGCTCGCCTGGTAATTGCGCTGCTGGGTGATCATCTTCACCAGCTCGCCGGTGAGGTCCACGTTGGACTCCTCCACCGCGTTGGACTGCACGGCGCCCATCTGGCCGCTGCCCGGGGCATCCACCGTCGGCTGGCCGGAAACCGAAGTCTCGATCCACTGGTTGCCGCCGATGTTGGCGAGGCCGTTGGGATTCTGGAAGGAGGCCAGGACCAGCTGGCCGATGTTCCGGGTCTGGCCGTTGCTGTAGCGGCCCTGGATGATGCCGTCGGATCCCACCGCCATGCCGGCCAGGTTGCCGGAGCTGTAGCCGTCCTGCTGCAGGCGGTTGGTGGCGAAGGCGGCGCCGTACTGGCTGGTGCCGGCGAAATTGAGGTTGAAGGCCAGGGGCGCCGAGCCCCAGGGAGTGCGGCCGAGGTTGGTGGCGACCTGATCCAGGTTCACGTTCAGGGCCACGTCCGGCACCGTGCCGGAGGCGGGAACCGCGACGCCGTCCACCGAGGTCAGCTTGCCGGCATTGTCGAAGTTAAGCAGGATCGGGGTGGTCAGATTGGGCTTGTCGGCCGGCGCGGCGCCGTCCATCAGGGTGCCGTCCACGTTGCCATAGACCGCCCACTGGCCGGCGGTCGCCGTCTTCACGTAGTAGAACGACATGGTGTGGGGGTTACCCAGGGAGTCGTACACCGAGAGGGCGGTGGAATAGTTGTAGTTGTTCGGGTCGATATTGGGCACGCCGCCGGTGGGTGGCGTCCAGGTCTTGCTGGTGACGCGGGAGTCCAGGTTCACGCTCATCTGGACCCCGGCGTAGCTGCCGCCCACGCTCTTGCCGGTGGCCACCGGGGCCAGCTTCAGGAGATCCGGGGTGATCTGCATCTCGGTCGGCGTCTGCTTGCGGATGGTGCCGTCCTGGGAAGCCGGATAGCCGGTCAGGCGCAGGTTCTGGTCGTTGATGAAATAACCGCTCTTGTCCAGGTGGAACTGGCCGTTGCGGCTGTAGGTGACGGCACCGGCGTTGCTCAGGCGGAAGAAGCCGCTACCGTTGATGGCGATGTCCAGGGGATTGTTCGTGGTGGACACGTTGCCCTGGGTGTACTGCTGGGCCACCGAGCTCAGGGCGGTGCCGATACCGACCTGGAGGGCCGAGCCCCCGGTCAGGGACGCCGCATACACGTCGGCGAAGTGGGCGTCCGACGACTTGAAGCCGACGGTGCTCGAGTTCGCAACGTTGTTGCTGATGACGTCCAGGGCCTTGGACGAGGTGCTGAGGCCGCTGAGGCCTTGCTGGAATGACATTTCTTATCTCCCGCGCTAGAGAATCTGCTGCACGTCGCTGAATTCCACAGTCCCCATGTCGCCGAGGTCGAGCTGGAATCCGGTTTTCCCTCTGACGAGAGCATTAACCGTGCCAAGCTGCAGGGGCGAGGCGCTGATGCTCTGGTCGCCCTTGGTGGCTTCCACCTTGAAGGTGTACTTGCCGGCCGGGACGGCGTTGCCGTCGGCATCCTTGCCATCCCAGGAGAAGCCGATGTTGCCGGCGCTCCGCGTTCCCAGGTCCTCTGTCTGGACCACTTTGCCGGCGCTGTTGAGGATGCTGACCACCACCTTGTCGGCATCGCCGGACAGGGAGACGCCGCCCACGGCACCGCCATCGGCCGTGGCCACCAGGTTGTTGCCGGGGACCAGGACATTCTTGCCGATCATGCTTGCCGCCTGCATGGACTTGCTGTCGTCGTAGGCGGACATGAGCTTGGCCAGGGTGGTGTTCAACTTCTCGATGCCGTTCACCGTGTTGATCTGGGCCAGCTGGCTGGTTACCTGGGAGTTGTCCAGGGGATTGAGGGGGTCCTGGTTCTTCAGTTGGGTGGTCAGCAGGGTCAGGAAGCGGTTTTCCATGTCCGCCGTGGCGCTGCCCGCCGTCGTCGACTTGTTGCCGTTGAGGGCGGCAAAAGTATCCGCTGCCGAGGTGCCGGTAGTGTTGCTCACGGTTGCCATAACGTTCTCCTATCAGCCCTGGCCGATCTGCAGGGTATGCATCATCAGGGTCTTGGCGGTGTTCATGACTTCGACGTTGGTCTGGTACGAACGGGAAGCCGAAATCATGTTGGTCATTTCCTCGACCACATTCACATTGGGGAAGGCGACGTAGCCCTTCTCATCGGCGGCGGGGTTCTTGGGGTCGTACACCATGCGAGGCGGCGAAGCGTCGTCCACCACCTGCCGGACCCGCACTCCCCGGGAGGCATCCCCGGCGTCGCCCATGGGAGTGGCTTCGAAAACCACCTGCTTGGCGCGGTAGGGCTGGCCGTCGGCGGAAACGATGCTGTCGGCGTTGGCCAGATTGGAGGCCACGGCGTTGAGGCGCATGGACTGCGCCGTCATGGCGCTGGAGGAAACCTGGAAGACGTTGAATAGGCTCATTTACTGGCTCCCTGGCCTTAGTTGTTGGCAAGCGCAGCGCGCATGCCGCTGAACCGGTCGCTGATCAGGCGGGTGAGGATTTCGTACTGGATGGCGTTGTCGGCGATCTGGGCGCGCTCGGTGTCCATATCCACCGTATTGCCGTCCACCGCCGACTGGGTGTCGGCCCGGTACTGGAGCCCGGGCTGGCCGGCACCGCCGCCACCGGCGATATGGCCACCGGAAGTCGTGACCAGGGGGAGGCCGCCCGACTGCTGGCCGGCCATGGCATTGTGCATGGCGGTCTTGAAGTCGAAATCCCGGGCCTTGTAGTTGGGCGTATCGGCGTTGGCGATATTGGAGGCCAGCACCTGCTGGCGATAGGCCCGCAGGTCGATGGCCTTGGTCAGGGGTTCGAGGTCTCGGGTCAGCGGGTTCATTTGGGGTTCCATGGATGACTCGGGCACTCATTTGCACGATTCATGCCATGCGTCGGGCCAGCGTATTCCAGGGTGAAAGGACGAGCGAACGGCAAAACTTGCCGGCAGGAAGGTATTCCCCGTTGCCGTCGGCTTCGGCAAAATACGGCCATGAAACGCCTCATTTTCCTGGTCTGCCTCGCCCTCCTGTCCCGCCTGGCGATGGCCGCCGCCGACCCGGTGACCGACATCGCCGAACGCTTCATCCGCCAACAGACCCAGGGCCTCCCCGGCAAGGTCACGATCAGCGTCGGCAGTCTCGATCCCCGCACCAAATTGCCCCCCTGCGAGGCCCACGAAGCCTTCTCGCCCCCGGGGGCCCGGATGTGGGGCAGGACCCACGTCGGCGTCCGCTGCCTGGGGCCGAATGCCTGGAGCGTCCTGGTGCCGGTCCAGATCACCGTCACCGGGCAATACGTCACCACCGCCCGCGCCCTGCCCGCCGGACAGGTGGTGCAGGCCGGCGACCTGGTCACCATGTCGGGAGATCTGGCCTCCCAGCCCACCGGGGTCGTCACCGACCCGAGCGCCGCCATCGGCAAGACTCTGCGAAACCCCCTGGCGGCGGGCCAGTCCCTCCGTGCCGATCAATTGGCGGCACCTTTGGTCGTCCGGCAGGGTCAAACGGTACGGTTGATTTCGAAAGGGCCGGGCTTCTCCGTGAGCGGCGAAGGCAAGGCCATCAATAACGCAGCCGAGGGGCAGGTGGTCCAGATCCGCATGCCTTCCGGCCAAGTGGTGAGCGGGGTCGCCAAGGCGGACGGAACGGCGGAAATCGCAAATTAGTGCTCAAGTTTTCCGGAATACCGCCGATAATCCATTTGACCAAAAGAGTATCGCAGGTGACATCGTGAAAATCGACAATTCCATCAAGCCCGCCGGCGCCCCTCCCAGCAATCGGGTGCGGCCGCAGCAGCAGCGCACAGAGGCTACGGGCACCCCTGCGGCGTCGGACGAAGTGAAGCTGAGCCCCCTGGCCGGCGAATTGCAGGCCGGCGAGAGCCAGCCGCCGGTCGATTCCGCCCGGGTCAGCGAAATCAAGCGCGCCATCGCCGAGGGACGCTTCACAATCAATGCCGGCGCCATCGCCGACCGCCTGATCGACACCGCCCGCGAGCTGGTCAGCTCGCAACGCCGGGCCTGATGGCGGTACTGGCTGAATTGCTGGCCCAGGAGGCCGCGCTCGTCCAGGACTTCATCGCCACCCTCAATCGGGAGCAGGAAGCCCTGAAGCGCGGCGAAGTCGACAAGCTGGGCCCCATCACCGCCACCAAGACCGCTCTTGTCGACAAGCTGAACGCCGCCGAAAAGGAGCGCGGTGTATTGCTGCAGCGGGCCGGCCACTCCGCCGATCGGGAAGGCATGCTTGCTTGGCTGGCCAGGAACGGAAGCGATCGCGCCGCTGCCGCGGGCTGGGCCAAGCTCATGGAACTGGCAGCGGAAGCCAAGCGTCTGCACGACCTCAACGGCCGCCTGATCGCCATACGCCTGCAGGCCACCAACCAGGCCCTCGGCGCCCTCACCCAGCAGTCCCAGCGCTCGACCCTCTACGGCCGGGACGGACTCACCACTCCCCGTACCGGCAGCCGGATCATCGACGCCGCCTGAGCCTTATTGGGCGGCGGCGGTCGGCGCCGCCACCGGCAGGACGGGTCCCTGGCCGCCGGCAGCCACTTCCGCCGCAGCCTTCTGCTCCCTCAGCTCGGTCGGTTCCTCGGGCCGGTTGGAGTCGATCAGGATGCTCACCCGACGGTTGCGGGCCCGACCTTCCGGCGTGGTGTTGGTTTCCACCGGACGGGTTTCCCCGTAGCCGATGGCTGTCAGGCGCTCCGCCCCGACCCCCCCGTCATTGAACAGGCGCAGGACCGTCGTCGCCCGTACCGCCGACAACTCCCAGTTGGAGGGGAACTGGGACGTGCTGATGGGCAGGTTGTCGGTGTGGCCTTCGATGGTGATGGGAAAATCGGTGTGGGCGAGGACGTCGGCGATGGCCCGCATGGCGCTCATCGAGGCCGGCTGGAGCTTGGCCTGCCCGGCCGGGAAAAGGACGCTGTCGTTGATTTCGATGGTGACGCCCCGGCTGGTTTCCAGGAGCCTGACCTTGCCTTGAGCGACCAGGGGCTGCAGGGCATTCATGATGTCTTTGGCCACATTTTTCATTTTCTGGCGCTGCTCGCTCTTCACCTGCTCCACCAACTTGTCCGGCTTGCCCACCGGCTTGGGACTAAGGGGAGGCGCCCCCTGGGTGACCAGGATGGGATGCCCGCCGGAGCTGCCGGTGACGTTGCGGAAAGCATTGGTCAGGGAGTCCGACAGGACTTTGTACTTGCCCTCGTTGATGGAGGAGATGGCGTACATGACCACGAAGAACGCGAACAGCAGGGTGATGAAGTCGGCATAGGACACGAGCCAGCGTTCGTGGTTCACATGCTCGTCTTCCTTCCGCCGCCGGCGAGCCATCAGAGGAAATAGCCCTTGAGGCGGCTCTCGATGATGCGGGGATTGTCGCCCACCGCGATGCCGACCAGTCCGTCCACCAGCATTTCCCGCAGGGTGACCTGGCGTCCGATGTGGTATCTGAGCTTGGCGGAGATGGGCAGGTACACCAGGTTGGCGAGCCCGACCCCGTAGATGGTAGCGACGAAGGCCGTGGCGATGCCGGCACCGAGCTTGCCCGGGTCGCTGAGGTTTTCCATGACGTGGATGAGGCCCATGACGGCGCCCAGGATGCCGATGGTGGGCGAATAGCCGCCGGCGGCTTCCCAGACCCGCGCGGCCTGCTTCATCTCTTCCTCGAAGGTCGAAATCTCCACTTCCAGGAGTTCCCGCAGGCGCTCCGGGTCGGCCCCGTCCACCAGCATCTGCAGGCCCTTCCTGGCGAAGGGGTCCTTCATCTGGTTGATGAAGTTCTCGAGGGCAAGGAGCCCTTCCCGCCTGGAAACCTGGCTCCACGTTGAAATCTGATCGATCAGTCGCCGATGCTCGACCGTTGGCGGCACCCACACCCAGCGGACCATGGCCATGCCGCGCCTGAACACCTGGAACGGGCTCTGGAGCATGACCGCGCCGAGGGTGCCGCCGCCGACGATGATGAGGGCAGTGGGCTGCACCAGGGAGGCCAGATGCCCCCCTTCCAGAAGCTGCCCCCCGATGATGGCGACCAGACCGATCGCCAGGCCGGCGATGCTGATCTTGTCAAGCATCCTTGGCCTTCCGGCGCTTGCCGCGCTTGGCCTCGACTTCACCGAGCACCCGGGTGCGCAGCCTCAGGATCGCCTGGCTGTGGAGCTGGCAGACCCGGGATTCCGTCACCTCCATGACTTCGCCAATCTCCCGCAGGTTGAGTTCCTGCTCATAATACAGCGCCATGACGAGCTTCTCCCGTTCCGGCAACTGCTCGATGGCCGCCGCCAGGGATTCCCGCAGGTTGCGGTCCTCGAAGAGACGGGCGGGGTCGGCATCGTCGTCGGTGAAGTGGCGCTCGAGAAAATCCTCGTCGCCCTCTTCGACGAAGTCCTCGAAATAGACCAGCTGATGGCCCCGGGCTTCCTGTAGGGTCTTCTGGTACTCGGCCAGGGTCATCCCCAGGCAGTCCGCCAGTTCCTTCTCGGAAGGGATGCGGCCGTAGGTGTGCTCGAGCTGGGTGATGGCCGCCTCGATGCGCCGCAGCTCCCGCCGCAGCTGCCGCGGCAGCCAGTCGTTTTCCCGCAGGCCGTCCAGCATGGCGCCCCGCACCCGCTGGGTGGCATAGGTTTCGAACTGCGCTCCGAACCCTTCCTGATAGCGGCCGATGGCATCCAGAAGGCCGAGCATGCCGTTCTGGACGAGATCATCAAATTGGACACTGGAGGGCAAACGCGCCATTAGGTGATAGGCGATGCGTTTGACTAGCGGCACGAAGCGCTGAACCAGCTGTTCCTTGTCGGGCTGACCAGCAGCGGTGTACATCAGGCTCGGATAACGTTGGGTGTTGTAATTCGTTGGCTCAAGTGTAGCAGCTGCTGGAGGAATTGCTGGACCCCCCCGGCTTCGTTGTAGCCGGCGGGCCAGTACAGCATGTCGGCGGCGATATCCCGGTAGGCCCGGGCGGCCGCCGAGCCCGGCGCATGGGTCACCACGGGGCGGCAGAGCTGGGCTGCCTGCCGCAGGGACTCGTCCACCGGTATGGCCCCGACATAATCCAGGCGGGCGATACCCCGCTGGGCCGCGACCTGGGCGATGTTCTGGAAAATGGAGCGGGCATCCGGAATGCTGCGCACCTTGTTTACCAGGATGCGGAAGTACTTCCGGGCATAGGAGTGGCTGACCTTCTTGATCAGGGAATAGGCCTCGGTGATGGAAGCGCTACTCCCCGACAGCATCACCACCGTCTCCTGGGAAGCCAGGCCCAGGGGCGAAAAACCGTGGGGGTGGTTGCTGCTGGCATCCACCAGGATGACGTCGATGGGGCGCTCGAGGGTGGACATGGCATCCAGGAGCACCTGCTGCTGCGTCATGGTCAACTTGCCCAGCTTCTTCACCGCCCGGGCCGCCGGCAGGATATGCAGTCCCTGCACCGGCTCGACCAGGACCTCCTTCAGCCGGCACTCCTGGTGCATGACGTTCAGCAGGTCATAGCGGGCGACCAGCCCGAAGGTGGCGGCGATGTCATCGGTGGACGAGTGTTCGTCCATGATCAACACCTCCTTGCCCAGGCGGGCCAGGGCGACGCCGATATTGGCGACCGAGACGCTGCGGCCGACTCCCTCGCAGCCGGCGACGAAGGTCACCACCTGCAGCTGGCCGCTGCCCATCAGGCGGCGCAGACCGGCCGCCTGGTCGACACGGAAATCAGCCACGGTGCTGCCCACCAACGGCCATCATGCCGGCGTTGGCCATCATCAGTGCCGGTTCGAGGCCGTCGTGCCGGTGGGGCGAATTTTCCGGCAGGTCCTTGAAGGCCCGGTGCAGCAGGTAGTTGCGGTTCGGCAGATGCAGGTCTTCCGGTACCCGCTGCCCGTTGGAGACATAGTGCAGCTTCAGGCGGTGGCGCATGATGACGTCCAGGGCCGTGGCCAGGCCGGCCGCCTCGTCCACCTTGGTCAGGATGCAGCCGGCCAGGGCCTCGCCCTGGTAGGCACGCACCACGTCGTCCAGGGTATCGCCCCGGGAGGTGGCGGAAAGGAGCAGCAGGCGGCGGACGGCACAGCCGGAAAGCATTCCGGTCAGCTCGGGCACCAGCTTGTCCTTCTGGCTCATGCCCATGGTGTCGATCAGCACCAGGTGCTTGTGCTGCAGTTCGGAGAGGGTCTGCTGCAGTTCCAGGGCGTCCTTCACCAGGTAGACGGAAACGCCGAGGATGCGGCCATAGATGCGCAGTTGCTCATGGGCGCCGATCCGGTAGCCGTCGGTGGTAATGAGGGCGACCTTGCTCGGGCCGTGCTTGAGGACACAGCGGGCGGCCAGTTTCGCCGTGGTGGTGGTCTTGCCGACGCCGGTCGGCCCCACCAGGGCGAAGACCCCGCCCTTGTCCAGGATGTCGGCATCCAGGCCCATGGTGAACAGGGAGCGGTCGGCCGCTCCCCGGACCCAGGCCATGGCCTGCGACACGTCCATTTCCGGCGGCAGATCCTCCAGCAGTTCGCGGGCAAACTGGGGGGAGAAGCCGGAATCCAGCATCTGGCGCAGGATCTCGGTCTTGGCCGGAGCCGTGCGGGCGGCCTCGCCCCAGGCGAAACCGGCCAAATGCTGCTCGACGATCTTGCGCAGGGAACGGATTTCTTCCATGACTGCCGCCGGGATGACCTCGGCTTCGCTGCGCCGGGCCGGCTGGTGTGCCGCTTCAGTCCGGGGCGCGGCCGGCTGGGCCGGGGCCATGGTGGGCTGGCGGGGCAGATCCAGGTTGCGCAATCCGCCGGTCTTCGGGATGGCGGCATTGACGCTCCGGCTCGGTTCCTGGGGGCGCTGCTGGGCCATCGGAGCGGGCGCTGCGGGCCGGGCCGGCGCCATGGCCGGACGCTGGGGAGCGGGGCTCTCGGCCCGGGCGCTGGAAAGATTGATCCGGTAGTCGTCGTCCGTGTCCATGGCCGGGCCCGGACGCCGCGCCGGTGCCGGCGCCGGCTGGTGGTCGTTGGTGTGGGAAGGCACCATCATGGCCATGTCGCGGGCCGCCACCGCCATGATTTCCACTCCCCCCGGAACGCCGCGGTTCGAAAGAATGATGGCATCGGTGCCCAGGGTTTCTTTGACTTTTCGCAGGGCGTCCCGGGCATTGGGGGCTATGAATTTTCTGACGTTCATGATCTACCCCCAATAATCGAGGTGACTTTGATGATTCGGGTTTCCGGCACTTCGCTATGGGCCAGGACTTTGAGTTGCGGCACCGAGCGCCGCAGGAAGCGCGACAGGAGCACGCGCAGGCTGGCCGGGACCAGCAGGACGGCGGCAAGGCCCAGCTGCTCCTGGCGCTGGGCCGCCGCCGCGGCTTCCCGCACCAGGGTGTCGGCGAGGCCGGGCTCGAAGCTGGCGTGCTCGCTGCCGCCCGCGACCGCCTGGGAGAGCAGGCGCTCTAGGCTGGGGTCGAGGGACATGACCTGCATCTCCCCGGTGCCCGGGAACAGTTGCTGGACGATGGCCCGGCCGAGGGCGATCCGCACCTGGGAGGTGAGGTCGTCCGGGTTCTGGGTGCGGGTGGCGTGGTCGGCCACGGTTTCGATGATGGTGCGCATGTCGCGGATATGCACGCCCTCTTCCAGGAGGTTCTGGAGGACCTTCTGCAGAGCGCCAAGGGGCATGACCTTGGGCACCAGATCCTCGACCAGCTTGGGCATGTCCTTGCCCAGGTGGTCCAGGAGCTGCTGAACTTCCTGGCGGCCCAGGAGCTCGGCGGCGTGGCTGAGGATGATGTGGTTCAGGTGGGTGGCCACGACGGTGGAGGCATCCACCACGGTGTAGCCATAGGCCTGGGCCTGTTCGCGGATGGAGGCGTCGATCCAGGTCGCCGGCAGGCCGAAGGCGGGATCCGTGGTTGCGATACCGGGCACGGTACCGGCCACGCGGCCGGGGTTGATGGCCAGGAACTGGCCGGAGAAGGCTTCGCCTTGGCCGACTTCGACTCCCTTCAGAAGGATGCGGTAGGCGTTGGGCTTGAGTTCCAGGTTGTCGCGGATATGGACCGGCGACACCAGGAAGCCCACTTCCTGGGCGAATTTCTTGCGGATGCCCCGAATGCGGCGCAGAAGCTCGCCGTCCTGGGACTTGTCCACCAGGGGAATGAGACGGTAGCCGACTTCGAGGCCGAGGACGTCCAGGGGAGCCACGTCGCTCCAGCTGGCTTCCTGGGCTTCCGGCTGCTGCATCGGTGCCGGCGCCACGGCCACGGGGGCGGCGGTGGCGGCCTTTTCGGCTTTCATCATCTTCCAGGCCAGCCAGCCCAGGGTGGAGGCCAGCAGCATGAAGACGAAATTGGGCATGCCGGGAATGAGGCCAAGGAAGCCGACGATGCCAGCGGTCAACCCCAGCACCCGCCAGTTCTTCAGCATCTGGGTCCAAACCTGCTGGCCGATGTCCCGCTCGTCGGAAACCCGGGTCACCACCATGCCGGCGGCGATGGAGATGATCAGGCCCGGAATCTGGGCGACGAGGCCGTCGCCGATGGTGAGCAGGGTGTAGTTCTTGGCCGCCAGCGCGATTTCCATGTTGTGCTGGAAGACGCCGACGATGAGGCCGCCGATGACGTTGATCAGCATGATGACGATGCCGGCGACGGCATCGCCCCGCACGAATTTCGAAGCACCATCCATGGAGCCGTAGAACTCGGCCTCCCGGGCGATTTCGGTGCGCCGACGGCGGGCATCCTCCTCGCCGATGAGGCCGGCGTTGAGGTCGGCGTCGATGGCCATCTGCTTGCCGGGCATGGCGTCCAGGGTGAAGCGGGCAGAAACCTCGGCCACCCGGCCGGCGCCCTTGGTGATCACCACGAAGTTGATGACCACCAGGATCAGGAACACCACGATGCCGACGGCAAAGTTGCCGCCGACCAGGAAGTGGCCGAAGGATTCGATCACCTTGCCGGCGGCGTCGGGACCGGTGTGGCCCTCGAGCATGACGATCCGGGTGGACGCCACGTTCAGGGAGAGGCGCAGCAGAGTGGTGACCAGCAGCACCGTCGGGAAGACCGAGAAATCGAGGGTCTTCTGGGTATTCACCGCCACCATCAGGACCAGTACCGACAGGGCGATATTGAAGGTAAACAGGATGTCCAGGATGAAGGCCGGCAGCGGCAGGACCATCATCGCCAGGATCATCAGGATGAGGATCGGCGCCGCCAGCTGGGTCATGTTCAGCCGGCCGAAGAGGTTCTGCAGGGTCAGGGTGGCGCTCGCCATTTACGCAGCCTCCGGCACGAGTTCGGGCGGCACTTGCAGATCCCGGGGGGGATTGGGGTAGGTACCGCCCATGGAACGCCAGTTGGACAGCTGATAGACGTAGGCCAGGACCTCAGCCACGGCGGTGTACAGGGCCGACGGAATTTCCGCATCGAGTTCGGCATGCTTGTGGAGGGCCCGCGCCAGGGGCGGTGCCTCCAGCAGCGGAACGCCGTGCTCGGCGCCGATCTCCTTGATACGCCGGGCGATTTCGCCCATGCCCTTGGCCACCACCTTGGGCGCCGCCATGCCGGACTTGTAGGAGAGGGCAACGGCGAAATGGGTCGGGTTGGTGACGATCACATCGGCCTTGGGCACTGCCGCCATCATCCGCTTCTTGGCGGCCTGCATCTGCAGACTGCGGATGCGACCCTTGACGTGCGGGTCGCCCTCCATTTCCTTCATTTCCTGCTTGACCTCTTCCTTGGTCATCTTCAGCTGGTTGTAGTAGCGCCAGAGTTGGAACGGCACATCCGCCGCCACCACCAGGGCCAGGACGACCACCAGCATGAGGAAGGAGTAAACGACCAAATGGCCGGCATGCGCCAGCCCGCTTTCCAGAGGTTGGGCCAAAAGCCCGAGTATCTCGTCACTCTCCCGCCAGATCAGGAGGACCCCCACCCCTCCGACCAGAACCGCCTTGGCCGCCGCCTTGGCAAGCTCCATCAGACTGTTCCAGGAGACCATGCGGCCGAGGCCGGCGAGGGGATTCAGCCGGGCGAAGTCGGGCGGCCTGGGAGAGAACACCCAGGCATTGAGCAGAAAGGGCGGAAGAATCGATGCCAGAAGAAGAACGCCCAGCAGGGGCGCGAAGGACAGGGCCGCATCGGCGGAGATATCGGACAGCCGGACCACCATCTGGGTCGGTTCGCTCAGGAACTTGGCATCCATGGCGAATCCCTTGCGGGCGATGGCCATGGTGCGCTCCATGAACCAGCCGCCCATCATCCACAGGGCGGCGGCGGCGACAATCAGAACGAGGAAGGAGCCCAACTCACGGGACTGGGGTACCTGCCCCTTCTCTCGGGCCTGCGATATTCGCCTGCCTGTGGGCTGCTCTGTTCGTTCGAGATCGCTGTCTTCTGCCATGGCCGCAATCGGT
>DATFAA010000097.1:0-32094 GCA_035255045.1 Rhodocyclaceae bacterium | reverse complement strand
TTCCCGGGACATGGTGTCCGGGTCGCGGAGGGTGTAGACCTGGCCGTCCCGGGAATGGATGTCGGGGAATTCCAGGAAGTCGTTGGCCTCGACTCCCGGCTTCTTCTCCACGTACACCCCGCCGTACTCGGAATTCCAGTGCCAGGTGAGGAGGATGTCGCGGAAATGGGCGCGGGCCCGCTTGAGGGCCAGTTCCTGGATCTGGTCCTGGTCGGTGAGGAGGTTGTAGGCGAAGACGATGATCCCCGCCACGGCGAGGACGGCGCCCACCCGCCGGACGAAGGACTTCCACAGGGAGCGGGGGTCGAGTTCCATGGCTTTCATTTTTCGCTGGGCCCGGGCCGGGAGCGCAGCGGCCGTCTGCCGTTGCCCGGCCTCCCTGGCGGCCTTTCCAACGGCTTAAGCGAATTTCATTCCACGGCGCCTTGCCCCGTGGCGCCGCGGCAGCCGGCGGCGGCTCTTCCCGAATGTGGAAATAAGCCCTCCAGGTTATGGGGGCATCTCTCAATATCGAGACGGGGCCCGCCAATGAAAACGCCCCCGAGGGCGGGGGCGTCGTGCCGGGGGGGCGGGGCTCAGGGCCGCCGGTTGTCGTCCTGGTACTGGCGCCGCAGGCGGTTGAGGCCCTGGCGGAAGGCCTCGGCGTCGCCGTGGTCGAAGAACTTAGGATAGCGGTCGTGGGCGTGGCGGACGCGGCGGGCGTGCTTGATGGGGCACCAGTACTGCTCGGTGCGGGCGGCGACCTCCCGGGTGTAGGCGGCGATGCCGTTGCCGTAGGAGCAGTAGAAGCAGTTGAATTTCTCGATCAGGTTCAGGTAGGGCAGGTCCTCCCGGTCGAAGACCAGGTAGTCGGAGCGTTTGACCTTGGGGATGCGGTAGATGGGAAAGCAGATGGCCTGGTAGATGGTGACGAAGAGGTCCATCAGCAGGAAGGGGATCCAGCCCAGGTAGATGATCGGCGAGGTGAGGGCGACCAGGAAGCGGCTCTTGATCAGGAAGCGGAACAGGCCCATCTTGTAGCGCCGCTGCTGGCGCAGGAAATCCTCCGCCAGTTGGGCGCGCTTCTGGTCCAGCTCCTCCCGGGCCTTGCGGTACTCCTCCTCGAGTTCGTCCTGCAAGGCTTGAGCGCGCAGCATCAACTCGTCGATGCGTTCCTTCATGGTTCCCCGACCCCGACCGTTGTTATTCGATGGCAGGCGGGATCATACGGGTTATCGACCGCCGGCGGGCGCTCAGGGTAGCCGGCTGCGGCCGAGGACGGCCCGCAGCTCGTCCATCTCCTCCAGCAGGTCGGCCATCAGGGCGGCCAGTTCCGGCACCGCCTCGAAACCCTGTTCCAGGTCCCGCATGCGCCGCGCCCGCAGCAGGCTGGCGCTGGAGAAGCGCCAGGTGCCGGCGGCGCTGACGGCGCCGGGGAAGAGGCCTTCCTCGATGTGGCGGACCAGCCATTCCGGCTCCACCGAGCAGGCGGCCGCCAGTTGCTCCAGGGTCAGCCAGCAGTCCTCCAGCAGGCTGCCGATCAGCACGTCGTCTTGGTCCATGCTCATTTCCTCCCGGCCTGGCGCGGATCGAAGGCGAGGTCCCGCGCCATGGCTTCATACAGTTCCCGGGCCTTCGGCGTGTCGGCCGCAGGCAGCACCACCAGCAGGTCGAGGATCAGGTCGCCGGGCGGACTGCCGGGCAGGCCCTTGCCCCGGACCCGCAGCTGGCGGCCGCTCTGGGCGCCGGCCGGGATGCGGACCTTGAGGCTGGCGGTGGGAATGTCCACCGGCACCACCGCCCCCAGGGCGGCTTCCCAGGGCGCCACGGGGAGTTCCAGGTGGAGGTCGCGGCCGTCCACCCGCAGGCGGTCGTGGGGCCGGAAATGAACCTCCAGCAGCAGGTCGCCGGCCGGCCCGCCGCCCAAGCCCGGGGTTCCCTGGCCGGCCAGGCGGATGACCTGGCCTTCCCGCACCCCCTGGGGAATCCTGACGTTGAGGGTGCGCTCCTCGAGGACCACGTGGCCGCGGGGATCGGTGCGCGGCACCCGTAGGCTGATCTGCCGGGTAGCGCCGTGGAGGCTGTCCTCGATGTCGAGGACGACCTTGGCATGGTGGTCCTGGCCCTGGGCCCGGAAGCCCCCGCCGCCGGTGCGGCCGGCCCCCAGGCCGCCGAACAGCTCGCTGAAGAAATCGCTGAAATCCCCCGCCTCGTGGGGGGAGAAGCCGCGCCCGGAGAATTCGAAGCCGGCGTCCCAGTCGGGGGGCGGCCGGAAGTCCTGGCCGGGCCGGTAGCCGCGCCCCACCTGGTCGTAGGCGGCGCGCTTCTCCGGGTCCGAGAGCACCGTGTAGGCCTCGTTGACCTCCTTCATGCGGGCCTCGGCATCGGCTTCCTTGGAAACGTCCGGGTGGTACTTGCGCGCCAGCTTGCGGAAGGCCTTCTTGATGTCCTCGGCGCTGGCGTCCCGGGCGACGCCCAGTGTCTCGTAGTAGTCCCTGAATTGCATGCAGGCTCCCAATTCTTGCAGTGCGGTACAAGCCGCCAGAACTTAGATTGGAGCGGGAATCCGGAAAGTCAAGGTTCCCGGCGGGGCCGGGAACCGGCCGCTGCTCGGGCGGGTCACAACACTTGATGTATTGGGCTTGCCCCCTCCCTTGCAGTCAGCCAAGAGGAGAAGTACATGACGCCTCCCCGGGAAAACACCCACTTCTGGCAGCTCGGCTACGACGACGCCGTTGCCGGATTGCCTGCCCGCTTCATCGCCGGCCGCACCGACCAGCTGGCCTACCATGCCGGGCGGGTCGATGGCGAGGCGGCGCGGATGCAGCGCTTGAAACAGCAGGCCCCGGTCAACGGGAAGAACGGTCAGGAACCCTGATCAGGCGTCGTAGCCGCAATCCCTGGCCAGGCTGTCGCTGTCCGGCGACCGGGCGGCCTTGAGGGCATTGAGGGTGTCGAGGCGGGCCGTGCCCCTGGGCACCACGGCGAGGGGCGCGCCCAGGCCGACGCAGCGCTCCAGTACCCACTTCAGCCAGACCGGCTCGCCCCGGCCGATGTCCAGGACGACCAGGTCGCTGCCGGCCTTGTCCCACCGGGCCAGGCCCTCCCGCAGGTCCCAGGCGCCCTCTTCCGGGTCCCGGTCCGAGAGCGGGTAGGTCGTGACGACGCAGACCCCCTGCCGGCACTGGCGATTCTCCACTGAAGGCAGCAGGTACTTCGGCTTGTCTACCATGGTTGCACCCCCTTGCGATGGAAAACGCATTTATACCCGAAATCCATAATCGCGACCTGACAGCCGGGGACCCCGCCGGCCCCAAAGGAAAACGCC
The DNA here is from genome assembly GCA_035255045.1 of Rhodocyclaceae bacterium. Lineage (GTDB taxonomy): Bacteria > Pseudomonadota > Gammaproteobacteria > Burkholderiales > Rhodocyclaceae > JAGTRP01. Next base: position 28,787 of record DATFAA010000097.1, on the reverse strand, counting down.
CCCGCAGGGGCGTTCGGCAGGGCGCGGCGGGTGGCCGGCGTTACAGGATCATGCCGGCGCCGACGGTGTTGTTGTTGCTCTCGTCGATGACGATGAAGGCGCCGGTGGCCCGGTTCGCCAGGTAAGGATCGGCGAAAACGGGCTGGGCCAGCTTGAAGCTCACCTGGGCGATGTCGTTCATATTGAGGCGCTCGGCCGGCACGCGCTCCAGGGTGTTCACGTCCAGCCGGTGGTCGATGGCGGCGACCTTGGCCTTGCTCTCCCGGGTGGTGTGGCGGATGAGGTAGGTGCGGGCCCGGTCCAGGGGGGTCTCGGACAGCCAGCAGACGGTGGCGTTGATCTGCTTGACCGCTTCCGGCGCCTCGTCGGCCTTGACGATCATGTCGCCCCGGGAGATGTCGATCTCGTCGGCCAGCAGCAGGGTGACCGACTGCTCGGTGATGGCTTCCCGGATGTCGGCGCCGCCGACCTGGATGGCCTTGACCGTGGTGGACAGGCCCGAGGGCAGGACGGTGACGGCGTCGCCCACCCGGATGGAGCCGGATTCCACCCGGCCCATGAAGCCGCGGTAGTCGTGGAGTTCCGGGTTGGCGGAATCCTGGGGCCGGCAGACGTACTGGACCGGGAAGCGGAACTTCTCGGTGTGCTCGGAGTGGGCGCCGGGGACGGCTTCCAGGATTTCCAGCAGGGTCGGGCCCTGGTACCAGTCCAGGCTGTCGCCCCGGTCCACCACCATGTCGCCGTTGAGGGCGGAGAGGGGGATGAAGCGCACGTCCTCGATACCCACCTTGGCGGCGAATTCCAGGTAGTCGGCCTTGATCTTCTCGTACGCCTCCTGGGAGTAATCCACCAGGTCCATCTTGTTTACCGCCACCAGCAGGTGGGGGATGCCCACCAGGTGGGCCAGCTTGGAGTGGCGCCGGGTCTGGGTGAGTACGCCGCGGCGGGCATCGATCAGGATGATGGCCAGGTTGGCGGTGGAGGCGGCGGTCACCATGTTGCGGGTGTACTGCTCGTGGCCCGGGGCGTCGGCGATGATGAACTTGCGGGTGCCGGTGCTGAAGTAGCGGTAGGCCACGTCGATGGTGATGCCCTGTTCCCGCTCGGCCTGCAGGCCGTCGGTGAGGAGCGACAGGTCCACCGCGGTCATGCCGCGCTTCTGGGAGGTGCGCTCGATGGCGGACAGGGTGTCGGCCAGGATGGTCTTGGTGTCGAACAGGAGGCGCCCGATCAGGGTGCTCTTGCCGTCATCGACGCTGCCGCAGGTGAGGAAGCGCAGCAGGCCGTGGTCTTCGATCTTCTCGGGGGCGGACATCAGAAGTAACCCTCTTTCTTGCGTTGTTCCATGGAGGCTTCGCTGGTCTGGTCGTCCAGACGGGTGGCGCCGCGCTCGGTGATGGTGGTGGTGGCGGTCTCCAGCACGATCTTCTCGACCGTGTCGGCGTCGGATTCCACCGGCGCCGTGCAGGAGATGTCGCCGACGGTGCGGAAGCGCACCTGCAGGTCCACGATTTCCTCGCCGGCCTTGGGCAGGTTCACCAGCTCGCCGCTCACCAGGGGCACATTGACCGGCACCACGGCGCCCTGGCGGATGACCACCGGGCGGGTGTGGGCGAAGTAGATGCTGGGCAGTTCCAGCTTCTCCCGCTCGATGTACTGCCAGACGTCCATCTCGGTCCAGTTGGAGATGGGGAAGGCGCGGATGTTCTCGCCCTTGTGGGAGCGGGCGTTGTAGAGGTTCCACAGCTCCGGGCGCTGGTTCTTCGGGTCCCATTGGCCGAACTCGTCCCGGAAGCTCATGATGCGCTCCTTGGCCCGGGCTTTTTCCTCGTCCCGGCGGGCGCCGCCGATGCAGCAGTCGAAGCCGAATTCCTCGATGGCTTCCAGCAGGGTCACCGACTGGTGCTTGTTGCGGGATTCGCCGGGGTGCTTGAGGACCACGGTGCCGCGCTTCATGGAATCCTCGACTGAGCGCACGATCAGGCGCTCGCCCAGCTCGGCGGCGCGCTTGTCGCGGAACTCCACCACTTCCCGGTAGTTGTGGCCGGTGTCGATGTGCATCAGGGGGAAGGGGAACTTGCCGGGCCGGAAGGCCTTCTCGGCGATGCGCAGCATGCAGATGGAGTCCTTGCCGCCGGAGAACAGCAGCACCGGGTTGGCGCACTGGCCGGCCACTTCCCGCATGATGTGGATGGCCTCGGCCTCCAGCCAGTCGAGGTGGGAGAGGGTCATTTTGGTAGCGATTTGGCTCATGGTTTCAACTCAGGCGGATTTCTTGACGTGCAGCCCGCATTCCTTGGACTCGGGGGATTCCCACCACCAGCGGCCGGAGCGGACGTCCTCCCCCGGGGTGACGGCCCGGGTGCAGGGGGCGCAGCCGATGCTGGGGTAGAACTTGTCGTGCAGCGCGTTGTAGGGGACGCCGTTCTGCTTGATGTAGGCCCAGACTTCCTTTTCCGACCAGTCGGCCAGGGGATTGAACTTCTCCAGGCCGTTGCCGGCATCGAATTCCCGGACGGGCAGGCCGACCCGGGTGGCCGCCTGCTGGGCCCGCAGGCCGGTGATCCAGGCCTTCTTGCCGGCCAGGGCGCGCTGCAGGGGTTCCACCTTGCGCACGTGGCAGCAGGCCTTGCGCAGCTCGACGGAGTCGTAGAAGCCGTTGATGCCGTGCTCCCGCACGTAGTTCTCCACCGCCCCGCTCTGGGGGAAGTAGACCTTGAGCTTGAGGCCGTAGTGCTCCTGGACCTTGGCCATGAGGTCGTAGGTCTCCAGGGGCAGGCGGCCGGTGTCGAGGCTGAAAATCTCGATGGGCAGGCCGGCCTTGATGATGAGGTCGGTGAGGACCATGTCCTCGGCCCCCAGGCTGTTGGCGAAGGCCGCCGGCGACCAGTCGCGGGCGATCTCCCGGAGCAGGGCGTGGACCTGGTCGGCCTTGGCGGCGGTGCTGGCCAGCAGTTCCGGGGTGATGTTGAGCATTTTCGGAGTCATGGGCGTTTCTCAGGCAGAGCGGCGGCGGAAATAGGGCACGGGCCGGTCGGTGGAGGCCTGGTAGGCCTCGCTGAAGACCGAGAGGCCCTTCTCCACGGCGTACTCGAGGCTCTTGCCCTCCTTGAGGGCGAAGGCGTCGAAGCCGACCCGCTTCATGTAGAAGAGGGCGTCGTGGACCACGTCCCCGACGGCCCGCACTTCCCCCTGGAAGGCGTAGCGCTGGCGCAGGAGGCTGGCGGTGGAGAAGCCCTGGCCGTGGACGAACTTGGGGAAATTGACGGCGACGACGGTGAAGTGGCCGAGGTCAGGGGCCACGTCCTCGACCCGCTCGCCGGCGTCGATGAGGAGGCCGACGGCCTCGCTCCGGGCCAGGATCTCGGCCTTGCGGGCCTGCCACACGGCCAGCGGGAAGATGACCGGGCCGGCGGGCAGGGCCACGGCTTCCGGGGTCTCGCCCTCGGCCAGCTGCAGGGTGGTCCAGGTGTCCTGGACGATGTCGCCGTTCTTGATGATGCGGGCCATCACGCCACCTTCCTTTCGGCCTTCTTGGCGGCGCCATGGGCGCGGCCCTCGTACACCCGGTCCTTGAAGGGGGCGACGCCGATGCGGTCGAAGGTGTCGAGGAAAGTCTCGTCGGCGTGGCGGTTGGCCACGAAGACCTCGATGATCTTCTCGACCACGTCCGGCATTTCCTCGGCCGCGAAGGAGGGGCCGATGACCTTGCCGAGCTGGGCATTGTTGCCCTGGCGGCCGCCCAGGGTCACCTGGTAGAACTCGGCTTCGTTGCGGTCCACCCCGAGGATGCCGATGTTGCCGACGTGGTGGTGGCCGCAGGCGTTCATGCAGCCGGAGATGTTGAGGTCGATCTCCCCCAGGTCGAAGAGGTAGTCCAGGTCGTCGAAGCGGGCCTGGATGGCCTTGGCGATGGGCGTGGACTTGGCGTTGGCCAGGTCGCAGAGGTCGCCGCCGGGGCAGCAGATGATGCTGGTCAGGAGGCCGAGGGTGGGGGTCGCCAGGCCGGCGGCCTTGGCCACGTGCCAGACGGTGTAGAGGTCGGTCTTCCTGACGTCGGCCAGGATGACGTTCTGCTCGTGGGAGACCCGCAGCTCGCCGAAGCTGTAGCGGTCGGCCAGGTCGGCCACCACGTCCATCTGCTCGGCGGTGATGTCGCCGGGGTTCTTGCCGTGCGCCTTGAGGGAAAGGGTGATAGCGGCGTAGCCCGGCACCTTGTGGGCGTGGACGCAGCGGGAAGCCCAGCGGGCGAAGGCCGGGTCGTCGTGCTTGTGCTGCTCGAAGCAGAAGTCGGCGTCCGGCAGGGTCTCGTAGGCGGGGGGCGCGAAATGGGCGGCGACCCGGTCGTATTCCGCCTGGGTGAGGGTTGCCGGGCCGTCCTTCTGGTGGGCCCATTCCTCTTCCACCTGGCGGCGGAATTCCTCGATGCCCAGGGCCTGGACCAGGATCTTGATGCGCGCCTTGAAGGCGTTGTCCCGGCGGCCGAAGCGGTTGTAGACCCGCAGGATGCATTCGCAATAGGTGAGGATGTGCTGCCAGGGCAGGTAGTCCCGGATGGTCTCGCCCCGGATGGGGGTGCGGCCCAGTCCGCCGCCGACAATGACCCGGAAGCCGATCTCGCCGCCCTCGCCCTCGACCAGGTGCAGGCCGATGTCGTTGAACCAGGTGACGGTGCGGTCTTGCCGGCTGCCGGAAATGGCGATCTTGAACTTGCGCGGCAGGAAGGCGAATTCCGGATGGAAGGTGCTCCACTGGCGCAGGATCTCGGCCAGGGGGCGGGTGTCGATGAGCTCGTCGGCGGCGACGCCGGCAAAGTGATCGGTGGTGATGTTGCGGATGTCGTTGCCCGAGGTCTGGATGGAATGCATGTTCACCTCGGCTAGGTGGGCGAGGATGTCGGGGGTGTCCTCGAGCTTGGGCCAGTTGAACTGCATGTTGTGGCGGGTGGTGAAATGGCCGTAGCCCTTGTCGTAGGTGCGGGCGACGAAGGCGAGCTTGCGGATCTGCTCGCTGTTGAGCTGGCCGTAGGGCACGGCGATGCGGAACATGGGGGCGTGGCGCTGGATGTAGAGGCCATTCTGGAGCCGCAGGGGGCGGAACTCGTCGGCGGTCAGCTCGCCGCTCTGGAAGCGGCGGACCTGGTCTCGATACTGTGCCACCCGTTCCCTCAGGAACTGGCGATCGATATCGTCGTAACGGTACATAGAAAGGGACTCCTTAGGCGACTATCAGCTTGCCGCCGATGAGGATGAGCATGGAAGCGAGCAGGCGGCGGAGGATGTGCTCCGGCACCCGGGACGAAATGTGGCTGCCGAGCCAGATGCCTGGCAGGGAACCGAGAAGAAGGCTGCCCAGGAGGGACCAGTCCACGCCGCCGATGGCCCAGTGGCCCATGCCTGCCACCAGGGTGAGGGGCACGGCGTGGGCGACGTCGGAACCGACGATCTTGACCGGAGACAGCCTGGGATAGAGGAAGAACAGGGCCGCCACCCCGAGGGCGCCGGCGCCCACCGAGGAGATGGTGACCAGGACGCCGAGGATGGCGCCCACCAGGACGGTGAGCTTGGCCAGGTGGCGCTGGTGCCAGGCGTCGTCGCTGTGGCGGCCGGCGTATTCCCGCAGCCGCCGGCCGAAGAGGAGGGCGATGGCGGTTAGCAGGAGGGCGAAGCCGAGGCCGCTGGAGATCAGGTGGGAGAGGGCGTGGCCGCCCTCGGGCAGCCGGGACAGGATCCAGATGGTGAGGGCGCTGGCCGGGATGCTGCCCAGGGCCAGGCGGCCGGTGACCGCCCACTCGACGTGGCCCTTGCGGCCATGGACGAAGGTGCCGCCGGCCTTGGTGGCGGCGGCATAGAGCAGGTCGGTGCCGACGGCGGTGGCGGGATGGATGCCGAAGAGCAGCACCAGGAGCGGCGTCATGAGGGAGCCGCCCCCGACGCCGGTGAGACCGACGATGGCGCCGACTGCAAAACCCGAAACGGTGTAGAGGAGGTCCATGGTGCCGCGCTGCAATAGGATGAGCGCATGGTAGCAGCCGGTAATTTGAAACAAAAAGAATATTGGGTTAGATTCTTATAACGCAACGTTATTTGGACCGGCCATGAAACTCCAGCAACTCCGCTACATCGTCGAAGTGGAACGTCGGGGGCTCAACGTCTCGGAAGCGGCGGAAGCCTTATACACGTCCCAGCCCGGAATTTCAAAGCAGGTGAAGCTGCTGGAGGAGGAACTGGGGGTCGCCATCTTCGAACGCAGCGGCAAGCGCTTCGTCGGCGTCACCGAGCCTGGGCAGGCCGTTCTCAAGATCGCCGCCGGCATCCTGCGGGAGGCGGAGAACCTGCGGCGGGTGGGCAGCGAGTACAGCGGCGGCACCTCCGGCCGCATGGTCCTGGCCGCCACCCACACCCAGGCCCGCTACGCCCTGCCGGTGGTGGTGCGGGATTTCGTCTCCCAGCACCCGGACGTGCGCCTGGAAATGCACCAGGGCAGCCCGACCCAGATCGCCGAATGGGTGGTGGCCGGGGAGGCCGACGTCGGCATCGCCACCGAGTCCCTCGACCAGTATCCCCAGCTCGTCACCCTGCCGGTGCGCCAGTGGAGCCACTGCGTCATCGTCCCCGAGGGCCATCCCCTGGCCGAGCGCCAGCCCCTCTCCCTGCAGGAACTGGCCCAGTGGCCACTGATCACCTACGACACCGCCTTCACCGGCCGCTCCCGCATCAACCGGGCCTTCGAGCGGGTGGGGGTGACCCCCAACGTTTCCCTCACCGCCCTCGACGCCGACGTCATCAAGACCTACGTCAGCCTGGGCCTGGGACTGGGTATCATCTCGGCCCTGGCCTTCGACCCCCAGCGGGACGTGGGCCTGAAGGCCCTGGAGGCGGGCCACCTGTTCGAGTCCAACACCACCCGCCTGGCCCTGCGGCGGGGCACCTACCTGCGGCGCTACGAATACGATTTCATCAGCCTCTTCGCCCCCCACCTGTCCCGCAAGGTGGTGGACATGGCCATGGAGGGCGGCGGCGAGCAGTACCAGCTATGACCGCCGCCCGCCGGCGGCGGGCGCCAGGCGGGGCGCCGGGTCCCGGAGGATGAGGTCGGGGGTGGAGAAGGGGGCGAGGCGTTCGAGGAAGTCGAGCAGTTCCAGCACCGGCGAGCTGCGGAAGAACTTGGATGCCGGCGTCGCCATCCAGATGCGGTCGGCGTAGGCGTAGACCTCGTGGGGCGTGTCGCCGACGCCGTCGCCGTTGCGGTCGAAGCCCTCGTAGTCGTCCCAGTAGTTGCCCCACCAGGTATCGTTCAGGGGATCGCCGTTGCCGACCACCGACACCGGCCACAGGTTGCTCTGGAAGCGGTTGCCGATGGCGATGTGGCCGCCCTTCTCCCCGTAGAAATAGACGCCGGTGACGTTGTGGGCGATGCGGTTGCCGTGGAAGACGATGCGGTTCAGGGGGTTGGAGGGGGAATCGGCCATGATGCCGTGGGCGCAATGGACGATGTCGTTGCCCTCGACCAGGGCGGCGGAGGTTTCCTTGAGGGCGACCCCGGCGCCGGAAGCGTCCATGGCGTGGAGGATGCGGTTGTTGCGGATCAGCAGGCCGTCGGAATTGAGGGCGACGATGCCGGTGGAGTTGCGCTCGAAGAGGTTGCCCTCCACCAGGCTGCGGTTGGCGAAGAGGAAATTGAGGGCCCGCCGGCTGTCCCGGACCGTGTTGCCGACGAAGCGGTTGCGGGGGGAGTTGCTGACCGTGATGTCGCGAATCTGGCCGATGTCGTTGTTTTCGATGCGGTTGTGGGTGCTGTACCAGATGCGGATGCCGTCGCCCCGGTCGGCGGAATCCACCGGCCGGGAGCGGATACGGTTGCCGCGCACCACGCTGTCGGTGACCTGGTGCAGGGAAATGCCGAACAGCACGTCCTCGATCACGTTGTTCTCGATGCGGTGACCCCGGCCCTCGACCATGAGGCCGCCGTCGATGGCGTCGTGGGAGTCGCCGCTGCCCCGCAGGACGAGGCCCCGCAGGGTGACGCCATTGGCCTTGACCGTGAGCACGGTGCCCTTGCCGCCGGCGTCGATGATGGCCTTGCCGTCGCCCTCCAGGGTCAGGGGCTTGGTGATGATCGCCGGCCCCGTGTAGACGCCGGGCAGGAGCCTGATGACGGCCCCCGGCAGGGCCGTGTCTAGCCAGGGCTGGAGGGGCTGGGCGGCCTGGCCGGCGAAAGGGAAGGCAAGGATCAGCCAGAGCCCGGCGAGGGGCAGAAGGAGCTTGCGCATGAGACCAGCATTGAGCCATGAAATCCGGATTCGGGCGCGAATCTGGATCAAATTTCCGGGCTGTTCCCTATTCCCAGTGCTCGGTGATTTCGCTGGTCCACACGGTGGCTTCCAGCAGGGCCCGGTTGACCGCTTCCGGCTCCAGGCCGGCCGCGAGGGCGGCGGCTTCCACCCGGGGCGGGTCGAAGCCTTCGCAGGCCTCCGCCACCGCCAGCAGGGGCGCGTAGGGGCCGCTCCTCTCCAGGAGGGCGCTGCGCACGTGGATGGGCAGGGACACCTGCTTGACCGCTTCGGCCAGGGGCATGCGCAGCAGGCGGTCGAGGCGGGAGAAGACGCCGGTGAGGAAGAGGTGGTCGCTCTCGGCGGCGGGGAAGCGCTTGGCTCCCAGGATTTCCATGATGCGGCCGCGGCCCAGGGAGGTCTCCACCAGCAGCCAGTCGGCGAAGTCCGGTTCGCGCACCGAGAAGAGCAGGACGGAGAGCCAGCGGGCCAGGCGCTGGCGGCCGAGGACGATGAGGGCCTGGTCGATGGAGGACACCGGCCGCGACAAGCCGATGGCCGCCGAATTGAGATAGCGCAGGATGCGGAAGGTGAGGACCGGGTCCTGCTTCAGGAGTACCGCCACCTCGGCGTTCTCCGCTTCCCCCTGGACCAGGTTGAAGAGGTGGAGGAGGTGGAGCTTGTGGGGGTCGCCCCGGGACGGTCCTTCGGTCTCCCCGCCGGCCAGGAAGGGGCCGTGGAAGTACTCGAAATGCCAGAGGCGGCAGAGGTTGTAGTCGTCCTTGCTCTCGATATTGATGGCCAGCAGGCTTACCGGGTGGTGCACCTCGTCGCTGCGCAGCGCGATGGAGAAGTCCCGGACGTTGCCCCCCTGGCTGGCGGCCACGTCGATGGCGGCGAATTCCGCGGCCGCCAGGGCAGCGGCGAAGGCCGGGTGCTTGGGCTGGCGGAAGAGGCCGAGGCGCAGGCCCCGTTCCCGCAGCTTGTTGAGGTGGGCCGAGAGGGCGGCGGCATCGCTGTCCTCGGGGGCCAGCATGAGGAGGAGGACGGTGTTCTGGGGCGGCAGGCGCTCGAGCCAGGCGTTATCCAGGGAAGCCGTGCTCAAGGGGACGAAGGCCAGGTTGTTGCCCCAGCCCTCCTCCCGGGCGCTACAGCACAGGCTCTTGAGGAGGGCGTTGTCGAGGGCCTGCTGGCGGCCGGTGGGGGCATCCCCGAGGCCGGCGTCGTAGTGCTGGAGGCGGAACAGGTGGCCAGCCAGGCGGCGCTGGCGGTCGAAGACGGCATCCCGGCGGATGAAGGCGACGGCCGTGGGGTCGGGACTGTCCGCGGCCGGTGCGGCTTGGGCCGGGGCTGGCGCTTCCCCTTCGTCCTTCTTGCCGAACAGCTTGCCCAGTCCGAATACCATCGTTTCGTCTCCGCAAAAAAACAAATGCCTGCCACCGATGTGGCAGGCATTTTCGCATGGTCAGGCGGATTGGCTAACTATTAGTTCACCTTGGCCTTGGCCCGCAGGTCCTTGAGCAGCTGCTCCACCTGCTGCTGGCTGGCCCGCTGCTGCAGCTGGGGCTTCACCTGCTCGAAGGGGGGCGGGGTCAGAGGGCGGCTGTCCTCCAGCTGGATGACGTGGTAGCCGAATTCGGTCTTCACCGGCTCCTTGGTGTACTCGCCCTTCTTGAGGGACTGCAGGGCGTCGGCGAAGGGCTTGACGTAGCTCTTGGGGGAACTCCAGCCCAGTTCGCCGCCGCTGTCCTTGGAACCGGGGTCCTTGGACTGCTTGGCCAGCTCGGCGAAGGGCTCGCCCTTGTTGAGCTTGGCGATGATGGCCTTGGCGTCCTCTTCCTTGTCCACCAGGATGTGGCGGGCCTTGTACTCGGTGCTGCCGAGCTGGGTCTTGATGGCGTCGTAATCCTTCTTCAGCTTCTCGTCGCTCACCGGGTTGGCGCGCACATAGTCGGCCAGGTAGGCCTGGATGAGCACGGCCTGGCGGGCCAGGTCCATCTTGGCGGCGACGTCGGGCTTCTTGTCCAGGCCCTTCTTCTTGGCTTCCTGGCTCAGGATCTCCCGGCGCACCAGCTCCTCCTTGATGGCGTTCTGGAGCTCGGGGGTGTCCGGCGCGCCCTGGGCCTTCTGTTCGGCGGCGAAGGCGTCGTACAGGTTCTGGGGGATGGGCTGGCCGTTGACGGTGGCGACCGGCTTGCTCTTGCCGGCCGCATCGGCAGCCAGAACCGGGGCGGAGACGACCATTGCGGCGACCAGCACAGCAGCCAGGCGGGAGAGTGTGGGCATTGGAATTCCTTGTTGTGGTTTGGTTACGGGATCGGAAAATTATACTTCGTCGGGCGTCCGGGCATGGATGGCAAGGGCATGGATGCCCTTGCGCATCAGGTCCCCCGCCGCCTCGTAGACAAGGCGGTGGCGGGCCACCGTGTTCTTGCCGGCAAAGGCGGCCGAGACGATATGCACCTGGAAGTGGCCGCCTTCCCGCGCCCCGGCATGGCCGGCGTGGCGGTGGGAGTCGTCCACGATGTCGAGCTGCAGGGGCTGCAGCACGGCCAGCCGCTCCCGTAGCCGGGCGACCGTCTCGGACCGGTCCTGGCTCATGCCGGCAGGACCGTCTTGAAGGGGCGGACCGAAACCCGCTCGTAGACGCCGGCCGCGACGTAGGGGTCGGCCTCGGCCCAGGCCTGGGCGTCCTCCAGGGAGGGGAATTCGGCGACGATGACGCTGCCCGAGAAGCCGGCCGGGCCGGGGTCGGGGGAATCGATGGCGGGGCAGGGGCCGGCCAGGATCAGGCGGCCCTGGCCATGCAGCTCCTGGAGCCGGGCCAGATGGGCCGGGCGGGCGGCCAGGCGGGCGGACAGGGAGTTGGGGTAGTCCTCGCCGTAGATGACGTAAAGCATCACTTCTTTTCCTCGAGATATTTGGACAGGACGAAGCCCTGCACCAGGACGAATATCAGCAACAGACCCATGCCGCCGAACAACTTGAAGTTGACCCAGACGTCGGTGGGAAAGTTGAAGGCGATGTAGAGGTTGGCGGCGCCCATGAACAGGAAGAAGCCGATCCAGGAGGCGTTCATGCGGGCCCATACCGGTTCGGGCAGCTGCATCTGCTCGCCCAGCATGGAGCGGATGGCGTTCTTCTTGAAGAACAGGGTGGCGACGGCCATGCTGCCGGCGAAGACCCAGTAGAGGATGGTGGGCTTCCACTTGATGAAGTTCTCATCCTTGAAGATCAGGGTCAGGCCGCCGAACACGACCACCAGCACCAGGCTGACCCAGAGCATCTTGTCCACCTTGCCGTGGCGGAAATGGACCCAGGCGATCTGGGCGAAGGTGGCCAGGATGACGACGATGGTGGCCACCAGGATGGGGGCCTGGGCGGGGGCGACGTCTCCGATCCCGGGCAGCTGGCTGAGCCAGGTGGCGGCGGCGTCCGGGGATTTTTCAGAAAACTTGAAGGCGGTGAAAAAGAGGATGACCGGGAACAGGTCAAAGAGAAGCTTCATGATGGCCGGTGGTGTTGAGTTCGCGGATTATCGGAATTTCATTGAGGAATGTCCATGCCGACGTGGTTCGGCGGCTGGCGGGGGTGCCGCCTGATATACTGGCGGCTCATGCCATCTGGGAATATGCGGGTGCGTTCCCCCGCACGGCCGATGATGGCGACATCGATTTCGTTCTGATCGGGGCGCCCGGGGAAAGTTCGGCGCTCGGGGCCCTGGAGCGGATGATCGGAGAGAAAAAAGTGGCAGAACAATTCCAACTGGACAAGCCGACCATCATGGATCGCCTCGGCGGAGACGAGGAGCTTTTCGCCGCCATGGCCGAGGTGTATCTCAAGGATTGGGGCACCTACCACGCCCAGATCGCGGCCGCCCTGGCCGCGGGCGACGCCGCGCTCCTGCGGCGCCACGCCCATACCATCAAGAGCCTGCTGGCGACCTTCGCCGACGAAGCGGGCTCCGCCCTGGCCGCTGCCGTCGAGCAGCGCGCCGGGAGCGGTCAGCTGGCCGGCCTCGAAGGGGGCGTGGCCCGGGTGCAGGAGCGGCTGCGGCTGGTGGCCGCCGCCCTGGAGGGCAAGTCTCCCTAATCCGGCAGGCGGAGGCAGGCCGCCGCGCCGGCGGCGCCCCCGGCCGGGTTGTGGGGCACGACCCCGAGCAGCGGGGCCCCGAAGCGCTCGCGCAGGGCCGCCAGGTTCTCTTCGAAGCGGGCCATGGCCGGATCGATGCGGTTGGCCACCCAGCCGGCCAGGGTCAGCCCCCGGGCGGCGATGGCTTCGGCGGTGAGGAGGGCGTGGCTGATGCAGCCCAGGCGCATGCCCACTACCAGAATCACCGGCAGGTCCAGGGCCACCGCCAGGTCGGCGCTGTCCCGATCCTCGCCCAGGGGGACGCGAAAGCCCCCCACCCCTTCCACGATCACCACGTCGGCCTGGGCCGCCAGGCCGGCGCAGGCTTGGCCGATCACCCCGAAGTCGATGTCCACGCCTTCCTCGGCGGCGGCGATGTGGGGGGCGATGGGGGAGCGGAACAGGTAGGGATTCACCAGCTCCGGCGGCAACTGGAGACTGCTTGCCGCCCGCAGCTGCTCCACGTCCTCGTTGCTGCCGTCGGCCTCGGTGCCGGCGGCCACCGGCTTCATGCCCACCGCCGACCAACCCCGGGCCCGGGCGGCATGGAGAAGGGCGCAGGTGACGAAGGTCTTGCCGATTTCGGTGTCGGTACCGGTGACGAACCAGGCGTGTTTCATTTCTGGGCGTGGATGATGATGACGTCGTAGGTGAGGGGCAGGCCGGACGGCTGGCGCAGGGCCTCGTAGGCGGCTTCGGCCTTTTGCCAGGCGGTGCGGCTCATGAGGCCGGTGCGGCGGCCGGCGCCCACCTGGTTGGCGCCGATGGCCTTGACCGCCCGCAGCAGGGCCTTGAGGTCCCGGTAGTGGCAGACCAGGGGCCGGCGGTCGATGCGGTGGTGGGGCAGGCCGGCGGCGGCGAGGCGGTCGGTGATCCGCTCCGGCTCCAGGAAGGCCAGGGTGTGGCTGTAGGTGTCGGCGGCGGCGAAGGCCGTGCGCAACTCGGCGAAGGTGCCGGGGCCGAGGGTGGCGACCGCCAGGTGGCCGCCTTCCCGCAGCACCCGACGGGCTTCGGGCAGGGCGGCGTCGAGGTTGCACCACTGGAGGGCGAGGCTGGACCAGTAGAGGTGGACGGACGCCTCACCCAGGGGCAGGCGCTCCGCGTCCCCGGCCAGGCGGTGGGCCACCGGCGGTACCTTGGCGAGCATGGCCGGGGACAGGTCGAGGCCGAGGAGATGGGCGGCCGGCAGGCGCTCCCGCAGCAGGCGCAGGCCGTAGCCGGTGCCGCAGCCGACGTCGACGACGATGCCGGCGGCGACCCCGGCCGGCAGCCCGGCCGCCAGCCAGCCGCAGATGCGGCGCTGGACCTGGGCGGCGCTGTCGTAGGTCCCCGCCGCCCGCTCGAAGGACTGCCGGATGCGGTGCTTAGGCGGCTGGGTCATGCCGGAAGGCGGCCAGCCGGGCCTGGAAGGCGGCCGGGTCGGAAACGAAGGGGGCGTGGGCAGAGGTCGGGAAGGTCTCGAGCCGGGCCCGGGGCAGAAGGGACGCCAGGGCCTGGGCCGCCGCCAGGGGCATGAGGGGGTCAGCGGCGCCGTGCATGATCAGGGTGGGGGCAGCGACGGCTGGAGCGATGGGCCGCAGGTCCACGTCCCGCAGCCAGGCGAGGCCGGTGGCCAGGGTGGCGGCCGGGGGGCGGGGATCGGCCCGTTCCAGGAGCTCCCGGGTGACTGCCTTGGCCCGCTCGTCGCCCCGGTTGAAGCCCCCCACGAAGCGGGGCAGCATGGCTTCGACATCGGCCGCCACGGCGGCGGCGAACTCGGCCAGCATGGCCGGGGCCATGGCGTCGGGCCAGCCGTCGCGCTGCACGAAGGAGGCGGTTCCGGCCACCAGCACCAGCCGGGAAACCTTTTCCGGGGCGCGGGCGGCGGCGGCGAGGGCCAGCATGGCCCCCAGGGACCAGCCGCAGAGGACGGTGCCGGGAACCAGGGTTTCGGCCAGGGCGGCGGCGGCCAGGTCGAAATCCTCGACCAGGGGCGTCCGGCCGTAGCCGGGCAGGTCCATGACGGTGCCGCCGAGGGCGTCCACGGTGGGCTGCCAGGGGCCGCGGCCCAGGCACCAGCCGGGCAGGAAAACCAGGGGAGAGCTCATGCCAGATCCTTGAGGGCGCTGACCAGTTGATCGACGTCCGCCTCGGAGTGGGCGGCCGACAGGGAAATGCGCAGCCGGGCCGTGCCCTTGGGCACGGTCGGCGGGCGGATGGCCGGCACCCACAGGCCCCGTTCGGCCAGGGCTTGGGAGAGCCGCAGCGCCGCTTCGTTGTCGCCCACCACCAGGGGCTGGATGGCGGTGGGGGACGGCAGGAGCCGCCAGGGCAGGGCGGCGAGGCCGCGCTGCAGGCGGGCGATGAGGGCCATGAGGTGGGCCCGCAGGTCGTCGCCGGCGGCGATGATGTCCAGGCTCTTCAAGAGGGCGCAGGCCACGGCGGGGGGCGTGGCGGTGGTGAAGATGTAGGTGCGGGCCCGCTGGATCAGGTATTCGATGGCCAGTTCCGAGCCGGCCACGAAGGCCCCGGCCGCCCCGGCCGCCTTGCCCAGGGTGCCCATGAGCAGGACCCGGGGATGAGCCGGGATGCCGCAGTGGGCCAGCGCCCCCCGGCCCTGGAGGCCGAGGACGCCGAAGCCGTGGGCGTCGTCCACCACCAGCCAGGCGTCGTAGCGCTCGGCCAGCTCGAAGAGCCCCGGCAGGGGGGCGAGGTCACCATCCATGCTGAAGACGGCGTCGGTGACGATGAATTTCTCGGCGGCGTCGCTCCCGGCCAGCTGGCGCTCCAGGGCGGCGAGGTCGTTGTGGGGATAGCGGTGGGACCCGGTGCCCTGCGCCCGGCAGAGCTGTACCGCGTCGATCAGGGAGGCGTGGTTGAGGCGGTCGGCGAAGACGGCGGCGCTACGGCCGGCCAGGGTCGGGACCACCGCCAGGTTGGCCAGGTAGCCGGTGGAGAAGGTCAGGGCCCGTGGGAAACCGGTGAAGGCGGCGAGGCGCTGTTCCAGTTCCTCGTGGGGCTGCAGGTGGCCGCTCACCAGGTGAGAGGCGCCGCTGCCGGCGCCCCAGCGCCGGGCGCCTTCGGCCATGGCTTCGGCCACTGCCGGATGGGCGGCGAGGCCCAGGTAGTCATTGCTGGTGAAGGCCAGCATGGGACGGCCATCCACCACGGCATGGGGGCCGCAGGGGGCGGCCAGGACCCGGCGCCGGCGGGTCAGCCCCGCGGCGGCGATGGCGGCCAACTCGGCCTTCAGACGGTCTTCGATCAAGCCAGGGCCTCGGACAGGGCGCCCGCCACCGCCTGGCCGAGATGGGCGATCTCGGGCTCCTCGACGATGTAGGGGGGCATCAGGTAGACGGTGCTGCCGATGGGCCGGACCAGGGCTTCCCGGGCCAGGGCGGCCCGGTAGAAGCGGCGGGGGAAAGCCGGGTCGGCGGTATCCACGTCGAAGGCCAGGATCATGCCCCGCTGGCGCAGGTTGCGGACCTGGGAATGGCCGGCGAGGGGAGCCAGGGCTTCTCCCAGCAACCGGGCGCGCTCCCGGTTGGCGGCGAGGACGTCGTCCTCCCGGAAGATGTCCAGGGTGGCCAGGGCCGCCCGGCAGGCGAGCGGATTGCCGGTGTAGGAATGGGAGTGGAGGAAGCCCCGGGTCACCGATTCGTCGTAGAAGGCGTCGTAGACGGTGTCGGTGGTGAGGACCACGGAGAGGGGCAGGTAGCCGCCGGAAATGCCTTTGGACAGGCACAGGAAATCGGGCCGGATGCCGGCCTGCTCGTGGGCGAAGAAGGTGCCGGTGCGGCCGCAGCCGACGGCGATTTCGTCGCAGATCAGGTGCACCTCGAAGCGATCGCACAAGGCCCGGGCCAGACGCAGGTACTCCGGGTCGTACATGGCCATGCCGGCGGCTCCCTGCACCAGGGGCTCGACGATGAGGGCGGCGACGGTGTCGCCGTGGGCCTCCAGGTGGGCCTCGAGGGCTTCGGCGGCGCGCCGGGCCACGTCGGCCGGGGTCTCGCCGTCCTCGGCCTGGCGGGCGTCGGGGGAGGGCACCACGGTGGCGGCCCGCACCAGGGGCGCGTAGGCGTCCTTGAAGATGGCCACGTCGGTGACCGCCAGGGCGCCCACCGTCTCGCCGTGGTAGCTGCCGGCGAGGCAGAGGAACTGGTCCTTGTCGCCGCGGCCGGCGTTCCGCCAGTAGTGGAAGCTCATCTTGAGGGCGATCTCGGTGGCCGAGGCGCCGTCGGAGGCGTAGAAGGCGTGGCCCAGGGCGTTGCCGGCGAGGGCGGAGAGGCGTTCGGACAGCTCCACCACCGGGGCGTGGGTGAAGCCCGCCAGCATGACGTGCTCCAGGCGCTCCAGCTGGTCCTTGAGGGCGGCGTTGATGCGGGGATTGGCGTGGCCGAAGAGGTTGGTCCACCAGGAGCTGATGCCGTCCAGGTAGCGTCGGCCGTCGAAGTCGTAAAGCCAGGGGCCGGCGCCCCGGGCGATGGGCACCAGGGGCAGGTAGTGGGGGGCGGCGGTGGCGGCGTGGTGCCGCATCTGGGTGCAGGGGTGCCAGACGGCGGCCTGGCTGCGCACCAGCCAATCGGCATTACTCATGGCTACGACTCGTCAATGCAGGACCTGGGAATTGGTCGTCGGCTGTTCCGGCATTTCGGCGTGGACCAGTTCCCCCTCGCTGTTCGGGTACATGGGGGCGCCGCAGTCGTCGCAGAATTCCATGGGGAAGTGGTGGTCGAGGAAGAGCACGTCCTTGACGCCGCATTCCCGCAGCACCGACTCGATTTCCCCGGCGGCGTCGGTGGCCTCGTCCTCGGAGCCGAGCAGGGGCCAGAC
This sequence comes from Rhodocyclaceae bacterium, assembly GCA_035255045.1. Classification (GTDB taxonomy): domain Bacteria; phylum Pseudomonadota; class Gammaproteobacteria; order Burkholderiales; family Rhodocyclaceae; genus JAGTRP01. The sequence continues at coordinate 11,569 of DATFAA010000097.1, read as the reverse complement.
CACGCCGTGCCAGGTGGCGTCCTTGTCCCGGGGGCCGAGGCCGACCCGGTATTCCTCCATGCGGCGGTCGTAGAAGGGGCCGACCACGGCCCGCAGATCGGCCGGGGTGATGCCCTGGACGGTCTGCAGGAAGGCGACGGAGGCCTTCAGGGAATAGGGGCGGGAGGCCCGGTCGGCCTGGCGGCAGGCGGTGTGGTAGGCGTCCGCCAGCAGCGGCTGGTAGGCGCAGCCGGTGAGGAGCGGCTCCAGGTTGGGGCTGCCCTGCTTGATCCATTCCCGCAGGGAGACCTCGCGGCTGCCGTCGGCCTCGTTCCAGCGGAAGACCGCGGCGCCCCGGGGCACCGCCACGGCGCCCACCAGGTAGCGCACGTCGGACAGGAAGCGGTTGGTCTCCGGCAGGCCCTTGGTGTCGATCTCCAGGTCCTGGTCGACCAGGGCGGCCATGCCCAGCTCCCGCAGCAGCAGCCAGGTGTCGCAGAAGCTGCGGGGCAGCTGGTCGGGGCTGAAGAAGAAGTCGGCCAGGGCGATGCGGGCGTCGGCGCCGAAGACATGGGCGCCCAGGTGGACCTTCAGGGCCTCCAGGCTGCTCCGGGGCAGACTGCAGGCGGGAATGGAAAAGCGCGACCAGGCCAGGATGGGAGCGGCGAACAGCATGACGTCGAATTCCTTGCCCTGGGCTTCCAGGCGGGTGGATTCGGCTCGGGCCTCGACCATGTCGGCCAGCTCGTCGTGGGCGCGGGGATTGGTCTCGAACAGGCGGTCGAGGGCGGTGTTGATGTCGTCCTCGGCGCCGTTCCTGAGGAGGCTCTCCACCAGTTCGGCGAGACGGGCCTCCCACCAGGCGTCCTCGAGCTTGCCGCCGGATTCGGAAAGGCCGGTGGCGAGGCGTTGCAGTTCGGCGGCATCGCGGGAGATGCGGTCGCGGGAGCCGAAGCGGGTGCGTTTCATAGGGGGTGACTCGAAGGTGAGGAGGGGAGAAAGGCCGTAATTTTACCAAGCCGGTAGAATTCAAGACGTTTAGATTGCAGGAGAGTTTGATGCTGCTGGTCCTTTCCCCGGCCAAGACGCTGGATTTCGACACCCCGCCCCAGGTCGCCGCCTACAGCCAGCCCGGCTTCACGGCCCATTCCCAGGCCCTGATCGACGTGCTGCGGACCTTCTCGCCGGCGGACATCGCCGGCCTCATGCATTTGTCGGACCCCCTGGCGCTGCTCAATTTCCATCGCTACGCCGACTGGCACCTGCCCTTCGCCCCGGACAACGCCAAGCAGGCGGTGCTGGCCTTCGACGGCGACGTGTACGACGGTCTCGACGCCAAGCACCTCGCCGCCGCCGACCTGGACTTCGCCCAGGCCCACCTGCGCATCCTCTCCGGCCTCTACGGCCTGCTGCGTCCCCTCGACCTGATCCAGCCCTACCGCCTGGAGATGGGTACCCGGCTGGTCACTTCCCGGGGCAAGGACCTCTATGCCTTCTGGGGGGAGCGCCTGGTGGAGGCGGTGAATGCCGAGCTGGCCGAAATGCCGCGGCCGGTGCTGGTGAACCTGGCCTCGGAGGAATATTTCAAGGCCCTGGTGGCGCGGAAAATCCGGGCCGCCGTCATCCAGCCGGTGTTCGAGGACTGGAAGGGCGGCCGCTACAAGATCATCAGCTTCTACGCCAAGCGGGCCCGGGGCATGATGGCCCGCTTCGCCATCGAGAGCCGCCTCACCGAACCGGAGGGACTGCAGGGCTTCGACCGGGACGGCTACGCCTTCGCCCCCGAGGCTTCCGACGACGCCACCTGGGTTTTCCGCCGTCGCCAGGAGTGAAGCGGCGGCCGCCAGGGGCTATGATGCGTCGATAACGCCATCCCGACCGGAGTCCGCCATGCGCCGCCTGATCCTCCTCGCCGCCCTCCTGCCCCTGCCGGCCCTCGCCCAGCTTCCCGGACAGGCCCCTGCCCAGCCGGGGGAGGGGCCGGTGCTCTATCCCCACAACAAGCAGCAGCTGCCGCCGGGGGCCTTCTACGAACCGGGCAACGCCGGCATCCCCACCAGCGGCACCGAGCAGGCCAAGCAGCTGGAGATGAACAAGCCCGGCCAGCGCCGCAGCGGCCCCACCATCATCCAGCGCACCTACGACCGCAAGGGCAGCACCTCGGTCATCACCGGCCCCCGGGGCACACGGGTGTGCACCGACAGCGCCGGCCGGCGCAGCTCGACCACCGTCTGCTACTGAACGGGCCTCAGGCGCCCAGGCAGGCCACTGCCCCCGCCGGCGTCACGATGCGGAAGGCCAGGTTGGTGCGGCCCTTGAGCCGCAGGAGGGCGTTGTCCTTGCTGACCAGCAGGTCGGCCTGGCTGCGGCAGGCGAGTTCGAGGAACTTCTGGTCATCCCGGTCCCTGCACCTGGGCAGCTTGGGGACCTCCCCCGGCGCGATCCGGCTGACGAGCCGCCCGTAGCGCTCCACCAGGGCCGTGCCGGCGGCGGCCGACATTCCGAACTCCGGGTAGGCCACCACCCGGGACAGCTCGTCCAGGCTGGCGGCGTCGGCGAAGCAGCAAACCCGGCCGGCTTCGACGGCGGCCAGGAGGGGAGAGGCCACCGGGTCGGCGAAGTGGAGGAGGTCGAGGACGACGTTGGTGTCGAGGACACAACGATAAGTGGGACTAACTTTGCCCGTAAGCATCAATAAGGCTCCATCCAATAAAGGCAATTGTAACTCCACGTCAGAAATATTTGACGTTATCGGATTTGTCGTAGCCTAATAAGCGACATATCAATAATATGTCTTTAAGATACATGGAAGGCATGCCGAAATTCAGGGTAGCGATCGATGTTGATCCAAGGGGCGAGCGCTGGGCTATGCTCATCGATCAATCTGGCATGCCCGCCTTCTATCCCAACCTGTTCATTACCACGGCTCTAAGAAATAAGGGAAAAGCGACGGCGACCCAGGAGCAGGCGCTCACAGCCATCAAGGCGCTTTTGGAGTTCTGCGCTGCCAAAAAGATTGATCTAGTCGAGCGCATCCGATCACGGACCTGGCTGACTACGGGCGAACTGGATGCCCTGGGTGACGTTATCAGCAAAAAGCGACGCGGGGTGGTGAAAAGCAAGGTTGTAACCCTTAAAAAGGGCTACTCCCCACCATTAATACGGGTACAAAAAAACACACAGGCCATGTACATGCAGCGCATTGCTGACTATGTCAGGTGGCTGTGCGAAGAGTTACTTGGTCGCGCAAGCAACCGGTTCACCGTGGAAACCACAAGTGCCATCGATTGGCTAGAAGCCGCGATTCGCGCTAGGGGGAGGTCTGCCCGTTCAAGAGGTGATGGTGACGAGAACCTCAAGAAGACCAAAGCTCTTAGAGGATTGACCAACGAACAGGAAGCCCGTCTTTTCGAGGTGCTGCGTCCAGGCTCACCACTAAGCCCCTTTGAGGATCCAGGGGTCCAAATCAGGAACTATCTGATCGTGAAGCTGCTGCGCGTTACCGGAACCCGCGGCGGGGAACTCCTGAACATTCGAGTGAGGGATGATATTGACTGGGATGCCATGCAAGTGGCTATCGTCCGGCGCGCCGACTCCCCGCAAGACACGCGCAGGAGGCAAGCGTTGGTCAAGACGAACCAGCGCGTACTGCCGCTGACCGAACGGACTCTCGAGGAAATCCGGAGCTACGTTGTTGAAGTAAGGAAGTTCATCCCTAATGCTGCTAGGTGTCCGTATCTGTTCGTGTCACACAAGTCTGGCCCGACACAGGGGCACGCTCTGTCACTGTCGAGCCTGAGAGAGATTTTTGCCACGATCCGGCGGGCGTTTCCCGAGTTAGATATCTCGGCGCACGATTTGCGCCATCGCTGGAACGAAAGCTATTCCATTGCGATGAGGTTGCAGGAAAAGATCAGTTACGTTGAAGCTGAGCAACTGCGAAACCTGTTGGAGGGCTGGTCGTCGTCGTCCACGACAGGCCAACGCTACAACAAGCGATATATCCGCGAGGCGTCTCATGAAGCCATGCTGGCTGTGGCTGAGAAGATGGAGCGCTCGGTGGATGGCATAAGGAACTAGAAACGGAACGATGGATGACTTAGGGGACAAATCAACCGCCGGTACCATCCTTCCCGATGTCGGTGGAGAGCTACCTGGCGAGTACGAATGGCGAGTATCCAAAGACGGCAAGCGCTTCAACCCACGCGATGACATTTGGCCGCTCACATCGAAACGGGCGTTGTATGTAAGTTCGCTCAGGGAACAACTCTCTGCCTACCCGGTTCTGCTGGACGGGGCGATTCGAACGCTGGCATCTGTCGCAGAAAATTGCACCGTACAGCATACCCACAGGTTGACGGTTGTACTGGGGGAACTCGTGGCACTGGCTGAACTGACGGACAATGCCATCACTTGGGCTGCTGTAGCGAATTACCGGGCCCACACCTATCTACGCGACGGTCACGATGCAAATGGTATGCATTTACTTCGCCCGTTCCTCACGCTCTGGAATGAGCTCGGTTACCCGGGTGTGTCGGCTTCGGTTGTCGAGCGTATGCGCGAGTGGATACTAAAGAGTCCGGAGAGGCACGTTCGTGTTAACCGGCGTGATCCTCAGGGGGGGCCTCTGACGTCTGAGGAGCAGTGGGCATTGGAGGTTGGGGCGCGCAACGCCTACGAAGCCAAACAAATTACGCTCTCTGAGTTTATGCTCTATCGTCTTTTCATGCTCAGTGGCCGTAGGGCGGCGCAATTCACACGGCTCAAGTGCGAGGATATGGATGACAGCCGGACCGAAGAACCTAGGCCTAACGAGCCTCCAAAGCGACTGTTGCTTTTGCATATCCCCCGCATCAAGGGACGGCGGGGTTGGCGGGAGCATTTCCGCACAGTCCCTCTGCCATTGGAGGAATGGAACCTTTTAATGAAGCTGCGTACCGATGTGGTACGCAAATTTGACACCCGGCTCACGGAAACAGGGCTGATCCTGCAGCAACAGGATCGCAAAAGAATTCACGAAGGAATCCCACTATTCCCAGGCTGGACTCGCGTCAATCGATCCCTCAAGGCGATCCGCAAACTCGTCGACGCTGGCAGCCACGGTGAGGCGATCACCTTGTTACGCCAGGAAGCGGAATCCGATGCATGGGAAACCGATACGACAATAATTCGGGACGCCTTCGATCGCGTCGTCAAGGCATCGGGCGTTCGCGATCGTGCCGGAGAACTGCTCACCGTCTTCCCGACACGGCTTCGGTATACCTTAGTGAGCAACCTCGAACGCCTCGGATGCCCACGTCCGGTGATTGCCTATAATCTAGACCACGACGACTTCACGGCGCTTCCAAGCTACTCCAGAAATAGTCCCGACAAGGCAGCACGATGGTCCAAGGCTACAGAAGCTAGGATGAGACCGATCGCCGCGTTCTTCTCGGGCAAGGTCGTTGATCATGAGTCGGATGCGGTGGGCGGGGACGATCCCGAAAGCTCCCGCCTCGTCATCATCAATGCTGAACCGGGTGCCACCTGCGCCGTTAAGCGCAACTGCGGTATTGGTTCCATTCCTCGCGCCTGCTACGACGGCTGTCTCCACTTTCAACCTTGGGTCGACGGTCCGCATGAAGCGTTCCTAGAGGTGCTGCTGGAAGAGCGTGAAGAATTCTTCAATGGCCTTGATCCAATCGAGGAACGCGCGATCATCGAAGTCGCTGACACTTTGATCCTCGCCGTTTTGGTTGTGATCCATTTGTGCGCGGAGCGTCGCGGCGAAATAAAGAATCAGATCACAACAGAACAACCGAACCGCAGGGGAGATACGAAGTGACTGACAAGACCGGATACCGCATTCCGAATCTCACCTATGTCGAACCCACTCCCGCCGCCGAAAGTTTGGCCCAATTCATCCGCACGGCGAGAGATCTTAGGGTGTTCGGCGAGGATTGGAAGTGGAGCGACGCCCATTGGATGGGGATCGGTAGATTCACGAAAGGTGCAAAGTTGGGTTCTGCCACAAGAGTTGTTCCCCCCGAACGGCTTTTACATCCCAATTTTATTGATTTCGCCAAGGCGGTGCTCTGCCATCTTGAAAGTAGAAACCCCAGCGCTAGCGAGCGCAAACAAGATCTCCAGTCGCTTCGCCTAGTTGAGTTGGCGTTGGGTGAGGAAGGGGCGGATGGAGATCCGACTCGCATCACGCTCCACACGCTGAATCGCGCGCTTCAGCTGGCATTCGAGAAAATGTACGCCCAAGGCACCTGTTACAACATTGGAAAAACTTTAGAGCGCCTAGCGCGGTTATTGCACCGTGAGGGACTAACGCGCAATATTGTCCGAACCTTCGCCAGCCCGCTTAAAGCAAACCTCCTGAGTACCAAGCTAGGTGCTGAAGCGGATCGCCTTCGTAAGGAGCGCCTGCCCGATGAGCGCGCTATCAAGGCGATCGGCGCCTTGTTTAGCGAAGGATTCGATCTCACGGACCGTAATACCAACCCGGATGTCTTCGTAACGAGTTGCATTGCAATGCTGCTTTCCGGCGCGGGCAGCAAGCGTGGCGGCGAACTCTTCGAAATGGAGATTGACGCGGAGCACGAAGAAACTGATCACGAGGGCGTTCTCTGGTACGGATGGCGTTGGCGCAGCGAGAAGAACGAGTGGAACCCAAACCGTATGGCTTGGGTACACCAGCTGATGGAGCCATACGCCAGAGAAGCATTTAGGCGTATCCTGACCATCACAGAGGAACCGAGACGCTTCGCCAAGTATGTCGAGGAGCAGCTTGAGCTTCGCGCCAAGAACCCGAATGCTCCGCTTCGCTTTTACCGACATTCGGGCTGCCCAGACGTCCCCGATGATCAGGCGCTGACCACCATCGAGGCCGCTGCCGCGCTCGGATCAAAGTCCAAGACGTATGAGGCTGCAAACAGTGTGCTGCGTGCAAAGGGTCTGCTTGGGAGGAATGGCGCGTACACGCTTAATACTCTGTGGACTTGGGTGTTGGATCACCTCCCCAAGGGCTTCCCATACGTCCTAAGCGCTAAGAATAAGAACCTGAAGTACAGCCGCCTGTTGTTCTGTATGCACCCGTATCAACTCAAGCGAAACGGAACGCCCAATCCTGTCGGCATTTGGAGTCCTTACTTGACCATTCTGGGAAGCTGCTTCGCGTTCTTCGATCGACACCGGGCGAACGATGAAGACGGTAAGCCTTTGAAGCTCAAGTCGCACTCAATCCGTCATCTAATTGACACGATCGCTCACGACGGCACTGGCCACGAGTTCCTCGAAGCCGCGTTCGTGAATGCTGCGGCCGGCCGTGCCGCGGCCTGGCAAGGGCGCACCTACGATCACACTCGCGCTGAAGACAAGGCCGAGATTGCCCGCAACGCAACTCAGGAAGAAGACGGGAGCAACGCCGTGTTCGACCTGCCAGTTCGATCGCTCGATATCGAGGAGACCCAGACCACGCATTGGACCGTTCGGCTCAGGCCGCGCAGCTGTGCCGACATTAACATGCATCACCGTAGTGCTACGATTCTGACGATCTGGGGCGGGTGTGAGCACGATTGGCTGATCAAACCCTGCCCCCACTACCGGGATTGCCTGAACTGTAAAGATCACGTCTGCATTAAGCTAATGGGCAAGGACAACGAAGAGCGCCTTGAGCGGCTGAGAAAGGTGCTAGTTCGGATAGCTTGCCAGCAGACGAGTGCCAAGGAAGCTATTGAGCGGGGCGAGATAGTGCCCGACGACTGGCTCAAGGACCAGTCCTTGCGTCGCCAGCGGGTCGAGGAACTGATCTTCTTGCTGGAAGATCCGAACATCCCGGTGGGCGCGGAAATTCGGCTATCCAACACCACCGAGAACACGCACCTGCATCGGGTCCTCATGTGGAAGGCGCTAGAAGCTGTCGAAAACAAGATGGGCGAGCGCGACGCAATTGATCTTATCGTTGCCGCCTATCGGGAAAATCGTGCCCTTCCGCTACATGGCGCCGCCCCGCTGCTGGAGCGTGGCCATGGCACGTAATCGCGTCTTTACAAAGCGCGACATCGACGGCGTCGTCGGGTTGATTAACACATGGCCCAACGAGACGATTAGTTGGAACGAGGTCCGCGACAAGGTCACCCCGCTGCTCGGCTTCAAGCCGTCCAGGCAGGGGCTCAACCAGCACGAGCGCGTTCTGACCGCCTTTCAGTCCAAAAAGGCCCATCTTCGCATCAGCCCAAAGCAAACTTCGCCGATGCCCTCCAGCCTAGCCGTTGCAGCGAAGCGGATTGCGAACCTCCTGGCCGAAAACAAGCGCCTGGAACTCATTAATAAGGAGATGAAGGACCGCTTCCGGACCTGGCAGTATAACGCCCATGTCTTTGGCATGAGTGAGGCGGACCTAGACAAGCCGCTACCGTTAGTGGACAAAGACGTGGCAGCATCTGAGAAGGACGAATACGGTCGGGTCAAGTAACTCCAAACCGATCGATGCAGCAAGTCGCGCATTCGCCGAAGTACGCGCCTTGAAAATATCACGTGACCTCCCCGTCGCCCTCACTTTCGGAGAAAACCGCTTGGCTGTTTATGGGTTGAATTGGTGCTAAGAACGGGGAGTTCTGACGGAGCTGTATCGCCCATAGCGATGACGATTCGAGTGCTTCCGCAGCCCGTACTGGGTCATTTAAGAGTTCTTCCCACGTCTCAATATAGTCGAGACTACATAGCTGGTTTGCCCGCCAAAGCTGCACTTGGGCCAAAGCTGGCTTGATGACTGTCGATGCTAAGAGGGGATCACGCAGGGCTTGTACGACATGCTGGTGCTTGTCCAGGCGCTGCTTGTCGGCTAGGGTTTTGCGGGCTCTAGCCTCCTGCTGGCGTAGTCTCCGCAATTCAGACTTTGAGGACACCTTCTCTGCCTTTCCGAGAAGTAATGCACAAACTGTCGCAACATAGTCTAAAGAGGAGCTGGTACGACACAATCCTCTCCGAACATGAGGTTCAAGGTGCCTATTGCAGTGGCCGGTAGAGACTGCGTGACCAAAACAGCTAGTCTTTTCTTTGGACGTGATAAGGCGACATAGAGCAGGTTACGCGCCCGCAAGAATGCTTTCTCGTTTCTGCTGTTAATTTCTCTTGTCGTCAAGAGTTCAAGGAGCTGTGGCCAGTTGTAGTGATTCCAGCCACCTCCGAGTACCACTAGCACATTCTCAAACTCAGCCCCCTTGACGCCGTGCTTGGTAGCAAATGGTGTTGAGCCCTCGACATAGTTCGCCAGTGCGGTGATTTCTGAGTAGGGCACATCGCGAAGCCGGCGAAGGCGGGTGATATACCTGGGTTCATCGTCGCCTGCTACTGGGCCACGCTGAACTAGTTCAGATTCTCGGCGTTCAACAGATTCAGGTAATCGAGGTCGACGGGTTTGGCGCAGGTGATCGATAACGTTGCCGATAGATCCGTTCAGGCGTAGTTGGGACAACATAGCCATGTCGTCCCGCCACCTTACCTTGTCAGCGTGACTACGAATCGCCTGCATGCTTCCGAGTACTTCAAACATCCTACCGTATCGCTGCTCAGCGTAAGCACGGCACATTGGTTCGACCTTATCTAGCAAGAACTCAATGTGCTTGTCTTCCTTTTTCACAAACGATTCAGTTCGATCAAAGATATCGGCGATCGTGGGATAGCCTTGTTCTTGGGCGAGAACATTGTGCGTAAGCATTAGAATCTTCGTTTCATCGGGAGCGAAATCCCATCCTTCATCGGCGAGGTGTTCACGAAGAGTTTCTAAATAACGGTGGGCTGCTGCTGCCGATAGATCGTCCCTGCCATTGCGAGACGTGAAGCGCTCACCTTCCCAATCATTCGTGTGGAATACTCTGGCTTCACCCGGAGCGTTAGGATCGCAGACAGCTTGCACTAAGTCTGGACGTAAGCTATTGAGGACATCGACGATTGCAGGTGCGGATCGGAAATTTGCGCCTTTGTCGATGGATTGGACATTCGGATAATGGGCTGCAGCATGGCTGTTGCCGTAGATTTTTTGCCACTGATCTCCGAATAAGCCAATCAAAGGGCCCTGATTGGTAGAGAAGAAGTGATCCGAGAGTGCTTGCATGAAGTGCGAATCGGTATCCTGATATTCGTCGATTAGAACTATCGGATACAGACGCTGAAACGTTTGTCGGAATTTTTCTATTCCCAGCAGTCGAGCCATCAGGTACGGCACGTCGTCGTGGGAGAGCGTTACAGTATGGTCATCGATGCCAAAGAACCCTAGTTTGTATTCAACTCGGCGACTGCCAATACCTTCAACTTCAGCCAGCTTTTCTTGATAGCGCTCCATCGTAGAGACAATGTCGCGCAAGCCACTTTGGAACTGCTGCATGATGCCCCAAGAGAAGGCATGGATGGTGTCGACATGTATGGCAGGATGCACATCGATTTTTTGAAGGATTTCATCCCTTGCAACTTGCGTATATGTAATACACGCAACTTTCTGGCCCCGCTTTAGCAAGGTAGAGCCACGGTCAGCAATTAGCCACTTTAGAGCGGCCACCAAGGAATATGTCTTCCCGGCTCCAGCACCGGCTTCCAGCCGGAAGTTTTGTTCATTAAGCAAGCAATTGGTTACTTGCGCTTGCGCGGCAGCTGCCGCCTCCTCCGCAGGAGAAAGAGCGACTTCAACCATGTTCAGCAATCACTTCCACAAGAACACCAGGCTGCTCAGGCGGTTCGGGGGTATCCGGAGCGGTTGAATCCAAGATAGAAGCGGGCGGTTCAGAAAGCCACCTCAGTCCTTCCTTGATATAGCGCGGAACTTCCCAGTTAGTAACCTCAATGGCGTATCTAAGGGCCGTTTCAGTCTTTGGCATGTCCTGCGCTTTGTTCCAGGCAGCTTCTTCCCAGTCATCGCCTGCATTCAAACCAAACATCGTAGGATTTGCGAGGACTAGGGCATCCTCAAAGCTTCTAGCGCAGGCTGTTAAGGTGGCTTCTGGAATTTGATATGTGAGGCATCGGTGGCCGATAACTTTCTCGGCTTGGGTTTTTTGCTTAAGCTCTTCGGGAGAAATGTTGTCTCGATTGAACCAGTTCTTTATTGCTGCATTGCTGGTACGAGCCCCCTCCGAGTGTTTGCATTTGATCCACTTACCGCTGCCGTTAAGTTTTACAGAGTCGATGTCAGTAATGATGAGGGTTCGAAGCTCGAGATAGTCCAAAAGAGGATAGAAGCGGTGAGCATAGGCTCCACCAACTTCTATAATTGAGATGTATTGCTTGGACAGCTTCTTGTCGTCCTCAAGTTGTTCATCCACAAGCCGATGGATGCGCGGCATTAGTATTCGCTCAGTTGGTCCTTCAATCAGGATGGCCTTGTCAGCAAAGTAAAGATCACACTTGGTTAGGGTCATGTACTGATGCAAGAATAGCCGATCCTGCTCTTGTATTGAGTCCATTCCCCTGAAGCGCCCCGGAGTTGGTAGACACCTTTGAGCCTTAAACTTGAGGCAATAGGGAGGTGTCATGAGCAGCAAACGTTATCCGGAAGAGTTCAAGATCGAGGCGGTCAAGCAGGTGACCGAGCGTGGCCACCCCGTGGCGG